>NZ_JALJVC010000021.1 GCF_022967985.1 Acinetobacter lwoffii | reverse complement strand
TCTGCTTTTTTCTTTTGGTTAGGATCAATTCCTTCCGCAATTTGTTTCTTTATTTCATCACGTTTTAGGCGAGCTTCCTTAGCTGAAAATATCGGGTATTCACCCAGTGTGGTTGTGTTTTTCTTTCCATTAAAAGTGTAAATCACTTTCCAAACTTTACGACCGGTCGTGGAAGTGAAGAGATATAGCAATTCACTATCAAAATTTTTAACAGTTTTATCGTCAAGAGGTTGAATAGCTTCAATTTGCTTTACGGTGAGCATATATATCTTATCTATGAAAATTTAACTACCAACTTAACTACTTGGTAAGTGGTTTTGGAGTGTTGTTGATGGTAATTGTTAGGATGGTAAAATTCAATAAAATATATTTAAAATAATAACTTGTGATTAATTTTTAGCTTAATGTTTTTGAGTGTTATTTAAAGTAGATCGCAATCATATGGCGATTTACTAAATTATTCAGATTCAAGTTTAGAGATTCAAAAAATCCCGCTTTCGAGCGGGTTTTTTTATGACATTTTAATTAGATTTATTTGATCCAGCCCATTCGAATTAAAGGCGAAAATACCCAATAATGAATACCCAAAATAAAGTTTATGATTTGATTCTCATATTTCCACCACAGCGGCAAGCCAGCTAAATTTACTATTATTACCATCAGGAATGCACCCAGCATATCAATTGGAAAATGCACATCGACATAAACACGCGACCATGCCACCAGCCAAGCTGTCCAGATTAGAATTCGTCCCAAGTCTCGCTGCGGTGAAAAATAATAGGCGAAGGCAATCCCACTAAAAATACTCATATGGTTGCTGGGAAAAGAACCAGTCGGTGCATGTTCAATCAGGGTGTGACCAACATCCATCACAAACGGGCGTGGGGTATTGAGTACCGCAGACAATACTTCACTCATCAATAATGTAATAGCTGTAAAAATAAATGCTTTGATAATCCCCATTTTTACTTGGTAACTACCACGGAACCAGGCAATAGAAAAAATCAGCAAAAAGAGATAAACCAGGTCATGCGCAATCAGGGAGGCATAGTTGATTATCCAGATCGAGGCTTGGTCGGGTACATTTAAGATATGAAACAGGTAAAGATTCAATTGGTCAAGGGACATGAGCAGAGAAGACTGGAATAAATGTCCGTTACTCTAAACCGGTCAAACCTCAATTCCTACCTGAGTTTGTATGAATTTGTAGCCTCGCTTTTTAAAGAATATTCACATGATAAAAAACCACCCAAAAGGGTGGTTCTTAAAAGTGCGAATAATATAATGAAGTCTTATTTAAACTGAATCGCCCCATTCGCGCTGACCGTCATTTGCGATTCGCCCGCCGCAACTTCCTGCTCAGGAACCGCCATATCAGCCGATGCAGATTTCATCATGGCCATACGCGGTACTGGCTGTGGTGAATAGTTATTAGTATTCAGGTTTAAGTTCACCAGTTGATAACTCGGTTTGTTCCAGGTCTGGGTGAGTGCCTGTGCGCGTTGCTGGAAGTTTTTGGTGGCTTCAATCATCAGCTCGCTTTCAACTTTTTTACGCTTTTCGTCAGATACCTTGAAATTAATTGACTGGGTCTGGAAGTGCTGTTGTAATTCAGCAATCAATTGAGATGTCGCTTTAAAATCTTTTGATTCCAGACGAATCTGGGCACGACCACGCCATTCTTTTAATTTGCGGTTGTCATTGTCATAAATAGGGTAAGTACTTTGTGCCCCAGTCTCGATTTTCACAGTTGGATATTTGCGTGCTGTGGCAATTGCTTGATTCATCAGCTGGTTAATTTGAGTGGCCAGTTCAGCCGGCTGTTTGTTGGATTTTTCAATATAAAGCACAGCATGCATTTCATCATTTGAGATTTCACGGCTAGCCTCTGCTGAAAGATTAACAACATTATAATTCAGAGATTCAGCAGGAGCTGCAAATGCGCCTGTGGCGAGGGTGCCGGCAAGGATCAAACTGGTAAGTGCTAAGAGACGCATGAAATTGTCCTGTTTTTCTTAAAATTGGCCATCTAGGCCGTTGTTAAAATATTAAATCTCAATTGTGATCTTTTTACGAAATATTTGTCGTAAGAGTGTTAAATTTTCTTTAATTTTATCTCATTATTTAATTTATATTTATTTTTAATAATTAAATACTTAATGAATAATTTTGAGACTGATTACCTGAATGCCGCCTGCGCTACAAAAAACCATAAAAGAACACGCTTTTCTTTCTGCTGTCACACTGTAAGATGATGATTTAGGGGATGGATTAGCATGATGTTTTTTTTCGATAAAGATTAGGACAAAATGTGACTGAAAGTTGTTTATTTTCCTGAAAAATTCGGTATCATCCGCCTCCTAGTTATTCGAATACAAAACTGCTAGCTAGAACCTTTATAAAGCGCCGAGTCAAAGGACCAAACGTCACCAGACTTATTTCTTTCACCCATATCAGAGATGGTAATTCGATATGAGCGTTACTTCTGTAAACCCTGCCACCAATTCCACAAACGAATACTACTTGACTCGCCAAAGTCAGATGGAATCGAATGTGCGTAGTTATCCACGTAAATTACCGTTAGCGATAGCGAAAGCACAAGGTTGCTGGGTTACCGATGTTGAAGGTACTGAGTACCTTGATTGTTTAGCTGGGGCAGGGACGTTGGCTTTAGGCCATAATCATCCTGCAGTCATTCAAAGTATCCAGGATACAATTGCAAGCGGTTTACCATTGCATACCCTGGATCTTACTACTCCTTTAAAAGATGCTTTTACTGAAGCACTTCTTTCTTATCTTCCAGGTGGCCAAGAAGAGTACTGCTTGCAGTTCTGTGGTCCATCCGGTGCAGATGCAACTGAAGCCGCGATTAAACTGGCGAAAACCTTTACCGGTCGTAGCTCAGTGATCAGCTTTTCTGGCGGCTACCATGGTATGACTCACGGTGCATTGGCAATGACAGGTAACCTGTCTGCGAAAAATGCAGTGAACGGTTTGATGCCGGGTGTACAGTTCATGCCGTATCCGCATGAATACCGTTGTCCATTGGGTCTTGGTGGTGAAGCCGGTGTAGATGCCCTGACTTACTACTTTGAAAACTTCATTGAAGATGTCGAAAGCGGTGTGACCAAACCTGCAGCTGTAATTCTTGAAGCGATTCAGGGTGAAGGCGGTGTGGTGACTGCGCCAGTAAAATGGTTGCAAAAAATCCGTGAAGTGACTGAAAAACACAACATCGTGTTGATTCTTGATGAAGTTCAGGCTGGTTTTGCACGTTCAGGCAAAATGTTTGCGTTCGAACATGCAGGGATTGAACCTGATGTCGTGGTAATGTCTAAAGCCGTAGGTGGTAGCTTGCCACTTGCAGTATTAGGTATTAAACGCAAGTTTGATGCATGGCAACCTGCTGGTCACACCGGTACATTCCGTGGTAACCAATTGGCGATGGGTACAGGTCTTGCAACGATCAATACCATTAAAGAGCAGAACCTGGCTCAAAATGCGCAAGAGCGTGGTGATTTCCTGCAAGCTGAATTGAAAAAACTGGCTGCTGAATTCCCATGTATCGGTAACGTGCGTGGCCGTGGTCTGATGATCGGCGTTGAAATCGTAGATGAGCGCAAAGATGCGGATCATATGGGGTCTTTACCTGCTGATGGTCAATTGGCTGCAGCGATCCAGACTGCATGTTTCAACAATAAATTATTGCTTGAGAAAGGTGGTCGTAACGGTACAGTGATTCGTTTACTTTGCCCGTTGATCATTACTCAAGACGAATGTGTTGAAGTAATTGCTCGTTTCAAAAAATCGGTTGCTGAAGCACTAGTTGCAGTTCGAGGCGCATAATTCATGGTAGATTTCGCAGAACATCGTAAAGCGTTACTCTGCAATGATGCTGTATCCATTGCTGACTATCAGGCTGGCATGGACCAAGCGACCAAAGCGGTTGCGGCATGGTTGCAAAATGACAAAATGTATACTGGCGGCAGCATTAAAGAGCTACGCAGCGCGATTGGGTTCAATCCTTCTAAAGAAGGCTTGGGTGTAGAAAAATCTTTAGAGCGTATGGTTGAGCTATTCCTTAACAAGAGCTTAAAAGTGCATCATCCGCATTCACTTGCGCATCTTCACTGTCCAACGATGGTGACTAGCCAGATCGCGGAAGTGCTGATTAATGCAACCAACCAGTCAATGGACTCATGGGATCAAAGCCCGGCCGGTTCATTGATGGAAGTTCAGCTGATTGACTGGTTACGTCAAAAAGTGGGCTATGGTGCGGGTCAGGCAGGTGTATTTACTTCTGGTGGGACACAGTCTAACTTGATGGGCGTATTGCTGGCGCGTGATGCTTGCATTGCGAAAAACTGGAAAGACGAAAACGGTAATCCGTGGTCGGTTCAGCGCGATGGTATTCCTGCGGATGCGATGCATAATGTCAAAGTCATCTGTTCTGAAAATGCACATTTCTCTGTGCAAAAGAACATGGCGATGATGGGCATGGGCTTCCAGTCAGTGGTCACTGTTCCTGTGAATGAAAATGCACAGATGGACGTAGACGCGCTGGAAAAAACCATGACGCACCTTCAGTCTGAAGGCAAGATAGTGGCATGTGTTGTAGCGACTGCGGGTACAACGGATGCTGGCGCGATTGATCCATTGAAAGCAATTCGTGAAATCACCAATAAATATGGCGCGTGGATGCACATCGATGCGGCATGGGGTGGTGCACTGATTCTATCCAATGACTATCGTTCTATGCTGGACGGGATTGAGCTGTCGGATTCGATCACGCTTGATTTCCATAAGCATTATTTCCAAACCATTTCTTGTGGCGCGTTCCTGCTGAAAGATGAAGCGAATTACCGTTTCATGCATTATGAAGCAGAGTATCTGAACTCCGCTTATGATGAAGAGCATGGCGTTCCTAACCTGGTATCGAAGTCACTACAAACGACGCGTCGTTTTGATGCATTGAAATTGTGGATGACTGTAGAAGCATTAGGTGAAGAGCTTTATGGTTCGATGATCGATCATGGTGTAGGCTTAACACGTGATGTGGCAGACTACATTAAAGCAACTGACGGTTTAGAGCTTCTGCTTGAGCCTCAATTTGCCTCTGTACTGTTCCGTGTGGTTCCAGCGGGCTATCCGGTTGAATTACTCGATACGCTTAACCAAAACGTAGCAGACGAACTGTTTGCACGTGGTGAAGCGAACATTGGTGTAACGAAAGTTGGTCAGGTTCAGTCTCTGAAAATGACCACTTTAAGCCCAGTTGCAACACTTGATAACGTGAAGAACTTGCTGGCGCTAGTGCTTGCAGAAGCGGATCGTATCAAAGATTCAATCGCTGACGGTACTTATACGCCACCCATTGCATAAGTGATGGTGGTGTGAAAAAAGGAGATCGAAATGATCTCCTTTTTTTATAATTAAATTTCGGTTTTAGATGCCAGGATCAAACTAGCTCCAATATATAAATATACCTTTTAAGTCTTTGCTGCGTGTTTTTCAAAATTATAAGCTATTCAAAATAAAATGGAAAACTCGGGAATATGGAGCAAAATATACAAGAAAAATCACTCATCAAAACAGTGATTGATCAAGGAATTTCTAAATATCAGTGGATGGTCATTGCACTTTGTTTTCTGATCGCATTATTTGATGGTTTTGATACCCAAGCTGTTGCATTTACCGCACCAGCCTTGCTAGTACACTTTGATTTAGAAACAGGCGCATTAGCACCGATTTTAACTGCAGGTATCGTAGGAATGACGATAGGTGCAATGCTCTTAGGACTGGTAGGGGATAAATTAGGACGTCGAAAAACATTAATCATCTGTACGGCCATTTTTTCTCTAGCCACTATATTTATTGCGTATGCGACGAATGTTGATCAAATATTAGTATTGAGATTTATTGCCGGATTAGGGATGGGCGGGGCGACACCTGTGTTGCTTGCATTGGCTGCTGAATATTCTCCGCAACGTTTCAAAGGCACAGTTACCACAGGCGTGTTGTTAGCCTTGCCAGCAGGAGCGATGTTAGGTGGTTTACTGGCTGCCAAGATTTTGCCAGTGCTAGGTTGGCAAGGGATTTATTTGATTGGCGGTGGATTCCCGCTGCTATTATTGTTTGTCATGTATTTCTTGTTGCCTGAATCTTTGGAATATTTAGCGCAAAACAATAAAAGTTCCTCTTTGAGATCAATTCAAAAAATTCTCAATAAAATTTCTCCGGGAATTGGCGAGATTAGAACTAAAGACCTACTTCAGCCAAATAATACACAACAACAAAAAGCCAAGTTAGCGATCTTGTTTCAAAATAATTTGGCTCGTACTACCATTGGCGTATGGGGTACTTATTTCTTTAACTGGATTGCCTGGTTTATGTTGTTATCGTGGTTGCCGACTGTATTGAAACAGGCAGGATTGGCACCGGAAAATGCGCCTTACGCATCGGTTACAGTAAATGCTGCCTTTATCTTATTTGCTTTGCCATTAGCTTATTGGCTACCTAAAGTAAATACAGCTAAAATTCTCACTTTTATGCTAATTACAGGATTGGTGATCGTCGCTGGTTTAGGTTTATTTATTGAAAGTAATCAGTGGGGCTATATCTTCGCTTTGATTGCATTGGCAGGATTTGGAATTGGTGGTCAGCAATTGGCTTTGAATTACCTGGTGGTCGCTGCATATCCAACTCAAGTTCGTGCAACTGCAACAGGATGGGCAATTGGAATGGGACGTATGGGTGCAATTGTAGGATCAGCCATTGGCGGAATTGTACTCACGCAATATGGTGTTTCAGGTTATTTTTATGCGCTCGGCGTACCTTTAGTATTCGCTCTTTGCTGCGTATTCCTGATTAAATATCGTATTCCACAGGTTCTGATAGATGCATAATATTTTTGTATGTAGTTAGATTGAAATTCTGTATTTAAATAGAAAGGAGATCGAAAGATCTCCTTTTTTTTGTGAGCTTAAAAAACAAAAAGGTCATTTCCCAGATCGAAATTCACCACAAAAACACCGAAGATTTGAATCCTGTTTAGCCTGTTATTTATTTGTCATAGGCTTATGTAAAACTGGGGAGCAGGATTTATCCTGAGTTCAGTTTTATAAAAATTGTTACATGTCATTGGTCTAAAATTTTTTAATGAAGTGAATGACAAAAAGAACTTAATCATTGAAATCCATAAAAATTTAATCAAGAAAAAACCGCTAGATGAAAAATCACTAAATCGTAATAAAGCTGTAACTTATCTGTCATATTCTAAAATCAAAATGCAGGTATCGAAAGAAGTACAAAACTGAATAAAAAGTGGTGTACTCCAAATTTGCATAAATGAGAGAGATACTAGAATGCGCTTTACAAATATAGCTTTAGCATTAGCAGTAACCGGGGCAACTGCTGTAACGACTGCACACGCAGCACGTGACACCATTCAAATTGCAGGTTCTTCAACTGTACTTCCATATGCCAGTATCGTGGCAGAAGAATTCGGTAATACTTTTCCACAGTTTAAAACACCAGTTGTCGGTTCTGGCGGTTCTTCAGGTGGTTTAAAGCAGTTCTGTAATGGCGTGGGTGATAACACGATTGATATCGCAAACTCTTCTCGTCAAATCAAGAGTACAGAGCTGGCAGAATGTAAAAAGAATGGCGTTAACCAAGTCCTAGAAATCAAAATCGGTTATGACGGTATTGTGTTTGCATCGAATGCAAACAAAGCGGCTTATAAACTGCGTCCACAACATGTCTTCGCTGCACTTGCTGCACAACTTCCATCAAATGGAAAAATGGTCGCTAACCCGTACACGCGTTGGAACCAAATTGACAAAGCACTTCCGAATGAACCTATCACCCTGGTAATTCCTGCGTCGAATCATGGTACGCGCGAAGTCTTCCAGGAGAAAATGGTGGATGCAGGTTGTGAAACGTATGCTGCAATTAAGTCTCTAGACAAAGATGCTAAGAAAAAAGCTTGTACAACATTCCGTAAAGATGGCCGTGTGGTTGAGATTGCCGGTGACTATACCGAAACATTGGCACGTTTAAAAACTTCTCCAAGTGCGGTAGGTGTGTTTGGCCTAGGTTTCTATGACCAGAACCGTGACCGTCTACGTGTTGCTACGGTGAACAATGTAGCGCCTTCTGAAAAGACCATCTTGAATGGTGCTTATCCGGTATCACGTCCATTGTTCTTCTATGTGAAAGGCGAGCACTTGAAATCGATCAAAGGCTTACCGCAGTTCACAGAATACTTCCTGAACAAGAAAGTATCTGGCAAAGGCTCTAAGTTGGAAAAAGCAGGTCTGATTTCAATGTCTGATAAAGAACGTGCGGCAGTCCTGGCAAATTTCAAGGCTGGTAAAGCGGTTGTTGTGAAGTAATAAATGATTTTGAAAACGCTGGTGGTAGGGTCAACCTACCATCGGCTTTTTGCGATAAACAAGTTTTTTCAAACCATGAAAATTGAAAAAACAGTGGAGAATACATGAATCTGCTACTTATAGGTGTGTTATTGGCCATCATGGCCATAGCCTATCAAATCGGATTAAGTAAAAGCCGTAGCTTAGCAGGTAAGGGAAGCAATTCTGCAAACTTACACTCGCGTCCCGGATATTATGGTGCCCTGGTTGCACTATGGTGTGGTATCCCTGCGTTTTTAATTTTGATTGTTTGGAACATGGTGGAACCCACTTTTCTGGAGCAGGTCGTACTCAACCATTTGCCAGAAAATGTTTCGGTCAGTCTGGATCCGGCAAGTTTGAGCGTTGTGATTGATCGCGTTCAGGCACTTGCCTCAGGTTTCGGGGTCAGTGATACACCGGCAGCCTATGAAGTTGCAGCTGCGGAACAGTTGGCGAAATTCTCGACCATTGGTACCTTTGCCAAATTGGCAGTCGTGATTTCGGCGGCGCTGGCTGGTCTGGTCTGGGCCAAGAAACATATTAGCCAAGAATTCCGTGCGCGTAACCAAGTCGAAAAAATGATTAATATCGGCCTGGCATTGTGTTCAGGTGTGGCGATTCTGACCACTCTCGGGATTGTGATGTCGATGTTTGGCGAGGCGATGCGTTTCTTCAGCTTCGTTAGCCCACTCGATTTCTTCTTTGGTACCCAATGGAACCCAGGGTTTAGCACCTCTGGCAGTGCTGAAGGCAGTTATGGTTTATTGCCACTGCTCTGGGGCACGCTCATGGTCAGCGGGATCGCGCTTCTGGTCGCGGTTCCAGTAGGCCTGATGATTGCGATCTATCTGGCCGAATACGCTTCACCGCGATTCCGCTCTTGGGCAAAACCTACAATTGAAGTGTTGGCGGGTATTCCTACGATTGTCTATGGTGTCTTTGCTTTGATGATCATCGGTCCATTCCTTAAAAGCATGGGTGCTCTGGTCGGACTCGAAATTAATGCGACCAGTGCGCTAACTGCTGGTCTGGTCATGGGTATCATGATCATTCCATTTGTATCTTCTCTGTCAGACGACATCATCACTCAGGTGCCGCGTGCCTTACGTGATGGTTCTTTGGGCTTGGGCGCGACCAAATCTGAAACGATCCGTCAGGTGGTTTTACCCGCGGCTCTACCGGGTATTATCGGTGCGTTCCTGTTGGCGGCGTCACGTGCAATTGGTGAAACCATGATCGTGGTTCTTGCAGCCGGGAACAGCCCGCAGTTGCATGCCAATCCGCTTGAAGCAGTATCCACGGTCACGATTACCATCGTGAATCAGCTAACTGGCGATACTGATTTTGCTAGTCCACAAGCACTGGTGGCCTTTGCACTAGGACTGACGCTATTCGTCATTACCTTAGGTTTGAACATTGTTGCACTGATCATCGTGCGTAAATATCGTGAGCAATACGACTAATGAGTACTTCAAATACAACGCCTGTGGATCAGCGTATTGATCCATCCATCGCCGCCGAGCTGCGTGAAAAGCGTAAGAAGACCATTCAAAGCTCTTTGGCACGACGTCATCGTAAAGAAAAAACCTTTCGTTTATTTGGTTTCTCTGCGGTACTGGCAGGTCTGTTCTTTGTGGTATTGCTGTTCGGGAGTATTTTATCCAAAGGTTTGCCTGCATTCTGGCAAAGCAGCATGAGTTTGCCGATTCATTTCGATCCAGCCATTGTGGATATTGGTCCAAAACCGAAGCCAGCTGCAGGAGAATCTCCAGCGCAGTTTGAAGATCGCTTTATCGCGTGGCAGACCGAAGTCGGAATGGTGGATTGGGATGCGCTGATTATCAATGGCATGATTGCCAAAGACAGCAAGCTGGAAAGCCAGCGTGATGAACTGGGTTCTTTATATACCAGTTCTGAGGCGTACCGCTTGCGAGACATGGTCATGAATGATCCGAGTCTGGTCGGTCAAAGCAAGGAAGTGAAAATTCTGGCGGATGCCAATGTCGATGTCTGGCTGGCAGGAAATATTGACCGTGATCTTCCAGATGAACAGCAGCAGCTCAGTCCTGAAGTACGTCAGGTGGCGGACGAGATGAAAGCCTCTGGTGTGATTGAAAATAGTTTCAATACCAATATTTTCACCAGTCCTGACTCGCGCAGCTCACCAGCAACTTCTGGCTTGGCAGGTGCCTTCATGGGCTCGCTGTTCATGATGATGATTGTGATCTTTATCTCGATTCCAATCGGGGTGGCCTCTGCGATCTATCTGGAAGAGTTTGCACCGAAAAACTGGATTACCGATGTGGTCGAAGTCAATATCAACAACCTGGCAGCCGTTCCCTCAATTGTCTTCGGTCTATTGGGTGCAGCGATCTTCATTGGCTGGATGCATTTGCCACTGTCAGCACCATTGGTGGGTGGTCTGGTGCTGAGTCTGATGACCTTACCGACTGTGATCATCACCACACGCGCATCACTTAAAGCGGTTCCACCTTCGATTCGTCAGGCCGCTTTGGGACTCGGTGCTTCCCGTATCCAGACCGTATTCCATCATGTCTTGCCTTTGGCTTTACCGGGCATTTTGACGGGTGCAATTATCGGGGTTGCACAAGCTTTGGGTGAAACCGCACCATTGTTATTAATCGGGATGAGTGCTTTTGTTGCCAGCGTTCCAGCCACACCATTTGATCAGTCAACGGCTTTACCTGTACAGATTTTCTTATGGCAAGGCAATGAATTGCGTAACTTCTTTGAAGGGCGTACCGCAGCAGCAATTATTGTACTTCTGGCCATGATGATCAGCTTGAACAGTCTGGCCATCTGGTTACGTAAGAAATTTGAAGTCCGTTGGTAATAGGGGCAGAATCATGAACACAACTGTTATTCAAAATTCCTTAAAAAAGGATCAAATCGTGAATCCACAACAGACACAATTCACCTCGGATGAGGCGACTCAAAAGCCAGCAACTCCGTTTGTTTCCCAGTTCGATACGCAAAGCAGCAGCAAAAAAGATGCGAAGTCGACGAATGTGAAACTTAGTACTTCTGATGTGCATGTGTACTATGGTGAAGCGGAAGCGATTAAAGGCATTGACCTGAACATTTATGAAAATGAAGTGATTGCTTTTATTGGGCCATCAGGCTGTGGTAAATCGACCTTTCTGCGTACCTTAAACCGCATGAACGATACCATTGATAGCTGCCGTGTGACCGGTAAAGTCATGCTGGACAATCAGGATATTTATGATCCAAACCTAGATGTGGTCTTGCTACGTGCACAGGTTGGTATGGTTTTCCAGAAGCCGAACCCATTCCCGAAATCAATCTTCGATAATGTCTCCTATGGTCCAAAACTGCATGGTTTGGCGCGTGACAAGTACGATCTTGAAGAAATTGTAGAAGGCAGTTTGCGTAAAGCTGGTTTGTGGGAAGAAGTGAAAGATCGTTTAAACCAGCCGGGAACAGGTTTATCGGGTGGTCAGCAGCAACGTCTGTGTATCGCGCGTACCATTGCAGTCAGCCCGGAAGTGATCCTGATGGATGAACCATGTTCAGCACTTGATCCCATTGCAACCGCTAAAGTAGAAGAGCTGATTTCTGAGCTATCTACGCAATATACCATCGCGATTGTAACTCACTCCATGCAACAGGCAGCACGTGTATCGGATCGTACTGCATACTTCCATTTGGGTGATTTAATTGAAGTGAACTCGACCGAGAAAGTCTTTACCCAGCCAGATCATCAGTTGACTGAAGCCTATATTACCGGGCGTTTCGGTTAATCCGATATCTAGAATAAGAGCCGCAAGGCTCTTTTTTTTATAGGTGAAATAGATGGTGATAATCGTAATAATTCTCGAAATAAAGTTGAAAAAAACCGAAATTGACCTAATCTAAAGGGATAAATCCGAATTAAATAGAGAATAGATTTTTTATGTTATTTCATACTCCGAAACTGTCCGCTGAAATCCGTATTAGTCATCTCAATGCGCGTATCAATGAACAACGAAAAAAAATAGCGCAAACTACTGGCTCTAAACTGGAACTTTTACAGTTGTCGCAACAACTGTCAAAAGAAGCGCGTGCGCGTAAGAAAACCAATCAAAAAATCTATGTACTCGATTTTAAAGGTGATATGGCGGCTTCTGCGGTAGAAGGCTTACGTGAAGAAATCACTCTGATTCTGGCCACAGCCAAAGCAGGTCGTGACCGCGTTGTAGTGCGTCTGGAAAGCCCGGGAGGCATGGTCCATGGTTATGGACTTGCAGCGGCTCAATTGGTACGTTTACGTGAGGCAGGTTTTCATTTGACCATCTGTGTCGATAAAGTGGCGGCCAGTGGCGGTTATATGATGGCGTGTATTGCCAATGAAATTATTTCTGCACCATTCGCGATTGTCGGCTCAATTGGTGTAGTTGCTCAAGTCCCCAATTTTAACCGTTTGCTAAAAGACAATAAAATCGACTTTGAGCTTTATACTGCTGGTCAGTACAAACGTACTGTGACCATGTTTGGTGAAAATACCGAAGAAGGTAAGGCCAAGTTTGAAGAAGAATTACAGCAAACCCATACTTTATTCAAACATTTTGTTGAGAAGTATCGCCCGCAGCTGAATATTGAAAAAGTGGCCACTGGTGAGCATTGGTATGGTCGGGATGCGCTAGATCTAAATCTGGTGGATAAACTGCAAACCTCAGATGAATACCTGCTCAACTTGTTAACCCAACATGATATCTATTCCATCCAGACCCGAAAAAAACCAACTTTGGGTGAAAAGCTGGGCCTGCAAGCAGCGCAAATTGCTGATTCACTGGTACCCACTGTCATGAATAAAGTCATGGAAAGCTTAAGTAAAGCCGATGCAAACTTGGTACAAATGCGTGATCCAAAACTTTAATTCAGTTGATCTTGAATGAATTTTAAAGCTCACTTCGGTTAGCTTTTTTATTTTTTGAAATCATATTGTTATGATATAAGTGGAGTACTCTGATTGAGTCTAGGCTCATATGCTCACGTTTATTTTGTTGCTTGGTTTTTTTAGTATCGTATTTATTCCGATGTTATGTATGCTTTATTCTGAAGCAAAATTAACTCAGGATAATTCTAAGAAGGTTTTGTTTTGGCTGAGTTTTCTACCCGGCGTTTGTATCTTTCTGCTGTATAGCTTTCTAAAGCCCAATGATCCACCTGTTATTCCATCGAAGGAATGTGGTGTTGTGCAGTTTTATCAGATGCATAAAGTTCGAGGTGGTAATGAATTTGAACGTGTGAGTATTCGCTTTGATGGCGCTCAATATAGTCGGCATTTATTTTTCGATAAGCATCTGGATAAAATTCCTCAAGGCCAAAAGGCCTGTTTTGAATATCTAGATAAGTTCAAATATCCACATTTGTCAGAATCTAAGTTTGTTCAATGGATTGAACCGAATGAAATGTAAACCATCATTGAAACTAATCAGATAATATAAAGCATATTTCATTGTTAGAGCAGAAACATGGCTATAGCTGAAGCATTTCTTGCGACGCAAAATTGTTATTTTAATTATGAATTTGAAGAACTTTATTTAGAGGATGATTTTCCTGAGGAGTTATTTGTGTCACTGCGTGGCATGATGTTCCGTCATGAGATTCAATATCCTGATGTAACCTATTTCATTTATTACAGTGAGATGTTGACGGGGAATGAACTGCAAAAAATGAAAGATGATTGGATGCGATATTGCCCACATTCATAATTGAAGATATGAATGTAATTAAATCCGTGATCCAAAACTTTAATTCAGTTGATCTTGAATGAATTTCAAAGCTCACTTCGGTGAGCTTTTTTGATTTGTCGGTATTAACTGTAGACCGCCTGTTATCGCCGCGCCAATCGTAGCAAGCAAGACGTCTTTGTGCGCATCCCACATATCACCTTGTTGTCCATTATAGTTTTCAGCTTCCTCAGGAGATAAACCAATGGCAATCAGCCATTCCAGCCATTCATAGAGCATGCTGCTGGCCATCACAAACTGAATTACCAGCAGGAAAATGACCACGGGTTTTTGCTGCGGCAACCAGACCTGAAACAGGCGATAGAAAATTGGATAAAGTAATAATCCGTAGGCCAGATGGACAAATCGGTCGAACATATTGCGTGACCAGTGCATCACTTCATTCAGATTAAAGCCAAAAATCTGCTCGATCCACTGGTTATAAGGCACATAAGAATACAGATAGTGTGCAGCAATCACATGAACAATCAAAAAAAGAATATATAAATTAAAACTTAAAAAATTCAGGCCGATTTTATACAGGCAGATGAGCAGCATGATGATCATGAAAACTGTGCCTGCCTGATGCAAGAGATAAGCTTCCAGTTCTAAAGGACGAATACTGGCAAGCAAAATCGCCAGAATTAAAATGCCCAGGCTCGCGTAATGTTTGGCGGAAAGTCGATGCTCAATCATGTCGTTATTATGAAATATCTTTTTTAGAATAAAATACATTATAAATAAAAAGGCGAAGCCTGAGCTTCGCCTTTTCCTCTTATTGCAAATTAGATTTTAGCAATTAGCTCAGCTACTTGTTTGGCTTGATCAGCAGCATTACCTGTATATGATGCAGGGGTCATTTCCGCTAAACGTGCACGGTCAGCAGCGGGAACAGCTTCCAACTCGTTACCCTTTACGAAATCTACCATCATGTCGCGAGTCATGGCTTGACCACGAGTCAGGGCTTTTAATTTTTCGTACGGTTTTTCAACGTTGTAACGACGCATTACAGTTTGAATAGGCTCAGCCAATACTTCTTGAGCATTGTCTAAATCTTCATTGATACGCGCAGCATTCAATTCAAGTTTGCCAATACCTTTAGAGCAAGCTTCAAAAGCAATTAAGCTTTGCGCAAAACCAACACCCATGTTGCGAAGTACAGTCGAGTCAGTCAGGTCACGCTGCCAGCGAGAAATTGGCAGTTTTTCGCCAAGGTGTGCAAGTACAGCATTGGCAATACCCAAGTTACCTTCAGAGTTTTCAAAGTCAATTGGGTTAACTTTGTGTGGCATGGTTGAAGAACCAACTTCGCCTTCTTTTAGTTTTTGCTTGAAGAAACCAAGAGAGATATAGCCCCAAATGTCACGGTTAAAATCGATCAGAATAGTGTTGAAACGACGTAGCGCATCAAACAGTTCAGCCATATAGTCATGTGGCTCGATTTGAGTGGTGTACGGGTTGAAGTCTAGACCCAAAGACTCTACAAATGCTTGTGAATGCGCAGGCCAGTTGATGTCTGGGTAAGCAGAGTAGTGCGCATTGTAGTTACCTACTGCACCATTGATTTTGCCCAGTAGCTCAACATTTTTGAACTGTTTGATTTGGCGTGCAAGGCGGTAAGCCACGTTCGCCATTTCTTTACCCAAAGTTGTCGGGCTTGCAGTTTGACCATGAGTACGAGACAACATTGGCTGGTCTGCATGCTTTTCAGAAAGCGCAACGATTGAATCGATGATTTGCTGCATAGATGCAACCAGTACATCACGACCGCTTTTCAGCATCAAGGCATGTGACAGGTTGTTAATATCTTCAGACGTACATGCAAAGTGAATGAATTCACCGGCATTTTTAAGTTCTTCGATACCAGCGATTTTTTCTTTCAGGAAATACTCAACCGCTTTAACGTCGTGGTTAGTGGTGCGTTCGATCTCTTTGATGCGATTGGCGTCATCTTCAGAAAAATCGCTCACAATCGTATCAAGCGCTGCATTAGTTTCGCCTGAAAACGCCGGTACTTCAGTAATTTTCGGGTGGTTTGCAAGCGCTTGTAACCAACGCACTTCAACAGTCACACGAGCATGGATTAAACCAAACTCAGAAAGAAAGGGACGTAGAGCATCACATTTGCTCGCGTAACGTCCATCTAATGGAGAAAGTGCAGTTAAAGCGTTCATATCGATTCCTTAGATTTTGGAATTAAACGTAAAACGAAACACGTGCAGCATCAGTTAAACCACCTGAAACTGTAAACGCGCTAGATTCTGAATATCTTGTAGCAACTTGCGTTTGCCAAATACCATGCCCCAAGAGCTGCCACCGAGCTGACGCCACAGGTGTGCCATTTGCAAACCGGTAAATAATGACGCACGAATGCGGTTGGTATGTCCGGCATCTTTAAAGGCTTCGGCATTGCCACGTACCATAATACGCGGATTAATCTGTCCGGCCGTATCGACATAGGTTTGAGCGAGATTGGCAATGATGCTGGGGTGCAGGTAATTATTATCGAAGAAGGAGAGCTGTCTGAGAATTTTCTGTTGGGACTGTTCAATAATTTCAACAAATTTGGGGTTGCTATAGACCTTCTTTTCTAATTGAAGAAGTGCCATTGCATAGCTCATAGGAAGTTTGGTGCTGGAAAGTTTTGGAATTCTGGATTTTGGAGAAGTATTGAAGGGTTGAATAATGCTGCTTTCTAATGTTTTTAAACCTAAGGAAATATCGGCCAGTTGATTAAAAAAGTCGAGCGTCTGGGCATTCTGATTGCTGCCGGGACGGATATTAAGACTGGCTCTAATCAACTGTTCAAAATAAAAGTTACCACTTTCACCAATGCTTTGCTGACCCGTCAATGCTGTCATATGGGTTAGCTGGGTGGCCTGAAACACACCCGCTAATGCCAAAGCACGATTTTGACGAGTATTCAACGTTGTGGCTGGTTGAAATGGTAACTCCGTCATGCCGAATTCATCCTTTTATAAAATCAGGTTTAGGCGCATTGGTATGATGAATCACACCACCCCCTAAACAAACTTCACCTGAATAGAACACCACGCTTTGACCCGGGGTCACTGCACGTTGAGGTTCATCAAACTCAACACGAACACCATTCGGTGATTCTGAATCCTGGTATACCGTACACGCTTGATCAGTCTGACGGTAACGGGTTTTGGCTGTACAGCGGAAACCTGTTTCAGGAATATCTTGCTCACCTGCCACCCAGTCAATCGCCTCACTCCAAAGTATGGTGCTTTGCATCAGTGGGTGTTCATGGCCTTGGCCGACCACCAGACGATTGCCTTCGATATCTTTATGCAATACGAACCAGGCGCCTTCAGCGACGCCTTTCATACCGCCAATACCAATACCACCGCGTTGACCGAGCGTATAGTACATTAAGCCGTGATGATCACCAACCTCTTTACCGTCTTCCAGTACGATTTTTCCGGGTTGAGCAGGTAAATATTGCTTCAAGAAGTCATTAAATCGACGTTCACCAATGAAACAGATGCCAGTCGAGTCTTTTTTCTTGGCCGTGACCAGATCTAATTCTTCTGCAATTTTACGGACTTGTGGCTTTTCAATTTCACCAACAGGGAACAGGGTCTTGTTAATTTCACGACCATGAACCGCATGCAGGAAATAAGTCTGGTCTTTGTTATTGTCCACACCACGCAATAAAGGTGCATATTCTTCACCACGTGAGTTGGTCATGGTTTCACCACGACGGCAATAATGACCCGTCGCAATAAAATCTGCACCCAGATTTACTGCGTGATCGAGAAAGGCACGAAATTTAATTTCTTTATTACATAAAATGTCTGGGTTTGGCGTACGGCCAGCTGCATATTCCGCCAGGAAATGTTCGAATACGCGATCCCAATATTCCATGGCAAAGTTTGCGGTATGCAGTTTAATGCCGATTTTGTCGCAAACGGCTTGTGCATCGGCAAGATCCTCCATCGCTGTGCAATATTCTGTGCCGTCATCTTCTTCCCAGTTTTTCATGAAAAGACCTTCAACCTGATAACCTTGTTGAAGTAAAAGGGCAGCAGAAACAGATGAATCTACACCACCTGACATACCGACGATGACACGTTGTTGCATAGGATTAGGCATCCAAATTTGAAATTAAGGGAGAATTTTGGTGCTCGTAAATGAGCGATAAAGGGTATTTTTGACCTGAAAGTGCATCTTGCACGGCTTTAATCACCAATGGACTACGCGCACGAGCAGATTCAATCAGTTCATCGAGCGTCATCCAGACTGCGCCGACAATATCTGTATCTAAAGTGGCATTTGGGTCATAGTCAATGGATTTGGCTAAAAAGCAGAAACGAAAATATGTACGATCCGGGAACATCGGTGGGGTATAAGTATATATCCCTAAAAGATGAGTTACTTCAACCGTATGTCCGGTCTCTTCCATGGTTTCACGAATTGCGGCTTCGATAATAGTTTCACCGCATTCAACATGACCTGCTGGCTGATTAAATACCGTGTGTGTCACACCTTCTGTATGTTCTTCTACAAACAGGAATTTTCTGTCTTTTTCAACGACAGTTGCGACAGTGACATGAGCAGTCCAAGCAGTCATAAAGCAGCACCATGGAAAAGGATGCACTATTGTATAAAATTTTAGGGTGTGTGGCTATGTTGAGAGCAGGTTTCTTTAAGCGACTTAATGCATTAATGAATAATCAACCAATGATAATCATGGTATTTGGGGTTAATGAATTACAGAGAAAATAAATGCTGAAGTGATCATTTTAGAACTGGGAAAACGCACATAAAAATAGTATAGCGGGGCTGTTAATATTTTTTCAGGACTTGGAGAAATGCTGATGGGGATCAGAAGCTTGATTTCCAAAACAATTATTTAAAGTAATGAGGACTATAACTGAAAGTTGATATATCAGATAGTTATACCCTTTATAGCACGACGAAAAAGCCTAAATTAGCTAGATAAGTGATGATGTTAGTCTTAAAAGTATTTTGAATGATGCCTACAAATATTTTTATAGAGTTATGTGTCTAGCCTATTGACTTCAAACAAGACAAGTTTGAAGATAAGAAGGTTGAGTAAATATCAATCAATTTTTAAAAAGAAGAAAAATAACCGAATATAATTAAAAAGTTAAGAGATATTATAAACCTTCTAGTATTGTCTAATTTTTTAACTGCATTCTGATTTAATGCAAAGTTTTCTTCATCATGCATCAAAAAATAAACTTATAAACCCAACATTAAAAAAATATTTTGAGCAGGTTGACATGATGACACCGCCAAATTCAAATATTGGTTTTCGATTAGATATCAATGGACTGCGTGCCTATGCGGTATTAATGGTCTTGTTTTTTCACTTCAAAGTTCCAGGGTTTAATGCAGGCTTTTTGGGTGTAGATATATTTTTTGTCATTTCAGGATTCCTGATGACAGCAATCATTTGCAGCAGTCTTGAAAAAAACAGCTTCAAATTATTTGATTTTTATATGGCACGGATAAGACGGATTTTTCGTGCCCTGATGATACTTATTATTATTTTGCTGGTTTTAGGGTGGTTTTGGTTACCCTTACCTGACTATATGTTTTTGGGTACGCAATCGAGTAGTGCTCTGTCTTTTAACTCTAATCTTTATTACTGGCGTACTTCTAATTACTTTGATGGCACTGCTCGTGAAAAGTGGTTATTACATACATGGACATTGGGTATTGAGTTTCAATTTTATCTATTATTACCTATTTACTTGTTACTACTGACAAAAATTAAATCGGAACGCCGTACCTTATTATACGGATTATGTTTTGCATTTCTGGGATCTCTCCTTTTAAGCATCGCGATATCTCATTCGAAACCCGTAGCTTCCTTTTATTTATTGCCTGTTCGAGGCTGGGAGTTCGTTGCTGGTGGGTTGGTTTATTTAGCTGCGAAAGAATTTCCACAATTACAAAGATTTGCCAAGGTGTACTTTGTAGCGGGATGTTTTTTATTGTTATTGGCCATGTTGATCATTCATAAGGGGTTAGTTTGGCCTTCTGCTTGGGCGGCGTTACCAGTACTGGGTACAGTACTGGTTATATTGTCACAACAGGAAGACTCCATGTTAACCACGCACCCTGTTGCACAATGGTTGGGAGATCGTTCATATTCGATTTACTTGTGGCATTGGCCGGTTGTGGTTGGCTTGTATTTTGGTAGTGTGCAAGATGATTTAAACTGGATACTATTTGGTTTGGTGCTTAGTCTGATACTGGGGCATCTTTCCTATTTACTGGTTGAAATACCCTCACGCCAATTTTTAACGAAATTTCGTCTTTCCAGACAAGCTCTAGTCATCTTTAGTTTTGGTTTGCTTGCGAGTTTATCTGCAATCGCGATCAGTGCCAAACTACTTCCATTTGAAGAAATTCGATTACCTAAAATTGTAGAGATTGCTGCTGCAGAAACATGGGATATAGATCCTAGGCGTGAAGAGTGTAATGCCTCTCATGACAAAATAGGGTCGCCGAGTTGTGTGTACGGAAAAGAAAAAATTTTAGCAATTTTAATGGGGGATAGTCATGCATCAGCAATAGCAAGTTCTTTGGGTACAGCAGCCTCTCACTTTAACTCAGGTGTGATTTCCTGGTTTATGGATAGCTGTCCTACACTGGATGGCATTCGATATATAGATCATAAAGAGTACAGTGCGGATTCATGTGATCTTCTAAATCAATGGGCAAATGAAGAATTAAAAAAATATCCTAATATTCCGCTAGTTTTGGTCAGTCGTACTTCAGAGTATGTAAAAGGTGTGAATGAGCCTGACCAATCGGAACGGTCTAAACTAGCACCAGTCTACTTCAGTAAAAAATATCTTTATAATGAGGATAGGCAGTTTATAAAGGAATTTTCCCAAGTTTTAGTTGATACAGCATGTCGTTTGGCAAAAGACCGACCGGTTTATTTAATGCGACCAATACCAGAGTTCGGAATAGATATTCCCAAGACCATTTCGCATAAGCTGGTTATTCATGGTGCTGTGGAAGATATGAAGCTATCACTTTCTGAATATCATAAACGGCATAAAATTGTCTGGGATGCTCAGGATGAAGCAGCTCAGCGCTGTGGAGTAAAAATCTTGAATCCTCTGCCTTATTTATGTGATACAGAATATTGCTATGGTTCAAAAAATGCTCGTCCTTTGTATTATGATGATGACCATTTGAGTGAATATGGCAATAAATTTTTAGTCCCTATGTTTGAACAAGTATTTAGATATTAAGTTGAGATGTTACTTGGAGAGAGGATTTATTCCATTTTTGAAATTTCCCGGAATTTATCCTGTAAAAAGCATGAAAAGACTCTAATACTGGCCTTATATTAAAAGAAGCTAGTAAATTAATAATTTTTTAAATGTTTATATTAACTCAATTATCACAGACATAAATGCAGGAACAAATAGCCTCAACATATTACGTATTGATCCATTTGATTTTTTTAAATCCGTCATATTAAATAATATAAGCAGTAAACACTTTAGAAATATTTTTTATCATGTTCATGTCTGATAAGTAGAATTAAAATATGCCTCTCTTTAAAAATTATTCAAAAAGAAACGTTCTTGATTGTAAATAATCTGCTTCGACATCTAATTCCAAAATAGTATCGCTTGAAATAATAGTCTTACACATCACTTCACCTGCTTTTTTATACTTTAAATATTCTTCTGAATTGAGGTGGTTAAAGTCGGCATTTTCTCAATGTGTTTTGTTTGGTCATTGAGCATAACCAATATAATCACCAGTCTTTTCTTCTTTATGCAGGCGAGAGCCGAGAGAACCTAAAACCAGATAAATGCCCTCCATATGCGTTTTCCATGCCTGAATGAAAGCTTCCTTTGTCGCTGGTTTAATTTTGAAACGGTAAACCGCAATAAACATTTTAATCCTTCGAGTTATGCTTGTTTTAAAGCAAGAATTAAACCAA
This sequence comes from Acinetobacter lwoffii, assembly GCF_022967985.1. Classification (GTDB taxonomy): domain Bacteria; phylum Pseudomonadota; class Gammaproteobacteria; order Pseudomonadales; family Moraxellaceae; genus Acinetobacter. The sequence continues at coordinate 37,202 of NZ_JALJVC010000021.1, read as the reverse complement.
AGGATTAAAATAAAGAGATCTGTTTATTTTGATTTACCCAAGATAATTTCGAGAGACTTTTACATAATTCTGTGCAGAATAAGGCAAGAATGCCATTTCTTTTTCAGTGAGCGGACGTGCTTTTTTTGCCGGGCTACCAACATAGAGCCAACCACTTTCCAAAACTTTTCCAGGTGGAACTAGCGTACCTGCACCAATCATCACATCATCCGGAATGATGACATCATCCAGAATGATGCTGTTAATCCCGATTAATACACGATTACCAATAGTACAACCATGCAATGTCACATGGTGGCCAATCGTGACATCTTCACCAATGATCAAAGGCGAACCATTCGGTTTGTCGGCTTTTTTGTGACTGACATGCAACATAGCATGATCCTGAACATTCGAATTTTTACCAATCCGGATTGAATTAACATCACCACGAATCACGGCAAAAGGCCAGACTGAGACATTTTCAGCCAAGACCACATCGCCGACCACGATTCCCATCGGATCGATATAACACGATTTATCAATTTCTGGAGTCGTGTCTAAATAAGAACGAATGTTTTGGCTCATGGTGATCTGCTCATTAAAAGTTTAAGGATCATGTGCATAGTATAAAATAAAAAGCACCCATCTGAATGAGTGCTTTGGTCTTAGTCCGGGACTAAAACAGTTTATTTAAACTTAGAACAAGTTTGAGAAGAACTGTTTAATGTGGTCGAGCATACGTGCGAAGAAACCAGCTTCTTCAACCGCGTTTAAAGCCACCAATGGTTTTTCTGAAATTACTTTACCATCCAGAGTCGCTACGTATTTACCTACGACCTGACCAGGCTGTAAAGGTGCAGTCAGTTTAGGTTGAACCACCAGCTGGGTTTTAATCGCATTAGCCTGACCTTTTGGCATGGTCACGTTAAAGTTTTCAGCAAGACCGATCTGAACTTCATCTTCCTTACCAAACCAGACTTTGGCTTTGGCAAGTACCTGTTTAGCAGGTTGAACATTTTTGGTTTCGAAGTTTGCATAACCCCAAGCCAGCAATTCACGTGTTTGTGTCGCACGTTCCTGCATGGTTGGTGCACCAAAAATCACTGAAATCAGACGCGTAGGACCGCGTTTTGATGAGGTGGTCAGACAATAACCAGCTTCATCAGTGTGGCCAGTTTTTAAACCATCTACACTCGGATCAGTATATAGCAGGGCATTACGGTTACCTTGCTTGATGCCATTAAAGGTAAATTCTTTTTCCGCATAAATCGGATAATACTTAGAACTGTCTTTAATGATGTGTTGTGCCAGCGTTGCCATATCTTTGGCAGTTGAATAATGACCTTCAGCTGGCATACCGGTTGAATTGATAAAGCTGGTATTGGTCATGCCAATACGTTTAGCTTCCTGGTTCATCATATGTGCAAAGGTACCCTCGTTCCCTGCAATATGTTCAGCCATGGCTTTCGATGCATCATTCCCTGATTGAATAATAATCCCGCGAAGCATTTCAAGTGCAGTTGCCGTACCATTTAAAGGTACATACATACATGATTCCGCGCTACTGCCGCGACACCATGCTGACTCGTTCATGCGCACTTGTTCATCTTCAGTGAGTTCACCGCTCAATAGTTTTTGTTCGATGATGTAGCTGGTCATCATCTTGGTCATTGAAGCAGGGGCTAATTTTTCATTTTCATTTTTTGAAGCGAGAAGTTGCCCTGTCTCGTAGTCCATTAGCACGTAGGATTTATTATTCAATTCTGGTGGTGCAGATAGGACAGTTGCTGCAAAGCTAAAACTAGGAACTAATAATAATGCAGCAAGGGCAGTTTTTTGGGTCATTTCTAGTGGGTTCCTATATCTTGATGTAAGCACGAAGAGCCTAGCATTTTAGGACAAAGCTAGGCTGACTTCTATGGGAAACCCGGTCTTATTTCAAAAGTATTGTAAGTTATCGGCAGAAAAGCAGCTTAATTGTTATAGGTGGTTAATTCATTACAAATCACCTGATTTTTTTTCTTGCCGGCTTTCTTGGCATCCGATTGTGCTTCGGCCAGAATATTGCGGAAATCGTTCTGTTTAGCCATCTGGTTTAAGCTTTCAACCGGATTACGCTGGCCCGGCATATACTCAGTCACCAGCTTGGTATAACCCTGATTAAACTGTGACTTGTCTTTGACCATGCTTGGACAGATTTCTGAAAGAACATAAATGGCTGCCAGTTCCTGTTTGGTCACTTGCTGAGTTGGGGTAACATTAATGTTTTCATCGGCTGCAAATGCAGAAGTTCCCAAAAGAGTGGCGGCAGAAATTGCGCAGAATGTTAAAGCTTGGAATATTGGATTTTTCATTGAAAACTCAAAAAATGGATTTAGAACAATAATTTGCCTAGCTTAAACTTATTTTTGAAATTGAAAAGTGGGAAAATGTAGCGAAGCTGTAGAATTATGAATAAATCTGTAAGAGAAAATAAGACGATGTTTACACCGTCTTATTTGAAAATTTAGCTGGCTTAGCCTTGGTAGTTCAGCATTTCTTCACAGACAGTTTTCTGCTCGTCTGAGCTGGTTTGCTTTGCACCCTGACGTGCTTCTTCAAGTAAAGATTTATATTCACTGTCTGCCTGTAGCTTTTGATAGCTCATGCCTTTATCTGAGTAGTCTGCAAGATAAGACTGGATCAATTGTTCAACGGTGCTGTTAAATTTTGGATTTTGACCAATGATTGCCGGGCAAACTTCAGCCATAACCTGTGCTGATGCAATATCTTCTTTTACAATGGTATTGTTTTCTTCAACAGTCAGATCGTTTGCCATGACTGAAGGGGAAATAAATGCTGCCAAGCTTAAAGTGAGAGCGCTAAATAAAGAGAATTTTTTAATCATCTTGAGCCACATATTATAAAGATGGATGTCGAGCAATAAATATATATAATTCCTGCACTAATACAATGAAATGTCCTAGTCAGTCATTTTTTAGCGTAACGAGATTTTTTAGTGAATATTTTAGTTTCAAATGATGATGGGGTGTTTGCACCCGGTATTCAGGCTTTGGCACAAGCTTTAAAACCTTTGGGGCGAGTGGTGATTGTGGCGCCGGAAAGTGAACGCAGTGGCTTTTCTAGTGCCTTAACTTTGGACCGCCCTTTACGCCCAATCCAGATTTCTCCTGATGTCTGGGCGGTTAATGGGACGCCGGCAGATTGCGTTTACTTGGCTATGAACGGGCTATTTGATTTTGAATTTGACCTGGTGGTTAGCGGGATAAATAGCGGCGCAAATCTGGGAGATGATATCTTGTATTCCGGTACAGTCGGGGCGGCCTTTGAAGGTCGTTTAACTAAACATCCTGCGATTGCCGTATCACTGAGTGGGCCGAATGTACGTGGCTATCAGCAGCCTCAGGATTATCAGTTGGCCGCCGAATGGGTGCATGATTTTATTGCTCGTGGTTTGCCTGTTCTGCCTGAGCGACATATTTTTAATATCAATATTCCAGATGTAACTGAATTGCAGGGTGAAAAAGTGACATATCAAAGTCGCCGCCGTCAGTCTAAACCGGTGACGAGTCATATAGATCCGCGTGGTCGTCAGGTATTCTGGATTGGACTCTCAGGAGAAGCAGTCGCAGACCCTAAGCCAGGATTTAACGAAATTGATTCGGACTTCTCTGCGGTCGCCAATGGCTATGTTAGTATTACCCCGATTCAGATGGATGCTACCAATTATGAGAGTCTGCGGAATTTACAAACACAATTGGCAGAAAATGCGTCCTTAGTGTTATAACTTTGTGAAAAACTCGCGATTGCAAGTATATTGCCGTAAAACTTTGCTAATCTTAACGGAATTTTGCAACCGTATAGCATTAGAGAGGAAGATAATGTTCTTGGTGTTACCGAAATGTGTCGTAGCTTCGCCTGCAACCCTGATTAAAACCCTCGTTTTATCGACCGTTGTTATTTCTACAGGAGTAATTACCGGTTGTGCCACCAAACCCCAGGTGAATAATGCAACGCGTTATGCAACAGCTCCTGATTTCTATACGGTGCGTTCAGGAGATACATTGAGTGGGATTGCAGCACGTTATGGACTGAACTATATCAGTGTCGCAGAGATGAATGATATCAGTGCGCCGTACCGGATTTATGTCGGACAATCGATCCGCCTGAAAACCCATACTACGCGCCGTAGCACCAGCACCCAAGCAGTGACTCAGGCAGCGCCAATCCAGCGTCAAACAATTGCAGTGCCTACACCGGCACCGGTGACACCAGCAACGACAGTACAAACCACACCACGCGTCAGTACATCTGCACCTGTAACGCCAGTATCTACTGCAGCAGGTCTACGTTGGGTAAAACCATCGAATGGCGCGATTCTTCAGCAATACAATTTAGCTTCTAATATCAAGGGCACCCGCTATAGTGGCAATGTCGGTGATCCGGTATTTGCAGCAGCAGACGGGCAGGTGGTGTATGCCGCTGATGGCCTGAAAGAATATGGCAATCTGGTGTTGGTGAAGCATATCAATGGCTATATCACCGCTTATGCACATAACAGTAAATTGAATGTGAAAAGTGGCCAAAATGTAACGGCTGGTCAAAAAATTGCAGAAATGGGATCAACTGGTACAAACCGTACCATGCTTGAGTTTCAGGTGCGCTTAGACGGCAAACCTATTAATCCTACTGCAGTTTTACCAAACAATTAAATAAATAATGCAAAGTGTAAATTTCGCCGTATAATACAATAAGTTGCTTTTATCAAATGATGAAGCACCTCATAAGTTTAGAGGGAAATTCATGTTAGATCAACTTCGAGCAATGGGTGTCTTTGCTTGCGTTGTGGAGAAGAACTCGTTTAGCGGTGCTGCCCGTGAATTAGGGATTACGACCAGCGCCGTCAGTCAACAAATTCGCTCGTTAGAACACGATATGGAAGTCGTACTTCTAAATCGTTCGACGAGAAAATTAAGTCTGACCGAAGCGGGACAAGCTTTTTTCCATAGCTGTCAAGAAATGTTATCTGCTGCTGAACGCGGTAAAGTCCGGATCAATGAATTACGTGATGATCTCGTGGGTGAGCTGCGTATCGTTTCTTTGCCAGAATTATGCGCGAATCATGTGATTCCTGCACTTTCTCATTGGATGGCTGCACATCGCGGCTTGGCAGTACATTTAGAAACAAACAATCATGAGGTTGATTTGTTGGATGGGCGGGTTGATATCGCCCTAAGATTTGAACAGAAAAATGATGAGCATAATGTTCAGGTTGTGCCATTGATGCAGATTGAGCAAATCCTGGTGGCGACACCGAGTTATATTAATCAAAGCACCATTATTTCGAGACCTGATGATCTTAAAAATCATGAGGTCTTACCTTTAACGCATCTTAAAAACCATCAGTATTATCATTTTCAACATGTGAATACTGCAGAAAAAGCCGAGTTTGAACTGAAATCCCGTTTCAGTACCAATAACGGTTTGGTTGCAAAATCGATGTGCTTGCAGGGCAATGGGATTGCCAAGGTTTTATATCTTGATGCTAAAAAGGATTTGCTTAACGGTACTTTAGTTGAAGTTCTGCCTGAATGGAGACTGCCACCGATTACACTGTATGCGGTTATTCCGAAACGTGAACAACAACCTACAAAAATTCTTCGTTGTCTTGATACCTTGAAACAATATTTTAGCCAGATCTCTGGCGGACGTATGTTACAAAACGCATCATAGAATGCAGAATAATAAAAAAGCCGCTTTAGAGCGGCTTTTTTAATTTTTAAGCTAGGGCTTTATGCTAAATAAGCTTTGATCATTTTTACCAGACGTTCGATCAACTGGTCTGCCTGCTCCTGGGTAATATTCAGGGTAGGCAACAGACGAACGACATTGCCTGCGGTGACATTGATAATCATCTTGTATTCATCGCGTGCAATCGCAACCAGATCACCACATTCTTTTGGTAATTCAATCCCGATCATCAGACCGAAACCACGTACGATGACATTTTGATCTGCCAGTTTGTTGCGTAGCTGGTCAACGATATAAGCACCTTTTTCAGCAGCATTCGCGACGATATTTTCTTTTCGCATAATATCGAGAATGGTATAGACCACACGCGAACCCAGTGCTGTACCGCTATAGGTAGAACCGTGATTTCCAGCAGTTAATACACCGACGCCACGACCTTGGGTCATGACTGCACCAATAGGGAAGCCATTTCCTAAGCCTTTGGCTGTGGTCAGTACATCCGGAATAATATTGGTGTGCTGATAAGCAAAGTATTTACCGGTACGGCCATTACCAGTTTGCACTTCGTCCAGCATCATCAGCCAGTTATGCTGGTTGCAGATTTGACGAATTTCTTCTAAATAGCTGAAACCTTGAGGTGCGGTATTGACACCGCCTTCACCCTGAATAGGCTCAACCAAAATCGCTACGATATCCGGGTGATTGATTGCCGCTTCTTCAATCGCTTCGATATCACCAAAAGGTACACGGACAAAACCTTCAACCAGTGGGCCAAAGCCTTCCTGCACTTTTTTATTGCCTGTAGCAGATAAGGTGGCCATGGTACGACCATGGAAAGACTGGTCAGCAACAATAATTTTTGGTGAAGCAATGCCTTGCATATGACCGAATTTACGTGCAATTTTGATTGCACCTTCATTGGATTCTGCACCACTGTTTGAGAAGAATACTTCTTCCATGCCTGCGACTTCAGCCAGTTTTTGTGCGGCAGCCGTTTGCCAAGGCACTTCAAACAGGTTGCTGGTATGAATCAAGGTCGCTGCCTGTTCAGCAATCGCTTCGGCAATGACTGGATGCGCATGGCCCAAACCACATACGGCAATGCCGGTTAATGCATCTAAATACTCTGTACCATCTTCGGTATAAAGATATGCACCTCGTCCTCGGACAAAGCTGATCGGTTGACGGCCAAAAACAGGCATCAAATGAGACGGTTGATCAGTTCGTACCGGTGCGAGGGTAATATTATTCATGACTAACTCTTAACTGTTAGGTGGAAAGAAAAACTTATATAAGCAAAAACCCGCTCAGATTTAAAGGGTAATTGTAAATAAAATTGGAATTATTGCTTTAGACATACTGTTTTGCCTGGATTTGGGTATAATGCGAGACAGATGAGTTGAGGATTTATCAATGACTGAACAAGCACGCGATACCGAAGCGTTAATTCGTGACCAAATTGCAAAACACGCAGTACTTCTTTACATGAAAGGCACACCGCAATTTCCACAATGTGGTTTTTCTGCACGTGCAGTAGAAGCACTCAGTCAAATTGGTCGTCCGTTTGCTTATGTAAACATTCTGGAAAACCAGGACATTCGCGCGATGTTACCACAAATCGCCAACTGGCCGACATTTCCACAGCTTTGGATCAATGGTGAGTTGATCGGCGGTAGTGATATCATGCTCGACATGTTCCAAAAAGGTGAATTAAAGCCTTTAGTTGAACAGTACAGCCCGGCAGTTGATGCTTAATTTTGTATTAAATTAAGTCCAGATGTGAAAAAGCGCTTCATTGAGAAGCGCTTTTTTTGTCTCTATTTTTGCTTAGGTCAAGGTCAGAGTTAATCCTCTGTCGCTGCATCCGGCTGTTCAACTGTCGAAACATCAGCTTCAACTTCAGTTTGTGGTTCGACGATTTGCTTCTTGTCTTTTTTCTTCTTCTTTTTTTTCTTTTTCTTCGGCACTTCGACCAGTTCGGCACCATCTTCAATCGCTTGCCAATAATCCAGCTGTGCCATCACTGCGGCATAGATTGAATTTTTGCTATAGCGACCTTTTTTATCCAAGGTACCGACAGGACGCGCCATCAGGATTTCCAGCGCCTGATCAATAGTATCAATCGCGTGAATATGGAACTGACCTTCTTCCACAGCAATGGTGACATCTTTACGCAGCATTAGATGTTGCATATTTTGCCGTGGGATAATCACACCTTGTTTACCGGTCAGACCTTGTAACTTGCAAGCATCAAAGAAACCTTCAATTTTGGCATTCACACCACCTACAGGCTGTACTTGTCCCAGCTGGTTCATGGAACCGGTAATGGCCCAGGACTGATCAATCGGTAACTGGCTGATGGCCGACAGTAAGGCAGAAAGTTCCGCAACAGTGGCACTGTCACCATCGACCTGACCATAACTTTGTTCAAAGGCCAGTGCAGCAGAGAAGTGTAAGGTCTGTTCACGACCAAAATGCGCTTTCAGGAAGGATGACATCAGTAACACGCCTTTGGCATGCAAAGAGCCACCAAGTTCCACACTGCGTTCGATATCCAGAATATCACCGCCACCTTGATACACCGAAGCAGTCAGTCGTGAAGGCAGACCAAATTCGACATCAGCATAATGAATGACGGACAGGGCATTGATTTGGCCCAGACGATGGCCGCGGGTTTCGATCAGTTGAGTACCACGAGTCAGATCCTGCCAGTACAGTTCACGTAAATAGCCAAGACGATATTTACGGTGATCCAGTGCGGTATTGATATGTTTTTCTGAAACCATCTTGTCACCGGCCTGGAAGGCATGATGATGTGCTTCACGGATCAGATCGCCCAGCGTCAGGGCATGTAATGACAATGAACTTTGATCTTCGGCTTGACGGCTGGAATCTGTGAGCAATGCCGCCAAAGCGGAACGGTCAAAAGGCAGTAATTTATCCGATTGTACATAGTCGGCAATCAACTGCATATAAGCCTGCTCGTTATCGTCATTACGTTGTAATGTATCGGTAAAATCAGCACGGATTTTAAAGATGCTGCCCAGCTCTGGTTCAAGCTCTAAAATTTCATAATAGATTTCAGGCTCAGCCAGCAAGATGACCTTGATGTTTAAAGGAATCGAAGCAGGTTCGATTGAAATACTGCCGGTCAGCGTGATCATATGCTCAAGCGAGGACAGTTTTAAATGCCCCGATTTAAGCGCGCGCTTCAAGCCTTGCCATGCATACGGCTGTTCCAGCAATTGTTCCGCTTCCAGCATCAGGAAGCCGCCATTGGCCTTATGCAAGGTACCTGGACGAATCAGGGTAAAGTCCGTGGTAATCGTGCCATTTTGGGTCAGTTGTTCCACATGGCCCAAAAGGTTGTAATGCGTTGGAAAATCTTCAAAGATCACCGGTGCACCACTGTTCGGCTTGTGCGTGATAATCACATTGGCCTGATAACGTGCCGGAACGCGACTGAACAGTGCTGGAGTGAAATCATCTTCTTCCTGTTCCAGCACAATTTCAACATTATTGATAATGTCTTCAGCATAATACTTCAGATAATGTTCCAGACCTTCCACGTGTTTGAATTTCGCCAGAATCTGTTCGACTCGCGGTAAGACCACCTGCTTGGCGATATCGCGGTTCAGGATCTGAACGCGATCGCGTGCATCATCTTCCAGATCACCCAGGTGTAAACCCAAACGTTCCAGTTTCTTGTCCATATAGCGCATGTTGGACGCCAGTTCAGCACGATCTTTGTTGCTTAAGGCATTCAGATCTTCCTGAGACATTTCCTGCAATTTGTCATCAATCAGATGCACAGGGACAAAACAGTGCTCATCATGTCGCGAGATCAGCTTCAGATCCAGTTCTGCGCCTTCTTTGGTCAGTTCGATCAGTGCCTGTTGTTGTTCATCCCCCGTTTCCTGGCGAATCATTTCAATGCGGTTGTGATAGGTCTCTGCAGTAAAACGGCGCTCAAGCTGTTTTAGAATCGTTTGCCAGCTTTGATTCAACATCGCCTGAAATTTTGGGCCCTGACCTGAGGGCAGTTCCAGTGCAATCGGCTGACGCTGGTTCTGAAAGTTATTGACGTAAACCCAGTCGTTTGGGGTTTCCATGGTTTTGGCATGCTGTTGCAGCAGGCGCTTCACCATGGTGCGTTTGCCCAAGCCAGCCGTACCCACGGCAAAAATATTATAACCGGAATAAGGCAGGGCAATCCCGGCCTCAACTGAGGCGCGTGCGCGATCTTGGCCCAAAAAGTTATTCAGGGGCTTGATCCGTTTGGTTGACGCAGGAATTTTTTCTAAGTTTGGAATGTGCGTCAGCTGGGTGGATGTTAACCGGGTATGGTCCAGAGTATTTTTAATTTCGCTTTGTTCAAATGCAGAGATAAGTAAATCTGAGCGGATTTTTTGTGGAGTTGTGCTGGTGTTACTGGCAATAGAAGAATTAATTTGATCGAGTCTCTGGGTCACTGTTGAAAATCCAAAACGAAATATTACGTTGATGAGAGTTAAGGTATACAGATTTACTTGAAAAATTCAAGCCAACATGTCGCTTTTGCCAGAAAATAAAAAACCGGAAATGTGATAAATATATAAATCTTGTTGAAAGATACGCTATTACAGGATTGAATAGCAGCAATTGGTTTTTCTGCGGAAAATAATAAAGCAATGACAACACAAACGACGGGTTGGAAATCCGCATTTACAGCATTTTTAGATCGACGTGCATTGATCATGCTGTTCTTGGGATTTTCGGCTGGTGTGCCGATTCTTCTGATTTTTTCCAGTCTGTCTTTATGGTTAGGTGAGGCCGGAATCAGCAAAAGTGCAGTAACTTTCTTTAGCTGGGCCGCATTGGGCTATTCGTTTAAATTCGTCTGGGCACCGCTCATTGATGAACTTCCTGTCCCTTTTCTGACCAAGGCTCTGGGACGTCGTCGTGCATGGTTGCTGATTGCGCAGATTCTGATTGTCTGTGCCATTTCCATTATGGCCTTTTCTGATCCGGCTTTGGGTGCCACACATTTACAGCAAATGGCGCTCGGTGCTGTCCTGCTTGGTTTCTCCGCAGCAACGCAGGATATTGTGATTGATGCCTACCGGATTGAGCTGGCGGAAACCCAGATGCAGACCGTATTGGCTTCCACCTATAATGCAGGTTACCGGATCGGGATGATTGTGGCCGGTGCTGGTGCCTTGTTTCTGGCGGCCTATTTGGGAACTGCGAAAGGCAACTATATCTATGATGCCTGGAAATGGACCTATCTGGCGATGGCTGCTGTCATGCTGGTCGGTATTATCACCACACTGTCCATTCGGGAGCCGCAGGTTGACCGTGTGCGAAAACACTATGTGCGCAGTGATTATTTCCGTTTAGTCGCCGTATTTTTTGTGGCGGTGATCAGTTTTGTCTTGAGCTATATCTATTCGGGCAATCTGGTGGCCAGCATCACCGAACAATTCGCCATTCAAGATACCTTTGCCTTGTTCTGTTTTGAAGCTTTGCGCTTTGTTGGCTCGGGTGCAGTGGCCTTTGCGATTGGTGCAAGCTTGGTAAAAATGGGGGCGGTTAACAAGCAAATGGCCTATGAAACCTGGGTCAATCCGGTTGCAGATTTCTTTAAACGTTATGGCTTGAAACTGGCATTGGTGTTGTTATTGCTGATCGGTTTTTATCGGGTTTCCGATATTATTGCCGGCGTCATTTCCAATGTGTTCTATCAGGACCTGAATTTCAGTAAAGAACAGATTGCCGAGGCCGTTAAAGTCTATGGGGTGATTTTCTCTTTAGTCGGTGGTTTCCTTGGCGGGCTCTTGGCCCAGAAGATGAACATCATGAAACTGATGTTTGTCGGTGCCGTACTGGCCTGTTCTACCAACCTGATTTTTATCGGCCTGGTCAAGTCTGGTGAAAAACTGGCAGCTGTGGAAGTTAAAGCCGGTAATCAGGTTTATCAGGCAGAGACCGATGAAGTGGGTTACTGGAAGCTAGATGTACCGAGTGCAGTGCTGGCGCAGAGCAAACAGCTACAAGTGTCAGCCGCTTATCTTAATGCAGATAATACCAATCAAGCGCCAGTGCAGGTTAATATGCCATATTTGACCGCACAACAGGACAGCACCCAGTTACAGATCCTGCCGATCACCAGTGACAATACCCTCACTGTAGCTGAACAGGACAAGACCATTGTAGTGCGCGGCCAGTATGTCGGTAAAGCACTGCAAGAGAATCAAAAGATTGTGTTGCAAATCAACGATCAGAATATTGATGCAAAACTGGAAAGCGAAGGCGTATTTACTGCCGCGATTCCTGCACAACAACTGATTCAGTCACCTGCACATATTATCAGTGCCGTCCTGATGCAAGATGGTCAAGCACTACAGCAAACCATACATGTTTATCAGGTCAATGATCACTTGGCCAGTACCCAGAATCTAGATCTCGATATTCAGCCTTTAGCGGTCGTAGATGGCAGCAGTTCAGATACAGTCGAAGTCAGTGGTAAGGTAATTAAACCTTATAGCGACAAGTGGCTTTATTTTGCTATTATTGTCGACAATCTGGCTGCTGGGCTGGCTGGTGCTGCGTTTATTGCATTCTTGTCGAGCTTGACCAGTGTGTCTTTTACCGCTGTTCAATATGCGATTTTTAGCTCACTCATGACTTTGACCCCTAAGATTTTAGGCGGATATTCGGGTACTATAGTCACCAATATCGGTTATCCGAATTTCTTCCTGATGACTACTCTAATCGGGATTCCGATCCTGATTCTGGTGGTTTGGGTCGCAAAACTGCTCGGTGAACACCAACAACAATCTGTACAGAAGGATGATTAATATGCGCATGCTGCATACCATGTTACGTGTAGGCAATTTAGAACAATCTCTCAAGTTCTATACTGAAGTACTTGGCATGACTTTGCTTCGTAAGCGTGATTACGAAGAGGGCCGTTTTACCTTGGCTTTTGTCGGTTATGGCGATGAAGAAAATCACACCGTACTGGAATTGACGCATAACTGGGATACAGACAGCTATGAACTGGGCAATGCTTATGGTCATATCGCAATTGCAGTCGATGATGCTTATAAGGCGTGTGAAGAGATTAAAGCGCGTGGCGGTAATGTCGTACGTGAAGCCGGCCCGATGAAAGGTGGCGTGACTGTGATTGCATTTGTAGAAGATCCAGACGGTTATAAAATCGAGCTGATCCAGCAAGACAACAATGCACGTAATAACTAAGTGTGATGTAGCGAGATATATGAAATGCATTCATGTATAGATGAAAATATTACATCAATCTGAGTGCATAGCATGGGCCCGGCATCTGTTAAGATAGCCGGGCATTTTTATATCAAACAATAAAATCTGAGGGATTATAGGGATATGCTTAAGTTCTTGGCATTGGATCGGTTTACGATACTGTTGTTTGTGATGGTTTTGCTGGCCAGTGTGTTGCCAGTTTCGGGGAAGGCGGCTGAAGTCTTTGGCTGGGTGACGACAGGAGCGATCGCCATCCTGTTTTTCCTGCACGGCGCCAAACTGTCTCGTGAAGCTGTGCTGCAAGGCATTATGCACTGGAAATTGCATACTTTGGTTTTTGCGCTAACTTTTGCTTTGTTTCCAATTCTCGGACTTTTGGCCAAGCCGATTTTATTACCGATGCTCGGACAGGAACTATATTGGGGTTTCCTGTTTATGTGTTTCCTGCCATCCACCGTGCAGTCCTCGATCGCCTTTACTTCAGTGGCTCATGGCAATGTCGCCGGGGCGGTATGTAGTGCCTCTTTTTCCAATCTGATCGGTATGTTTATTACTCCATTATTGGTAGCATTTTTTATTCTCGGTCAATCTGATCATGGTTTTGATCCGACTTCTTCGATTATCCAGATTACACTGCTGCTCTTGGTGCCGTTTATTTTAGGACAGATTCTGCGTCCATGGATCTATCCGCAAATGATGAAAATGCCAAAAATCGTCAAGGTCTTCGATCAAGGCTCGATTTTACTGGTGGTGTATGGCGCTTTTAGTAGCGCCGTCGTGGCCGGGCTGTGGAATGAAGTGAGCTTGAGTACCTTGTTGTTGCTATTGCTGGCTTGCTCGGTGTTACTCACCATTGTGATGTTATTATCACTTTATATTCCACGCTGGCTGGGCTTTAGCCGCGCTGACCAAAAAACGGCATTCTTTTGTGGTTCCAAGAAAACCTTGGCTAGTGGAGTGCCGATGGCGCAAATTTTATTTATTGGCCAGCCGCTGGGCATGATTGTCCTGCCGATCATGATTTTTCATCAGATTCAGTTAATGGTCTGCGGGATTATTGCCAATCTGTGGGCCAAAGAGAGTGAATCAGAAGCTGAAGAATAATTCGCATATTGAATTCGTTTCACGTATAATAATGCCCACTTGTTGTGCTTAGCTCTGACGGTATCCGTCTCGGTGGGCCAAAAGAATGGTCTGTTGTGGTGTTGATCTGCATGAACGATGTTCCTGCTTCCTCATTTGAGAGTGATCAATAGCGATGACAGCTAAACCTTCTTGAATCTAATGGAGTAATCGACGATGCGCGCCGATATTCACCCAAAATATGAAACTTTAGTTGCTACTTGTTCATGTGGTAACGTAATCGAAACTCGTTCAGCTCTTGGTAAAGAAACTCTTTATCTAGACGTATGTTCAGCTTGCCACCCATTCTACACTGGTAAGCAAAAGAACGTTGACACTGGCGGTCGTATCGACAAGTTCAAACAACGTTTTGCTGGTATGTCACGTTCTGTTAAACGTTAATACCCAAAATGAAAAAACGGGCTTTAAGCCCGTTTTTTTTGTGCCTGCAATTTAGAAAATTATCATTCGATTTCCTAAATGCACAGGCTTGTACAAGATCTTAGTGATCTTGTACATCAATCAAATGATCAAGTTTTTTCTGGAAATAATTCCCCTGAATAAAGCGGGCATCCACGTTCCAGGCATTCGCGAACAGTGTCATATCATTTAATTCACGAATCAGGATATTGAGTGGCTTGATTTCATTATAGCTGGTAATTTTTTCCTGTAGTTGCTCAATCTCGGTATCTTTATTGAGCATATTGGTTAAGTTTGAATGTAAGCTGACACCATCCAGTTCAAGTTCGCGCAGTAAATTTTGACTGTACATGGATTGACCAAAATCACGCAGTGCAATCAGTGCGCCATGTTCATACAGCACGCGTAGATATTTTTGTGCATCTTGTTGATTCAGTAAAATATCTTCTTCTGAGAATTGCAAGATTAGCGGATGCTTCACTTTACTGCGAATAATCGTAATCAGCTTGGAAATAAATTCCGGGAAGGTGCGGTCTTTAAATAGTACGGCACGGTTCAAATTGACAATTAAGCTTGCATCAGGATACTGGGTAATAAAGTTGTGTAGCTGTTTACTGGCTTCAACCAGAATCCAGCGATCCAGTTTAATGGACAGTTCATCATCTTCATGAAGTTCTAAAAGGCTAGAAATATCCTGCCATTTATTCTCAAAAATAAAGCCACTGGTCACTTCATAGGTATATAAACGCGTATCTTCTTTATCATAGAGTTGTTGATATTTTAAATGGATCTCGCCACGTTCCAGACATTCACTTAAGGCTTTCAAAATAGAAGGTGTAGCGCTAGGAATAGACGTGACTGCTGGACTGACGGCTGCCAATGTTGGGCTGGCAACTGGTGTTTCAGCAACACTGAAATCTATACTTGGCATTTCTACCGCAACCGGACTGCTCAGTGACGCAGGAATATCAAGTTTAAATTCAGGTACAGCTTCTGCTTGAGGTAAAGATGTCGAGAATGCTTGTCCAATCAGCGTATTGCATTGCATTTCATCTTGCAAACCCTGTTCAAGCATGACATAGCCCAAGCGCAAATTTAGAGGGAATGACTTTGGTCCCACTGTAATGAGTTGCGGTTTGCTTAAGGCATTTAAACTGATCAGTTTGGATTCAAGAATTGCTTTAGAGTCTGCCTGAAACAGACCGACAACGACATCATATTCCAGTTTAAACAGGGGAATATGGGTCTGTTCCTTGAGGAATTCTTTGACTGCATCAAAGTACCCATTAAAAGTGGCCCAGTCAGATTGTAGAACTTCCGCGTCATATGCACTTAAAGAGAAAGTGACTAAGGCATTCACCGGTGCAGACTGCTTGTTCAGTTCACGTTTAAGTGACTGAAAAACACTTGGTTTTCCAGGAGTTTTCTCGGAAAAAACCGTTTGAGATTGAGTATCAATACTAATTTGTACCGCATCTTCTTCAGCCGTTGAAGGCAAGAATTCCAGTTTTAATGGATTAGATGCGGACACATGCGGATTCAGAGACTGGATCTCGACCCGACCTAAATCAAATTGACCCTGAGAAATCTTTTTGAAACGCGTTTTAAAATCATTCAAATCTGAAGGCTGGAGCAGATCCAGAAGCGGTAGGCCAATAATCTCATCTTCATTTTGCAAGCCAAACAGTTTCAGGTAGTCCGCATTGGCCTGAATATGAATCCCTTCCTGAATGGTGGCAACAGCACGGTTGCTGTCGTCTACTAAAGATTGTGCCTGAATTTGTGCTGTTTCCAGCTCAGTCATTAAATGTTGCTGAGACTGTGACAAACGGCTAAATGACAATGCTCGGACCAGTCCCACATAAAAGCGTTCCAGGTAGTCAAAATTGAGAATGTCATATACCCCTTTACGGATATATTGCGCATATTGTTCAGCCTGGTAATCATCCGGTTTAAGCAAAATCATCGGCAGATTAGGTTGCTGCGAAAGGCGCACCAAACTTAAGGCCTGTTCAT
Source organism: Acinetobacter lwoffii (assembly GCF_022967985.1). Taxonomy (GTDB): domain Bacteria; phylum Pseudomonadota; class Gammaproteobacteria; order Pseudomonadales; family Moraxellaceae; genus Acinetobacter. The sequence goes on along the minus strand of NZ_JALJVC010000021.1, from coordinate 20,648 downwards.
ATTTCAGGTCGTAGGCACGTCCAAAAATAATCAGATCCCAGTTGAAATTTAATTGTTTTTCAAAAGATTGCAGATCATCCAGCAGGACAGCATCCACCTGATAATCATGACTGGTCAGCAGATCACGGATTTGGTTATATCTAATTTGATTATCATCAATAATCAGTAAACGTGTTTCAGTACGTTTTAACTTTTTAGACAATAATGGATTTCTCACTTCAATGCTTCCCATAAATCATGATTTCTGCTTTCATTCATGTGCTGATCGATAAAGTTTTCGATCATCTCTTCTTCCTGATCATTGAGTAATTCATAATCAAAACGGATGAAACTCTGCGTAATCAGTTGTGCTTTGGTCAGATAGATTTTGATTTCTTCCTGACCGAGACGTAAATGAATGGTTTGTTTTTCCCTAAACATCTGTGAACCAGAGACAATCAGGCTGGTCGAGACCTGATCCAGTTGCGTCATTTTCACCAACAGGGCAGGCTGATAGTTGACATGATGACGTTCGGTACGGGTATAAGCTGCACAAGGAAAGAGCTCTTGTGCCAAAATTTCCAGCCCGATTTCTAGGCTCTTATCCGTTGACTGCTTGATCCAGCGAATCACACCGCCACGCCACTGACTCTGGGTTTTTTCCTGAACCAGAATGAATTCACCGGTTTTCAGGTTAGCCGGGGTAATACCAGTCCATTTAATCCGGTAACCATTGACACTGATATCCAGAACTTCAGCGCTATGGATCTGTTTGGTTTCTCGATCGAGCGCCTTGATGCTGCTAAAACTACTTGGAATGGAGTTTTCCATCGAGCTGACAAAACTGCTTTCGCTCTGGAAATTATAATTGGCCTCGAGTTCCAGGGTTTCGTTGAAGTTTTTACCTTTAGATAGGTAAAAATGCGCCACACTCAAGCCAAAGCAGATATTGATCTGGGCTGAATATTCATAACGTTCATGACGACGCTCGACATTGTTTGAGAGCAGATTGTAGATATGAAAATGCAATGCAGGGGTCAGGAACAGTTTTTCATTCCGAGACAGATACTGGGCATTTTTGCTTTGAGTCCCCGTTAAATGATCCATCAGGTTCTGGGTAGAAATATAGAAGCTCGGCTGAAACTGTGGCTCTTGATGGGTATTAAAGATCGGCGGATGATCTTTGCTGGCATCGACTACATAACGGGACAGCGTGGTTTCCTTCGGCAGGATCTGTACCAGTTTGGCCCAGTCAAAACTGCATAGATACAGGCCCTGAATTTCTGCAGGCCGGATCTGATGAGTATTGAAGATATCCAGTAAAATCAGCTGTGCATAGGCATGTGCAATATTTTGGATTTCATGCTGGGTGCCTAATACCTGATTGATATTACTTTGATAGAAATTGTTGTCTATGGCACATTCAAGCAGTTGATGGGCAGCTAGCCATTGTCCCAGACCTGGCGTGCTATATAGCATATGCTGTTGATATAACAGAAGGGTGAGTTGCTGTAGTGCATAATAAATCGATACCATCCGGGCAGTTTGAATGCTCTTCTTTTTGCCTAGAGAAAATAGCGAAAACTTCTGATGGGTCAGCTGATGATTACAGCGTTTGACGATATCGATATAAATTTTGGCAAAATGACTGCGCAGCAGCATAGCCAGCTCAATAATCTGGTCATTCCGGTCGGAAGTGATCAGGCCCTGATTGACGAAATGCTTTTCCAGACTGGTCAGGACATTTTCAAGGGTGGGATGCAAGACCTGAATCAGGTCAAAGCGCAGGGTTTCTGGACATTTCAGCTCGGAAACTTCCAATAAGGCATTAAACAGGGATTTGGATGAATTCCCCAGCTGTAGAATTGAAATCCCCGCAACCCATTCCTGCAAAGCCTTGGCAGTGGTTGGGCAAAAGCTCAACTGCTCTCGTTTAAGTTCCGTCGGTGTCTGAAAAATGTCTGAAGTATGCGTGCTCATCTTTATTATTTAACTCAAAAATGTTGAAACCCCAAAAAGCGGTGTCTTATTCTTCTCGCCCGCTATTTCTCGAACCAGTTTAGGAACCAAATACCCCGGCAGGTTCGCTAAAACTTCTGTATAAATCTCATTAATATGGTCAGGCGCTAAATCAAAATGATGCGCACCTTTTACTTTATCAAGTACATGTAAATAATAAGGCATGACCCCGGCATCAAACAAGCGATAGCTTAAATCTACTAAAACCTGAGCAGAATTATTCACCCCGTTTAATAAAACTGCCTGATTCAGAACGGTGATCTGCTGTTGAACCAGTTGGTTTAAACGCTTGCAAGTGAAGTCATCCAGCTCCGATGCATGGTTTGAGTGTACCACCAGAATAATACGTAGCCTACTGTTTTTTAACATGCTAAGTAGCTCTTCGTCGACTCGGTTGGGGATCACAATAGGAACTCGTGAATGTATTCTTAAGAATTTGAGATGTGGTACTGATTCTAGTCGTTCAATCCAGGTTTTTAATTTTCGGTTCGATAAGGTCAGTGGATCACCGCCGCTCAGAATTACTTCATTAATATCGGGCTGGCTTTCCAGATATTGCTTGATATTTATCCAGTCTTCGTTTTTAGGCAGATTTTCCTGATAGGGAAAATGTCGGCGGAAACAATAACGGCAATGCACGGCACAGGCACCAGTCAGGGTCAGTAAGAAACGGGATTTATATTTATGCAGTACGCCGGGTTGCTGATTGGCCTGTTCTTCGCCCAAGGGGTCGGTAACAAATCCTGGATGTTCTTCCAGTTCCAGATGATGGGGCAGCACTTGTAAAAGAAGCGGATCTAAAGGATTTCCGGCCTGCATTTTGCCGACAAAAGCACGCGGTACGCGTAATTTAAACTGCTTGGAAGCCAAGATGGCGCCTGAGAGAAGCTGTTCTGGTGCGAGTTGCAGCACTTCAAGCAGTTCACGTGGATCAGTGATCAGGTCGCTGAGTTGTGATTGCCAGTTTTGTTCTTGATATAGATAGTTCGTCATGCCGGAAGATTAACAATAATAAGTGAGAGGACAAAGCCTGATGGGCGCAGTTTAACAGTTTGTGCGCAAGCGCAATAATCCACTGCGCTATAAAATAAAGAGTGATTAAGCTATGCTGATCTTCGTGCTCGCCTGATGCTATTTTAACGTTGAGCAAGACATGAATAAACAAAGGATTTTCATGTCTGATTGTAACTTAAACAGCCTGAGTGGGTGAAAGCGGATTTTTTCATTGCGGCAAAGTGTATTGCTCATTTAGAATACGCAACATCAAATGAATGTGCATGTGGCAACTCAATGTTCGTGTCAGACTTGCTAAATGACATCGCAACAGCCCATAGCATCAATAGATTAAAGTTAGTAAGTTTGGAGTGCGCCAGTCATGGCCTATTATTCTACGAATGATTTCAAGTCAGGCCTTAAGGTTATGCTTGATGGCAACCCATGTTCAATCATGGAAAACGAATACGTAAAACCAGGTAAAGGCCAAGCTTTTAACCGCGTAAAATTACGTAACCTTAAATCAGGTAAAGTTCTGGAAAAAACTTTCAAATCAGGCGAGAACCTAGAAGCGGCTGATATCGTTGAAGTAGAAATGGAATACTTGTACAACGATGGTGAAATGTGGAACTTCATGGATCCTGTTACTTTTGAACAGATCGCAGCTGATAAAACAGCGATGAGCGATGCTGCAAAATGGTTAAAAGACGATTCAAATGAAAAATGTACCATCATGTTGTTCAATGGCGTGCCTTTAAACGTGACTCCACCGAACTTCGTCGTACTTAAAATCGTTGAAACTGATCCAGGTGTTCGTGGTGATACTTCTGGCGGTGGCGGTAAGCCAGCGAAACTTGAAACAGGTGCTGTAGTACGTGTTCCATTATTCGTACAGCAAGAAGAAAGCGTTCGTGTAGATACCCGTACTGGTGACTATTTAGAACGTGCATAATGGTTTGAAAATAGACTATTATCGAGAGGGATGATTTAAATCATCCCTTTTTTTATGCCAAAGTCTTAGAGGAAAAGCAAAAGAACAGGCGTAAAGTCGCAAGGGAAAACAGCAGTACCTCGAACAACAACAATCACGCTGATTTGTATGCATCACAATATGAGGGATTGAATGGAAACTTTACAAAAGAAGTCGACGCTGACTTCGAAAATGATTTGGCTTTTTGTAGCCATTGTGGGTGCAGTCTCTTTTGGAGTTCTAGCACTGAGTCGGGGTGAGCATGTCAATGCAGTCTGGCTGGTACTTGCCGCCGCCTGTGTCTATAGCATTGCTTACCGTTTCTACAGTTTGTTTATCGCCACCAAAGTATTTGAGCTGAATGAACGCCGTTTAACGCCTGCGCATCGTCTGGCCGATGGTCTGGACTATGTGCCGACCAACAAAAGCGTTCTGTTTGGCCATCACTTTGCAGCGATTGCCGGTGCAGGTCCTTTAGTCGGTCCGATCTTGGCAGCACAAATGGGCTATTTACCCGGGACGATTTGGCTACTGGTCGGTGTGGTACTAGCAGGTGCGGTACAAGACTTCCTGGTACTGTTTATTTCCACCCGGCGTGACGGTCGTTCACTCGGTGAAATGGCAAAACAGGAACTGGGTACTTTTGCCGGTATTGTGGTGATGCTCGGTGCCTTGGGCGTGATGATCATTATTCTTGCGGTATTGGCACTAGTAGTGGTGAAAGCATTAACTAACAGCCCTTGGGGTGTGTTCAGTATTGCAGCCACCATTCCGATTGCGATCTTTATGGGCATCTATATGCGTTTTATCCGACCGGGTAAAATTGCTGAGGTCTCGATTATCGGTTTTGTGTTGATGATGCTGGGCATTATCTACGGTGAAAACATCGCACAACATCCATATTGGGGTCCGTTCTTTACGCTTTCTGGCACTGAGCTGACTTGGGCACTGATCATTTATGGTTTCATTGCATCGGTACTGCCAGTCTGGCTATTGCTTGCACCACGTGATTATCTGTCGACCTTCCTGAAAATTGGCGTGATTGCAGGTTTGGCCGTGGGTATCCTGTTTGCCATGCCTGAAATGAAACTGCCAGCGATTACCAAATTTGTGGATGGTACTGGTCCTGTATTCGCAGGTTCTATGTTCCCATTCCTGTTTATTACTATTGCCTGTGGTGCGATTTCCGGTTTCCATGCCTTGGTATCTTCGGGGACGACACCGAAACTGGTCAATAACGAACGCGATATCCGGGTGATCGGTTATGGCGGTATGTTGATGGAATCTTTTGTGGCGATCATGGCCTTGATCTGTGCTGCAATTCTGGATCCAGGAATTTACTTTGCTATTAACTCACCAGCAGCCTTGCTCGGTACTACCGCAGAAAGCGCAGCAGAAGCAGTGCGAACCCTTGGTTTTGTGGTAACGCCTGAAGCCTTGACTTTGCTGGCACAGGAAGTCGGTGAAAACTCGATTCTGTCACGTACTGGTGGTGCGCCTACCTTTGCAATCGGTATGGCACATATCATCACGGAAATCTTTAATAGTCGTGAAATGATGGCGTTCTGGTATCACTTTGCGATTCTGTTTGAAGCATTATTCATCCTGACTGCTGTAGATGCGGGTACGCGTGCCTGTCGTTTCATGGTACAGGATACTGTCGGTATCGTAATTCCAGCGGTGAAACAGTCGCATAACTTCTTCGGAAACCTGTTGGGTACTGCGGTTGCAGTGGCAGGCTGGGGCTTCTTCGTCTATCAGGGCGTAGTCGATCCACTCGGCGGGATTAACAGTTTATGGCCGCTGTTTGGTATTGGTAACCAGATTCTGGCTGCAATGGCATTGATTCTTGGTACGGTTATTTTGTTCAAGATGAAGAAGCAGAAATATGTCTGGGTCACGATTATCCCGACAGTGTTCCTGTTCATTACTTCTATGACAGCAGGCTGGCAGAAGATTTTCCACGAAAATCCAAAGATTGGTTTCCTTGCGCAGGCTGATCGTTTCAACACGGCGATTGCCAATAATGAAATCCTGGCACCAGCGAAAACTGTGGCAGAAATGCAGACGGTAGCGATGTCGAACCAGATTAATGCTGCGCTCTGTGCTTTCTTTATGATTGTAGCCTTTGTCATGTTGTTTGCTGCAATTCGCGTGATTCGTCGTGCATTGGCAAATCCTGAGCCATCTGTACATGAAGCAGAAGCGATTTATCGCGATCCTGAAGAGATTCAGCCAGCGAAAGGTCATTAAGGGGAATATTATGAATCTGAAGTTTGCCAAAAGCGGGAAAACGATGATTTATAAAATCATCAAGATGACCGTAATGTCACAAAAGGATTTAATCCTGAATCCGAAAAACTGGTCGCGGATTGCGACCTTGTGGCAACGTTTGCAGCAAAGTTTCCGTCTGATGGTCGGTGTACCTGATTACCAGACCTATGTGGAGCATATGCGCAAGCATCATCCCGATCTGGAAGCCATGGACCCGAAAACATTTTATCGTCACTGTGTGGATTCCCGTTATCCATCTGCGGGCGGTGATATGAAGAAGTGTCCGTGTTAATCCTTAAGTCATAGCGCCTTTCGGGGCGCTTTTTTTATCATTAAAAATTAATATGAGGAATAGACGATCGCGTTAAATCTGATGTCATTTATTGAGCTAGCTGAGAAAATTTTTATAAAAATCCAGGGAATCACTTAAGTCTCTATACCTTTTAAGTATGATTCTTTTCAAATAGATAAATAAGCGTATGTCGATATTTTGACATTGGAGCGAAAAGAAAAATGATCTCTATTTGTGCTGATCATTTTATTTGTTGTCTGCGCTTTTTAATTCTTTTCAACCTGATCATTTCTACTCTTCTAGTATTTAAATCCTCGTCATTTTCTAGCGAATATTTTTATCCAGTTACACAGACAGATGATTGATCTTTTGGGAAAATTTAAATTTCAGTGTATGTTAATCTTAGGCCATGTTTTATTAAGGAATTTATTGTGATCTGGGGCATGAAACAAAAGGAAAATAACGACATTGCACACATCGATACAGTGCTTGAACAAAAGATTGCAAGTTATGCACCCAAGATCCAGCGTTTTTTTGAAGAAGTTAATGCCATTGTGTTGGATAAGCAGGCCCAGACCACACTGGCACTCTGTTGTCTGATTGCAGGCGGACATGTCTTATTTGAAGATTTACCCGGGCTGGGTAAAACCACATTAGCCAGCAGTCTGGCACATCTGGCTGGGTTAAAGTTCCAGCGGATTCAATTTACCAATGACATGCTGGCCAGTGATGTCATCGGCATTAATATGTTTAACCAGAAAGAACATCAGTTCGAGTTTAAACAAGGCTCAATTTTTACCCAGATTTTACTGGCAGATGAAATTAACCGTTGTAGTCCCAAAACCCAGAGCGCCTTACTCGAGGCCATGGAAGAGGGCTATGCCACCATTGATGGCGTACGCTATGCCTTACCGAAACCTTTCTGGGTGATTGCGACACAAAACCCGCTATTCCAAAGTGGTACTTACGCTTTGCCGGAATCCCAGCTAGACCGTTTCCTGATGCGTTTATCTTTGGGGTATCCATCACGCCATGCAGAAAAACTGTTATTACAGCAGGAATCCCGTTTTGCCCTGATTGCAAGTCTGGCGCATATTTTTACCGAAGATGAAATTCTGGATCTGCAAAGTCTGACGCATCAGATATTTATCAGTGAAGCGATTCAGGAATATTTGCTTGATCTGTCAGAAGAAACCCGTAAAAGCCGTCATGGACTTTCTACGCGTGGCCTTCTGGCCTTGAAGCGCGCAGCACAAGCGTATGCTTTGATTCAGCAACGTGCTTTTGTCACACCAGATGATGTGCAGGCTGTATTTGTCGCGGTGACTTCGCATCGTCTGGGGTTAAGTGAAGCTGAAACGTTTAATGTGATGCAACAGGTTGCGGTCAGCTAAAGGAGTCCTCTCTTGGATAAAACCTGGCAAAAATGGCTGGCCAAGCGCTTTCAATTCTCACAGCAGAAACAGCTCTCGCAGAAAGATGTCTTGGTATTTATTTATCAGCAGGGCTATCTGTATCTGGTGTTGATCTTCATCACCTTTGTGGCCGGGGTGAACTATGCCAATAACCTGATTTTAGGTTTCTGCTTTTTAATCAGTGCGGTGCTGTGTATCAGTTTTTATCTGACTTTTAAGCAATTGCATGACCTGAAAATTGAATTGATCGCAGATGATGTGGGGCAGGTCGGTCATAGCGTGAATCTGCATCTTTATTTTCAACAGCAGCAGCTTCGCCCCCGCTATTTGTATATCAAAGCAGGGAATCAGCTAGCGAAAGTTTATCTGAATGCACAAAAACAGCAATTTATTCTGCCATTTTATGCAGAGCAACGTGGCAAGTTTGATTATCCGGTGATTCAGATTTATTCGGTTTATCCCTTTGGGTTAGTTCGAGCCTGGACCTATCTTTATCATCAGCATTCGGCCTGGGTCGCGCCTAAAGCTGAAGTTTTTAGCACAGAAAATAAATATCACTTTAACCGTTTTGAACCGGATATGGATGAGTTCCGTGAATTACGCAATTACCAGTCAGGTGATTCCTTGCAGGCGGTGTCCTGGAAGCAGTTTGCGCGTGGGCAAGGCTTGTATGTCAAAGTCTTTGAGCAATATCAGGATGAGCACAGTATCGAGATTCATTATGCACATATGCCGAGCCAGTCACATGAAGAAAAACTTGAATTTGTGATGGGTCTGGTCGAGCAGTGCGAGCAGCAGCAATGTGCGTATAGTCTGTATTTGCCACAGGCCGAATTGCCTCAGGGCGCAGGTGAAGAACAACTGCGGAAAGCCAAACAATTGTTGGCGCAGGCCTAAGGCGGGTAAATTCATGATCAATGCAAAAATCCGTACCTCGATTGTGCTGACTTTGGGCCTGATTCTCATCGCCCAGATGGCATTTATTCCGGTTCTACTCAGTATTATTTTTGCGATTAGTATTGTATGTATCTGGATTTTCCTGAAACGTCAGCAGCCATTTCCCAAAACGGGCACTTTTCTACTGACGGCTTTGGCACTCGGCAATATTTATTTGAGCCATCATAGTTTTATTGGTGTTGAGGCTGGGGTAGCAGTTTTATCTACTTTTTTATTTGCTAAATCACTGGAAAGTAAAAATAAACGTGACCTGATTATTCTGTTTAATTTTGCCCTGTTTGTTGCTGCCAGCTCATTCCTATATAGCCAATCTTTTGGGATGGCGATTGTGATCGTGCTGTGTTTAATCAGCTGTCTGATTGGTTTGTACCGGATTCAGACTAGCGATTTTGAGCAGGAGCAGATCACTCAGCGCGCAGCATTGCAACAGGATGCCAAACATGTGGGCAAGTTTATCTTGTACGCTGTTCCATTTTTTATCTTGCTGTTTATTTTCTTTCCGCGCTTGCCACCACTTTGGCATATTCCCATTCCTGAAAATAAGGGTGTGACCGGCATTGGCGATAGTATGTCACCTGGGGATATTGCTGAATTATCCCAATCCAGTGCCCTTGCTTTCCGGATTATTGGTGATATCAGCAAGCTTCCGCCACGCTCAGAACTCTATTGGCGAGCCTTGGTGCTAGATGAATATGATGGGCAACGCTGGACCAGCAGTTTCGTCAATCAGCAGCCTTTAATGCGACAACCGATGGATACTTCACCCGTACCTACAGGCTGGAACTACCAATATCTGGCTGCGGATCCTTCGGTGTTCTGGATCATGGGGTTGGAAAAATCGATACCTGTGGAACGCCGTTATTATAACCGTCAGGATTGGAGCATTGTGCCGAGACGGCTCACGCAACGTGTTGAACCGATTTCGTTACAATGGATCGGAACGGGATATGACCCTCAGGCTTTGCCAACGCAATATATCGAGCGAACGAATACTCAGGTGCAGCGCCGACTTGACCCGCGAGCGCAACAATTAGCACAACGTCTCTATACGCAAAGTGCGGAAGATCCTCGGCGTTATGTACAGAAAGTCTTGAACTGGTATCAGCAGAATAATTTTGTTTATACCTTAAAGCCGGGCCAATTAGGACAAAACCGGATTGATGAGTTCCTGTTTAATTCCCGGCAAGGCTTTTGTGAACACTATGCCTCGAGTTTCGTGATGTTGATGCGTTATGTCGGGATTCCTGCACGGGTGGTCACCGGCTATCAGGGGGGGGAGTTGGCACCAGATCGCATGAGCTGGGAAGTCCGGCAGCTCGATGCGCACGCCTGGACAGAAGTCTGGATTGACCAGAAATGGCAACGCTTTGATCCAACCGCAATGATCACTCCACAGCGTATAGATGATGGTATGCAAAATCTGCTTTCTCAGGATGCATGGGTATCGGCAAATCAGTCGACCTGGAACTCGCAGCATAATCTATGGATCACCAAACTACGCGTTTGGAGCGATTATGCCAGCTACCAATGGCAAAGTAAGGTGGTGGGTTATAATGCAGAATCACAACAGAGCTGGTTATCAAAATTAGGACTCGGTTCAGTTTATTCGAGTGTCATAATTTTACTGGGCAGTATTGCACTATTGATTTTGGCCTATATCTTCAGAATTTATCTAAAAGCCCGACAGGCGCAATCTCCATTTGATCGTGCGATTCAACAGCTGAATCAATCTCTAACTGATCATCTCAAAAAACAGCCTGCAGAAACTTTTCATCACTGGATGCAGCGTTTATCTCAACAGGTTCAGATTGAAAACCAGACTGCCTTTATTCAAGCTATACAGGTTTTTGAAAAAAATCTTTATTCGGGAACCCCAATAACTGAACAAGAATTGAAAAAATTCAAGGATTTGCTTAAAACTTGCGCGGACGTTTTAAAAACTAAATGAAAAGGCTTGTTTTCGGTCGGAAAAATTTATAATATGCCAAGCATTCTAGGTGTATAGCTCAGTTGGTTAGAGCGCTACGTTGACATCGTAGAGGTCAGCAGTTCGAGTCTGCTTATACCTACCAAGATTCTAAACGTTATGTTATAAGGGTTTTAAGCGAAAACAGTAGCTTAAAGCCCTTTTTTAATGCCTTGAGTAAAGTGAGCCGTTATCCGCACTATCTGCAAAACCCGTATTTTATGCAGTTATTGCCGTTAAATTTACGTCAAGTTTACGTCAAGAATTTTGGAAATTACGTCATGAAATTACCCAAGCCCAGAAAGCGCGGTTAGGCCTACTACATTGAACTAATGATCAATGGAAAACGTTCTTCTGCAACTCGTGATACCGCAAAAGAATGTGAGCAAGGGGTAGCTCAAAAGATGCTTGAAGCGAAGGTCAATCAGATGGCGAAAGACTTGAGCATAAAACAGTACTATCCCTTCAAAACACTTTTTCATAAATACTATGATGAGCATGGCCGTAAACTTCGCGGATCCAAATACGTCAAAGAACAATTAGCGCCGTTTGATGAAAAGTTTGGTGCACTGGCAGATATGTCTATTCATGACATTTAGCTTAAATATTTCAGCTCAAAGTGCCGCAAATTAATAAATTGATTGAAGTGCTGCACTTGCGTTGTACTCGGCTGGAATAGGCTGATCAGCCACAGGCAGATTTGTAGTGTAGGTTCAGTCAATTTTTTATCACGCACAGCGCTTGCTTCATGCTAGATGACATCTTCTAGGGTTTGCGCATCGTAAGATGTTGCTGATGCTGATATGCCTTAAAGAAGAAAGGTAAGAGCAGATAGATCTGTATAAATGTTTGGGCCTGCAGCATTTCGGCTTGTATGACTTTTTTACGTTGGTCACTACGGCGCTCGCTGGCGAACTTAAGGTTTTTTGGCATGGACTTTTATTATTTTTATAATCAGTCTTCATGATAAAAGTAAATTGTTGGTCCTAACCGTTTGATCAAAAACCTGGGAATAAACTGCAGGATTTTTGTTGGAAAAGTCGCAATTTTGATAGGACTAAGTGCAGAATTAAAACGGATTAAAGATCTTAATGATATGAAAAATAATAGTTTTTATTTCAAAAAAATCTCTAGGGTTTTCGGTTATATTGAATTATTTCAATAGTACATCTTCAGATTGTAGATAAGGCCTTACCAGATACAAAGACTGCATCGGGTAAGTAGTTTAATTAATGGCTACTCGATTTGACCATAACTTTATTCTGATACATCTTTGCATCTGCTTCTTTGATAGCTTCAGCTAACCCAAAGGTTGGATTACGCATTGCAAAGCCAATTGCAGCACTAATTCCAACTTTTGTAAAAGTATTTTGAATTCTTGATGCAAGCTTCTTCGCATGCTCTAAGTTAGTTTCAATGGTCATCACAGCAAACTCATCACCTCCTAAGCGAGCGATAATATCATTACTACGTACCGTGTTTTTGAGAGCTAAAGCCATTCTTTGAATGAGCTCATCACCTGCAGCATGACCCAGAGTATCATTTGTGATCTTAAGATCATTAAGGTCTATCATAAGAATAGCAGTAGGGTGACCATAACGCTTACAGCGCTCTTCCTCTTTGATAATAAGCTCATCCCAAGCACGACGGTTGAAAAGTCCAGTCATTGGGTCGGACATTGCTTCTATTTCAAAACGCTCAGCTTTACGTATGTACTCAGCAGCTTTCATATCAGCTTGAATCGTATAACTGAGTACCTTTGCTATCAACTCGAATAATGGAGCATCTTCAACAAGAATTTTAGGTTGAGGTTCGGGATCAATTGCACATAGAGTGCCAAAAAGAGAGCCATCTTCTTTATACAGAGGTTGGCCGATATAGGCTTTAATTGAGACTAGGTGATTTATAGGTGCATCTGCGTAAACTTGAATATCAGGTGAATAGGGAGCAATACGAGGCATATTACTTTGTACCATGTGTGAGCAGAATGAGTCTGCCCAATGAAATACTTGTCCGGGCTTAACGTTATAGCCATTATCTTCACTCAATAATACAATCCAGTCGTCACCCTCAGTACCAGTAATCATCCACAATTTGAAGCCAAAGCGTTGAGATAAGAATTTTAAAAATGACTTGGCCAGCTTCTTCAAAGTTATTAAAGTTAATATTATTCATGAAGTGAACCTACTGCAACAGTAAGAATATATATGCGAAATACTCAATATATGAGTAATTCTTATAAACGGGAGCCTAAAATAGGTATTATATAGAAATGTGTGAAATTTATACTAAAAATAATACTTAAAGAAATTTATTTTTATAATGAAATTTAAAATTAGCCTGCGGTTAGAAATACCAAGATGTAATTTTCTTATTACTTATGAAAAAATGCAATCACTGCCATTATAGCTGCGATATTCATAAGTATTAGAAATATATAAAAAGTCATAATGAATCGAAGCTACCAAAAAATTTTCAAAATTATAGTTCTAAAGAAGCATTTTAAATGTATCTTAATTATTAACAACGAAAGGAAATTGTAAAGTCGAAAGGAAAAGTGTCTAACCCTTTATATTATAATAATATTTATATTAATTTAGTGATTTATCCAAATCATTCAACAGTTTATCTTCATTGTACGCATTGGGGGGGACAATCTTATAAGAGCTGGTATATAGTTTCCTTTAAATTTTTTGGGATAAGCTTCACATATAAGAAAAAATATAAAGTTTATTGTTATTTAACTTTGAATTATATAGAGAATCTTATAAAAGAGAACTCGTAAATATCGGATTGTTTAATATGAACTTAGAAAAATAAGAGATTAAAATCATGTCATCGTTTCTAATAATTATAGGATTTATATGATGTTTTACAGGGATAATTTTTAGACCACATATTTCCCATAAAAAGGTCAAGAATTATATAGCTGCAAAAGCTGCTGGCTTCTTATGTATGTTACCAAGAGTATTTCTATTTTGTCTTAGATCTTATTTAACATAAATCCCCACGCTAGGGGGACTCGATTCTAGTCTTAAAAAACTTCGTAATTACATACTTCTATTCTTGAAATAAAATCGAGAGGCATTGTCAGTCTCTCAGCTGTAATAGTTTCAAAATGAACCCAGATAGCAGCATCTCTATTCTCAAAACTAATACTTACAAGTTTAACTAAGTCGTAAGGTTCAACATTATGGGTCAAGATAATATTATAGAGGTGATCTGAGCGTACGTACGAAATAAGCATTTGATGGATAGTTAATTGCTCTTTACTGCTTAACTCACTGTAATTACTTAGTTCTGGTAAATCATTTTGAATATTCACTTCAATCCTTAACAATCTTAAATTTTCTGTAGAAAACGGCGATTTTATCAATTTAGACAACGCTGAATATATTGGCTTTTGTTAATTCTTTCTAAATCTTGTTCTCGCTCGATAAACATAGCGTATACAGTTAACTACCTGACCTACAAATATACATTGGTTGTTTAACTCAATAATATTTGGCTTGAACTCTGGACTTAGAGCCTGAAAATATCTTTTTCCATTTGTCTCAATAACTAATTTTTGAAAGTAGCATCATCACCGTAACGAACCATAATAATGTCATCAGATTGCATGTCTCCGTAATAAGCATCCGGATCAACTGGACTGCTCCCAGTATCCTAGACATAAGACAGCCTCATTTTGAAACTGTTTCCAATGGTTTTAGAGTCCTCATCTCAGATTTTATTCATAAAGCACATATATTTTATATTGCGAATATGCGTATATTCATATATAAAACTATGATTCATTGATAAGAGGGAAGCTCATGAATCAAATGCCAAAAGTCCAAATTTATCATAACCCGGCCTGTGGCACCTCACGCAATACGCTGGCGTTAATTCGCAATGCGGGAATTGAGCCGGAAGTGATCGAATATCTGCTTACGCCACCCTCGAAAGATCAGCTGGTCAACATGATTCGGGATGCCGGTTTGACGGTTCGTGAAGTGCTCCGTAAAAATGTCGATCCCTACACCGAGCTGAATCTGGATGATGCCGGCTGGAGCGATGAGAAACTGCTGGATACCATGCTGCAACATCCGATCCTGATCAATCGCCCGTTGGTGGTTACCGAGTTTGGAACCCGATTATGCCGTCCATCGGAAGTGGTACTGGATATTCTGCGTTTGCCACAATTAAAAGCCTTTGCCAAAGAAGACGGTGAAATCATCGTGGATGAACAGGGCAATCGGGTAAAATAAAGTGTCCCCCCATGCGAAAAAGCTTCAACTTGATTGGAGCTTTTTTATCTGAAAAACACATTGACGATGATCTATATCGGAAAAAGCGGGAAATTGTTGAAGCGAGCGCTTTCTGGTAGGCATATTCTGATCTGGATATCATTTTTGACAGGTCATCTTTACCATATATATGGATATGTGTATATTTGCATAAAAAATGGGAGCAATTATGGACCACGTTCAGTTTTTTAAATGTTTATCTGATGAAACACGTCTCAGTATTGTCCTGCTAATTGCACAAAACAAAGAGCAATGCGTCTGTGATCTGACCGATAAACTGCAGTTAAGCCAGCCGAAAATTTCACGTCATCTGGCCTTGTTACGTTCTTGTGGTTTACTCAACGATCGCCGGCAAAGCCAGTGGGTGTACTACAGCATTAATCAGCAATTGCCTGCCTGGTGTTTTGAAATTCTGGACGTGCTAAAAGCTAGTGAGGTTCCGGTTTTATTTGATTCTTCCGCTCTATCGATTCAGAGCCATTGCGAATAAGTTTTCATGAAATTTTTGTTTTTATGTACGGGGAACAGTTGCCGCAGCATTCTCTCTGAAGTGTTGTTCAATAGCCGTGCGCCAGAAGGCTGGGTCGCTTACAGTGCCGGCAGCAAACCTTCCGGTCAGGTGCATCCCTTGACGCTTGAAACCCTGCACAATCTGGGCTTGTCGACTGAAGGCTTATCCAGCAAAAGCATTGATGCTTGTGAACAGTATCAGCCAGACGTGGTGATTACCGTCTGTGATGCGGCTGCACAGGAAGCGTGTCCTCTTTATCTTGGCGGAGCGATCAAGGCGCACTGGGGCCTGTCTGATCCGTCCCATTTAGAGGTGGATAAAGAAGAAAAAATGAAAGCCTTTATGAGCACTGTTGAACATATCAATCGTCGCCTGGATGCTTTGTTTAAACTTAACGTAAATGAGCTTTCTCGCTCGCAATTGATTGCAGCGATTAATCAAATTTCGAATGTTGAGTAAGTCACATGTCTGAAAAACGCATGTCCTTTTTAGATCGCAACCTGACGCTCTGGATTTTTATTGCCATGGCGTTAGGCATCGCCATAGGAAACTTTTTTCCTCAAGCATCGGTTGCTCTGGATCAATTCAGTATTAATTCAGTCAATATTCCAATCGCGATTGGTCTGATTCTGATGATGTATCCACCCCTGGCAAAAGTGGATTATGCGACCTTGCCGCAAGTGTTTAAGGATAAGAAAACCCTGACGCTATCTTTAATTCAAAACTGGTTGATTGCTCCGGTACTGATGTTTGCGTTGGCTGTGATTTTTTTGCATAGCTATCCAGAGTATATGACAGGCGTGATCCTGATTGGTTTAGCTCGATGTATCGCCATGGTACTGGTGTGGAATGGTCTGGCCTGTGGTGATAACCAATATGTTGCAGCATTGGTGGCGTTTAACAGTATTTTCCAGATTTTATTCTTCAGTACCTATGCCTGGTTATTCCTGACCTTCCTTCCGCCATATTTTGGTATTGAAGCTCAAGTGATCAATCTTAGCTTCTGGACCATTACCCATGCTGTTCTGGTTTATCTTGGAATTCCGTTCTTATTGGGTTTCTTAACGCGCTTAATTTTGGTGAAACAAAAAGGCGTAGAATGGTATCAAAACAAGTTCATTCCAAAAATCAGCCCGCTGAGTTTGATGGCTTTGCTGTTTACGATTTTGGCGATGTTTAGCTTAAAAGGGGGTGATGTCGTAAGTCTTCCACTGGAAGTTTTACGCATCGCGATTCCTTTAATCATTTACTTTGTGGCCATGTTCTTTATTAGCTTCTTTATGAGTAAATGGATGGGCAATGATTATCCAAAAACTGCTGCAATCTCATTTACTGCGGCTGGAAATAATTTTGAATTATCACTTGCAGTCGCTATTGCAACTTTTGGTATCGCTTCGCCAGTTGCTTTTACCACGATTATTGGGCCATTGGTTGAAGTACCTGTGTTAATTGCTTTAGTGAGTGTTTCACTGTGGCTAAGAAAGAAATATTTTAAAGAGGCTTGATCCGATGAACCTGCCTAACGTAGATCCAAATCTTATTGAACAACCCACCTTTGAAAAAGTCCAAGCCAAAGAACTAGCTCATCCTCCTCGGATTTTACTGCTCTATGGGTCTAATCGGGAACGTTCTTACAGTCGCCTTGCAGTTCTTGAAGCTGGTCAAATCCTTGAATATTTTGGGGCAGAAGTAAAAATCTTCCATCCGAAAGGGCTACCTTTACCGGAAGATGCTGATACTGAACATCCAAAAGTAAAAGAACTGCATGAGCTTCTGGCATGGGCTGAAGGTATGGTGTGGTGTTCACCGGAACGCCATGGTTCTATGAGTTCCATCTTTAAATCCCAGATTGACTGGATTCCTCTGGCAGGGGGTGCAATTCGTGCCACTCAGGGAAAAACCCTTGCCTTGATGCAAGTCAGTGGGGGATCACAGTCCTTTAATAGTCTGAACCAGATGCGTGTTTTGGGGCGTTGGATGCGGATGATCACGATTCCAAATCAGTCTTCAATTCCAAAAGCATTCCTGGAATTTGAAGAAGATGGACGAATGAAGCCATCAGCATTCTATGACCGGATTGTCGATGTGATGGAAGAACTGTATAAGTTTACTTTACTAACCCGTGGGCAAAGTGCTTATTTGACCAACCGTTATTCGGAACGCAAGGAATCGGCAGAAGAGCTTTCCAAACGGGTAAATCAGCGTAGTTTATAAATTCTAGGTGATCAGAGAGACTGGAAAGTATCTTGAGCAATGGAAGGCTAATTTAAACGCTTGAAAATTTTATGAAATACGCCCAGTCTGATAAGCAGGCTGGGTTTTTATTTGATGACAATAAAGAAGGGGGGAAATATTTTGGCTCAATTACAAGCTGAAGTTGATGTGATCATCATCGGTGGTGGACAGGCCGGTTTGTCCACGGCTTATTTCTTAAAGCGTAAGAACATTCCGTTTATCATCCTAGATGATCAGCCTCAGCCTGGAGGTGCCTGGCAGCATGCCTGGGAGTCCTTGCGCCTTTTCTCCCCGAATAGCTGGAGTTCGCTGTCAGGCTGGATGATGCCGGCGACCGAACAGACCTATCCGACCCGCAATGAGGTGATCGATTATTTGACCGCCTATGAGCAGCGCTATCACTTGCCTGTAGTTCGTCCGGTGCGTGTGGAACGCGTGGAAAGTAAGGGCCAGTATTTAGAGGTTTATGCCGGGGAACAATCCTGGAAAGCCAAAGCGGTGGTAAGCGCTACAGGGACATGGAGCCAACCATTTATTCCCGAGTATGCCGGCCGTGAGCATTTTCAGGGCGTACAACTGCATTCCGCAGATTATAAAAATGCTGAGTTATTTAAAACCAAGAAAGTCATGGTGGTGGGTGGCGGTAACTCTGGTGCACAAATCTTGGCAGAAGTATCTCAGGTGGCCGAAACGCTTTGGATCACCCAGACACCGCCGCAGTTTCTGGCAGATGATGTCGATGGCCGTGTCCTGTTTTTAAGGGCGACTGAGCGCCTGAAAGCCCAGCAGGAAGGTAGAAAGATTGAGCAGCCCATTGGGGGGTTGGGTGATATTGTCATGATTGATTCAGTTAAAGATGCACGTGAGCGAGGCATTTTGCAGAGCAGGCGTCCATTTTCAGCTTTTACAGAACATGGCGTGATTTGGGAAGATGGCAGCACAGCGCATGTGGATGTGGTGATCTGGTGTACAGGATTTAAGGCGGCGCTGAATCACCTCAGCAGCCTCGGAATTATCCAGCCGGACCAGACCATTGCGGTTCAGAATGGCCGCTCTGTTCAGGTACCAAATTTATGGCTGGTGGGCTATGGAGAATGGACCGGTGCTGCTTCGGCCACGCTGGTCGGGGTTTCCCGGACAGCTCGGGCAGTAGCGGAAGACATCGCTGCATTTTTGGCCTGAGAGGATTTGATCCTGATTCAGTCGAGTGGATTGAGTGAATAGTATCTGTCTGCAACGAGCGTCATACCCGATGGTCTGATGCTCGTGATGATACGCTTGCATTGACGTTCGAATTTAATCAGGTAACTTATGCCCACAATGTGGACAGAAGAAATATTTGTTTTTTTCCTGCTCGAGTTGTTCTTTCTTACGCTCATGAATAAGTTCTAACAGGATATCCTGCATTTGTTCTTTGCTCAGTCCGACTTCTTTACGTAAAATTTCAATTTTTTCTTGATCTTCAATTAAGTCAATTTCTGCATCATCGAGCAGTTCACGAAATCTTAATTCCAGTTTGTGCTTGCGCTGTCTCA
Source organism: Acinetobacter lwoffii (assembly GCF_022967985.1). Classification (GTDB taxonomy): domain Bacteria; phylum Pseudomonadota; class Gammaproteobacteria; order Pseudomonadales; family Moraxellaceae; genus Acinetobacter. The sequence continues at coordinate 1,213 of NZ_JALJVC010000021.1, read as the reverse complement.
GCTCATTGGCCAGACCATTTGCCAGAATACCCGCAGGAAGCGCTGCCAGACCCACCCCTAAAATAGTAATTAAAGCCCCTAGAAAGCGGCCTAAGGGGGTGATTGGTGTCACATCGCCATAGCCGACCGTGGTCAGTGTCACCACTGCCCACCACATGGATGCAGGGATGGAGCTAAAGACTTCTGGTTGAGCCTTATTTTCAACCACATATACTCCAGCCGCCGCGATGATGATCATGATCAGCAGGATAAAAATAACCGCCTGAAATGAGCCCTTTTCGCGCTTGATCACCCGCAATAAAATCTGCAGGGAGACGAAATAACGGGTTAATTTGAGTAATCTGAATAATCGAAGGATTCGCAGGAAGCGTAAATCGAGATGCACAAAGAAGTTAATATAGGCCGGGAGAATCGCCAACAGGTCAATGATGGCACCGCCACTACGGATCCATAACCATCGGTTTTTCCCTGCACCTTCAAAGGGGTCTTTTTCCGCAATGGACCAAAATCTTAATAAATATTCTAGGGTAAAAATAAAGATCGAGAATAATTCAAAGGCATCAAACAGCAGCTGATAGGATTGATAGAGATCATTGATCGATTCAAGTAAAACGGCAGCAGTATTCCCAATAATCAATATAATCAGAAATATATTGATGACGCGACTTAAGATGCTTTCGTGTTCTTCATTATGCAAATTGTCATAAATAAATCTGCGAAGCTGATACCAGGCCTTGAATTCCATAACAGTGCATTACGGTGCGATAAGATGCTTTGAGTTTAGCGTAAGCCCGGCCATCGAAAGGAAATTTTTAAAAAATTAATCAGAACTGTGGGGTGATGATTATCCTGGATTTTTAGGGCTAAAGCGAGTGTGCACGACTCTAAAATCCCCAAAGCGTTCTTGTAAATCTCGCTACAGAATACTTGAACGATACCGATACAATACTGCTTCAACAAATAGTCTGTTGTCTTTGGCAGTTACTCAAATAGTACTTGCTCGTCTGGGTAACAGATCCTTAATCTGTTCCCACTGCTCGTCTCTTAATGCATAGCGTTTAGTCATGAAAAAATAATGAGGACAGATTAGATTTTCTTAAGCTAATTGATGATAAGTCCCAGTTGTATCAAGTGATCTTTTACCTCTGGCGTTTTTGTTTTCATAGAGGTGTCTTATTATTTTTATACCTGTTTCTATGCTAAAAATTAAAAC
>NZ_JALJVC010000020.1 GCF_022967985.1 Acinetobacter lwoffii | reverse complement strand
AGATTCAAAAGTTATCATGCATCTCTTTCGGAGAATTAATTACGAAATACATAGATGAAGTTGCGCCGTCGCATAAAGGTGCTGACAAAGAAATTTCTCGTCTGCATAAACTTATGAATGATTACCCAAAACTAATGCAGAAACCGATAACGGACGTTAATCAGCTAGATATGATTGAGCTTCGAAATGATCGGCTTTCCAAAGTGTCACCTTCAACAGTAGGACGTGACTTAGGTGTATTGGGTGGTGTATTCAAATATGCACGTCAAGAATTACGTATTCTTAAAACTAGCCCATTATTGGACGTAGCCAAACCAACTCAAGCCCCTCACCGAGAACGTCGAATCACTCAAGAAGAAGTTAATACTATCCTTCTCGGCTTTAATTATGATGCGACATATCAACCACTCACTAAACGCCAACAAGTTGCTTGGGCATTTTTATTTGCCCTAGAAACCGCAATGCGAGCAAGTGAAATCACTAATATGCAATGGTGTAATGTGTACGAAGATCACGTACTTCTACCCGATACGAAAAATGGTACAGCAAGAAAAGTTCCGCTTTCTAGACGTGCCATTCAACTACTCGAATTAATGAAAGGATTAGATAACGATAAAGTTTTAACCATTTCCGATAAATCCAATGCCCTATCGCACGATTTTTGGCTTGTTGTAAGTAATAGATTGGGAATCACTGATTTAAACTTTCACGACACAAGGCATGAAGCTACTACACGCCTTGCGAAGAAACTTCCAATTCAAGATTTAGCAAAAGTTACCGGTCATAAAGATTTAAAAATGCTCATGCGTTATTACAATCCAACAGTACACGAACTTGCGCTAAGACTTAACGAAGACGACCCAAATGTTATTCAATTTAAAAAAGCCGTAGTAAATGAATAAAGTTATCAACATCGATGAAGCAATTCAGCTAATCAGCAAACATTTTTCAATCAATTACTCCCTTTTAGATATCGCTAATATGATACTTAAAAGCCAGCTTCAAGTATTTTTTCGAGTAGTAGATGGTTATATAACAGTAAATATAGATGACTTGAATAGTGAAAGTACAATCAGTGACTTAGCAATTAACTTAATTCACGTTGTTCAAGTTCAAGATACTATTTTTATCAAACCCGATAAAAGCTATCTGCCAAAAATTTATCAACTTTTAACAAATGTTGCACCCTTATTAAATATTCCTGTGGGAAGCAATTTATATCATCCAAAACTTAATCACACACTATTATCTGGCCCTGATATTGATGCTTTAGAAAATTATATTATTCCTATGGGCAATCATTCATATAAGTTCAAAGAGAAATCTATTCCAACACTGTTTTCAAAGCCTGTTTCAGATAAACCATTGCCAACCACAATTTCGGATCTTGAGAAATTGGGATATAGAACTCAATATATGATTAGTAAAGAGAGCTTATGCGTTACTCAAGAATCAATCACTCGTCTATTAAAAAATAATTCATGTACCAGAAAGCGCAATGATCCTTTTAAAAATCTTAAATCTCCTTCATTAGCGAGCGAATTTAAAACAAGAACACTTAAGAAGCATCATAAGAAAACTAGTAAAGAAATCGTAGCTTTCAATATTATTAAAGTATTAATTCAGAATTGTTTCCATGAAGATAAAGATCAAATATTCACTCGATCATGGGTTCTAGAAAAAATAATTGATTTTTTATCGGATTCGCCCTATCAGGAACACTTCCCAAACGATATCGATAAACTTATCGAATGGCTAGGTGAATTAGACTTACCAAAATATGCAACAAAACGTGGGAGACGCAGAAAAAATTTAGAAAATATAGCCAAATTAGAGATTATGGCTATTTTAAAATCAATTGATTTAAATCAAATATAGAATAAACAGGTAACAAACCCCTTTAAAAGTAATTTAATAAAAAAAATAAATCCAAACTAAGCACCATTAGCTCGTAGCTAATCAGAAATGAAACTTAGCAACTCTGATGGTGTTCAATATGAATCTTCCCAAATACGTCCAAGAAAAAGTAATCACTACGGCGCCTGCAACTCCGGAAAAAATCCATATTTGCAAGACTGGTAAATCAGCAGGGCAAATTCGCAAATTCAAAGCAAAACCTGCTCGAAATGGCTTACTTCCAATCACAAGTAAGACTCTTTGGTTATGGGTAAAACAAAATAAATTTCCTAAGCCATTTTCCCTAAATGGCTTAACAGTTTGGGAATCTCAAACCGTACTTGATTGGATCGAAGCACATAAGCATAAGGCTTCTAAAAATGCCTAGTGAAATGTTTTTATCTCAAAGCGAATCAGCCAAATTCCTATATACACACTTAGGAAAGACACAAAAGTATTGGTATAGAAGACTTACCAAAAACCTATACCGTCCAAGTCTTTCACATGGGTACAGAATCACTGTCCATGTCGTGGATGGCAAACCAATGTACACACTACCTGCTCTACATGAGTTCGTACGTGTTAATCAACCATCACCATTCAAAGGAAAGAAAAATGCAAAATGTGAATTCTGCTAATCAGGAACATAATGCAGATAAAGCAAAAGCACGATCATTAATGCTTAACACTATTAAAAATATGATTTCAAAAGGAAATCCATACTTTAATACTCATAGAGAGCATCGTATTGAAAATGCTATCACATACTTCAATGAACATTTAATGTTCAATGGATTAGATTGCACTGAAGAGGAATTAGAGCAAGCATTTTTAGAACGTGTAAAGCTAATGGAGGAATGCAATGCAATTCACCTTAGTTAGTATCGAAGAGGTTACAGCAATTCTCTTATCTAGCAGTAAAGTAATGATGGTAAACCAAACTCAATCTTCTATTACCTACAGCATTGAACGTGATGGTAAGGAATTAATTCTCATCAACACTCCAAATGAAAATTACTTAATTCAGTAATTTACCATCAATCCAAAAGGGCGGTTATTCAACTGCTCTTTTGTTTAATTTTTTCACATTGAAATGATTATGAAACATCTAACACACCATCAATTTGAAACCCTAGTTCGAAATGGACAAGATCCATATGATGACGAGTTACGAAAATTTCTACTCGATTTAGAAATCGAAGAGTTTTCAGAAGATACCGAGAAAAAATCTCCATATGAACAAAGTTATTTAGATTTATGCTCAAGATACGCTGACAATGCGAACCAAGCTGATCAACTCGAAACCGTTATTTTCTCTGATGTTCATAGCTACGATTTCAAAGCAATGAATATCCAAATCAAAGCTCAAGTCGATTTCATTGATTTATACTTTGAAATTGATAAAACAAGTACACGACACGACATCAAAAAATTCCTAACGGAGAAAACTGGTATTACTCATTACATCTCAGAATACCAAACAGGTTTCATAATTAGATTGCATGACATGAATTCTTTAAGTGTACTACGGCGCCGCATCAGCTACTTGAGACATTTTGAATGTAGGCTTAACAGCTTTAAAATCATGCAGATTGAACTGGCAATTGATTTCTATAATTTCAAGCATAGAGCACTCACTACAGCCCTTTTAAAGTCAATTCGATTACCGAGTACCGTAGATAATTTACGTGTCTATAAGACCCAATTAGGCGTATTTATGCCTATTCCAAGCACACCACAATCAATGTGTAGAAAGCTAGAAAATGGCTATAATATTGGTATTAATCATAGAGATGCAGATGAATATTGGCATTTATATGTAAAGACTACGGACTGTAATAAACAGCCTCTACCAAAGAATAAATGGCGTGTCCGCGCTGAGAAGAATATTAAACGCAATATTCTTAATAAAATGGACAACCGCCTAACAAATATCAAAAGAGTTTTACTAGATGGATTTAAAGGTCTTAGCTTCACACAGTTGAAAGCCAACTCTTCTAAACAGTTAACTGAAGAATATAAAAATACCGTTAGAGCTTTTGGAACAGAGACTCAAACTTATTATGACAAATATAGACATAAGAAAAATTTGCCTGAATCCATGAAAACACACGGAGAACTTAACCAACTCATCTCAACCGCAGTAAACAATCTAGCTCGAAATTTTTAGTCTAAAAATCAACCACCATAGTAAAAGTTAATACAATACTATGGTGGTTAGCCATATTCCAAGACGACAGAAAATGTCGTACTTAAGTATCAATGACATAGACAAATAACCAACAGACAGAGATGATATAGTCATAAAAATTCTCCTGAAGGTAACATAATGAATAACTTACATATAATCTGTGTCACCAATAAACAGTTCAAAGGTTTAACCACGGATGGTATAGAAGATCAATACGTTCATTTTTCAGACAATTTTATCACTGGACTAAATAAGAATATTTGGGGCTTTAAAGATAGACTTAAAAACTATGAAATTGACAAGATTAAAGCTGGTGATTTGGTTTTATTCATAAAAGGGGTTACCGGTACTGCACGTGGAAAAACAGTGGAAACTGTAGAGACTATTCAATATAAGCAAATAGTTATTTGTAAAGCTACGACAGATCTAATTACAGAAGAATCCCCAAAAAGTATTTGGATTGATGAATATCGCAATCTCGAAACTTATCCAAATAGATTTAAATTCGAAATATTAGGATCGTATCCAACGATTAAAAAAGATCAAATAAACACACACTACCAAATTTCTAATACTCTCAATAAATTAGATGATATAAACGAATCCAAGATATTAACACGAGCATTATTACTTTTAATGAGTTGGGTAGGTGCAAATGCTATCGTAGAAAATGTAAAACTCAAACTTGATAGAATCAATGACTTCACAGACTTAAATCAAATATTTGATTTAAGTAATGCTGAACTGGTTTCTAAGCCTATTTCTAGCTCAAAGCAAGCCAAGGTTAAACCCACTGTAAGTAAAAAAGAACGAAAAAAACAATCAAAAGAAACTTCGAAATTCTATGAAGATAGATTAAAAGAAATATTAGAAGGTCTACTAAATGGTAAGAATGAAGTACCTAGAAATATCCTCGCTCGTATAGGACAAGGAAAGTTTAGAGAAGATTTATTCAAATTCTACGATGGAAAGTGCTTAGTTACAGGAATCTCTGTTCCGACCATGTTAACCGCTAGTCATATTAAACCTTGGTCAGAAAGTAAAGATGATGCATCTTGTCGTGATCCTGCAAATGGAATATTGTTATCTGCAAATATCGACAGACTTTTTGATAGAAAGCTTATTTCTATTAACCCTGACACCCTATTAATTGAAACCAGTGACGATCCTGAAGTTCAAGAAATTATTTCTCCTTATATGAAGAACAAATTAGACTTCCCTTTTGCTGAAAAAAATCCTGATATGTTAAGTAAAACCATTAACTACTTAAGATATCATTATTCTAAATTTTGTGTATCAAAGGAAAATGATGCTAAAGAAAGCGGAAATACTACAGCAGACCCTAATTGATTCCGGCTTTAGTTGGAATACACATGAGGATGCTTTTGCTAAACATAAAGAAGAAATCAGTGAACTAAAAGAAGCCATCGATCATGACGAAAGCCATGATCGCCTTCTTGAAGAATATGGTGACAGTCTGTTTTCATTAATCAATATTGGTTGCAGATTAAATCTCGATAGCAATGTAGCTCTAGAAATTGCTATTCAAAAATATGAAAAGCGAACTAGTTACCTTTATAGAAAAGCATCTGAATTAGGTGTCGAATTTTCAAGCGTACCTCTAGAAACACTCTTGGTTTGGTGGAAAGAAGCTAAAAAGAATGTTTAAATTTTACACCACACTAGCAGAGTTATGCACATCAGTTATCGCAGATTTACTATCACCCAAAAAGATGATGAAGTTTAACCTAACCCTTTATAGCCAAGGGTTAGGTTAAACTCTCATGTAAGCATCTGCCTAATAACTTATATATCTAGTTCACTAACTAACTTAATATTATCTTAACCATAAGTTATCGTAGTTTTGGGCAAGGAACGAAGTCTTAGAAATTAAGTAAAGTCGGCTATGGATACTATTCATAAAAATTGTATCTCAGACAACATTCTTATACTTCATAAAAAATTAGTATATACGAGATTAAAAACTATCGCTTAGTTGATCAATTTATTAAATTTCTTCTGAAGCAATGGATATCGGTTTCTTTCTATACCTGCATTGTAAGGAGAAGCTTTTCTATAGTCTTCAATCAAACTTACAATATCAGCATCCGACAACGCGATCATAAAACCTCTTTGATCTTGAGCTGTATCTCGACAGCGTGATTCAAGTAAGTTTTGATTATCGGATTCTCTATAAATTAACAGCCCAACTTTCCCCCGATTTGGAGAAAATCTACCTGATAATTGATCAATTTCAGGATTAGCAATTTTATTACTATAATTTTTACACTCAATAAAAATAAATGAGCATGGATAATGAAGTGTTAACCAATGAAAGAAACCTGATTTTGATTCATTATTAAATACAATATCTACTCTCTTCCGCCCTTCATGGAGCTTGTATTGCTTTTCTGGATAAGTCAAATTTGGATAAAATAATGCGGTTAAGATTTTTTCAATGGTTTTTTCATAAGCATCTGCATGTTCACTTCCTTTAGGAATAGCCTGTAGCTCACTAATCAAAATATCCCAGTCTATTTCAGGTAAATTTTGCACTTCCGCAAGTTGTTCATTCGACAAAGGTGGTTTTGGTAAATTTTCTTTATCAGATTTATATTTTTCAAATATATGTTCACGACCTAAAGTTTGCTCAATTCCTGATTTTTTAGTTTGCCCATACTCTTTTATTAAATCTTTTTTATCTACTCTAGGAGCACCATTTTTTAAAAAGTAAACTAAAGATGATTGTTTGCGGATATGCTCTACTCTTAACTCCTCAAGAATATAATGATAATAATATTCATTGAAGTCATATGAAATTTTTCTACGAACTATATTCTTGGGAATTAAAAGAAAGACATGACCATCAGCCAATGGAAGCTCTACAAAATGCGACTCCCATTTTTTCGTCCGATCATTCCAAATTGGACCTGAATTGATATTTGGATATAGAGGAATACCATGATATCTACACATATCCTGAGTATATTCTATTAGTTTTGGACGGATAATATTACAGACGGCATCTGAGATCATATCGCGCCCAATTCCTTCAATAAGCAAACAGCTATCTTCTATATCTTTTAATAGTCCGGTAGTAGCTGCTTTACTATTACACAGTGCATCCCAAATTAAGTCAGCCGATTTATTACCAAAACCTGAGCCTCTTGATCTACCGGAAGAATAACCGATATGGAATTCATTCCTTTCTTTTAGATTACTTAATAGTGCCTTAGCCTTATCATGCTCATTATTCTTAATATAGTCCAATACTGTGGAGAAATACTGTTGTACCAAACTTGCACAAGCATGCCCCCATTGTGACTCTAAATCCCGTAATGCAGTTGGATCAATAAATACTTCTAAATCAGTTTCAGTATCGATATCTACGAAATCTAGATATGCTTGCGTTAATCCCAAATTAAATTTTTCTGAAATTTTCATTTAATGCCTAAGTATATTTTTATGCGTATTGCCTCAAAATGCATAATATTTGAGCAAATACATGAAAGTATGAAGCCAAAAATCTAGGTGTCTATCAAAATATTTAAATCCAGTATTGATATGATTCAAGATGAATATCAAAACACTTTAAATGCTAATAATAGGTTTTACTCTTCACACTATATGTCAAAATGTAAGAGCCTTACAAATTAATTTATTATTTGAATTTTACTTTAAAATTTAGGACTTACAAATGGATCTATTCACACCAATAGTTGATGAAGATAGACAACACGATATTTTTAAATTACTAATCAATCCTGCATTACATGCAGAGAGAAAAGTAATTACAGATTGGGCAACTGGATTTACTGATAGAGATAATAAGTTCGTTAAAGAATTTCAAACTACTTTTGAATCTTCATTTTTAGAACTTTATCTACATAAAATATTAAAAGAAGATAATGTAGAGTTAAACTTTTCCCACCACGCACCTGACTTTGTCTGTCATAAAGATGGAATAAATTTTTGTATCGAAGCAACAATTGCTAATCCAGAACAAGATGGACTTCCAGCATACGGTTTTACTGAGAATCATAGATCTTTTGATATTGATTTCGCTGAATTTAATAGAAAATCTATTATTAGAATTGCAAACTCCATCGTCGCTAAATCAAGAAAATTTAAAAGCTCTTACAGCAATTTACCACACGTAATGGGTAAACCATTTTTACTTGGATTAAACTCTTTTGATAGACCACATTCACACTTTACTGGACATCGTGGAATCATTGCCGTTCTTTACGGAATTTATCTAAATGAAGAAAAAGCTATAGCTAAAAATTTAAACTTTATCCCTAGAGAAAAAATGGACTTCGTGGAAAAAGATAATGGGGCGGAAATCTCTTTAGGTTTCTTTACCACACCTGAGTATGAGGATATTAGTGCCATAATCTATAATCCATACGCCACATGGGGAAAAGTACGTGCACTAGCTGAAGTATCCGATACTAATAAATACTGTGTATTTAATGCTATATATACTAGAGATGATGAAATGGAAGAAAGCTTAGTTCCTGACATTCATACAGGAATTATTAAAGAAAAATATGAAGAGTCAATTTTCGATGGACTTTATATATTTCATAATCCATATGCCAAATATCCCATGCCCGACTTATTCAATGATTCTCTAATCTCTCATATGACTATAGATGATTCTGGTCACTTAGTAGAACGTGGCACCGGTAAGTTCTTATTATCCAGAAGTTTAATTTGTTATGATGCTCAAACACTACCAACTGAATATAGAGAAGCTCTTAAGTGAGCTTCTTCTAAATGTAAAAAAGCCTACCATGCGGTAAGCCTTTTTTTATTAAAGTAGTCAAATAAGTAGTTAAAAAAATTTATAAACAAATATTTTCAATACTATTCAAACACTTAAAGAATTAATAAATCGCCATATGATTGCGATGAATCATTTCCAGCGAACGCGCTTCACCTAACACCTGATGCACTTTATCTGATGCCAGACCACGAACGATATCTGCTGAACGCGAACTGAAGTTGACACGACCGACCGCAATCCGGTGACCTTGTGTATCGACACATTCCACCACATCACCGCGTTCGAAATGACCCTCAACCGCTTTCACCCCTACAGGCAATAAGCTGCGATGATTGTCTTTAATGGCTTTCACTGCGCCATCATCAATCACTAAACGACCTGCGGTTTGCAAGTGAGCAGCCAACCATTGCTGATGCGCTGTCATCCGGTCTTTATCAGTCACAAATAAAGTACCTAACAATTCGCCAGACATTAGACGTGATAGAACACCATCACTATCACCACTTGCAATTAAGGTCGGACAGCCCGACTTTGCAGCCAGACGTGCAGCACGAACTTTGGTCAGCATGCCACCACGACCAAATTTACCGCCTCCACCGGCCATATCAAACAGACTTTCATCCATCGCACGTACGGTATGGAACAGTTTGGCATCTGGATTAGACCGTGGGTCTGAGTCAAACATCCCTTCCTGATCCGTTAAGATAATCAGAAGGTCTGCATGAACCTGACCTGCGACCATGGCCGCAAGCGTGTCGTTGTCACCAAAGCGAATTTCGTCAGTCGAAACCGTGTCATTTTCATTGATCACCGGAATCACGCGCCAATCAATCAGGTTCTGCAAGGCATCACATGAGTTGAGGTAGCGACGACGATCTGCCAGATCATCATGGGTTAACAATACTTGCGCAGTTCGAATCTGATGCTTCTCAAGTACGCTTGACCAAGTATGAATCAGGCCCATCTGACCGATGGCAGCACAAGCCTGAAGACTGGGTAGATCAGTGGGTCGATTCTCAAGTTTCATTCGCACCATACCTTCAGCCACAGCACCGGAAGACACCAGAATAATCTCGTGTCCTGCATTGTGTAGATCTGCAATTTGTCCCGCCCAATGCGAGATAGCATCTAAATCTAAACCTTGTCCATTTGCTGTGAGTAAAGATGATCCGATTTTAACAACGATTCGTTTACAACCCTTGAGCTGACGCTGCCCATCTACCACTTCTATCATCTTGTCCTCAGACTCTTTTCTCAGAGATTAGCGTACGTAGTACACTTCCACATCACTATCATCATCGCCATCTTCATCATCTTCGTCATCGCCCAGAATACCGGCAAGACGTTGCTGACGACGCATCTCACGATACGCTTCTTTTGCAGCGATGGTTTGTTCACGTGTTTCAGCTTCAAGCTGATCACGGAATGCTTTCATTTCTGCTGCATATTCTTGATCTTCAGCTTCGCGTTCACGCTGCTCTTCGATCTGATCCATCAGGTAGTAAACCACGTCTTTGGTGCCTTCAGCAGTTAAGCCAGAAGTTTCAAAAACCGGGCCTTCCCACTGCAATTCTTCAAGAATATGAGTACACCATTCTTCACGTGTTTCTTCAGCCAACTGATCGACTTTATTCAGCACCAATACGATCGGCAGTTTTGAAAGCGTTGGGGAGAAGTTTTCTAACTCTTTCATAATTGCTTTAGCATTATGTGCTGGATCTGAGCCATCAATCGGCTGTACGTCAACGATGTGTAACAAGATACGGGTACGCGCCAAGTGCTTCAGGAAGCGAATCCCAAGACCTGCACCTTCAGATGCGCCTTCGATCAGGCCCGGAATATCCGCCATCACGAATGAACGGTGACTATCGGCATCGACCACACCCAGGTTTGGCACCATGGTGGTAAATGGATAATCTGCAACTTTTGGTTTTGCTGCCGAGACTGCACGAATGAAGGTTGATTTACCCGCATTTGGCATACCTAGTAAGCCGACATCTGCCAGAACTTTAAGCTCTAGACGGATTTCACGGAATTCACCTTTTTGACCATGCGTACATTTACGTGGTGAACGGTTGGTCGATGATTTAAAGTGGGTATTACCTAAACCACCATCACCGCCTGCTGCAACTTTCACGCGTTGACCGTCTTCGATCAAGTCGCCAATAATGTCACCAGACTCTACATCTACAATTGTTGTTCCTACCGGAACTTTTAATACGGTATCTTCACCGCCACGACCAGCACAGTTCGCCCCACGGCCATTTTTTGCTCGTTCTGCACGATATTTACGTGTATAACGATAATCAACTAGCGTACTGGTGTCGTCGTCAGCCTGAATATAAATGCTGCCGCCACGACCACCATCACCACCATCTGGACCACCAAATGGCACGAATTTTTCACGGCGAAAACTGGCTACGCCATTGCCACCGTCGCCAGCCTCTACGGTAATGACTGCTTCATCAACAAAGCGCATATTGCCAATCCTCTAAAAACTTTAAAACCCCATATTCTGCCATATTTTAAAGAATTTCTCGAATAGAATTATGCAGCAATTCCATAAATCTTAGTTAGTCGTTTTCTCACCGAGCCTATTTGATCTATTCAAGACATAGATTTGGAAAAAGAATGTTTAAAAGATGGAAAATAAATAGTAGGAAGTGAAACGTTTTTCCCCCTAGTACTACCCCCTATTCTGGAAATTTTTTTTGTGAACTTCTTGATGATTTTTAAAATAATTTATAGAGGAGTAAATTTTCAAAAATCGTATTCACAAGAAAATATTCTGATGCGGATACCTTTTAAAATCTGTATTTTATATAAACCAAGATAAGTCCAAATTTTCTATTTTTATGCAAACTTCCTTGCTACCATTTAACGATAACTATTTAATAACACTTTGTTTATGCTCTAAAATATCTGGCAGACTTTTTTCAATCCAGCCAATTAAATACATGATTTTTTCAGCCGCTTGTGAACCGGTAATCGTCAATTGATATTCCACTTTTGGCGGTACCACCGGATAAACCGTTCTCAAAATAAAACCATCCTGCTCTAGCATTTTTAAAGTCTGGGACAACATCTTTTCACTTACCCCTTCAATCCTTTGTTTCAGTTCACTGAAACGATGCACCCCCTCACTCAAGCAACGCAAAACCAAGACCGACCATTTATTGGCAAGGTGTTCCAATATTTCACGTGATGGACATTCAGTTGATAAAACCTGACCTAATAATGGGCTGATTGCATAATTTGTCATAACATTCTCACAATATTTTTATTACTTACTCATTTTAATATACTTACTCTTTGTAAGTTATCAGATTAATATTTCACCAGCAAGCAGATTTGTTGATTCTTATCAGACTGGGAATAACCCACTTTAAATAAAAGACATAAAAAAAAGAGCCTCAAATGAGACTCTTTTTTAGCTAAATACTAATTATGCATTAGTTTCAGCAGGAACTTTTGGATAGCTTACGCCGCCCATTTGTTCAGTAATACGTAATACCTGGCAGCTATAACCTACTTCGTTATCGTACCAAACATACGCAGTTAAACGGTTGCCTGAAGTAATTGTTGCTTGCGCATCAAATACACCTGCAGTGCGTGAACCGATAAAGTCAGAAGATACCACTTCAGTCGAGTTGGTATAACCGATTTGACCTTGCAGGCTAGAACCGATTGAAATCTGACGAATATATTCATTCACTTCATCACGATCAACATCTTGGCCTAAAGTCAGGTTCAGAATCGCAAGAGATACGTTTGGCGTAGGCACACGTACAGAGTTACCTGTCAATTTACCTTGCAGAGCTGGAAGCGCTTTTGCTACCGCTTTCGCAGCACCAGTCTCAGTAATAACCATGTTCAATGTTGCAGCACGGCCACGACGGTCCGCTTTATGGTAGTTATCGATCAAGTTCTGGTCGTTCGTGAACGAGTGAACTGTTTCAACATGACCATTCAACACTGTGTATTTGTCATGTAATACTTTCAGTGTTGGTGTAATTGCGTTTGTTGTGCAGCTTGCAGCAGAAATAATGGTATCTTCATCAAGGATGTCTGCCTGGTTTACACCGTAAACCACGTTCTTCATGTCACCTTTACCAGGCGCAGTCAGAATCACACGAGCAGCGCCCGGGCATTTAAGGTGTTGAGCAAGGCCTTCAGCATCACGCCATTTACCCGTGTTGTCGATCACAAGTGCATTGTTGATACCGTATGCAGTGTAATCTACTTCAGAAGGATTCGATGCATAAATCACTTTGATGAAGTTACCGTTGGCAATGATTGCTTCGTTTTCTTCATCTACAGAAATTGTGCCTGCAAATGGACCGTGAATAGAGTCACGACGCAGTAAAGAAGCACGTTTTTCCAAATCACCATCAGATGATTTACGAACAACGATTGCTTTCAGGCTAAGACCACGACCCAGACCTGATTGACCAATCATCAAACGTGCCAGGATACGACCAATACGACCAAAACCATAAAGAACGACATCTTTATGTTCTACCGCAGCAGCATTGCCTTCGATCGATTTAACAGCGTCTGCAACAAATGCATCGATGTCACCGCCTTTTGCTTTAAATTCAACAGCAAGTTTACCCAGATCAACTTCAGCAGAACCGATATTGTCTACTTTAACCAATGCTTCAAGAATTGGGAAAGTATCAACTACAGAAAGTTCAACGTCCAGTACGCGAGTACGGCGGTGTGCTTTCAAAATCTGAATTACAGAACGGTTAATTAAAGAGCGACCATAAACTGTAGCTACAATATTTTTTTCACGATATAACTGGCCAACAAGGGCAATCATACGCTCCGCAAGTTCTTCACGGTTTTTCCAGCGACCTTGGTGTTCTGCATGGAGGGCAACAATAGTGTCTTTGCTCACAGATACGTCCTCTAATTAATTGTAAATCTAAGCATAAATTTCTAAACCCGACAATTGTAATGGAATTGGCCGCAAGTTTGAATCAAAAGCTCGTTAAGACCGGTAGTTTTTAACGTATATTCACTATAAATTTCAAAAATAGTTGTAATTAGCTGAATGATTTTGCATCCGAAAATGCTAAAGACCACTATTTTTCAGTACCTGACACAAATTTGTTAAATGTTGTTTATTCAAACAAATCTAAATTTCAAAATTTAGCGTCCCACCCTGTTCAGGCTGGATTCTACTCCCTGCTGAAAAATTCATGTCCAGACTCATGGAGGCATTGAAGTTTTCTACATCGAAATCATCATAGGTTTCGGGCAAGTGAATGAGCAAAGGTAAACGGGTCAGGCCATTATCCCCAGAGGGAAAAGCATAGTGGCGATCAACCTGCTGTAAATGCTGCAAACTTTCAAATTCCAGAAATACGCTACAGTTTTCATGTGTTCTTGGCACCTGAATAATTTCCAGAAACATACTGCGCTTTAACTGCTGCAATTGATTGAGCGCGGTATCAATCGCCTCATCGAAATTATTCTTACGCCATAACTTTTTAAATACGGATTTTTTCTCTTCATCCACTTTTTGCCGCTGCAGTGTATTAATATATTTTTTCAGATCCCGGTATTGCTGTACATTTTCAGAAATCGTATTTTGAATATCCAGAACAGCCTGCTGTGAACGCTGATGCATGACTTGCCATTCATTGCGGTGTGTAGGAATAAAGGTTTCCACTTTACGCTTTTCCAGTAAACGGATAAAAGCCAGCAGTTTATATTCAAAATTCTGGATGTACTGATTAAACATGAAACCCGGCTGGGACTTGAAATCGCGGTAATAGGCCAGAATTTCTATAAATGTTTTATGGACATGCAGATATAGATAATCAAACTCTTCAATATGCGACAAATGATCACGAATGGCATCCCGCATCGGCAAAAGCAATTCACGCGTCATAATTTCTTCAAACTGTTTCAGGTGACGTTGTGCCACCACATCGGCATTTTTCTCTACAACGTGAATGGGCTCAACCAGTAAAGGTAATAACTTCTGTTCAGACACCTGTTCCAGTGTATGCACAATGTCGATTACATCCAAATGAATCTGACTCTGTAAAGTCACCATCCGCTGCATCTGTGATTTCAGGGTTTCTACCACCGCTTCATCCATGTCATCCTGCAGGTCCAGAATCAGGATATTCAGATAGACCTGATCTTCAAGTGCACCTTTTTCTTCAATCAGGAAACGACGAATAGAATACGGGTTTTGTTGCACATCCATCACCGGCGCAACGATAAATAGAAATTGCGAGGTACGGACAATATCAAAATGACGAATCTACTGCTTTTTAATCAGGAAATAACGGAAAAGTGGATGCGTCATTTCTGCAGTCTGTTTTTTTAATAGCGGCTTATACCAATAACCCAACAATTGCTGCTTGATAAAAACTTCAATAATAAAGCATTTGATTTGCTGTTCGGTAAGCTGACGCACCCCTTCAACCGGCTGTAAGCGAAGACCACGAATAATCTCAGCAGCATTTAATAAAAATGTACGACGCAGTTCCAGCTTTTCACGCTGCATCTGAAAATTTTCATTGACGTCAATTTTATCGATTTGTTCAAGTACGTTTTCTAAGTAGTCCGCGATTTGCAAGCTATCATTCAAACCCTGCAAACTTTTCAGTGACAGGCCAAAGGTACTGGCATAGTAACGCATCCGGTCATTGAGAAATTTTTGGCTAAGGCGTTCTACCGAATGTTGAGCCTGATAACGGTATTGATCCACTTCTTGATCCCAAAGAATTTTTTTGGGCTTTAAAATCTGAAAATCAATACTTTCTTTTAATTCTGGTGAAACTTCTGCCAGAATAGTACGAAGCTCTCGCTCCCAATTTAAATCCAGACTTGGTTCCAGTTGTGATAAACGTGCACGTAACTGATATGGAATCGCAATTTGTGACATGTTTATCCCCTTAAGATATAGACAACATTCTTTTAAACAAAATGGTAGACGATTTTGAAAATAATCAGATCGATATTGTCTGACGAATATAATGCTTATGCAAACCACATTATTCATTATTTTTTCTGATTTTTTCTAGCTGTGCAGCTTTATTTGCCAGCTCATTTTTTTTCAGCTGCTGCTGTTTTAAATGCAATATTCCTTCCACAATCAACAGTAAAACAGCCAACCAGATTGGAATATAGGTCAGCCATTCACCTGATTCCACACGCTCACCCAGTGCCATCGAGGCAAAAGCAAGCAGTACCGGCTCCAGATAACTCAACAGCCCAAAGATGACAAAGGGTAAATATCGGCTAGCCAAAATATAGCTACCTAAACCGAGCGCACTTAAAAAGCCCAATCCAAGAACTGCCAGGATCAAATGAGAATGACTCAACATAAGCGACATAGAATCGCTATAGATAAAGCCCAAATAAAATGCCACAGGCAAAATCAGAAATAGATCCCACCAGAATCCACCAAGATGATCGGTCGCGAATTTACGCCGCATAAAGAAATAAAGTGGATAAGCTAAAGCGACATAGACCGTTTCCCATGCGATTGAACCGATCCGCCAGATTTCATGCCCTACCCCCAACATTGCCAGAGCAACGGCGACCATCTGGAAAGATGACAATTTTTCTTTATAAAGCACACAGCCGACCAGCACCATCACCAGAGGTAGCAGAAAATAACCGAGCGAGACTTCGAGGCCACGGCCATTGATAGGTCCCCATAGAAATAACCACAATTGCGTGGTACATAACAGTGAACTGATCAGCAACCAGATCAAGAATGAAGGCTGTTGCAACACCCGTTTAAAAATACTGCTGATATGTTTCAGATCACCCGACCACCACATAAAGGCTGTGAGGAATGGTAAGGTCGCCAACATACGCCAAGCAAAAGTCTGTTCACTGTCTAAAGGCTGTAAAAAGGGCGTAAATATATAGAGCACTCCAAAAACCACAGAGGCCAAGACAGATAACGCGATGCCTTTATACATAGTTAAACTCTACTTTCATTCGCCGGCATTATAACGATTAGTACAATAGAAAGCTTGATGCTTCATCTATTTAAAATGTAGTTATCTCTCGATTTTAGATTGTCTTTCGACTCATAAAATAAAAAACCATGCCATAGCATGGTTCCCATTAAGACGATCTTTTTATCTTTGAGTTTGTTTAGTATGAATTACATCACTCAGGTCATAACCGACAGACTGTGCATATTGTAAATATTCATTTACCACATTTTTATCCAATTGCGGATCACGTGAGAGTATCCACATATATTTGCGTTTAGGCTCACCAACCAGAACAGTTTGATAATTTTCATCCAGTTTTAAGACCCAATAATCGCCACGAGCGACCGGAATCCAGCGAATAAAGTCTGGTAAGAAACTGACTTTTAGCTTGGTATTCTGCGGTGGATTTTGCACAAATGCCTCACCCAATGACTGGGTTTGTCCACCATCTTTTTTAATGCAGCGGTTATCCACCACAATATTGCCATTTTCATTTAAAGTATAAGTCGCTGTGACATCACGATCACACTTGTTTTGAAAATATAAAGGTTTGCGTGCCACTTCGTACCAGGTGCCCAAATAACGGTCCAGTTCAACTTTCTCAATGGTCGGTAATGGCTCGTCTTTCGCATAAGCCATAGTAGCGGCGCCTAAACCGAGAAGAACCGCGCTACCCACCGCAATTTTTGCCAGCTTTAATCCGGTACGTGAAGATTTTTGAGTTGTCATAAAGATACCTATTGCATGTTCACAAAATATTTATTTAAAAAATTCTGTTCATACAATAGCTTTATCACAGCCCTTAATTTGTTACATTGTGTTTGCTTTGTGATTGATTTTACGTAATTTAAATATAATTAAATGCTAAACCACTCAATCAAACATCTGAGCTTTTAAACGCACAATTTCATCACGCATACGCGCAGCCTGCTCAAACTGAAGCTCTTTGGAAGCTTTCAGCATTTCCTTTTCAAGCTTGTTAATGTGTTTCGCAAACATTTTTGGATCTGCCATGATATGCCGCTCATCCGCACTGATCGCACGTGCCTGATCCGAGGCTTTCAATTCAATTGAATCATCATCCAATACTTCACCGGTATCAATTTCCTTGATCACCTGACGCACTGCACTGCGCGGGGTAATGCCATGTTCTTCATTAAACTGAATCTGCTTGGCACGACGACGGTCTGTCTCATCAATGGCTTTCTGCATCGAATCAGTGATTCGGTCTGCATACAGAATCGCCTTACCTTTCAAGTTACGTGCAGCGCGGCCAATGGTCTGAATGAGAGAGCGCTCGGAACGCAGGAAACCTTCTTTATCCGCATCCAGAATGGCGACCAGTGACACTTCCGGCATATCCAGCCCTTCACGCAGCAGGTTAATCCCAACCAGTACATCATGCACCCCAGTACGCAGTTCATGAATGATTTTGACACGTTCAACAGTATCGATATCCGAGTGTAAATAAGCGACCTTAATCCCGTATTCTTTCAAATAAGAGGTTAAATCTTCAGCCATACGCTTGGTCAAGGTTGTAACCAGCACCCGCTCATTAATATCTTTACGCAAATTAATTTCTGAAAGCACATCATCGACTTGCGTCAGAACTGGACGGATTTCAATTTCTGGATCAATCAGACCAGTTGGACGTACCACCTGCTCGACAATCTGTTGGGATTTTTCCAGCTCGTAACGTGCGGGCGTTGCGCTGACATAAACAGTCGTCGGCACAATCCGTTCCCATTCCTCAAATTTCATCGGCCGGTTATCCAGCGCGCTTGGCAAACGGAATCCGTAATTGACCAGATTTTCCTTACGCGAACGGTCACCCTTGTACATGGCACCAATCTGCGGCACCGTCACATGCGATTCATCAATAATCAGCAAGGCATCATCCGGAATATAATCGAACAAGGTCGGCGGCGCTTCACCCGCAGGGCGTCCAGATAAATGACGTGAGTAATTTTCAATGCCGTTGGTATAACCTAATTGCTGCATCATTTCCAGATCATAGCGTGTCCGCTGTTCAATCCGCTGGGCTTCCAACAGTTTGTCATTTTCCCGGAAGAACACCAGACGCTCTTTAAGTTCGTCTCGGATGGTTTCAATCGCACGGGATAAATTGTCTTTAGGCGTCACATAGTGGCTTTTAGGATAAATGGTCACGCGAGGTACTTTACGAACCATTTTCCCGGTCAGCGGATCAAACCATCGAATGGAGTCAACTTCATCATCAAACAGTTCAATCCGGATCGCATCCTGATCCGATTCAGCCGGGAAAATATCAATAATTTCACCGCGAATACGATAAGTACCGCGCAGGAATTCCAGTTCGTTGCGCGAATACTGCATTTCAACCAGACGGCGAATAATATCATCACGGCCAATACGATCGCCTTCTACCACATGCAGTAACATGCTCATGTAGGCATTCGGATCACCCAAACCATAAATGGCAGACACCGATGCGACAATAATCGCATCACGACGTTCTAATAATGAGCGGGTTGCGGAAAGACGCATCTGGTCAATATGATCATTAATTGCCGCATCTTTCTCGATAAAAGTATCTGAAGATGGTACATAGGCTTCCGGCTGATAATAATCATAATAACTGACAAAATACTCAACGGCATTATTGGGGAAGAACGCTTTAAATTCGCCGTAAAGCTGCGCAGCCAAAGTTTTGTTATGCGCCATGACAATGGTCGGACGTTGAGTCTGTGCAATGACGTTGGCCATGGTGTAGGTTTTACCAGACCCGGTAACCCCCAGTAAAAGCTGGTCATGAAAACCCTGTTCAATGCCTTTAACCAGCTTTGCAATGGCTTGGGGCTGATCGCCTGCTGGTTGATAACTGGTCACTAATTCAAAGGGTTTTTTATCACTCATAGCTTTCGCTGACTTCGCTGCGGACATAGACGTGATTTATTATGAGGGCAAATTTGAATTACTCAATCCCTGCTTAGGTTTCTGTTTGGTAAAATAAAACAATATTAGCATTCATTATTTGTTAGCGCTTGACTCACTCTCTAGTTTGAAAAATCATCAATAAAATATACAGTTACAAAGGGAATAAATATAGAAAAAACCAAGCATTTTCAGCCAGCAGCTTTATTTGGGCGTACTCGGCATCATGTTTTGGCTCATGGGTGGAATATTGACCTATCTGTTTGGCTAGTCCGGCACAATTTTGCCTTGACCCCTATTCATTTCACGGGCAACATGAAGATCAGGATGGCCTAGAAGAGACAATTATGACTTACCACTATCACGATGAAAGTATTGTTAAATCCCTTCCGGAAAATACGGTTTTTGTTTTTGGCAGTAACTTGGCTGGACAGCATGGTGGTGGAGCTGCCAGAACGGCACTTGAGCATTTTGGTGCAGTCATGGGCGTGGGTCGTGGCTGGGCGGGTCAGAGCTATGCTATTCCAACAATGAACGAGCATTTGCAACAAATGCCACTCTCACAAATCCAGCACTATATTGATGACTTTAAGATTTACACCAAAAACCATCCTAAAAATAAATATTTTATTACTTCCTTGGGTTGTGGGATCGCAGGTTATAAGGTTGAGGAAATTGCACCGATGTTTAAAGGCATCTCACGTAATGTGATTTTCCCGCAATCTTTCCGTCCTTTTGTCGAAAAGCCGCTGCCAAAATTAAGCGCAAATTTTTTACATACCATATTCCGCGATTCGGTCATTTTAACTCCGGCCAGCGATGAGCTGATTGAAGAACTGCCTTTGACTGAAAATGAGAAAAGTCTGGCGAGAATTCTTCTAAATACCCAGATCTATCCAACCGATAGCAATGGACGGGAACGTGTCTTTGAAATTGAAGATATCCTGCACAACCTGAATACCAAGCTGGTCGATTTTCAGAGCCATTCAGAAGGTGCCATGTTGTTTGGAGGCGTGATTTTAGCACTACTAGAACTTTATAATATTAACGAGAAAGATTTTATCGATGTCTGGCAAGGTGAGCGAGAAATTGCGCCACCGAAACCGGAAAATAAAGCGCGTAAAAGCATTCGTTAGTGCTATCAAAATATTTTTCAAAAAAAAGCCAATGTTTGAATTGGCTTTTTTTCTGGACGGCTAATATGTTGAATATGAAATCCATCAGGTCTGGATTTTATTTTGATTGGCATTTAGAGAGCTTAAATATTTCGTTTGCTTTATCGAGAATAAAATTGAAAAAGATTTGGATAAATTAGAGTTCTAATTTCTCTTTGCTCGAAAGATAAATCAAATATTGATCGCTAACTCCCTAAAAACTTCCACAAAAAAAGCCATGATTTATCATAGCTTTTTGAGTCCGATCAATTAGCGTTTGCCCATTGAACGGCGAGTACCACGTGGTGGCATCCAAGTACGGTCAGCATAACGCTGTGGTCTTGGTCTTAAATCTTCCAGAACTTCTTCTGCAGCATTTTGCTCTGCCTGTTTGATCGGGAAAGGTAAATTAACCAGGGGCTTTTTTTTGGGAGGAGTTTGGGTGCTCATGTGATTCACTCAATAATATATGCAGCTATTGTACAAAAAAACTCAGTCGACTGGGTAGCAGGATCTTGGATAAATTCATATGTTCTTGTTTTGGAAAAATAAAAAATAATCCCATAATGGTAAATGCTTGAATCAATGCAGCCTAAAATTTACCTAAACTCTCCTCTATATCTTCCATGATAAAAATTCATAGGATTGAAATTTTAACGCTCTCAAGAGTAAATTTCCTTCATTTTTATACTTAAGCTAGTCAGATAAAAATAATGATTTTTACACACTATACATTTCTTAAAACTCAAGAGATATAAACAAAAAATATACAGAAATTACCAATATTAACCATCGATTGACTTTTGACCTGTTGTTCTATAACTGAATTTTTTAATGTAATTCACATAATTAGTTAACTAGAAAAACGAATAAACACACTGGACATGGAGTTCCAAATCAATGAAAACATTGCTGGCATGTATGGCAGGCCTAGCCACTTTACCTATGGTCGCGCATGCAGATTCCCCTTATTTTAGCTTGCAAGATGGAGATGGCTTTAAGCGTTTCTCGGTATCAGTCGGTGCATTGCATGTGATGCCGCAAGGCAAGGCCCAGCCCTTTAAAGTGAATACTGCTGTTAAAGAAGGCGAAACATCACAAGTAGGTGATATCTCAATTGACTCTGTGAAAAATAATCTTGATCCAGACATGGACCCAAACCTTTCCTCTGTTTTTGTTAATATTCTGGATCGACTTGGTACAGAAACACTGCCTGCAGAGTTAAGTGGGCGAGCTGAAATCTATGGACTGGAAAGCTGGAATAATCCTGGTACAGGCCTGGAAGCGGATGATGTCACCACCTTAGGCATTATGACCAATTACTATTTTACCGATAATATTTCTTTTGAAATGAAAGCCGGCATTCCACCTAAAGTAGACTTGCAAGGCAGTGGTAAAATCTACGCGCCTTTTTCTGCGCTTGCGACTCCAAGTCTTGATTTAATTCCACAAATTCCAGGTGGAATTGATTTACCTGGCATTGAATTGAAAAATGATATTCTCATTACTGATCTGGAAGCTTATGGGCCGGCGGCTTCTGCCCGCGCATGGACACCTGCCTTTGAATTCCAGTATCACTTTGGTAAAACCGGGGTCAATAAATTCCGGCCTTATGTCGGCTTAGGTGTCATGTATGCCTATTTCAATGAACTGGAAATTAACTCACGTACCGAGCAAGACCTGATTGCTGCCGGACATATGATTGCCAATATCAAGGAAGGAAAAGCTGGTGCTTCTCTGGATGGCACGCCAAGTTCAGCCAACCCGAAAGTTGATCTGGAAGCATCCGATGCTTTCGCGCCTGTGGCCACGGTCGGCTTTAGCTATGACTTTAATGAAACCTGGTTTGCAGTCGGTTCAGTCTCTTATGCACATCTGAAAAATGACACGACAATTACAGTGACAGATGCAAATCTAGGTGAGCTGATTCGCTCTAAAGCCGATATTGAAGTCAATCCGATTCTGGCCTATGCCGGGATCGGTATGCGTTTCTAAGCTCAATATCCGATTTTTAATTAAAACGGCTTCGGCCGTTTTTTTTAGGCTTAATATATTGATAAAAAAAATTTATCTTTTGATCAATATTTATTTAATCGCCTCTATTGCTTGAATCGAATACTATACATATCAACTTTATAGGCATGAATGACGTATGGCTGACAGTCAATTTTCCAAAGCTCTTATTTTTATGCTGATTGGCTCCGCCATCATTTTGGCACTGTCATTGGGTGTACGTCATGCATTTGGCTTGTATCTGGTGCCGATGAGCGAAGAGTTTGGCTGGGGTCATAATGTTTTTAGCCTGGCCATTGCCATGCAAAACCTGATCTGGGGTGCAGTTCAGCCGATTACCGGGGCATTTGCCGATAAATATGGCAGCAAGATTGTGGTAGCTGTAGGCGGAGCCTTATATGCAATCGGTCTACTCTTGATGGCAGTTAGCTCAACCGGATTATTGCTTAATCTGAGTATAGGTCTGATTCTGGGTCTCGCCCTGTCTGCCACCTCATTTCCGGTGTTATTATCTGCGGTCGGGCGTGCGGCACCACCAGAAAAACGCAGTTTGGCGATGGGTATTGCCAGTGCGGCCGGGTCTTTTGGTCAGTTTATCATGCTGCCTTCGACCCTGTTGCTATTACAAAATGTTGGCTGGTCAGCAGCGTTAGTATTCAGTGCCATTCTGATTGCCCTGATTGTGCCATTGGCCTGGATGCTGAAAGCACCGATGTATGTTCATCCCAATGCAGCCTCTACCCCCAATAAAGTCTCACTCAGCTTTAAACAGATTCTGGTGGTAGTGAAAAATCATAAACCCTTTTGGTTTCTGGCCATGGGCTTTTTTGTTTGTGGTTTTCAGGTCGTTTTTATTGGCATCCACCTGCCGGGCTATCTGATTGATCATGGCTTTAATGCCACAACTGGTACAATTTTCTTAGCCTTAGTGGGTTTGTTTAATGTGGTAGGCACCTATACGGCCGGCTGGCTTGGTGGCAAATATTCCAAACCGCATCTGTTAATGGGATTATATGCCCTGCGTGGAATTGCGATTATTGCTTTTCTCATGCTGCCTCTCAGCACATGGACAGTCTATACCTTTGGTGTCATTATGGGACTACTCTGGTTATCAACCGTTCCGCTGACCAATGGTATTGTGGCGAATATGTTCGGGGTGAAATATCTGACCATGCTCAGTGGCATTGTGTTCTTTACCCATCAGGTTGGCTCGTTTTTCGGTGGCTGGCTCGGTGGAGTCAACCATGATTTGAGCGGCAATTATAATGCGGTGTGGATGCTATCAATTGTCCTCAGCATTTTTGGCGTACTGGTGCATTTCTGGGTCAATGAGGAGCAAATCGTCCATGACTGATTCTCTACTGAAACTCAAACTCTCGATTGTGGTGGCAATCCTGCTTTTACTGGCTTTGTCGATTGGCCTGTGGTTACAAACCCCTCAGCTGTTTGAATATTTTAATCAGGCTTTCTGCGCACACTAAACTGTCGAAATATCCTCAGCAGAAAATGCGCAATCCATCGCACAATAAGTTAAATGTTTCAAAATCAACTGAATAGTAAAAATAACAGATTATTCATAAACTTATCATTTCTTTTGATTTTATTTCAGTCTGGAATTTTCTTAGATTCTTATTAATAAGAAAATTCTGAGACTTGATAATGACCAGCTTAACCCAACTTTCACAAGCGATTCATGATGCCCCACGCTGGCATCAGCAAGATCAATTTCAACATCCGGCTGAAATCAAGATTGTACCGCAAACCGGTCAGGCCTTAGGCGCAGTGGTCTATGGTCTGGATGCCCGTAAAGCACAGTCATCTGACACCATTCTGAAATTAAAACAGGCGCTGGCCGAGCACCTGATTTTGATCTTCAAACAGCAAAGTCTGGATGATTTGCAGTATCTGGCATTTTCAACTTATTTCGGTTCCATTTTCCGCCCAGGTGCAGACACACCAGTACTGGCTGCGCAGTCCGATAGCGGTGTTCCACCCGATGTCGTGCCGGTTTCCAATGCCGTCGGTCAGGGAGATTATACCGGGCATGGTGAACTCACTCCACATGCCGATCATCAATGGACACCCCTACCTTCTTTTGGTTCCCTTCTGTATGCAATTGAACTGCCTCAGGACGGCGGACAGACCAGCTGGATCAACACCATTAAAGCCTATGATGCACTCGATAAAGAAACCAAAGCACAGATTGATCAGCTGCAACTGATTACTTACAACCCTTTTGTGCGACGCCAAAAAACCAGAGATCAGGCTGTTGATCAAGGTTACGGCAATAGCCCACTGTATCGCTTTAAAGATCAGCCCATATTAAGTCATGCCTATCCGCACCCACTGGTGCGCACTCATCCTGAATCTGGCCGTAAAGCGCTTTGGTTAAACACGCATACCGAGGTCGAACTGGTCAATTATGATGATCAGGCTGGCAGTCAACTGATCGCAAAATTACGTGAGCATATTTCAAAACCTGAATTCGCTTATGAACATCATTGGGAAGTGGGCGATATCGTGTTCTGGGATAATCAGGTGACTTTGCACTCCCGCCGTCCATTCCCGGCTGATCAGCGCCGTTTATTAAAACGCATCAGTCTGGCCGGTAGCCGTCCGTTTTAGAAATGAGAAAAATACAATAACAAGAAAGGTCATTACAACCTTCGATAATAATGACTCACATGTAAATCCTGTACCATTGAGACTTTGACCGGCTCAATGGTTTTTTATTTTCTCGAATAATAAAATATCTAACTCTGAATATAAGTATAGATAGTAAATTCCTTAACAAAACAAAGTAGCTGTTTACTTTTTCTCACTTAATCTGTCTGGTGTATTTTCCTTTTTCTGCTTAGCGTATTAGAAAATCAGCAATAAACCTATGGAAAGAGGAAACGACAATGAATCAGCTTCAATTTTCAGATTGTGTTCAAACCTGTATGAACTGTTCCCTGGCATGTGCCAACTGTGCCAGTGCCTGTCTTAAAGAAGAAGATCTGGAGATGATGCGGGAATGTATCCAGCGCTGTCTGGATTGTGCAGATATTTGCCAGCTGTGTGCCCGTATGGAACAAAAGCAGTCTCCATTCATGCATGAGATATGTGAACTTTGCGCCAAAGCATGTGACTACTGTGCAGAAGAATGTGGCAAGCACCAACATGAACATTGTCAGCAATGTGCCGAAGCATGCCGCCGCTGTGTTGAAGAATGCCGAAAAATGGCTGCTTAAAAATTCAATTTGATCAACTTGACTGACTTAATCAATTCCAATAAAAAAACCGCAAGTGAAGACTTGCGGTTTTTCTGTCTAAGTCAAATATCTCACTTAGAATAAACGGTTCATACCATTCAGTGTCGCTACACGATACGCTTCCGCCATGGTCGGATAGTTAAACGTGGTTTCTACAAAGTACTTGATCGTATTATTCGGGCTGTTCATGACCGCCTGACCAATATGGATAATTTCAGAGGCATTGTTACCGAAGCAATGTACACCCAAAACTTCTAGCGTTTCGCGATGGAACAGAATCTTTAATTCGCCCATGGTATCACCGGTAATCTGTGCACGTGCCAAATGACGGAATGATGCCTGACCGACTTCATACGGAATCTTTTCTTCAGTCAGCTGCTGTTCAGTCTTACCAATCGAAGAAATCTCAGGAATGGTATAAATCCCGGTTGGAATATCAGTCACCGGTGCAACGTCTTTCTCGCCGCTCATGTTGGCACCCGCGCAACGACCTTGGTCATAGGCAGCAGAGGCTAGCGAAGGCCAGCCGATCACATCACCGGCAGCATAGATATTTTCAACTTCAGTCTGATATTGATCATTCACAGTCAATTGACCACGGCTGTTCGGTTTCAGGCCAACATTTTCAAGACCTAGACCATCGGTATTGCCTGAACGGCCATTACACCACAAAATTGCATCAGCTTTGATTTTCTTGCCGCTTTGCGTGTGCATCACCACATGGTCATCAAATGTTTCTAAAAAGTCGATCTGTTCATTATGACGAATCAATACACCCTGTTCACGCAAGTGATAAGACAGTGCATCAGAGATTTCATCATCCAGATAGCTTAAAAGTTTGTGCTGGGTGTTGATCAGGTCAACTTTATGTCCCAGACCAATAAAGATCGAGGCATATTCACAACCGATTACACCTGCGCCATAAATAATGATTTTCTGGATGGAATAGTCCAGATCCAGAATTTTGTCTGAATCAAATACACGCGGATGATTAAAATCAAGAATGTCTGGACGATATGGACGCGAGCCGCTGGCAATGACCAGTTGCTTAAACATCAGCGTTTCTTTAATGCCATCTGGGTTAAATACAAAAATGGTATTTTGATCCTGAATGTAAGCACGACCATGATAAATATCAATTTTATTGCGGTCGTAGAAACGTGAATGTGTATCTACTTGTTGTTGAATAACTTTATGTGCGTGACGCAACACTTGCTTCATGGTGAACTGCTTCCAGTCCCCAACTTTTTGAAACAGTGGATCACGTTGATAACGGATAATACTGGATACTGTTTGACGCAATGCTTTACTTGGAATCGTACCGACATGGGTACAGTTACCACCCAGCTGTTCACGCATCTCAACGATTGCAACACGCTTACCAGATTTGGCAAGTTTCATTGCCGCGCCTTCGCCCGCAGGGCCCGAACCTAGAACTACCGCATCATATTTAACGAAAGTCCCACTAACGACCTCTTTTTTACGTGGCATTCAACGCTCCTCAAAATTAAAAAATTCACTTTAATCTACACTCTTATTATGACGTAAATCCTGTTGATTTGGTGTATTTAACTCACATATATTGCTTGATAAGAACATTTTTTAAATGAATACCCCTTTTTGCCCTATTTAGAACGAAGTCCGTTATAATAACTGCGCTATCTTTGAGTATCTCCCCCTTCAAAAACAGTGGAAAAGTTGAATATGTCTGAAAACCGTAAACCTGAACAGGGCGTCAAACTTCGCGGTGCGGAAAAAGTTTCCCGCATTCCTGTAAAAGTTGTTCCTACGGTTGAAACGCCACGTAAGCCGGACTGGATCCGGGTGAAAATGGCGGCACCTGAAGAAGTTCAACGTATTAAAACCACACTACGTCAGCAAAAATTACATACGGTGTGCGAAGAAGCCGCCTGCCCAAACCTGCCTGAATGTTTTGGTGGCGGTACTGCGACTTTCATGATTATGGGCGATATTTGTACCCGTCGTTGTCCGTTCTGTGATGTGGCTCATGGTCGTCCAAATGCACTCGATGCAGATGAACCGCGTCATATGGCAGAAACTATTGCCAATCTGGGTTTGAAATATGCAGTGATCACTTCGGTAGACCGTGATGATTTACTGGATGGCGGTGCACAGCATTTTGTCGATTGTATTAAAGAAGCGCGTGCTCTAAGCCCGAATACCCTGCTGGAAATTCTGGTGCCAGATTTCCGTGGTCGTATGGATATCGCGCTGCGCATCATGACTGAATGCCCGCCAGATGTGTTCAACCACAATATCGAAACAGTGCCACGTCTGTATAAAGCCATGCGTCCAGGTTCTGACTATCAGCACTCTTTAAACCTGCTGAAAATGTTTAAAGAATACTGCCCGGACGTACCAACTAAATGTGGTCTGATGGTCGGCATTGGTGAAACTGAAGAAGAAGTGCTTGCCCTGCTTGATGATCTGCATGCACATGGCGTAGATTATGTGACGATTGGTCAATATTTACAGCCTTCAAAAGAACATGCAGCGATTGATCGCTTTGTGACACCTGAAGAATTCGAACGTTATACCGAACATGGCCAAAAACTGGGCTTCCGCAATATCTGGGCAGCACCAATGGTTCGTTCAAGCTACTTTGCTGACCGCCAATATTACGGCGAACCAGTTCCAGCAGTGCGCCGTAAAGTGGATCCTGCCAAAAAAATTGCAGTTCAGGCCATTGAAGCTTAATCCTGTTTAAACCAATGAAATAAAAGCCCTCTCAAGTAGAGGGCTTTTTAATATCCATATTTAAAATTTTACTCAGCCTTAAACCCCATTTTTTATTTTAGATAAGATTAAGTCATTACTTATCTTCACATTTCTTTGCGCGTTCTCACTTGAAGACTGAGCATTTTTCAAACAATCTCAAAAATAGATGAAAGATTTAAAAATATCGTTGCAAGAGTTGAAAACGATCATTCTCACACGTGCAATGCTGAACCTGTCCGATCCTCAAGCGACAAAAAAAATGAATGAACTGTGACAAAAATTCTATGAGATCTCGGCACAGGCAGCGTTGTATAAATCTGGAGAACTATAACAATGCTATTTATATTTGCTGTACTACTGCTATTACTGAGTTTATGGGCGGTTTTCTATTTTCAGCTCTCGCGTAGTGCGGGTGCAATCGTGCTGATGGTCGTGTCAGTGGTCTGTGCCTTTCTTAGTCCGTGGTCACTGATTCTTGGTATCCCGCTCATCCTGATTAGCCTTGCGGTGATGATCGACCCTTTACGTATGTCGTTCATTTCTAAACCGGCCTATAAAGCACTGGCCAATGCCATGCCGAGTATCAGCCCGACAGAACGTGAAGCACTGGACTCCGGAACCAGCTGGTGGGAAAAAGAACTGTTTATGGGTGCACCGAACTGGGAAACCTTTAACAGTTATCCCTATCCCAAATTATCGCTAGAAGAACAAGCTTTTCTGGACAATGAGGTTGAGACCTTGTGCAGCATGCTGGATGAATGGGAAATCCATGAGCAGAAAGCGCTGCCTGATCATGTCTGGCAATATATTAAGGAACATGGTTTCTTAGGCCTGATTATTCCCAAAGAATACGGCGGTCGTGCCTTTAGCTCCTTTGCCCAAAGTCGGGTGATGAGCAAGATTGCTTCGCGTTCTCTGACCACAGCTGTGAGTTGTATGGTGCCGAATTCACTCGGACCGGGTGAGCTGTTGCTGCATTACGGTACCGAAGAACAGAAAAACCGTTATCTGCCGGGTCTGGCGCGTGGTGAAGAAATTCCCTGTTTCGGTTTGACCAGTCCAGAGGCCGGTTCGGATGCCGGTGCGATTCCTGATACGGGCGTGGTCTGCTATGGCCAGTTTGAAGGTCAGGAAGTCTTAGGCCTGAGAATGAATTTTTCCAAACGCTGGATTACGTTAGCTCCAATTGCGACAGTAGTAGGCCTGGCCTTTAAAATGTATGACCCCGATCATCTCTTGGGTGAACAGACTGAATACGGTATTACCTGTGCCCTGCTTCCTGCCAGTCATGAAGGCGTAATAGTGGGACCACGGCATAACCCGGGACCGCCATTTATGAATGGTACGGTTGAAGGTAAAGATGTGTTTATTCCTCTGGACTGGATTATAGGTGGCGTAAAAAATGCCGGTAAAGGATGGCGCATGCTGATGGAATGTTTGGCAGTCGGTCGTGGCATTTCCCTACCAGCGCTGTCTACTTCTACTTCAGAAATGACTTATTTAAATGTGGGTGCTTTCTCTCGTATTCGTCAGCAATTCAAGATTTCAGTTGGTAAGTTTGAGGGTGTTCAGGAAGCCAATAGTGAAATCGCCAGTGACACCTATATGCTGGAAGCCTTCCGTTATCTGGTCACCTGTGGTCTGAATCAGGGTGGCAAGCCTGCCGTAATGACGGCGATTGCCAAATACTATGCAACTGAAGGCATGCGTAAAGTGGTCAATCACGGCATGGATGTGGTCGGTGGTCGTGCCATTCAGATGGGGCCGCGTAACTTTCTGGCACCTTACTATCAGGCAATTCCAGTCTCCATTACCGTCGAAGGTGCCAATATTCTCAGTCGTTCCTTGATGATTTTTGGACAGGGTTCAATGCGCTGCCATCCTTATCTATATGAAGAATTACAGCTCTTACAGGCAGAAGACTCGGCAGCGGCTCTAAATCCTTTTGATAACTTGCTGTTTAAGCATTTGGGTTACACCTTTAACCGGACTGCTCGCTCCTTTGCCTATACCTTTACAGGTGGCTCAAGTGCTGCGCCGCAAAGTGCGGTTGATTTCACCCAGCCTTATTATAAGATCATTAATCGGCTGAGTGCCAACTTTGCTTTAACTGCGGATATGTGCCTAGGTTTACTCGCAGGGGATATCAAACGTAAGGAAATGCTTTCGGGTCGTCTGGCCGATATTCATGCACATCTGTTTATTGCTTCCTCAATTCTGAAATATTTTGAGCATAGCAAAAAGACTGAAGATGAGCGTTTACATGCACAGCTTGCGGTAGAAAAGTCTCTGTATACAGCGCAAGAAGCATTTTTTGACCTGTTTGCCAACTTTCCATCAGGTGCAGCAGCAGGCATGGTCAAACTGCTATGTTTCCCATTTGGCCGTCCGGTACAGAAACCATCAGACCAGCTGAAACAACAGGTAGCAAACAGCATGATGGAAAACAATGCTTTCCGGCAGTCACTCAAAAAACATGTCTACTATAATATTAATGAAAATGATGTCACTGGCCGTATGGAATCTACTTTCAATCTGCTACTCGAGATTGAAAAACTCTGGGATCGCTTTAAAAAAGCTGAAAATAAAGGACAATTTAAAGGACTCAGTTTTGCTGAGCATGTAGCCGATGCACAGCTACAAGGCTTTATTAATGATCAGGAAGCAGAAAAACTGCTGCACTATAATGCGCGCCGTTATGACAGCATGTTGACCGATGTATTCGATCTGCATTTGAATGAGGTATTAGAGCTTGAGAATCCGTATCTCATCAAGGAAGATGCTACAGGTACCGATACTTCAGTGCAAACTGATCCTTCACACTCAGTATCACCTTAAATCAAACTTTTGATCAAAGGTGTCATAAATTCCAGAGTGGAGCCATGTTTCAATACCTCACTTTGGAAGCTTCATAAGTGGCTTTTCAGCCACTTTTTTTTACGACTATTGCACGATAGTATTTTGGCTTAAAAGCGTTAAGCTAAAGCAATAATAAAATTGAGGATAAAGCATGTCACAACAAGATTATGAAAATGGCTTGAAAGTCCGTACTGAAGTAATGGGGGAAAGCTTTGTGCAGCGTGCTCAGGAAAATACCGTGCCTTTTACCCAGCCATTACAGGACTGGATTAATGAACATGCCTGGGGTTCGACCTGGCAACGTGAAGGTATTTTACCGCGTAAATATCGTTCTTTAATTACCATTGCATTTCTAACCGCGCAAAAAAGTCCCACTGAACTAAAAGGTCATGTGCGAGGTGCCCTAAATAACGGCGCAACGGTTGAGGAAATTCAGGAAGTGTTGTTGCATAGCCTGCCTTACTGCGGTGCACCGGCAACCCAGGAAGCGTTTCGTGCAGCGCTCGAAGTGATTCAGGAATATCAGGCAAATCAACAGAATTAAGATTTACTAAGGCTATTGAGCTGCCTAATGAATAAATAAAGCCGGGAATTAAAATTCCCGGCTTTTTAAATTTTAAACTGATATATCTATAGCTATAACTTCTTTAACACTGTCTTTAATATTGTTTGAAAAGATTATCTTCTTAATTCAATTTGAGTCCGCTGTTCCAGTCCTTGCACCGCAGCAGAGAAATCCAGCTGACTGGCCTGAGGTTTGGCAATCTGCTGAAACTGTTGTTGCACCAATGACATCACTGATAAATCCAGTTGCTGCTGTTGCACTAGTTCCAAAGCAATACCAATATCTTTCTGCAATAAATCCAGCGCAAAGGTTTTATGAAACTCACGGCTTAAAACCCGCTGTGCCATGATATTTTCTGACATGCTGCTTTTACCACTAGAATGATTAATACAGTTCAACGCACTGCTTAAATCAACTCCCTGCCCTTTCAGTACAGTCAAGCCTTCAGCCAATGCCCATAAGTGAGTCGCCATTAAGGTATTATTCACGGCTTTCACTGCAAAACCGGAACCACTTTCTCCCACATATTCAATCAAGCCAGCAAAAGCAGCAATGACCGGTTTGGCTTGCTCAAAAGCGGATACATTTCCTCCCACCATCACGGTCAAAGTGCCTTTTTCTGCCCCAACAGTCTGACCAGATACCGGAGCATCCAGATAATAACTTCCCTGTTGCTCCAGTAGGTTTGCCAGTTTTTGCGCCAATTCCGGCACACCGCTGGTACAGTCAATCCAGATTGCACCTTGCTTGGGTGGATGTGCCTCAATTAATGCTTCCACATCCTGACTGGTCGGCAAACAGGAAAAGATAAAATCTGCCTGAACCGCCTGTTCAATACCCACTGCCAGAGTCCTGAAAGATTGAGCATGATCTAGCGCTTTCTGTTCAGTCCGGTTCCAGACCCAAACCGGATGTCCGAGTTTTGGCAAATGGGAGGCCATATGCCAGCCCATTGCCCCAAGTCCTAAAAATGCAACTGTATGACTCAAAAAATACTCCTTATATTAAGCGACTGGCTTAACCTCAACTTCTGTTGCGGTCGATGCAGGTTCAGGCAATTCTTTATCTTCACCACGATTTAGGAACAGGTTCAACAAAATCGCAGCCAAAGTCGCAGTACCGATACCACCCAAATCGAAACCACCAATCTGCAAGCTATAATTACCTGTCCCCATAATCAGACACACCGCCCCAATAATCAGGGTACTGTTCTTGGTAAAATCAACATGGTTATCCACCCAGATTTTGGCACCCGCCACGGTAATCAACCCGAAGACCACAATCGATGCGCCACCCAATAAAGCTACTGGAATGGTACTGATCACCGCGCCAAATTTAGGTGAAAGGCCCAGCAAAATAGCGAAGATCCCGGCAAAGATAAACACGGTGGTTGCATACACTTTTGTGACTGCCATCACACCGATATTTTCAGCATAAGTCGTCATCCCGGTACCGCCGACAGAAGCGGATAATGAAGTACACACCCCATCAGCAAAGAAACCGCGTCCCATATACGGTGACAGGTTTTTACCGGTCATCGCAGAGACTGCCTTAAAGTGTCCCAGATTTTCCGCAACCAGAATAATGGCCACTGGTGCAATCATCAGCATCGCATTCATTTCAAAGACTGGACTCTGGAAATTTGGCAGACCAAACCATGCTGCTTCACTGACTTTGCTGAAATCAATCGCAGGTCCGAAGCCCATCACATTAGTGAAGAGGAAATAAATCAGGTAGGAAGACAGTAGGCCTAATAACAGCAGTAAACGGCGTACCATTCCTCGGGTAAACACAGCAATCACACTGATACAGATAATGGTGATTAATGCCATCCACGAATCAAACTGGTTCGCTGAAACACTCTTAATTGCGACTGGCGCCAGGTTCAAACCAATGATCATCACAATCACGCCTGTCACTACTGGCGGCATCAGTTTTTCAATCCAGTTGGTACCGGTTTTCATGACCAGCAAACCAATCAAGGCATAAACAATACCGCAGGCAATGGTACCGCCAAGCGCCAGTCCGATATTAGGATTCGCACCAACTCCGGAATAACCTGTAACTGCGACGACCGCACCAATAAAGGCAAAGCTGGATCCCAGATAACTAGGCAATCGACCGCCCGTGATCAGGAAAAATAAAATGGTCCCAATCCCGGTAATGAAAATCGTGAGATTGGGATCAAACCCCATTAATAAGGGTGCCAGCACGGTTGCGCCAAACATGGCAAACACATGCTGCAACCCGAGAATAATACTTTTTCCAGCAGGCAGATATTCATCTGTTTGCACGGGTGTGGTATCGAGATTGCCTTGGTAAGGCTTAAATTTTGGAAACCACGTTTCTTTTTCTTGCATCGGCTTCCCCTCCTTGATTAGGATTGAATTGAATTAGCACATTTTGTGTGGCTCACAGTAAGAACGGTTGAAGTACATCAGCGCATTGCCTTGACTCTGGCACATGGCTTTCACCTCACAGAACAGCACGTCATGACTGCCTACGGATAAACATTGGACCACCTCGCAGTCAAAACTGACTAAGGCATCTTCAAGTACAGGCGACTGGGTCACCAAAGTTTTCCAGTTCCCCTGACTGAAACGCTCTGCCATTGGTGTTTTTCCACCAAACAGATTGGAAAGATTTTGTTGATGTGATGCCAGGGTATTCACACATAACACCTGATTCTTTTTAAAGGTTTCATAGACTGACGCAGAACGGTTCAGGCACACCAGTAACGTTGGTGGTGTATCCGTCACGCTACATACGGCCGAAGCGGTAAATCCAGCCATTCCTGCATCGCCTTGCGTGGTAATGACATTCACTGCAGCACCTAGATTAGACATGCCCTGACGGAAAATCTGCTGATCGACCTGGGTAAAGATGTCACCCGATGCGTTAGTCGCCAAAACCTTATTTAATGCTTTATTTTCTGCAACTGTCTCTGTGATGATTTTAGATAGTTTGGCATTCATGCTGTTCTCCCGCCCCCAAGTCAATATTCAGTTTCAGACCTGGGGCATCTAGTAATGAGATTGAATCAGGTGGATCGGCTTATACATGGGCAATCGAAGCAATTTCGACCAGCGCATCAGGTTTGACCAAACCTGTCTGTACGCAATACCGTGCCGGTTTATCTCCCGGGAAATATTCTGCATAAACTGCATTAATCGCAGCATAATCTGCCCAGTCTTTGACAAAGACATGGTTAAAGGTCACGTCATCCATACTGCCGCCTGCTTCTTCAATCACACGCTTGATGGTTTCCAGAATATGACGGGTCTGTGCTGCGGCATCACCGACATGCACCACATTATTATTTTCATCAAAGGCCAATGTACCGGATACATACACAATATTGTCTGCCTTGGTTGCCGGTACATACGGTGCTAATGGTTTCGATGTTCCTGCTGGAATAATGATTTCTTTAGGCATACTATTTTTTCCTTAATTCTGTTCTTTAATTCTTTACGCGCTTACAGCCAATTCAGTTTCTTTTAGTGACTCACTTTCTTTTTGAAAGGTATCGACAAAATTTGCAGTATCTGACACCCAGCCAAAGAAGGTCTTGATGTTATACAGACTGGCTTCATGGGCTTCGACTGGACCTGCCTGATGACAGGCATCGGCAAGTGCTACACCGAAATACTCCAGAAAGAAGCCGTCACGTAGTGTCGACTCTACACAAACGTTGGTGGCAATCCCGACAAAGACCAGATTACGAATACCACGCACACGTAACATGCTGTCCAGCGCGGTATTAAAGAAACCGCTATAACGTGGCTTTTCGATCACCAGGTCTTGTGGCAGTGGCTTTAACTCATCAATCAGCTCAAAATCCCAACCGCCTTTTGCTAACAATTGACCCTGTAATTCAGGACGTTTACGCATGGTCTTTAAGGCATTGGATTTATGGAAATTCGGAGAATCCGTACCACCTGCTTCCTTATATTCTGCATCCCAGCCATTTTTAAAATAGATGACCTGAATACCGGCCGCATGCGCTCCATCGACTGCCTTTTTAATGTTCTCTACGACTGGTTTGGTCTTTGAGACATCAAACCCCGCCAGATCCAGATAGCCGCCCTGCGAGGTATAGGCATTCTGCATGTCAATCACAATCAGGGCAGTCTGTTCAGGTGCAAGGCAGATTGCTTCAGGCTCAGCTTTAAGCGATTTTCCGGTACCGAGTTTTTCAGTAAAACCGGCCCTTACCACTAATTCACTCATGCGCTTTTCTCCAGTACAGGTGCTTCACCCTCAATCACAATATGGTCACGGCATTTCATCAATGGCTGGATTTTCTGACCGAAATCTTCTACACCCTGAACGAAATCATCAAAGGTCAGCAACACACCTTCAGTGCCCTTGATCTCGCCAATTTCATCCAACATTCGTGCCACATTTTCATAAGAACCCACCAAGGTTCCCATATTG
The DNA here is from genome assembly GCF_022967985.1 of Acinetobacter lwoffii. GTDB lineage: Bacteria > Pseudomonadota > Gammaproteobacteria > Pseudomonadales > Moraxellaceae > Acinetobacter. The sequence goes on along the minus strand of NZ_JALJVC010000020.1, from coordinate 27,634 downwards.
ATATTCACTGGAGATACGCTAGACGCCATTTGACGGATATTGGTATCTGCACCGGAAGTCGTGTCTTTCCCGCCCTGATTCATCAACCAGTTAATCGCTTCCATATCTGCGCCATCGTTATAGTGTTGCCATTTCACTTGAGCTTCTTCATCAGTTTCTGCCGCAATCAGCATAAATAGGACATAAGTTTGTACTTCACGGCCGGTGACATCGGTTTTTTCCTTTAAGCGGTCATTAATTTCTGCATAAGCGGTCGGTGTATTCAGCCCTTTACCAAACACGAAGTTGTAGTCAGCATATTGCGCAGAAAATTCCAGACCGGCATCCGACTGACCAGCACAGATAATTTTCATATCTGCTTGTGGGCGTGGACTCACACGGCAGTCTTCCATCTGGAAATGCTCGCCTTTAAAGTCTGATTTGCCAGTCGCCCAAAGTTCACGCAGGATCCGTACATATTCAGACAGATAATCATAGCGTTTGCCAAAGTAGTCATTGCCAGGCCACATGCCCATCTGGGTGTATTCAGGTGGCTGCCAGCCGGTCACCACATTCAGACCGAAACGGCCATTAGAAATAGAATCAATGGTAGATGCCATACGTGCCACAATTGCCGGTGGCATGACCAAAGTGGCTGCCGTTGCATAAATTTGAATTTTGCTGCTCACCGCTGCGAGACCCGCCATCAGGGTAAAAGTTTCCAGGTTATGTTCCCAGAATTCGGTCTTGCCACCAAAGCCACGCAGCTTGATCATGGAAAGTGCGAAATCGAAACCATAGTGTTCAGCACGCTGCACGATTTGTTTGTTTAACTCGAAAGTCGGCATGTACTGTGGTGCATTTTCAGAGAGTAACCAGCCGTTATTTCCAATTGGACAGAAGACACCTATTTTCATTTTCACACCTCATTATTTTTAACCAATATTCAAAATCCTGTTGCCAATTCAGGTTTTTTATTTATGTTGAAAATATTGCAAACCGCATACCAATTATTTTTAGTTATTTATTTTCAAATACTTAATATTTATATTTTTGAATTTTTAGTAAAATAATGATTTCCACATATGAATCAATTTTGCTCATCGTGTTTCATTCAGGTGCATTAAGATTGATCATCATCGCGTTTAGGAAGAATCAGATTTTGAGTAAAAACCATAAAAATGATTCATTAGAAAAAATAAAAAGCCAGAAACAGGTTCTGGCTTGAGCAAACAAAGTGACATGTTGAAAATATCAGACCGATTTTACAAATTGCAGTATGCTTTGGTTGATCTGGGCGGTTTCAGTCACTGTAGAAGCATGCGCTCCTGTTGCAAACAGACTGAGCTGACTATACGGCAATAATTGCTGAAGTTGTTGCGAGCGTTGATAAGGCACCAGAAAATCATCCTGATTGGCAATCAGATGGATTGGAACATCTTTGAGTGCCTGTTGATGCTCTGTTTCCAGTTTAAAGGCCTGTACAGCTTGTAAGCGTGCCAGAACATTTTGGATCGGTGGAAAGACTAATAACTGCTTATTTTCTGCTTCTGTTAACGGGTCAAGATGTGTCGAGATCCAGTGTGGAGGATACAGAAATAAGGCTTGTGCCCGCACATAAGCCTCGGCTCCGCCATTCAACAATAATGATGTGCGTGCCTGAAAACATTTTTGGGTATGTGAATCCAGTTCTCCCCAGGCATTCAACATAGTCAGGCTGAATAACTTAAACGCTTTATCAACCTGATAGGTTGCGAGTTGCATGCCAATATGCCCACCCAACGCATGACCCATAAAATGAAACTCACGAATATTGTGGCTAATCAATAAATCCAGGATCTGCCGGGCCATATGATCTACGGAATAAGGCGTTGGCAACAGTTCAGAATCCGAATGACAACCTTCCTGATCATAGGCCACCACATGAAAATATTGCTGCAAAGCCTCAATTTGTGGATTCCAGAAACTGGCATGTCCGCCTAATCCGGAGGAAAGTACTACATAAGGCGCATCAACCCATGCTGCATGATGAATAAATAAAGACATAAATTTCTCATAGTTTAAATATGAGATGAACGCAGCAAAATATATGCCTAAACAGGACCTTTTTTGAACAACTGTTAAAATTACAGCCAGTAGACATTAAAGCTGTAATAAAATTCTTGTACTTCAAAACGTACGTTATAACCCAGATCTGTTAACTCGGCAGACAAGGCACGGATATCTTCCAAAGGCAGATGTTTGGGAAAAACTGTCAGTACCGCTGTATTGCCTTGCCGGGCATTATCTTCAATCAGTTGCGCCAGACGTGGCTTATACATTTCAATATTCAGGTTAGCAACATTAGATAAAATTTTGGCCTGATCTGCCGTCATAAAATTCATTTTTATTTTCTCTTTTAATGTTATTTCACTAAGCTAAATGATTTATAAAACGCTTAATATTTCACTTTTGTATCAGAACATGCTGAAAGAAAGTATAAAAAAAATCCCTCATCATGAGGGATTTTTTTTAATCAAACTTATTGGCCTGGCAGAGGAATATATTGTGAAGCACTGTCTTGTGCCTTACGTTCAGTCACCACAACCTCTAGGATCATGGTTTTTCCTGCCCGCTCAATTTCAATCTGAATGGTACTGTTTGGCTTTTGCAAGGCCACAAAATTAATCAGATGTGAGGCAGAACTAATCTCTTCCTCATTTACTTTCATAATCTTATCGCCACGCTGGATTCCAGCCTTGGCAGCAGGTCCATCCGGTAGCACTTCTGCGACCGTCACACCTTTTTCTTTGGGTTGCAGGACATCATCACGCTCTGCAGGTAATAAGCTGATCCCTAACCAGCCACGAACCACACGGCCATCTTTCAAAATGGCATTCATCACCTGCTGACAAATTTTGGCCGGAATGGCAAAACCAATCCCCAGCGAACCACCAGACTGCGAGAAAATTGCGGTATTGACGCCAATTAAATTACCAGCGACATCAATAAGTGCACCGCCCGAGTTACCCGGGTTAATTGCAGCATCGGTCTGTACAAAGTCTTCATAGGTATTGATACCCAAATCTGAACGGCCCGTTGCTGAGATAATCCCCTGCGTCACGGTTTGCCCAACACCAAAAGGATTACCAATGGCCAGAACCACATCACCGACTTCATTGCCACTGAGTTTAAATGGCAAAACTGGCAATTGCGTCAGTTCAATCTTGATCACAGCCAGATCGGTATCCGGATCAGTTCCGACCACCTTGGCTTCAGCACGACGACCATCCTGCAAAGCCACTACAATCTGATCGGCCTGTGCAATCACGTGGTTATTGGTCAGGATATAACCGTCTGGACGTACAATTACACCCGAACCTAAACTGTTTTCATTCGGGCTTTGTCCATACTGGTCAGGCAACTGATCGCCAAAGAATTCACGAAATACCGGATCGGTCAGTAAAGGATGCGCCTGTTGCTTGACTTTTTGGGTAGTAAAAATATTCACGACAGCGGGTGCTGCCACTTTTACAGCAGCACTATAGGAGACCACGCCTCCTGAGCGCGACGTATCAATCAACGGCTCTACTTTTTCAGCAGGCATTTTGACACCATCTGGCGCAACTGGTGCCTTTGGTTTTTGTAGTTGTTGCCACCCCAAAAAACCGATAATGACTAAAATCAGTAACACCCAGGGTAACCATGTAAAGGTGCGGCGCACGTTGCTATCCTCTAAAATATTTTAATTCGTTGATGACTAAGTAATTTGTGTCCTATTGTAATGCGAAATACATAACTAAACACAAAAAATTCCACAGAGATTTGTGCAGCTTTAGTTACAATTAGACCTATAGATAAATATGGGCAAGTTTTTAAACTTACAGGAATTTTATGGCGAATTTGAACGATATTATTCAATGGTGTGACCAAACTTTGGCAGCACGTGAATTTAAGGACTATGCACCGAATGGCTTGCAGATTGAAGGCAAATCCGAAGTGAATAAAATCCTCTGTGCCGTGACCGCCTCCCAGAGTGCAATTGAAGCTGCAATTGAGCAAGGCGCTGATCTATTGCTGGTTCATCATGGCTATTTCTGGAAAGGAGAAGCCTATCCGATTACGGGAATGCGTGGTAAACGCATTAAAACCCTGATTCAAAATGATATTTCACTGGTTGGCTATCACCTACCTTTAGACAGTCATCCAACTCTGGGAAATAATGCTGCCATTGCGGATTTATTAGAACTCGAAAATATCGAACAGCTGGATCCGAGTGAAAAACGTCCGATTGGCAATATTGGCTATTTAAAACAGCCAATGAGTCCGGAAGATTTTAAAAATTATGTTTCAGAAAAGCTGGGCTTTGATGCGATTCATCTGCCTGCAGACAAAACTCAAATCCATAAAGTCGGTTTCTGTACCGGCGGTGCGCAGGATTATATTCAAAAAGCGGCACTACAAGATTGTGATGCCTATATTTCAGGTGAAGTGAGCGAACGCACCTTTTATGAAGCTCAGGAACTGAATGTCCATTATTATGCCTGTGGCCATCATGCGACTGAAAAATACGGTGTGCAACGCTTGGCCAAGGCTATTTCAGAACAGTTTAATATTGAGTATGATTATTTCGAATTAAACAATCCGATTTAATTCGACTGACGGTTATGATCAGTGGCTTTATTCATATATTTTCAGGCTTTATTCTGTATTGTTATTTATACACGATGCCCATTTCTGCCCGATTATCTATTACAATAAAGCCACTTATTGTTAAAACCCAGCAAAATGCAAGGAATTGAAAACATGACAACCATTACTTTACCAGCATTACCTTACGGCTACGAAGATCTTGCTCCACACATCAGCAAGGAAACTTTAGAATACCATCACGACAAACACCACAATACGTATGTGGTTAACCTGAATAACCTGATCGCTGGTACTGAGCTTGAAGGCAAAACTCTAGAAGAAATTATTACAGCAACTGCTGGTGATGCTTCTAAAGCAGGTGTTTTCAATAACGCGGCTCAAGTTTGGAACCACACGTTCTACTGGAACTGTATGGCTAAAAACGGTGGCGGTAAAGCAACTGGTACTTTGGCTGCAAAAATTGACGAAGCTTTCGGTTCTTATGAAAAATTTGCTGAAGAATTTGCTGCTGCTGCAACTACTCAGTTTGGTTCAGGTTGGGCTTGGTTAGTGGCTGACGAAGTAAACGGTCAGCTTTCTATCATGAAAACTTCAAATGCTGATACGCCAATGGCGCACGGTAAAATTGCAGTGTTGACGATTGACGTTTGGGAACACGCTTACTACATCGATTTTCGTAATGCTCGTCCTAAGTACATCTCTACTTTCCTAGAAAGCCTAGTAAACTGGGATTATGCAAATGCGAAATATGCAGGTCAGCCTGCAGGTGTTGAGAAATAATTTTTTATTTCTTTGCTAAAAAAATCACCCATTTCGGGTGATTTTTTTATTTTTAGGCTCTAAATGAATATTTATGAAGCAAACAATTCATTTCTTTACATTAATTGATTGACGACCTGGTTATTCATCCCTAAAATGCCGATCAGATTCTCCAATAGCTCAGTCGGTAGAGCGACGGACTGTTAATCCGCAGGTCCCTGGTTCGAGCCCAGGTTGGAGAGCCATCTATTCTTCCATAGCTCAGTCGGTAGAGCGACGGACTGTTAATCCGCAGGTCCCTGGTTCGAGCCCAGGTGGAAGAGCCAAGATTCTAAAAAACCCACTCATTGCGAAGTGGGTTTTTTTATACTTGTGTTTTTAAAATTGAGATCATATTGATTTATATGCACGATCAACCGCTCATTTCTTATGATCCAGATCACTTATCAAAATTCAGGATGATCGCGATTTTGTTATTAGAACCGGTTTACATAAACATAACAGTTTGAACTACAAACCTTTTCGACTATTTTTAAAACACTTGATGTAATTTCTGCAGCTTTTTTCTAAAAGTGCCTTGACCCCTTTTCAAATCTCTCTATAATCGCTGTCAGATTCTCCAATAGCTCAGTCGGTAGAGCGACGGACTGTTAATCCGCAGGTCCCTGGTTCGAGCCCAGGTTGGAGAGCCAATCTATTCTCCCATAGCTCAGTCGGTAGAGCGACGGACTGTTAATCCGCAGGTCCCTGGTTCGAGCCCAGGTGGGAGAGCCAAGATTCTGAAGAAACCCACTCATTGCGAAGTGGGTTTTTTTTATTCTCCCCCTTTTGTGATCTGTGTTTAATTTGAGTCAGTTTATATTTTTTGTGATTGGCTGTCTGGCAAGTTTTACCTTAGTTTGCCTGCTCTTTCCGCATATCTTCACCCGTCAAAAGAAATTCTATCCCAAGCGCGTCATTACTGCTTTTGAAAGCAGGATGTTTACACGTCTGAAAGATGCCTTTCCTCATCATCACATTCTGGCACAAGTCGCGTTTAGCGCTTTGATCACGCACGATCAGATGAAAATGCGCAATCAGTTCAATCGTAAAGTCACAGACTTCGTAGTACTTGATCGTGAATATAATGTAGTGGCGATTGTCGAACTGGATGATCCCAGTCATATTGGCAAAGAACAGGAAGATGCTGAACGTGATGCCATGCTGATTGCAGCAGGCTATACCGTGATTCGATACACCCAGATTCCAACTATCAGACAACTGCAAAGGGATTTAAGATAAGTTAAGCTGCAATTGCGGTACTTTCCGGTGTAGCTTAAATTGGATTGATCAAAGCCTCCTGCTCCGCTTTTAATTTCTCGGCAGCTTTTAGTGCTTCAAAATTAGCCAATCCTCGTCCAATTTAGCGCCTCTTCTAAAGCATTCTCAGTTAAACCTGCCTTTCTGCAGGATTAGGGTGATAAAGTTTAAGTTATCGCTCTATAATCCTTTCGAAAACAAAATATAAGTCAGATGACCTGATCGGCCTGTTCCATTTCCGGCCATCATCACCTTGCTTATTTTTGGCGTTGTTTTTTATTCAGTGATCATTTATTTATGCAAAATTCTATTCGTATTGGTATCGCGGGTTACGGTAATCTTGGCCGCGGTGTTGAAACTGCCATCCAAAAAAATCCTGATATGCAGCTTGTCGGTATTTTTACTCGCCGCTCACCAAGCAGCGTCTCTCCTTGCTTTGCAGAAACTCAAGTGTATAGCATGGATGCACTATTAAATGAGTTTAGCGATAAAATTGATGTACTGATTCTTTGTGGCGGCTCTAAAGATGACTTGCCACAACAGGCGCCTATCTTTGCAAGTAAATTCAATACTGTAGATAGTTTTGATACGCATGCACGTATTCCGGAATACTATGCTGCAGTCGATGCACCCGCCCTTGCTAACAAAAAAACAGCCATGATTTCTATTGGCTGGGATCCTGGCATGTTCTCGATTAACCGTTTATTTGGTGAAGCGCTATTACCAGATGGCGAAACTTATACCTTTTGGGGTAAAGGCTTAAGTCAAGGCCATTCAGATGCGATCCGCCGTGTACCGGGTGTAAAAGCCGGTGTGCAATATACTATTCCATCCACTGATGCTATTGAACAAGTCCGCAGTGGCGCACGACCTGAGTTAAGCACCAAAGATAAACATCATCGTGACTGTTATGTGGTCTTGGAACAAGGAGCTGATGCAGCAACAGTTGAACAAACCATCGTCAGCATGCCTGATTATTTTGCAGATTATAATACGACTGTGAATTTTATCAGTGAGGAAACTTTACTGAAAGATCACCAAGATATGCCACATGGCGGTTTTGTCATTCGTAGTGGTAATACCAGTGATGCACAAAAACAGGTGATTGAGTTTTCTTTAAAGCTGAATAGCAATCCAGAGTTTACTGCAAGTGTTCTAGTGGCTTATGCCCGTGCCTGCTACCGTCTGAATCAAACTCAGCAATATGGTGCCAAAACAGCCCTAGATGTAGCACCTGCCCTACTTTCAATTAAATCTTCAGAACAATTGCGCAAAGAATTGCTTTAAGATGATTTAAATATAGCCACCGATCGGATGATGGGTGGCTATATTTTTCCATTCTAGAATACGGCTTGCCTAATTACTAAGTATCGAATATCTACAGTCAAATCATCGTTTGCAGAAACCCATGCAACTATCTACTACACAGACATTTGCAGTATTAGACAAGTGCAAAGGGATTCTAGATAGATTAAGGTGCTGTTGCACTACTTTTAGACACAGCTTGTGTTGAATTTGCCTTAGCATCCTGCTCTGCTTTGAGCTTTTCCGCAGCTTCTCGTGCTTCAATACGCGCAATCATATCTGCCTGCTGCTGCTTGTATTTTTCCTGATTTTTAGCATCACTATTCACTGCAAGAAATGCCATACTAATTAAAAATACCGGAATACAAAGTGCAAGCGTACCGAAGATCAATAGCTTTTTGACACTGCGGGGCTGTGACTGCTCGGACATAACAAACCTGCTTTAATTTCGTCATTTAATTACACTGCCCAATATAACAAAATAAAGTCATAGCTCAAGCCTTATAGATTAGGCAATAACAAAAGCATCCTTATAGGACGCTTTTTTCTCAGTCGATAGACAGTCACTACCTCAAAGCCAGTAGTATTCCTGCAAAAATAATCAGTCCAATCCAGCGGTTATGCCTAAACGCCCAGAAACACAGCTGTGGATCTTTATCCCGTGTTTTTATCCATTGGTAAATAAAATCAAGAGCAACAACAATTAATGCAGCCAGACCAAATGGAAGCAATAAATTTTCTAGCCACAATGCAGCACCTATCAATAAAATACTACTAGCCTGCAAAGCGCTAATGATCTGAATATCATATCGACCAAATAAGATCGCGGTTGATTTCACCCCAATCTTTAAATCGTATTCACGATCTGCAATTGCATATTGCGTATCATAGGCTACGGTCCAGGCCAGATTACCAAAATATAGAAGCCAGCAGGTTAAATCCGGCGTTTGTCCAACTGCGGTATAAGCCATCGGAATCGACCAGGAAAATGCTGCACCCAAAAAGACTTGAGGTAAATGGGTATAGCGCTTCATAAAAGGATAAATAAACGCTAAAAATAAAGCCCCAAATGACCAGTAAAAAGTTTCGATTGGCAGAAAAAATAGTAGGCAGGCACTGGCAGACACCAAAACCAGAAATACCATCACAGCTTCTTTGGCACTGATAATCCCAGTCGCTAGCGGACGGTTTTTAGTACGCTCCACATGTGCATCGACTTTACGGTCAGCAAAATCATTAATGGCACAGCCTGCCGCCCGCATAAAAATCACACCCAAAATCATGGGAATTAAAATTTCAATACGTGGCATGCCCTGAGCTGCAATCCACAGCGCCCACATGGTAGGCCAAAAAACCAGTTCAGTCCCAATCGGTTTATCAAAACGACAAAGATAATAATAGGCGCTAAGACGCTCACGCCAGGTGATTGCTTGTGCGGTTGCCATAAAAATCAAGCCCGTGAATTTTGTATAAAGTGTTCAAATGCCGGTAAAAATGTTTCTTGTACGATAAATTTACAGCCGTGCCAAGTATAGCAGCTCTGACGGGTCCAGCCCTCATCTAAAAGTACCACCCGGCGCTGGCACAGTGGATTAGTGCGCTGAAACAGAAACCAGCCAATCGGTTTGGCGCCAATATGCTGAAAAATTCGGGCTTTTTTTTGCAGGCTTAAAATCGGAAAGATGCTTTTGGCTTTCACCCAAGGAGACTGTTCCGAGCCGTAGAGATAACTTTCACGCACCCAGGAAGTATGCTGATGTGACATCTGCATCCATTTGGCATTGGCAAAGCTTAAACGCTGAAAATGCTCTTGAATTGGCTCGACATGGAATTGTCCTTGCGCCAAATCGGTCAGTTGTTGCGTGAGTGAACCCGATGCATACAGCCACGGTTTTAACTCAACAGGCAGAGTTGACAGCAACACACGCTGATTTTGATTTCTAGAACGACTATTCATTGTTAACAGTTATCTGTTTTTGCAATGATTTCATATTTACCTTGTGGGGTTTTAATTAAAATAAAACCTTCAGTACTCAAATAAAATGATTCTGGATAAGCATAATCCAGCGCCATTTCAGGATTTTTCAGCGCCACAAATTGAGCCTGCTTATAACCCTCGGGAGTCCGCCCCACTTCAAGATAAGTCACTTCAGAGAAGTTCAACTTAAAACCTTTGTCATGATCTTTTGGATCAATCCATGGATAAAAGCTGGTCTGCTTTTTACGTTGTGCCATTTAAGCCCATCAATCATTTAAAATTATAAATAGATGATACAAAAAAACCCGCGACATGCGCGGGTTTTCTTCGCTTTAATTCGTGATGAATTACAAGCTGTAGTACATATCAAATTCAACTGGGTGAGTAGTCGTGTTTAGACGACGAACTTCTTCAGTTTTAAGCTCGATATAAGCATCAAGCATTTCTTTCGTGAACACGCCACCTTTTAACAGGTAATCATGATCCGCTTGAAGTGCTTCAAGCGCCATATCCAGGCTATGCGCCACTGTAGGGATTTTCGCTTCTTCTTCAGGAGGAAGATCGTACAAGTTCTTGTCAGCAGCTTCACCCGGGTGGATCTTGTTTTGAATACCGTCAAGACCAGCCATCAACAATGCCGCGAAACCTAGGTACGGGTTCATCATTGGATCTGGGAAACGCGCTTCAATACGCTTGCCTTTCGGGCTAGACACGTAAGGAATACGGATAGATGCAGAACGGTTACGCGCTGAGTAAGCAAGCATAATCGGTGCTTCGAAATGTGGAACCAAACGCTTATACGAGTTTGTAGAAGGGTTGGTGATCGCATTCAAAGAACGAGCATGTTTAATTACACCACCGATGAAGTACAACGCCATTTCTGAAAGGCCTGCATATTCATCACCAGCAAACAGGTTTTTGCCGTCTTTAGAGATCGACATATGCACGTGCATACCAGAACCGTTATCACCCACCATTGGTTTAGGCATAAAGGTTGCTGTTTTTGCATATTGATGCGCAACGTTCCAAACCGCATATTTGAACTGTTGAACTTCGTCTGCTTTACGCACCATAGTGTTGAAGCTCACACCAATTTCTAACTGGCAAGAAGCAACTTCGTGGTGATGTACTTCTACACGACCTGGACCCATGATGTCTTCGATACGCGCACACATGTCTGCACGCATGTCATGTGAAGAATCTACAGGAGGAACTGGGAAGTAACCGCCTTTTACGCGTGGACGGTGACCAGAGTTACCGCCTTCGTAGTCTTTGTTAGTTGACCAAGCAGCTTCTTCAGCGATCAATGTATGGCGCGCGCCAGACATGTCGATTTCCCATTTTACTTCGTCAAATACGAAGAATTCTGGTTCTGGACCAAAGAATGCAGTGTCACCGATACCGGTAGATTTCAAATATTCTTCTGCACGGCGCGCAATCGAACGTGGGTCACGATCATAACCTTGACCAGTTGATGGCTCGATTACGTCACAAGTTACAACAACTGTTGGCTCTGCAAAGAACGGGTCGATAAAACCTGTTGCCGCATCCGGACGTAAAATCATGTCCGATGCTTCGATGCCTTTCCAACCTGCAATTGAAGAACCGTCAAACATTTTGCCGTCTTCAAATGTATCTTCATCAATACTGTCTGCTGGGTAAGTGACGTGTTGCTCTTTACCCTTGGTATCAGTAAAGCGAAAATCGACCCATTTTGCGCCACTTTCTTGTATGAGTTGAAGGACCTTGTTCGCCATGCTCATTTTGCTCCGATGTTTTTGTTGCACCCGTGAAGTGCGTGTTAGCAGTTGATAGTTATTAAGCAATTACCGTACCAACTTTTAAAAGTATAGATAAAATATTGAAATCTTTATAAGAAATCATGAAGTGACAAAAATACTTTGCGGCTATTATACTAGCTGCAAAACTAAATGCACTATATTCAAGCATTCTTCATTTATTTTATTTCAGCTTTATTTTTTAGCGCACCTAAATAGTGCATGTATCTATAAAAATGTATAAGAAACATAGCTTTTTATAGCAAATATGCTGCTTTTTCTTACTTTTGTTATATTTTTACTTGTTTTTGGCTAAAAATTGAGCTTTTTTTAGTAGATATCAGTAAAGAAAATTTTGCGATTCATTTGGGATTGTATGCCTATTATGAGGCATTTTCTTTAAATCTACTTTCAATAGAAAAGTTTATATAAAGCTTAATTATTCAAGTGATGTTTTTTTCATCAAGCATTTTACCTCTCTTTGACCTTAATTTTTTCATTTTTAAGTTTTACTCTAAAAAATAGCCTTTTAAATCTTTCTATGAGTAAGCCTATTACTTTAAATCATTATAAAATTTTATTTAATTTTCTACAGGTTTTTAAAGCCAATAAATTGAGCGAAATTGTTGCGCCGAATGGGGCTATTTTTTGCTATGATGAAGCGTGCTTTATTTTCACACAATGAAATCAATGATTTAGTTGTGTCAGGCAAGTGCTTGCAACACGTATAAATAAAGTACGATCTGGACCACATTAGCACAGTTAAGTGCATTAATTTCAATAGGTTAAGCTCATGCTTTTAATGATCGACAACTATGACTCCTTTACTTATAACATCGTCCAATATTTTGGCGAACTGAATCAAGAAGTAAAAGTAGTCCGTAATGATGCCGTGACATTGGAAGATATAGAGCGATGGCAACCTAAGTATTTAGTGATTGGCCCCGGCCCGTGCTCGCCAAGTGAGGCAGGAATTTCTATTCCTGCCATTCAGCATTTTGCTGGCAAAATTCCTTTACTGGGCGTTTGTCTTGGTCATCAAAGTATTGGGCAGGCATTTGGCGGTGATATCGTGCGTGCCAAACGTGTCATGCATGGCCGTCTGTCTGATATGTACCACAGTGATACCGGGATTTTCAGCAATCTTCCTTCTCCATTTCCTGCAACGCGCTATCATTCACTGGTGATTGATCAAGCTACCTTGCCCGAATGTCTGGAAGTCACCTGCTGGACCAATGAAGCGGATGGCTCTATGGAAGAAATTATGGGTGTGAAACATAAGACATTGCCGGTCGAAGGCGTGCAGTTCCATCCTGAATCGATTCTGAGCCAGCATGGTCATCAAATCTTTAAAAACTTTCTCGAAATTTATGCCTAAGAACATCTTATGAATATTCAACAAGCTTTAAGCAATATTACTAAAAACATTCACCTGACTCAGGATCAAATGCAAGACGTGATGCGCGCCATCATGTCAGGTGAAGCGACCGATGCCCAGATTGGTGCCCTGCTGATGGGCTTACGCCTAAAAGGCGAAAGCATTGATGAGATTACTGCAGCTGCACGTGTTATGCGTGAACTGGCTACCAAAATTGATGTCAGTGATATTCCATATTTAGTGGACATCGTGGGTACAGGCGGTGATGGCCAGAACCTGTTTAATGTTTCTACTGCTTCTGCATTTGTAATTGCAGCAGCGGGCGCAACCATTGCCAAACATGGTAACCGCGGCGTTTCGACCAAATCAGGTTCGTCGGATTTACTGGAACAGGCCGGGATTAACCTGGACCTGAATATGCAGCAGACTGAACGCTGTATCCGTGACGTTGGTGTCGGTTTCCTGTTTGCGCCGAATCATCATCAAGCCATGAAATATGCAATCGGCCCACGTAAAGAATTAGGAATTCGTAGTATTTTCAATTTACTTGGCCCGCTTACGAATCCGGCCGGAGTAAATCGTTTAGTCATTGGCGTATTTTCCAATGAACTCTGCCGTCCGATTGCGGAAGTCATGAAACAGCTCGGTGCTGAACATGTGATGGTGGTACATTCACGTGATGGTCTGGATGAAATCAGTATTGCCTCTTCAACTCATGTTGCTGAACTGAAAAATGGCGAAGTCACCGAATGGGAAATTATTCCTGAATCGGTCGATATTGAATCGCAAACTCTGACCGGACTGATTGTGGAAGATTCTGCGCAAAGTCTGGCTTTAATCAAAGATGCACTGGGCAAGAAAAAATCAGACATCGGCGATAAAGCCGCCAATATGATCGCGCTGAATGCCGGCGCAGGTATTTATGTCTCCGGTTTGACCAGCAGCTATAAGCAAGGTGTTGCGCTGGCACATGACATTATCTATGGCGGTCAGGCACTTGAGAAAATGAGTGTACTGTCTGAATTTACCAAAACTATTAAACATTACGAAGCTTAATTCGGTCAGGGATTTTGATCATGGTGGATATCGCAAATACAATTTTAGGCAAAATTGTTGACCGTAAAAAAGAAGAATTTGCCCTACGTTTAAAGCAGAAAAGCTATAAAGATCTGGAAGAACTGGCACAAGGTGCATCACCTGTGCGTGGTTTTGCCCAGTCTTTAGTGTCGAAACGTCCGGGTGTCATTGCTGAAATTAAGAAAGCTTCGCCATCCAAGGGCATTATTCGCGAGAACTTTAACCCTGCGGAAATTGCAGCACAGTATCAGGAGGCAGGTGCAGCCTGTTTATCGGTGCTGACCGATGTAGACTTTTTCCAGGGTCACGATGACAACATTCAGATTGCCCGTTCACATTGCGACCTGCCTGCACTGCGCAAAGACTTTCTGATCGATCCTTATGGAGTTATCGAAGCACGTGCCCTGCATGCAGACTGTATCTTGCTAATTGTGGCTTGCCTGTCTGACCAGCAGTTAGAAGAAATGTCTAAAACTGCATTTGAACATCATCTGGATGTACTGGTTGAAGTTCACGATGAAGAAGAACTATCCCGTGCTTTAAAACTTTCTGATCGTTGTCTGCTCGGTGTAAATAACCGTAATTTAAAAACCTTTGATGTGGATTTAAACACATCATTACGTTTGAAAAAATTACTGGACCCTTCACGCCTGCTGGTGACTGAAAGTGGTATTGCCACACCTGCGGATGTTGCGATGATGCAGAAAAATGATATTCACGCCTTTCTGGTCGGCGAAAGCTTCATGAAACAGCCACGTCCGGATCATGCTTTCCGTGATCTGTTTGGTGAGCCTGAAGTGGTTTAAAGTTGTAAATGCTTACCTAAGCATTAAAAAAGCCCAATCTCAGGATTGGGCTTTTTTATTTTCAATATTGAAAAGTAGACCATAGAATCTCGAGCATATTTAAAATCCTCAGCAATGTCATGAACGCAATTCAGTTCTCCTTTGTCTATTTTCAGACTATAATTCTTGTAAATTCCGCATCTCCCTTGTTTTTACATTATGAGTAAACACGATTCTTCATTATCTAAAGACCAGTACAACCTGCTGAAATCTTTTAAGAAGCAAATTACACAGCCGCAAACGCCTGCGGTCGTTGCTGCACCTGTTGAAAAGACTGTCGAGCAAGAAGCGTTAGAAGAACTGGAATTATTCCGCAAGCAAATGCAGGGCGTGCAAAAAATTGAATCGGGAAATACGGTTCAACTAGACAAGCCACGCAAGAAAAAACCGGATGCACAAATCTTGGCAAAGCGTGCAGCGGCTACTGGTCCGATGGAAACAGAAGCAATGGCTTTATCAGATACGCAGGCCATGCTCAATCCTGTCGGGAGTCAGGCCAACTTGAGCTATCGCATTGCCACCTTGCAGCATAAAGTGTTTGAAGACTTGAAAGCCGGTAACTTGCGTTGGTTTGAAGCTGTGGATCTGCATGGCTGTACCGTAGAAGAAGCGCGTCAAGCCGTGCTGCAGATTATCCAGATCGCCAAAGATGAAAACCAGAACGTGATTAAAATCGTACATGGTAAAGGTCCGGAAGCGATTTTAAAAACCTATGTCAACGGCTGGCTACGTCAGCATCGCGATGTTTTGGCTTTTGTCAGTGCACCTGAAAAGCAAGGCGGTACCGGTGCAGTATTGGTTCTGCTCAAACGTACAGAAAAGAATCCAAAGTTCAAACAGTAAACGGTTTTAGCCTCAAAACAAGGCATTGTAAAAGTTTTCTGCTACAATGCCGTCCTTGTTCATTCTCAGTTTAAGTGAATACGTCATATGACTATGCAGCAATCCTACGCAAACATTCTTACTGCCGTTGGCGAAGATCTAAATCGCCCTGGTCTCAAAGATACGCCTGTGCGCGCTGCGAAAGCATTTTCATATTTAACCTCGGGTTATAGCCAGACACTTGAAGAAGTGACCAACAAGGCGGTCTTCCCTTCAGATAACCGTGAAATGGTCTTGGTCAAAAACATCGAATTTTATTCGCTATGTGAGCATCACTTATTGCCATTTTATGGCCGCGTGCATATCGCCTATTTGCCGGAAGGTCATGTTTTAGGCCTGTCTAAATTTGCCCGCATTACTGAAATGTTTGCACGCCGTTTGCAGATTCAGGAAAACCTGACTCAGCAAATTGCAGAAGCCGTGGCTGAAGTCACCAAAGCACGTGGTGTTGCCGTAGTCATTGATTCTGCGCACATGTGCATGATGATGCGCGGTGTAGGCAAGCAGGAATCAACCACACGTACGGTATCATTTATTGGTGATTTTAAAACCGATAAAGAAACACGCCGTGAATTTTTAAGTGCGGTTCCAGAAAGCTATTAATTATTTAAGCTTAAAAATAAGTTACTCAAAACCTCGATCATTCGGGGTTTTTTGCTTTTGGAGGAATAGATATCAATACTTAACTCCAAAGCTCACTTGCTATAAATGACATCTGGTAACAGGGTTTAAATACCTGTCCCAAAACTTGCCATGTTTTAGTCTGGAACTCGAACAATTCCTGCTTGTGTTTGCAACAAGCCTACACTTGGATACACGATAAAGTTTTAATCCTGCCGCTCTCCCCTTAAAGTAATTTGAAGTTGATATACAGCAAAGCGCTTTATATCTTTCTGATTGATTTTTAATGATAAGGAAAGTAACCATGGCGAATAGTAAAAATAACCAGGCGAAAGACAGCAAAAAATCAGCAAAAACTGCTAAAAAGACCCAAGATGAGAAACTGAAAAAGTCGAATAAGAGTAGTGACAAAGACAGTGATCGCAAAGTCACTAAAAAAGCGGCGAGCAGTAAATCTAAAGCGGCATCTTCTAAGAAAGACAATGCCAGCAAAGATGAAAAAGTGAAGGCGAAGAAAAATTCGAGCTCAAAAGCCAGTGATAAAGCGAAAGACCAAAAGACCTCTTCCGCGAAAAAACCGGCTAAAGCGAAAAGCAGCAACAAGAGTAAAGACGACACTAAAGTGAAAAAGTCTTCTTCAAAAAAATCGGCGCCTGCTAAAAAGCAGTCGAGTAGCTCCTCTAAGAGCAAGTCAACCAAGGCTAAAACCTCGAAGACCAGTTCAAAAAAATCGAAGTAAAATGAAAGCCCCTAGCTCTAAATGACAGGGGCTTTTCTGTATCCTGCCCCTTTATTTTTATAATTTGTATTAGCTGAAATATTGAGCAATTTTAAATTTCAGAAAAGGCCGAATATGAAGCCATCTGCCAAAGTAGCGCCACCAAAACGCCCGTCACGTGTAGTTTCGAATAGTTTTGATTATTCTCTGGACTTTGCAAAGGTTAATTTCCGCAAACGACCGGAGCTCTACCGGATTGGCCGTGGTGAACAAGGTGTATTACTGGTTGAGCCTTATAAATCAGAAATCCTGCCGCACTGGCGCTTTGCAGATGAAGAAAAAGCACAAGCCAGTAGCGAGAAAATCTATCAGCTTTTTCTAGACTATTTAAAGCAAGAAGATTTTATCGGTGCGGACATGGCACGCAAGTTTTTACAGATGGGTTTCACCCGTGCCCGACGTTATGCCAATCATAAAGGTGGCAAAAAATACGATGGCCCGGTTCCGGAGGATAAAAAAGGCTTGAGTGGTGCGCATGGCCGTTCCGAGCTGCCACGTAATCATGAAGATCCGGTTAAAGCCGCTGCTGCCAAAATCTTTAAACAGAAATGGGATGAAGCTAAAAATCATCCCGAATATCTCCAGCAAAAACAGAAATTTCAGGAATTTATAGAGCAGCAGTCTGCAACTGGCTAAAAACCTTTCATTTAAACTGAGAGTGGCTGTGCGACAGGGTTCAAGGACTGATGAGCAATATAAACTCTGTTACGCCCGTTGTTCTTCGCCATATACAAGGCAGAATCTGCCGCATTCAGGAAGCGCTGATAATCCGGATGTCCATCATAAAGCACACAACCAATACTGACCGTAAATTTAAACTGCTGGCCTTGTGCCGAATTAATCATGCCATTTTCAATATATTTACGAATACTTTCGGCAATATTGAGGGCACGTTTCTCATCAGTATCCACCAGTAATAGCAAAAACTCTTCACCGCCGACCCGGAAAGCATAATCACTGCCCTGACTGTATTTTTGCAATGCTTCGGCCAGAAATTTCAAGGCCAGATCACCTGCTGCATGTCCGAATTTGTCATTAATACTTTTGAAATAATCAGCATCAATGGCAAGTAAAGACAAAGGCGTATGATTCTTACGGGAAAAAGTGATTTCACGTGAAATAATGGTATTCAAATAACGACGATTCAATAACTGGGTCAATGAATCATTACCTGATTCAATATATTCGGCCACCTGAAATAACTGATCTACTAACAACTGAATCTCACGGTTCAAGTCACGGATTCGTTGGATCAGTCCCAGCATATTGTTTTTGTCCGTACAGTCCATAATATCTTGATTAAGTTCATCGACTTGATAAATTCGCTCAATGATTAAATCGACCTGATCAGAACCGGTAAAAGCATAAGAGGCTTTATGAATAAACCATAAACCAAACTCCGACTTGGACAACATCGGATGATTCAATTTTTCATGCTCAGAAAAGACCTTGAACATGAGCTCATTTTCCCAGTCTAGCAATGAACTGCGCTGTTTATCTTTTTGTACGGCCACATCCTGCATTGCTGAAAAAACACGATAACTGTGTTTAATTTCCTGATTCATGGCTGTTTTAGCTTCATAAGATCGGCACATGACTTCTGTGGCAAATCCCATGATCTGGACAATATAACTGCAGGTGGTCAACATACTGTGGTGAGGATTCTCATCCAGCAGTTCAAACATTTTACGCTCAATTTCACGCACACCGCGCATGATCAGCCAAGACGGAATTCCGACACGCGCATGCACATGCCCCACCATCGCCTGTTTCTGCACGGCATCGGCATAGCGTTTATTAATTCCCACACTAAAGCTTTCAAGTAGCCAAGCATTTAAAGTGTCGCGCAAGCGCTGTTGAATCAAGTCATCAGAAAAGAATTCTGCAGATTCCTTTTCAAGGAGCATGTTTTTATAGAATTCTTCCACCAGAATCAGGGAGTGATCTTGAATAAAGTGAAAGGCATGCAATAAGTCATCAGATGAATAATTTTGACAGATCTGTTCCCATTGCTCGGCCAGTCTTGCCATGCATTCATTATTCATACTGTGTGTTCCCCAAAACCTTGCAATTCGCACTCACATTATGTGACAAATATAACAAATATCAGGTATTTTTCCTAAAATATCGACCAGATTATTTGTACCCAACCTAGCCAATTTTTTTATACAAGGGAAAACCGAACAGCAACCTCATGGATACACAGCACTTTATGAATAGTGTTAATCAGTTTTAACTCAATCTTAAAAATACCGGATCAAACCAAGACTCCACTGATCCCAGTCTTTGGACTGCTGTTGCTGATATTCCCAAGACAGCCGAAGCGCATGTTGTGGATTGAATGCATATTGGAGTTCAGTATTCAGTTTCAGCTGCCAGCGATGCGAATCTTCCCAATAAGGCAGTTCCACCTGCACCAGACTGTTGATCTGATCGCTCCAGATATTCTGGCACCCCACAGTAGGGCCAGCACCTACGCGCCAGCCTTGATCCAGTGCCTTGCCTGCCTGTAGCTGAGTTTGCATTTGCGCATAACATAGATGTTCACGGCTGGCATTTGCCCAGCTATAACCACCCTGAGTTTTTAAGCTGGCGACGCCATGCTGTTCATCTTCACTAAACTGGCCATGCGCATCCAGTGCCTCCTGTTTCCAGCCCAGATTAAAACCCCAGGATAATGGCGTATTAAACGGATTGACCGGGTTATAGGAATTGACAGTAAATAGATCCAGATGTTCCAGCTTGAGCTCACTGTCACGATATTGCAAAGCCCCATCTAGAAACAACAATTGTGTTCCGGTTCGAAAACCACCTTGCGGGTCGATGAGATCATGATAGGCCTGCCGATGGCCAAGCTGGACAAAGGATTCACCCTGAACCTGTCCGGCCTGAAGACTGATATTTCGTGCATGATGGCTTTGTACTGGATCTGTTTTTGGACGTTCCGGCGCTTTACGCTGTTTCTCGATATCCAGCTGGCTTCTTAAACCCAGTAACTTGCGGAAACGTGGCTGGGAAAATGATTTATCGACTGTTTGTCGGAGAAAGTCCAGATATAAATGATCATAGGCCATTTCCAGAATTTTGGCCTGATCTTCTGCCGGATAGGGCTGCAAGATTGAAGGCATTGCACCTGTTTCTGCATAAGCCAGCTGATGCGCAGTTTTTGCCAGCGCTTTGCCATGCTGTCTGGACTGTGCCAGCAATTGAGTTTCAAGCGCCGGACGGTAAACTTTCTGTTTGATCAAGCCCTGCTGTTCTACTACTTTTAGTGTTTCAATCGGAATCGCAGTCGAATTAAACTGTTTCTGTAGATTTAGCTCGGGACGTACCAGATCAAACAGTCCCAGTAGGCGATAAGCGCAATTATCACTGATAAAATAATAAGGGAAACTTACATTTTGCATTTCCCAGAGATGCTGTACCAAAAACCTGGTTTCTTGCGGACTTAAGTTTAATTCATATTCCCACAAATCCCGGCTTTCAAAGTCACCATACTCTTTGACCTTGCGGTAATACGGCATCAGTGAATATTCACCCGGATATTGTCCGGTTAGTCCTTTCCAGGCAAAGGACCAGTTGTCATTGCCATCGACCGTCGCAGCATAGTTGACCGCATAAGAAATCAGATTGAGTTGTTGCTGGTCTTTAGGGTCCAGACGCAACAAGGTATGACCAAACATCGAGCTGGGATTACCCATAAAATCCGTGGCATAGATTAGGGTTGCCTGATAAGGCTTGACCTCGCCAATCCATTTATCCAAATCCGGGCAACTGACCGCAGGCAATTGTTGCTCGGAAATATTCAATTGCTGCATTAACCAGCTGCTGCGTGCAGGAAACTTACAGCGGACGGACTGATTCGGCTCTGCGCTCAGGAATAAAGCCTGAATGTTATGCTGCATTTCTTTTTTTAGATCAGTTTTTCCCTGCTCTGCCAGGAAATAGCCCGAATAGTTAACCTCGCTATGACCTTGGGGATTGGCATACATGAGACGTTGCCAGGTAGTGCTCTGATCCAGACGCTGAGTTTCGGCCTGAGCGATATAATGCTGGATGTCTGGATTAATTTCGCTAGAAAAACTTAAAGGGCTGAATGTCAGGCCCAACATGAAGAACGCATATTTCATTCAGTTAACTTATTCTCATCAATTTCTTTTAGTCATAAGAAAACCCTGCCAGAACAGCAGGGTTTTTAGGGTGCGGATCAGATGTAGGATTTCAATACTTCATCTTTGGCCATCACAGTTTGTAAGGTGCTTAAAACTTGTAATGTATTCTGGTTTTCTTCGGAATAAATTTCAGAGAAATTCTGCTTGGAAACGCTAAAGAAACGAGCTTTATCTTCAGATTTAATATTCAAAAGTTCAGCCAGAACATTCAGGCTTTCACCCTCTCCAACTGCCATATCACGCGCCAATGCTTCAGCGTTTTCATTGGTAAAGGTCACCACTTGAGCGGTTACGGTACCGCCCTGGCTACAACCTAAAGTACCAAAAGTGATCCCGAGCCACTGATTCGTGAACAGAACGTTGGTCGTACCTGCAAAGAGTTTAGGAATAATACCAGACTGACCCGCCCACACCTGGCTTCCGATACCACAACCGACATCTCGGTCAGCCATCGCCATGCTTGAACCAGTCGCCAATACCGCCGCCAGCATAATTTTTTTCAACATAGTTATTCTCCAATTATTCTCATGCAATCTTTGTTATTACTCTAATAATGTAATTTAAATTACATACTCAGCAGAGTAGCGACAAGTCAAGTTTGGCGCAATTGAAAAAATGTATGCTTTACATAAACATAACCTGATTGATTTTACTGTTCCTTGAGCGCCCAATCGCCTTGTGAATTACGCTGTCCCAAGATTTTCAGTACTAACACCAGACTCAGCAATAACAACAAATACCAGGAGCCCAGTTTGCCCCATCCCACCATATGCCATTGCTCAATCTGGCTTGGATAGAGCCAGATCTGGTAAAAGGTACTGATGTTCTCGGCAATCCAGATAATAAACGCCAGAATCAGCAGTACGGGTAACATCGGCAACTGAAAAGCATGCTGATTCAGCTGAAAGCGGATTTTGGTTTTCCAGAACATCAGCACACTCCAGACAAATAAAAGCATGCGATAGTCGGAAATAAAAAACTTGCTCATAAAGTTGATATAAGACAAGACAGCCAAAGCCAGCATATGACTGAAACGCGGCAATTTTTCAAGTGAAACCTGATATAGACGTAAAGAACGGGCAAAAAAGCTGCCGACCGCAGAATACATAAAACCAGCAAATAAAGGCACGGTCAGGATTTTAAATACCGCGGGCTGTGGGTAATGCCAGGAAGCAATTGCCGGATGGGTCAGGAAGATTTCCATCACCATGGCCATGAGATGAAATAACGCAATCACTTTGGCTTCAGCCCAGGATTCCAGTTTGGTATAGAGCAATATCACCTGAATCAGCAAAGCAAAAAAAAGCAGATAGTCATACCGGTAAAAACCAAAGAAGAGATCGCTGCCCATAGAAGCAGTCAGCGCAAAAGCGAGCAGGAGTAAAATCCCAAATAAGGCAGCCGAAGCTGCCTTATAAGTAAATTCAAACCCTGATTTGAATAGATCGATCAAGGTTTACATCCTAAAGATATTTGGCACTATACTCATGTACGGTATCAATAAATGCTTTTGGATTCGCCGGATCAACCCACTGGGTAATACCATGACCTAAATTGGCAACATAACCGGTTTTCTCGCCATTGGCATAGGCATCATCCAGCATGGCTTTTGTCGCTTTAATGATGGTGTCTGATGAACCATATAAAGTTGCAGGATCCAGGTTACCCTGAAGTGCTGCACGACCAGCAACCGTTTGACGAGCGACATTCAATGGCATGGTCCAGTCCAGACCAAATGCATCTGCGCCTGTCGTAATCATCGGTTCCAACCATTGACCTCCACCTTTGGTAAACAGAATTACCGGAATCTTGCGGCCGTCTTTCTCACGTTGCAAACCAGCGACAATCTTCTGCATATAGTTCAGCGAGAACTCGATATATTCACGATGTGCTAATGCCCCACCCCAACTATCAAAGATCTGTACCGCTTGTGCACCCGCATCGATCTGCGCATTCAAATATTCAGTCACTGCATCAGCCAGACGATCCAGTAAAGCATGCAAAACTTCAGGCTGCGCATACATCATCTGTTTGGTAAAACGGAAATCCTTGCTTGAACCGCCTTCGACCATATACGTTGCCAGAGTCCATGGACTGCCCGAGAAACCAATCAGAGGAACCTGACCGCCCAAGGCTGAACGAATGGTCGAAACGGCATTCATCACATAATCCAGATCCGACTTGGCATTAAATGCAGGCAGATTGGCGACATCCTGTTCGGTACGGATGGTCTTGTGAAATTTCGGGCCTTCACCGGCTTCAAAATACAGCCCCAGTCCCAAAGCATCCGGAACCGTCAAGATATCCGAGAATAAAATCGCGGCATCAAGATCATAACGGCGTAAAGGCTGCAAAGTTACTTCACAGGCCAGTTCAGTATTCTTGCAAAGCGAAAGGAAATCTCCTGCCTTGGTACGCGTTTCGCGGTACTCAGGCAAATAACGGCCAGCCTGACGCATCATCCATACTGGCGTAGCATCTACAGGCTCACGCAACAATGCGCGCAGAAAACGATCATTTTTTAAGGTCGTCATTCACATTCCCATCTTTCTTTGACATTGCCAACATCATAGCAAAAAGGCCGCAGTTTTAATAACTTCTGGCAACTTTAAAAACCGATCGGATTGAACGGCAACCTAGTGATTTACACAAAACAACTACTGCATCTCCACATTTTTTCTGTAATACTTATAGTGTTTTTTCACATAGTTAAAGAAATAATTCTTAAGGTTGAGTTACATGTTCGTTCGCACAATGCTCGCTGTGAGTCTAGGTTGCATTTTCGCAGGTCAAGTTTTTGCCGCGTCTACTGCTGAACAACCATTAAAACCCCAAGTGGTGACTGATGTTGCAGTGCAAGATCCGATTGATCCATTAGCAACTGAAGCTTCAGCGGCCCAAGCAGCACCTGCAGAAGCGCAAATTACCGCACAAGAACAACAAGACTTAAAACAGGCATCTGAAGCGCTGAATGAGCTACAGGATACCGAAGATCAGACTGCTTCTATTGGCGCAGCACCAAATACCAAAGCATCGACTAACTCTGCAGCGACCAAAGCTTCGTGGACTTTAGACGGCTTAAATAATGCCCAGTGGTATGAAAATATCGGTGCAGGTCAATTCCCAGTTTACGCACGTGCACATGTCATGCTGAATAATGCCCATGCATCACCGGGGGCGATTGACGGAACCAGCGGTAAAAATACACTAAAAGCCATTGCATCTTTCCAGCAAATGAATGGCATTAAACCGACAGGTGTTTTGACTCAGGAAACCTGGGATAAACTAGTTGCACGTCAGGGTTCTAAGCCAGCCTTTGTTGAATACACCATTACTGAAAAAGATCTGGCAGGCCCATTTGCCAAGTCTATTCCTTCAGATTATGCGTTACAGGCGAAAATGAAAGGCTTGTACTACACACGTGTCAGTGAAATGTTGAGTGAAAAATTCCATATGGATGAGAATTTCTTAAAGAAACTCAATCCAAATGCTAACTTTAATAAAGTTGGGGAAAAATTACTGGTCAGTAATGTACGTAATGACTTGCCTGAAGGTATTCACTTGATTGTTGCACATAAAGGTGCGAAACAACTGTACTTATTTAACAGTAAAAATCAAATGATCGCGTCATTCCCTGCCACCATTGGTAGTGCGGATACACCATCTCCGACCGGAACCTATAAAGTAACAGGTGTTGCACCAAACCCTTGGTACAGCTACTCACCGTCTAACTTTGTACAAGGTAAAAACTTAAAACCACTGTCTTTACCACCGGGTCCTAACGGTCCTGTCGGGAATATCTGGATTGGTTTAAGCAAGAAATCATTCGGTATTCACGGGACACCAAATCCATCTACCATTTCGAAAACAGCGTCACATGGTTGTATTCGTTTAACTAACTGGGATGCCAATGATCTTGGCCGTAAAGTCAAATCTGGCGTAACGGTTCGTTTCTTAGAATGATGACCGGTCTAACGATTTAAATAAAACAGCCTGCTTTTGAGCGGGCTTTTTTATTCCTTATGTTTACTCGCAGCTCTGTCGTTGCAAAAATGCAATGATCTGTCGCCTATTTGAGATTTTTTCAATTATAAAACGACAGTATGATGATCTCAAGTTAAAAATAATGTCGAGATAAAATCATGAATGCTTTTCTACATCCGAGCGAAAATCGTGGTCATGTAAAAATGGGCTGGCTGGAGTCTAAACACAGCTTCTCATTTGGTAACTGGTATAGCCCAAAGTATATGGGTGTCAGTGCTTTACGCGTTATTAATGATGATCTAATTGATGGACATCAGGGTTTTGGAACACATCCACATGACAATATGGAAATCCTGACCTGTGTGCTGAAAGGAGCCATTACCCATCAGGATAGCATGGGCAATCATGGCGGAATCGCTGCGGGTGAATGGCAACTGATGAGTGCAGGAACCGGTGTGCGACACAGTGAAATGAACCAAGGCGACGAACAGGTCCATTTACTGCAAATCTGGATTATTCCAAATGAACGTGATGCCAAGCCGAACTATCAGCAAATCCGTCTGGATCCACATGAGCAACCGAACCAGTGGCATTTGATTTGTGGTCCGAATGACAATGCACCGATGCATATTCGTCAGAATGCCGAAGTCAAAACTACGGTGATTCACCAAGGCCAAAGTCTGGAAGTGAAAGCGACCCAGCATATTAATTATGTCCATGTCATTTCTGGCGCTATCCAGATTGCTGAACATAAGATTGAAGCTGGCGGCGCAATTGCTTTTCTGGATGACACAGAAATTAAAGCAAGCGAAGATGCGCAAGTGATCTGGTTTGACTTACCTGAAGTACCAAACTAAACTTTTAATAAGGCTCCCTCTACAAAGGCTATTGATCATTTTGATGAATAGCCTTTTTTATACATAGAATAATGAATAAAAAATAATAGTTCGCAAAATCATAATAAGGCTGCTTAACCAATAAAATTATGCCTACGACGTATACAAATCCAACCAATTCTCATCACATTTTTACCTAAGCAATGCATTATTTAGGTGAATATAAACTGATCCCTTTCCATGGAATCCAGTGCTGTATAGCTTTGATCATTCACGACTGGTTTGATATTGTCTTTTGCAGGCATAAAGTGAATTAATCTTTTCATGTAGGTTAAATAAATAGAAGAGCATATCCGTATGAACCAAATTTTAGAGATTCAAAGCAGCCCGCAGCAAGCTTTGCTTTATTTATTAGCCTTTTTAAAACAACAAGATTATCAGTTTACGACCATTACACCGCTTTCCCACCAGCGAATTCTGAATCGAAAAAAGAATGAAATTTATAAGCACAGAACCCATCAGGATATCTTTGGCTGGAATCTAAACTTTAAAAAAACTGATCTTGATTCTGCCCTTTTTACATTATTGCAAGAACATCAGCTTCTACAGGTTCAGGAAGATCAATACTTGAGTCAGGTTCGGGTTTCTTCACTCGATGGCGAACTCTTTATTCATTCAGCTTTTCCGACTACTCAGCAAGATGCGGTATTTTTTGGTCCGGATACTTATCGCTTTATCTATCATCTCAAGCAATATCTAGCTGCTCAGACTCACCCTTTCAAACGGGTCGTGGAAATGTGTTGTGGCACTTCAGCAGCCGCAATCAGTATTGCCAGACATTTTCCAGATGTTAATGAAATTATGGTTGCAGACCTGAATCCCAAAGCCTTGCTCTATAGCCAGATTAATATCAGTTTTTCCGGCTTAAACCATATTCATCCGGTTCAAAGTAATTTATTTTCCAATCTTGATGGAAAATTTGATCTGATTTTTGCTAATCCGCCGTATTTAATTGATCCAGATCAACGTCAATACCGTCATGGTGGTAATAAACTGGATGGCTGTGATTTATCATTCAGGATTATAAAAGAAGGTTTACAGCGACTGAATTCTGGTGGACGTTTATTCCTATATACTGGAGTGACCGTGACTGAGCATGGCAATCTGTTTTTGCAGCATCTTAAAGATTTGATGAAACAGCATCACAATATAACTTGGTCCTATGAGGAAATTGATCCGGATATTTTTGGTGAAGAACTGGAACAATCGGCTTACCAACATGTGGAAAGAATTGCGTTGGCATTAATCAAGATTGAAGTAGGCAATTAAAG
>NZ_JALJVC010000019.1 GCF_022967985.1 Acinetobacter lwoffii | reverse complement strand
TGGGCGGAATAATTGTCTTATATATGTCATATATAAATTTAACATCAACATTGCTCAATATTAGACTAGAGCAAGAACCAATTTTAAAGCGTAATAGGTTTATAGTTCCTTTATAGCAATGCATCCAATTGACGTCGAGCATGTTTAAATGCAGTTCTGAGTCCTTCTTCCAAAGTTGGATGATAAAAAGGTTTCTTTAAGATCTGATAAATATCCTGGTCAGCATCAATCATCCAGGCCAGTAAATGGGCCAGATGTTCTGCTTGGGAGCAAAAGAGTTCTGCACCAAGTAATTTACCTGATTTTTTAGCAATATAAACTTCTATTCCACCTGAGTTTTCTGCCAGAACCAGTGCACGTCCTTGATTTTCATAAGAGACGAATCCCCGAATAAATTCGATGTGTTGATCTTCCAGCTGTTTAAAACTTTTTCCGACAATCGCCATTTCAGGATGACAAAATACAATCGCCAATGGGGTTAAAGCAAAAATAGGTTTTACATCCGGATAATTCAAACAGTTATGAACAACCTGTTTGCCAGTATGCGCGGCTTCATGTTGAATGGGTGCATCAGGGGCGGCATCACCGACTATAAATATAGGTAGGTTTGCAAGTTGTTTGGTTTCTTTATCGATAGGAAGGTTTTTGATATCCTTGAATGTGGAATTTAGTTGATCTAAACCTAAATGATCTATATTGCTTTGCCGACCTGTGGCACCTAAAACATATTCAACTTCAATACTCTTAGTCTGATCATTTTCTGTAAAGTTAATCTTTATTTTATCAGCTTGGATCTCAAACTTATTTGGTAAGGTTTTAAATTTGATATTAAGTTCTTTACTTAATTGCTCTTGTGCTAGTTTTTGTAAGATCGGGCTAGTTAAAGCACCTACTTTTTGACTACGCGCAAACATTGTGGTTTGTGCACCCAGTCTTTGCATGGCTTGAGCTAATTCAATTGCAATGATGCCACTCCCGATTACTGCTAAAGACTTAGGTAATTGGGAAAATTCAAATATTTCATTAGAAGTGATGTATTTTTCTTTTAATTGTTGCTTTAAAGTTTCATCAATATTGGGGCGTGAGCCTACAGCGACAATAAAACTTTTGGCCTTATAGGATTGTCCATTGACTTCGATCGTTTGGGGATCAACAAATTTGGCTTTTCCGGAAATTTTATGTGAGCTCTCCCATTGATCGACACCTTTTAAGGTTGCACGAATAAAACGTTCTCTAAGGACATGCACACGTTGCATAACATCTGAAGTATCAATGACAGCGTTATGCTTTAAAGCAAGTTCTTCAGCAGTTTGAATATCATGCATGCGATTTGCAGAAGAGATTAGCAGTTTGCTTGGCATACAACCTACACGTGCACAGGTCGTATCCCACGATCCATCATTGATAATTAAAATATTTTGGGTGTATTTGATGGCTTCGTTATAAGCACTGATCCCTGCAGTGCCTGCACCGATAATGATGAGGTCGTACATTAATTGCTCTTATTGAAATCAATTTATGAATATAAGCTAGCATACAAAACATTTAGCTTACCTTTATTTACATAAATGCTTAACTATGATTACATATCGCATAATGAATAAAGATTGATAACAAACTCTATAATAGAGGGTCTTGGGGATTTAAATGATTAGTAAACAATTAGGTATTAAATTATCTACTCTTACTTTAGCACTAATGTTAGCAGGCTGCGGGGGCGGTGGAAGTGATGGTTACTATAATAATGATGGCTCTAGTTCTGGAAATATTACTACGAACCCTAGCACAGGTGAAGAAGTAAAATCTGTTAATATTAGTACTATACAATTGATTGATCGAAATGGTAACTTTACTCAGGCAATCGC
Organism: Acinetobacter lwoffii; assembly: GCF_022967985.1. Taxonomy (GTDB): domain Bacteria; phylum Pseudomonadota; class Gammaproteobacteria; order Pseudomonadales; family Moraxellaceae; genus Acinetobacter. Next base: position 64,842 of record NZ_JALJVC010000019.1, on the reverse strand, counting down.
TGCAGAAGGTGTGAGCGCTCAAGTCAAAGTAACTGATCAGTCGGGTAAAGGAATTAGTGGTGCATTAGTTACATTTACAGTGACTGGTGGTGTTGTTTTAGGTAGTTCCAATGGTGCTGTTTTAACAAATACAAATGGTGAAGCGAGTATCTCAGTTAAACCTGAAAACTTAAATACCAATGGTGCCTATCAAATTTCTGCAGTTGCAGATTTTGATGGTACCGAAGCATCAACACCAGCACTTAATTTCTCACTTCAAGCAACCAATATTATTTTAGTCGATTTAACGGCAGCTAGTACTCAATTAGAATCTGGTGGTTCAACAAATATCACGTTAAAAACGCAAGATGCAAATACAAAAGTCAATCAGAATAATGTCAATGTCGAATTCACTGCACCATGTGGTAAATTTGAACCTGCTACAGTTGTTTCATCAAATCAAGGAAATGTTACGACAACTTATAAAGCGATTGGTACAGATGGAAAGCTTTGTACAGGAACACAAAAAATTTCGGCAACAGGTTTAAATATCCCAGAAGTTGGAATTGATGTCAGTATTAAGGCACTTGAAGCTAATTCACTAGTATATACATCTAATAAAGTTAATTTGGGGATTAGAAAAAGTGGCTCAGCATCATCTGGTCAAATTGAATTTACTTTGTATGCAAATGGTGTACCTATAGCAGATCAAGATGTTTTGATTGAGAAAGTACAAGCACCAGAAGATTTATCGTTCGTATCATTTGGAAATCAAAATAACAAAACTATAAAAAGTGATTCAAATGGTAAAGTGATTGTGAATCTTTATCCAGGAGATAAACCTGGGCCTGTAGAGATAAGAGCAACTTTAGTTTCAGACAAAAATGTTTCGGCTGTATCTAAAAATGTATCTGTATCCATTGGTCGAGTAACTCAAGATGGATTAAGTTTATCAGTATCTAAAAATTCATTACAGAATGTAATTGATGGTGACACTGCAACTATTACAGCGAGAATGGTTGATCGTACACGGAACCCTGTTCCAGATGGTACAGTAATTAGCTTTGTTTCTGAGGGAGGGAAGGTTGAACCTAATTGTTCAACAGTCCAAGGAGTATGTTCTGTAACTCTAACAACACAAGAACCTCGTCCTTTAGATAATCGTGTGACTGTATTGGCTTATGTTGAGGGTGATAAAAGCTTTACAGATTTAGATGGCGATAATCTTTATACTAAAGGCGTAGATCGACTTCTTAGTAATATTGGTAGCTTTTTCCGTGACGATAACGAGGATAATCAATATAACAAAGATTATGGTATTGGTGAATTTCTTTATAATCGTGCGATATTAGGAAACAAAGCGACCTGTGCTCCATCTACAATTAGACAGCCGAATATCGCAGACACATGTGACGATAATTTAGATACGGTCATCCGTCAGCAATTATTATTTGCATTTGCTGAAAATACACCAACCTTTACTAATGTAAAGGCAAGTGGAAGTTTATTGTCTTTTAATATGTATGGAAATAGCGCTCAAAGTGTGCCTATGCCAACAGGTACCACAATAAGTGTTACGCCTGAGGATAATACAAAAGCTAATAATTTATCTTGTACTGCAGAGTTAGCAACAGGAAGTTCACCTGTCGCAAATGTTTTTGATCTTTTGACACCAAGCACTTTCAAAAATAGTAATCAAAGTTATTATGGCTATCGTCTAAAAGAATGTGCGGTAGGAGATACGTTGAAAGTTTCTGTTTCTTCGCCAGATAGTAAAGTATCAACAATTTATGTAGATTATCAATAGAAATTATATTTGTATAAAAAACAGCGCCGAAGCGCTGTTTTTTTTATGGGAACTAAAATTTAAAAAACTAAATTGATGTTCCCACACTCACACCCACAGTCGGCTTTAGATTCATCGAGCTACAGCCTGTAAAAGCCAAACTACAACATAAAATAATCAATAACTTACTCATGAATCAATCCTTGAGATTTAGCCTGATTAAACAAGGCCGCTGAACGTGTGCCGCTTCGGCAAACCATCAAAATCGGTTTAGGCAGCTCATTATAATATCGAGCAAATTCTTCAATATTCGCCTGAGAAAGTTGGCCATTCATTACAGGCTGATAAATCACACTCACTTGAGATTTCTCTGCAATGGAGCGTAATTGACTCACCGTGACACTATTACCAGTTTCCTGATCAGGACGATTTACAATCACAGATTTGAAACCTTGCTGAATCAATTGCTGAAACTTGCTTGGTGTCATTTGCCCCGTAACACTCACCGTAGAGGTCAGCGCACGGCTAAGATCATTTGCAGCAAAAACAGGTGTAATACAGCTAAAATAGGTTGCCAGTACCACACCTTTCCAGAACGACTTAATCATCCAGCAGGTCCATCTGTTTTGCCAGTTGATATAAGTTATTCGAGCGGTTTCCAGTACGACAGAACATCAAGATCGGTTTTGGCAACTCATTATAATGATTGGCAAAAGTGCGTACATCAAGCTCCGTAATCTGACCGGCTACTACTGGTTGGAATACATAATCCAGACCGGCATTGCGTGCAGCTTCCTCGATTTGTGCACTGGTTGGCTGCTCGGAACCACCTTCCATGTCCGGACGGTTGTTGATAATCGATTTAAAACCTTTCTCAACCACTTGAGTTACGTGTTCTGGACCAATTTGACCAGCAAAACCTACATTTTCGCTCATGACGCCACTCCATCATTTCATTTATATCGATATGCTTTATGATAGCATTAAGCTGAAAACATGCTGAACCTGTTCTGGAATTTTTATAAATGATGATAACCATAAGATAACGCAATGGAGCGCGTATGCAGGCTTATACAGTTGAACCACTGTATGTCAAAAGCGGTCAGGAAGTGATTGCTGCAGATTTTTATCGGCCTAAAAATATAGAAAAACCGGCCGTAATCCTGATGGCTCATGGTCTGGCTGCCTTACGTCAATTTAAACTGGTGCAATATGCCCAGCGTTTTGCCAGTGCCGGCTATGCGGTGGTTTTATTTGACTATCGCTATTGGGGCGGCAGCACTGGGCGTCCACGTGAACTGGTGTCGATCAATGCCCAGCTCGATGACTGGCGAACCATGATCAGACATATTCAGGAACGCAAATCGATTGACAGTAAACGGATCGTGCTCTGGGGTACGGCCTTAAGTGGTGGGCATGTATTGACACTTGCAGCAGAGCTGAAAAATATTCAGGCGGCGATGGTACAGGTGCCTTTTGTCGATGGGGCTGAAAGTGCCCAACTATATCCTTTACAGCAACTCCCCAAGGCGCTTAAAGTTTCCAGTCAGGATTATATGGGGGCCAAGGTTGGTATGGCACCAAAAACCTTACCTGTAGTTGATCCGCATGAGCTATGTTTTATGCCGACACAGGACAGTTATGAAGGTTATCTGTCGATTGTCAATCCGGATTATTACTGGAGTGGTCATATTCCTGCACGGACATTCTTTAAACTGATGCGCTATCGACCGATTCAGGAAGTCAGAAAGATTAACATTCCAGTCCTGTTTATTGCGGCAAAACTGGATAGTCTGATTCCAATTGAATCCAGTCGGGAAACTGCGACCAATATTGCACCATTTGTGCAATATCATGAGTGGAATATCCGGCATTTTGATATTTATCATGGGGAATGGTTTGAAAAAGCAGTTTCGACCCAATTAGAATTCTTACATCAACATATTGGAGTGCGCTAGATGATTATTGTATGTCCGGAATGTCTGGCCAAAAACCGTGTCCCTGAAGATAAACTCACTGCCAACCCTGCTTGTGGTCAATGTCATCAAGCCCTGATTCCACTGGTACCAATTGAGCTGAATGAGCAGAATTTCAGCCAGTTTGTCACGCATAGTGACTTGCCAATCCTGATTGATCTCTGGGCAGAATGGTGTGGTCCCTGTAAAATGATGGCACCGCATTTTGCGACTGTCGCCCAGCAATATCCAAATGTGGTTTTTGCAAAAATTGATACAGAAGCGAATCCTCGCTTAAGTTCGGCATTTAATGTTCGCAGTATTCCGACGCTAGTGTTGATGAATAAAAGCAACGAAATTGCTAGAATAAGCGGTGCATTACGGTCAAGCGAGCTGCAAAAATGGCTTGATCAGCAGTTAAATACCCAACCCTAATTCAAATGCCTGGAGTGAAAGTGTCAGATTCTCAAGTAAGACCAGAGGGGATTCTTTCCCTACAGACGATCGCAATGCCTGCAGATACCAACTGGAGTGGTGATGTCTTTGGTGGCTGGATCGTTTCACAAATGGACTTGGCAGGCGCGATTCACGCAGAACGATTTTCAAAGGGACGTTGTGCCACGATTTCGATTAACCAGATGACTTTTCTGGTACCGGTAAAAGTCGGAGACGTGATTAGTTGTTATACCAAAATTCTCAAAGTTGGCAAGACATCTATCCAGATGGAAATCGAGGTTTGGGATAGCCATGATGATTCACGCCCCCCAATTCGGGTGACTGAAGGTGTGTTTACCTTTGTTGCTGTAGATGTCAAAGGCAACAAACGTCTGATTCCAGAAGAAGCGAAACAGAAGCTTTTAGAATCGCAAACAGCACAATGATGACTTGAAATAAAAAATCCCAGATTTAATGTCTGGGATTTTTTTGTCTAAAAGAAGAAATTATGATTTCTTGAGCTGGCTCTTGGCAATCCAAGCCCAGAGCATTTCACATTGAATGGGGGCTTCACCTGATTCATCCGTGACGGTGACCTGAACCAGGGTTTCACCTTTATCCGAGTTTTGCATCAGGGCTTGCTGCTCCGACGTGAGCGTAGCAACAGCAGTCATGGCACCGCGTGTCGGGCGCTTAAAATCAACCTTTAAGCTTTTGATCAGTACAATTGCTGTATCCGGAACATTCATTGCCGTCACAAAGCCGGTCGCTGTTTCTGCCAGCAGGGCCATTGCACATGCATGGATTTGTCCGATATGGTTCTGCATGGCTTTATGATTGGCCATACTTACTACCACTTTGGACGCACTCATTTCCTCATAACGAATCTTGGCAGAGCCGACCATCGGGACCACCCGGCCAAAAGTTTTACTTAACAAAGCAGTACGAATGCCTTGCGGTAATCGTGCAGTGGCTTTGACTAATCTGGCTAATCGGTTGTTCTTTGCCATAATTCCTTCTACAGACGTTGCTGTCTTAATCTTTAAAGTTATTGAACTGTAAAGGCAAACCAAATTGCTGTTCTTTCAAGAATGCCATTACTTGCTGCAATGTATCGCGTTTTTTATCAGTCACACGAATCTTGTCGCCCTGAATAGAAGATTGCGCCTTAATCCCACTTTCTTTAATGGCTTTATTAATTTTTTTTGCGGTATCTGAGTCAAGACCATCTTTAAGCTTGATGACCTGAATCACATTTTTGCCAGAAGCCGTCATTTTTTGTGGATCAAGCGCCTGAATATCGACTTTGCGTTTAAAGAAATGACTTTCCAGCATGCTATAGACTTGTTCACACTGGAAATCGCTTTCAGTCGAGATTTTGATTTCCTTGTTTTTTTCATTCAGTTCAATAGAAACGTCCTGCCCACGGAAATCAAAGCGGGTCGCAATTTCTTTTTGGGTGTTTTGAACTGCATGATTTACTTCAAAAATTTCTAATTCAGAAACAATATCGAAAGAAGGCATAGTTTAGACCTTTACAAAGGGAAAGAATATCTGAGATGCTAGGGATGTTTTCTTCATTTGCCAAGTGTTGTTTACATCAAAGGAGTGCGCAATGATCCGTAAACAAGAAATTACAACATTTGAGTTCCCAGAAAATGCAATTATCTGGGATGTACGCGATTCAAGTGCTTTTGCTGAAGCACACGTGAAAGGGGCGGTGAATCAGCCCATTAACGATCTTTCAGCAGAAAGCCTAACTCAGGTGTCAGCGGATCAACCCATTTACATCTTGTGTGGTGGGGGCAGTAAAGCTCCACGTGCTGCGGAAAAACTAGAGGGTTTTGACAGCTCACGTGAATATGTCATTCTGATGGGTGGTACTCGTGCTGCCCGTGATGCAGGCTTACCGCTTGAACAGGGTGTATAAGCATTCTGTGAAAAAAAAGCGCCGCAAGGCGCTTTTTTAATGGGTGAGATTTAATGCCTCCCAACCTCCCTTTTCTAAAGGGAGGAGCTACATCTATTCTATTTATTCATAAAAGTAGAGAAAAGTCCCCCCCTTTTTTAAAGGGGGGTTTAGGGGGATTCATTCAAAATAGTAATTAAATTTGTAGCTTAAAATACGGTTTCTTCATTTTCACTTTCTTTTGAAAACGGGTCACACTGAGTTTTTTTACTAAACTGGATGGAACTGGACAGGCTTCGCCGAGAATCTGGGCTGCCAGAATTTCACTACAGAGTGGTGCAAACAGAAAACCTTTGGAGCCTAGACCGGCAAAGCTGTAAATTTCCTGATCCGATTTCATTTTACCCAGTAGGGGAAAATAATCCTGACTTTGCGCGCGTACCGAGGCACGACCTTGCCACGTCTCGGTAGAAGCTAATGATTGTGCATATTCTGGGAATACACTGTGGATCAATTCGCAGTTATGCACATGGTCTTCTGCTAACACCTCGATATCATCCCGACCTGGATAAAAAGAAGCACCCAAGATCAGATGTTCAGCATCCAGTTGCATACAATAACCGCCGTAGCTATAGGCAATATTTTGACTTAAAGGCTGAGTTTTATTGTTTACCCAGCTGACCTGTCCGCGAATCGGTTTCAACACTGGATAATCTGCAAAAAACCGCTGGGTTTCTCGCGCAGTACAGACAATGACATGATCGAATTCACCTAGATCCTGTTCATCTGAAAATAACTGAGGTTTTATAGCGGCTTCAATATGGCTAATTTTGGCCTGTTGATACTGAATATTAGGATGCTGCAGAATTTCATCACGTAACTGATGAGGTGAAACCGCACCAGCTTCTAACAGTTTTAAACTTGGAAATGCAGTTTGAATCTCTTGATCTTCTGTATCTTGTACAGCAAGAATTTTTTCTGGATATTCGTCTGCCAATCCTAAAAGCTGTTCAGGATTTTTTAAGGCCAGTTGATTGACCTGAATCGGGCGGAAAGCTTTAAATTTTTGATAATGATTTAAGGCATGTTGCCAAGCCAATGTCATCAGATGTTCACCGCTTTGCTCAACTGGACAGAGTTTGGGATTGAGCAAAGCCAGTGGATTGCCAGAACCTCCTGAGAGTGGCGCTGACTGGTCGTAAATCGTAACCTGATGACCACGTTGAGCGAATGCCCAGGCCGTACTTAAACCAGCGATTCCAGCGCCAATTACAGCGATTTGGCGAGGTCTGATATTGGACTCTGTATCTTGCTCAGTTTTTTTTTGAGTGATTTCTTGTATTAATGAACTTTCAGTCTCTTCAGCTGGCTTCCAGATCGCTTTCAGCATTTCACGCTTGTGCTTAAAACCACGTGGACGGGAAATTGAAATCCCATGATTTTTTAAGCCACGTTTTAAAACGCCAGCAACACTGAAAGAGGCGAAAGTGGTGCCGATCTCGGATAAACGCACAATATTATTTAAAACATTTTCTTCCCACATATCCGGATTGCAGGAAGGCGCAAAGCCATCCAGAAACCAGGCGTTCACCGGCGCAGTTTTTTCTATTACCGGGAAAACATCATATGCATCACCCAGCCATAGATCCAGACTGAATCGATCTTCAGGAAAACTGAGACGATGACAGCCGGCAATTGGCATCGGGTATTGAGAGATGAGTTGATCCGCTAAAGGCTTGAGTTCTGACCAGGCATTTAAGGCTCGAATCAGATCAGCTTTGGAAAGAGGAAATTTTTCAACTGAAATCGCATGCAGATGACTGTGATTATTCGGACGCACCTGTTGCCAGAGCTGCCACAGGGCCAGAATATTTAAACCAGTACCGAAACCCGTTTCACCGACACAGAAATATTCAAAATGTTTTAAATCTGCCAGACGCGTCGTGAGATCATTGCCATTTAAAAAGACATGCCGGGTTTCCAGCAAGCCATTGTCTTTGGAAAAATACACATCACCAAATTGCTTGGACATAGGCACATCAATGCCATCCACCAATTGCCAATCCAGATCGGCAGTTTGAATTGCGTGCGACAAAACGGGTACGACCTTAAAGATATCGGGAAGGGCTATAGCTTACCATTGACGACGACGTTTGGTATAAACATAGCTCGCGATCAGAAAGCCCAGCAGCACACCTACTGCCAATGTTGCAGCGCCGTAGAGGAACATCTGCGCACTGCGTTCACTTTGCAGCACCTGTACCTGCACCCCAAGATTATCATTCTTGAGCTGTAATTCTTGATTTTGCGATAGTGCTTCCAGATTGGCTTTTTCCAGTTGCTGCAAACGGGTGGCCTGATCTTTGACCAAAGCTTTCACCTTGGCATCTTGCTGGGCTTTGAGCTTGGCGATTTCTTCTGCAGTTAAAGGTTTATTCTCGGCAGGTGGCACTGGCTGGGCAGAAGTCGCTACGGCAGGAATAATGGCAGGTTTCGGCGTAGACTGGGTTTGGGCAGTCGCCGCTGTCCCTTGAGGTTGTGCTGTCTGATTTTCCTGAATCACAGGAGCAGGCGCAACTTCGACTGCCCATACTGGAGAAATCATAAAACATAGGCCAATGATACTGGCAGTAACAACACGCATGAACCTTATCCTTGAGGGAATGCTTTATTGAATGGTTTGACATCGATGTGTTCGTACACCCCTTCTTTTAAGAAAGGTTCATCCTGTAGCCATGTATCCAGCGCTTCACGACTGTCAAAATCGACAATAATGGTACTGCCATAAAAACCGGCCTGTGGATTGGCTGGATCTTTAGGCATGGCACCTGCAACAATCAGGCGACCTTCAGCATTTAACTGTTCCAGACGTGCAAGATGTTGTGGACGAATCGCGAGGCGTTTTTCAACTGTACCTTCCCGATCGGTACAGCTAACGACGAATAATGGCATGATGACTCTCAATCGTTTGTAGTTGGACTTATTCAGTGGTCTTAAAGTATTTGCGCAATACAATAAACTGAATAATGATAAAGGAAAACATCACGATCATGTCACCGAATGCGGTAAATTCGCCCCAATATTTTCCATCCATCCACAAATAGGCGAAAAAGGTATGCAGAAATGACATCAGCACAAACATCGCCACCCAGGCATAGTTTAGCTTGAACCAGCCTTTTTCGCTTAGATTGAATACCGGACCAAACAGGCGCTGAATAAGGGGCTTTTTATCCTTGCTAAACCAAGGGGATAAGAAAAAGACTCCGGCAAAGACCAGATTCAGTAACACGGCTTTTAGACGGATATAAAAATCATCGCTGAGGATCAGGGTGATACCACCAAAAATCACCGTCATAAACAAGACAATCCATTGCTGCTTGTCCAGACGGAATTTTTGCATGACAAATAACGCACCATAGACGACCAGCATGGAAATAATCAGACCTGTGGTTGCAACAAGAATATTATTATTGTCGACACCCCCCGCAGAACCGATCAATTGCAGCAATTGATGGTCAGTGTCTTTTGGATCTACAGTTTTATATAAATAAAAGAAAATAATGAGTGGCACAAAGTCTAAAAGTGCTTTCATGTTAGAGTATCTAAATCTGATCAAATAAATGTCATAGTATAGAGATGCACGGCGTAGATTTACATACACATAGTAATATTTCTGATGGAACTTTCAGTCCTCAGCAATTGGTCGAAGCGGCTGTGGAAAAACTTGTCCATACTTTGGCTCTGACGGATCATGACACCATGGATGGTTTGGTATTGGCTGAGGAAGCCGCTAAAAATCATGAGATTAAGATCATTTCTGGGGTGGAAATATCCAGCCAGTGGTCACGTCCTGCCACCAAAAAAAACTATGGCGTGCACATCGTCGCCCTAAATATGCAAAATCCTGAGCCTTTACAAAAAGCCCTCAATCAGCAAAAGAAAATCCGGGCTGAACGCTCTAAACAGATTTGTGATCTGCTGGTTCCTTTAATTGGGGAGGATATTTATATTGATGTGCTCGCCAAAGTAGACCATATCCCTGATCGGGTGACACGGACCCATATTGCCAAAACGCTAGTAGAAAAGGGGATTGTGACCCGTCCGCAACAGGCCTTTGATAAATACATCAAGGAAGGCAAGAAAGCTTATGTCAAATTTGATGGCTTGAGTCTTGAAGACACGATTCAGGTGATTCATGAAAGTGGTGGCTTTGCGATACTGGCACATCCGACCAAATATGATTTATCTGCGACCAATATTCGCTACCTGATCGAGATCTTTGCCAAGTTCGGTGGAGATGCCGTCGAGCTGCCACCGGCGATTGAACCAAGTTCCACCCGGCAGATGGTGGATCGAATGATTACTGAATATGATCTTAAAGTTTCGATTGGCAGTGATTTTCATGGCGATCACATGCCCTGGATTAAACTGGGCAATGTCCCGAGTCTTAAACCGGGGCAGGTCGGGATTTGGGAGAGTTTTGTTTAGTCATTCCTTTACCTCGATCTTTTTCATTTGAGAGAAGATTTTCCCTTCGCTACTAATAACAAAGGGCGAGGAGAGAATTATAAATTAAAGCAAATTATGATCTTGAGCCTGAATCGGTGGTGGCGTCGGTTTACCTAAAGTCCCTAACAGTTCAATTTCAATCGTACGTACCATCGAGTCCAGCGGCAAGTCATTACTCTGAGTACCAAAAGGCTCTTCAATTTCCGAACTTAGAGCATCTAATCCTAAAAAGGTATAAGCCAAAATTCCAACCAGTAAAGGCGTAAACAGACCAAGCGTTGAACCTAAACTAAAAGGTAAAATAAAACAGAAAAAATAGACGGTACGATTGAGCAAGACCGAATAGGCAAAAGGCAAAGGCGTTGTTGCAATCCGGTCACAACCAGTCTGGACAATACTTAGTTCTGCTACATGATTATTCATCTGCATATAGATGATGTCGGAGATTTCACCTTCTTTGAGCGCCTGCATTAACTCCCATTGAATCAGGCTTAAGGTATATTGCGGCGCATTGGCCTGCTGATAGAGCTGGGTCACAGCCTGCTGGCTCATGCCGCTGGTTTCCACAAGTTCCGTCGGATTGGCTGTCTGATGGCGTAGCCGGTCACGGAGGACATTGGCAAAGACAATCACATGCTGAATTACACGTTCACGGCGACCTTGAGACAGCATCCGGCAATCACGGTCAAAATGACGTGAATTGGCAATCAAAATGCCCCAAAGTTTGCGCGCTTCCCACCAGCGGTCATAACAGGCCGAGTTCTTAAATCCGAGAAAGATCGACAGTACCACTCCAATCAGGGTAAAGCCGACCAGGGGTAATTCTGGAAAATGAAAATAACCAATATGTGACAAGCCACCGATGATGGCTGACATCAGCATCACTACGCCTAAAGGTGGCAAAACTTTAGGTAAAATCGTCCCCCGCCAGGAAAACAGCAGTTTAAAAACAGTCGGCTGGTCACGTACGATCATTTATTGGAATCATCACAATTTTTTTCATGATCTTGTGGAGTTGTGCCTGCTTTGTCAAGTGCTATTCAATACTGCATTTCCGGTTTGATGAGTTGCTGCTCAGCAAAGGAAAAGCTGCCTTCCAAGGCGATGATGCAATGGTCAATCAGATGGATATCCACTAGCTGGCAGGCCTGTTGAATCTGACGGGTTAACACTAGGTCAGCCTTGGAGGGAGAGGGCCGGCCCAGCGGATGATTATGTGCAATGACAATTGAGGTCGCCTGTTGGCTAATCGCATAACGTAGCAATTGATTAATGGAAATATCACATGCATTGATGGAGCCATAAAACAGTTTTTTAAAGGCAATTTTTCTTAAACTGGCATCCAGACACAGCACGGCAAACACTTCCTGAGTTTCACCGAGCAGTTCAAAACGTAAGTAATCTCTCAGCCGCTTGGAATTGGTAAGTTCCAGTGCATCCTGTTTCAGGTGCTCGGCTATGTAACGCCGTCCGAGTTCCTTGACGGCCATCAGTTGAGTATATTTACTGATGCCCATGCCATGAAACTGGCTGACTTCCTGTAAAGGTGCATCGAGCAACGCAGTCAAATGACCAAAATGCTGAATCAGCAAACGCGCCAGATCAACTGCCGAATGTTGCTGGGAACCGGAGCGTAGAAAAATAGCCAGTAGCTCGGCATCGGACAGACTTTCTGCGCCATATTGAATTAAGCGTTCTCGCGGCCGTTCTTGTTCCGGCCAGTTTTTAATAGAAAATTGCATAGTTATTAGACTTATTTATTATGAATTATCAGTTTTCCCGCAAGCTGATCTCTTGGGGATGCGATTATTTAATGCTATTGTGAGCCCCACTGCAACAGCAAGGTAATCTGTTCGTGAGCTTTGATCTAAGTGTAATTCCTCATAAAAATATCATTTTGGCCGTCACTGGCGGTATTGCTGCCTATAAAAGTGCAATTCTGGTCCGCCGTCTGAAAGATGCCGGATTTGATGTGCGGGTTGTCATGACTCACGGTGCACAGGCTTTTATTACACCTTTAACCTTTCAAGCCTTATCGGGCAATCCCGTACATACCGAATTGCTGGATACTGAAGCAGAAGCCGGCATGGGCCATATCGAGCTGGCACGTTGGGCAGATCTGTTGCTGGTAGCACCGGCCAGCTGTGACACCTTGGCAAAGTTTGCCGCAGGTCTGGCTGATGATCTCTTAAGTACTTTATATCTGGCGACGAAAGCACCCGTCTGGGTGGCGCCTGCCATGAACCAGCAAATGTGGGCAGCCAAAGCAACGCAGCGCAATCTTGCGACACTGATCGAAGATGGTGTGCATGTGATCATGCCGGACGCGGGATCACAGGCTTGTGGTGATGTAGGTTTGGGCCGGATGCCTGAGCCGGAAGATTTAGCGCATCAGGTGACTGAATATTTTCATAAAGCTCAACGTGCGATTGCGGAAAAATTTGGCCTGCTTGCGGGTAAACAAGTCACGATTACCGCAGGCCCGACCCGCGAAGCGATTGATCCGGTGCGCTATATTTCCAATCACAGTACCGGGAAAATGGGCTTTGCACTGGCTGCAGCCTGTTATGCAGCAGGAGCAAATGTCACCCTGATCGCAGGGCCGGTCAGTCTGGACACCCCAAATGGCGTGAAACGTAAGAATGTTTCTTCTGCTGTACAAATGCTGAATGAAAGCATGCAAATGCTGGAAAACGGTTGCGATATCTTTATTGCGACCGCTGCGGTAGCCGATTATCGTGTGGCACAGGTTGCCGAACATAAAATCAAGAAAGCCGGAGATGAGTTGAATGTCGCTTTAGTGAAAAATCCGGATATTGTCGCCACCATTGCCCAGCAGGAAAAACGTCCATTTATGGTCGGCTTTGCTGCAGAAACCCGCAATATTGAAGAATATGCTGCCGGAAAGCTGGTCGCGAAAAAGCTGGATATGATTGCCTGCAATGACGTTTCACGTACGGATATCGGTTTTGCTTCGGATGAAAATGCCATGACAGTATTCTTTGCCGAGCATTATCAGCTGGATAAACGCGATCTGGAAAAAGCCTCCAAGCAGGAAATTGCCCAGCAGTTGATCGAAGCTATTCATGATGCCCTGCATCGTGATCCATCCAGTGATGATGATTTTTAAAACGATCTGTATCGAAAAAACCCTGAATCCATTAGGGTTTTTTTATGGCTGATTTTTTATCATTAATTCAAAAAAACCATAGAAACCATAAATATTTAGTCTTAATCGAAGCGCTGTTTGTTTATTGTTTTTGCAAAAAAGCATAAAATGGGTCACAGAATAAGCAAAGATAAAAATACTGCGTATATCAGCTATAAGCAGGAAGTGGAAAGAAAAAAAGAGGGGGCGCTATGAAAAAAATCATGATGTTATGGATGGTCGCCTGTCTGGCTGGATGCAGTTATTTTGTCTCGATGGATGAACTGGCCAGAAATATTCAAACGCAGATGCAACGTGAATTTAATTCCAATCGAGATTATCAACATTATCGTTTTACCGTAAAAAAAGTCAAAATTGTCCAGCGTCAAGGGAATGAGTTTCAGGCCATTTCTCATCTGAATTATCAGGGTGAGGAATATCCCATTCATGTAAAAGTCTTTAAGGTGGATGGGGGGTATAGTTGGTCGATTGAAGATGATGCTTTTGCTTTTATTGATGAAATTGAAATTGAAAAATATCGTCAGCAACTGGATCGGGAATTACAGCAACTGGCCTCAGCCTTGGATGATCTGGAACCTGTAGATGAACCAAACCAGAATGTCTCCGGCTCTCTGATCACACCACTGGCTGAACCCGCATTACAAGATGTTTCTTATCAAGAAGAGCCGATTCCGGTGGGTAATATTACGGCGTATACGCAATAACTCATGCGCAATCTCTATAAAAAAGCACCGATGATCGGTGCTTTTTGTGTTTAGGATTCAACTTGTTGATGTTCTCGAACATAATCTTCGGTACGCTGCATCGCTTCCTGAATATTAAAGAGTGCAGTTTCTACATCTTTCAAGGTTTTGGCATTACCACCGCTTAAAGCCTGACGCCATTTACGTGCACCCGGCAAGTTCTGGAATAGTCCCAAAATATGACGGGTAATAATGGATAAAGGTGCACCTTCGGCGATGCGATGAGCAATATAAGGTAGCATCTGTTGCATGATGTCAAAACGGTCTGGTGCATCCAGATTCCACAGTTGGCCCAGTTCAGCCAGTAAGTAAGGATTATGATAGGCTTCGCGGCCAATCATCACCCCATCCACATGTTTGAGATGTTCCAGCGTTTCGGCATAGGTTTTAATTCCGCCGTTGATCTCGATGAGCAGATCAGGACGCTCCTGTTTTAAACGATAGACATCTTCATAACGTAGGGGTGGCACGTCGCGGTTTTCTTTAGGTGATAGACCTTTTAATAAGGCAATCCGCGCATGCACGATAAAATTATTGCAGCCAGTTTTGGCCACGGTGTCGACAAAATGCAGCATCTCTTCATAAGAGTGCATATCATCAATTCCGATCCGGTGTTTTACGGTTACTGGAATATCCACCACGTGACGCATTTCAGCAATACACTCTGCGACTAGATCAGGCTCCGCCATCAGACAGGCACCAATTTTATTATTTTGTACCCGGTCACTTGGGCAACCTACATTTAAATTGACTTCGTTATAGCCCCAGTCCTGCGCCATCTTGGTACAAGTGGCGAGATCTTTTGGATTCGAGCCGCCGAGTTGCAACACGATTGGCTGTTCTTGCGTATTAAAGTCCAAATGACGTTTGGCATCACCGTAAATGATTGCACCCGTAGTAACCATTTCGGTGTACATAATCACATTCGGGTTAAACAGACGCGCAAAGAAACGATAGTCTTTGGTGGTCCAATCCATCATCGGCGCAACACTGATTCGTGGTTGAAGTTTATTTTCAATGGTGGTCAGATCAGTCATTCAAAATCACGCCTTAACGAAATGGAAGAAAGAAGAAGCAATCCATGCAATCACTCAGCTATTGGTTTTTGGCTAAAACCGGATCGGCTGACGTCGCAAAAAGAGGGCGTAATACTAGCATAAAATCAGAAAAACCACCCGGCGAACTTGAGCTAGCCCGGTAAATCCAGGGAATGAAAAAAGAAATAAAATTGGAATTCCCAGTCAAGTTGGAATGGTATATTTTGATAGGAGAAAGATGAAGATAAAAATTTTAGAAATAAGGAGAATAATCATGTTGTTATTGGAGGAAATTTATAAAAGCCATAAAGCACAAAATTCGGCACATTTTAATTTAAGAATTCATCGTGGCTTAGGCTGGTTTAAAAAATCGCTAGACCTTGATCAAGATCTAGATTTTAAGTTTATCAGCCTGTGGATCAGCTTTCAGGCGATTTATGCAGATGAGCGTGATCTGCTTCAAGATCAGAACAAGCTGCAGCAGTTTCTGGAAACACTCTGCCAAAAGGATCTGGATCAGAAAATTAATCATATTCTTTGGGAAAAATACAGCCAGCCGATCTGCTCACTCTTGGCCAATCCCTATGTGGAACAAAGCTTTTGGGATTATCGTCATCAGAAAATTAGCCTGGAAAGCTGTCAGGTTGACTTGGAAACACAGAAACAGAATATAGAGAATGCTTTAAAAGAACGAAATTCTGTTGAAATTTTAGCTGGAATATTTCAGCGTTTATCTACCTTGCACCATCAGATAATGCAGGGTGGCGCCACGTATCACAGCTCGCTGAATTATAAATCATTAGAGGAAAGCTGCCGGATTCTGGCAGCCTTATTGCCGGTTTTTATCTGTATTTTATTGGAAAATTCACAAACTCTTGATCTGAATAAGCCTTATTATCCGGCGGCGCAAGTCAGCTAAATAGAGGTAAAATACTTATGCGGTTGTCTTAGCCTGATGCCATTGATCCAGCAGGGCGAATAGGGTGGCACACAGAGCTAGCCCGAGTCCTGCCAGACAGGTCATGCTCCAGCCACCGTGATGCCAGGCATAAACCCCTAAGGCTGAACCACATGCACCACCAATAAAATACAAGGTCATATACAGTGAATTGACCCGTGATTTGGCATCCGGGCGCAGGCGGAAAATCACGTTCTGGTTACAGCTGTGCGTAATTGCGAGCCCGAGATTTATCAGTCCATAACCGAGAATATAACTGAGCAAGGATACCGCACCAAAGTATAAAAACAGCCAGCTCCCCATCAGGATAGAACAGCCGATCCAGCTCAGTATTTTGATATGGCCACGATCGGCCCATTTACCAATGAACTGCGTAGAAAGTGCGCCAAATACACCGACCAGCGTGACCAGTCCGACCATGACATCAGAAAGCTGAAAAGGTTCCTGTGTCAACAGCAGAGCGATGGTGGAGAACAACATACTCATGGCAGCAAAAGCACACGCACCTGTAAGTGAACGCAAAACCAGTCGTGGTTCCTGCTTGAGTAATATCCCCATAGATTTAAAAATCGCTGTATAGCTGATTCTCAGACGTGGCAGGCTCGGTAGTTTTCCTCTCAAATAAAAACTTAAGGCCAGCATACTTATGCCACTGACGATATAAATCATTTTCCAGTGAAACAGGTCGGAAAGTAATCCAGCAATACTGGTCGAGAGCAGAATGCCAACCAGTAATCCGCTCATCAGGAAGCCCACCACTTCTCCGGTTTTTTCCGGTTTGACCGCCATGGTGGCCAAGGGAATCAGAATCTGTGCAGCTACGGAAAACAGTCCGGCAATGATAGTGCCGACCCAGAGCATTGGCAGATTTACCGCACTGGCACAAATAAATAAACCTGCTGCTGCACCCAACATGAGGAAAGGGATCAGTTTGGTTTTATTCAGCATGTCCCCTAAAGGCACAATAAACAGCAGGCCCAGAGCATAAGAGATTTGAGCAAAAGTGACAGTAAGTGCCACTTGTGATTCAGGTACCTGATAATACTGCTGAATCGATGAAATCAGTGGTTGGCAATAATAGTTCGCACCAGCACATAAACCGCATGCAATCGCCATCAGCCATAATAAGGGCTTATTTTGACTAATATCGAGAGGCGTGTGCATAGGGCTAACCTTGTATTCAGACCGGAAGAATTTAAATGAGAAGTGAGAATAATGTTTAAATTGAGGGCACTATAGGCCAGAAGTTCCCGCTTTAAAAGTAGAGAAATATTGCCAGTATTGAAAATTGTCAGAACTCAGGCAGCTTAAAGAAAGAAGTGCAATTTTAAATAAAAAATATGAGTGAATGTTTGCAGAATTTTTTATCTTTTGATGATGGGGTTGCTTCATTAAAGCGCAGCTCGAGGTAGAAACAATAAAAAAGGATCACTGAGGTCAAAAAAAGTGGAATATTTACTCTATTTTTTTGCGCAAATTTGGTGCAAAAATGGGATTTCCCATTTTGAATCAAGTTCAGTACATTAATATAATAAATAGTACGCAAGGTTTTTTTCTACCCTTTATCTGACTGTTTGAGACTTGGGTCTTATAAAATTTTGGCGATTATTTTTTTGTCAGATGTATCAATTATGTCTGATGAAGATCTGCTCAAAACAAATTCTATCATTTCATAAAATACGATTTTAACATCTAAAAACAGTGCTCTTGCTTGAGTACTAAATCTGTCAAAAAAGTCAAAACTAAAAAAACGACGCAGCTAAAGTGCCGCTATCTATAGGGACTAGAGAAATTGAAAGTCTGCTTCTAAATCAGGAAATACAGCAATCATTGTCAGAATCATCAATGTAACAAAATAAATCAGAAATTCGCGCTTATTTACACCAGCAAAATCTGGATATTTCATTCAGTGGAATGAATATCGTTTATAAAAGCATCGAATATGAATAGCTAGAGAATTAAATAAATGTGCTATTGCAGCATCATTTTTATGAATCATCAGTTCAAAATATAGGTATTTATTAAATAAATAGTAGGTGGTAATTTCAAACAGTTTGATTAGAATCCAAAAATTCAACAAGAACACATCCTGAGGGGAAGCATCGTTTAGACGATGTTTACTTAAGAAAAATTAGCTTGAGGAACGCTCATGCAGATCGGAATTCCAGCCGAAACTGTTGTCGGTGAAAATCGCGTCGCTGCGACGCCAGAGACAGTAAAGAAATTGATCAGCGCAGGACATAGCGTGATTATCGAACGTGGTGCAGGGGTTAAAGCTGCCTATATCGATAGTGCCTATGAACAAGTTGGTGCCAAAATTACGGATGATGCCTATACTGGCAGTCAGTTGATTTTAAAAGTTCGTGCACCGAAAGGTGATGAAATTCAAAAACTCAACCCGAATACCACTATCGTGGCAATGTTTGATCCTTACCGTAATACTGAGCTTGACCAATTCGCGGCACAAAACGTGTCTGCATTTGCATTGGAACTTTTGCCACGAACCTTGTCTCGTGCGCAGAACATGGATGTCTTGTCTTCTCAAGCCAACCTTGCAGGTTACAAGTCGGTGCTTTTGGCTGCGGCTGAATACCAGCGCATGTTCCCGATGCTGATGACTGCTGCGGGTACGGTTAAACCGGCTCGTGTGGTGATCATGGGTGTCGGCGTAGCGGGACTGCAAGCGATTGCCACTGCAAAACGTTTAGGTGCCATCGTTGAAGCCACAGACTTGCGTCCAACTGCCAAAGATCAGGTTGAATCTCTGGGCGGTAAATGGCTAGACGTGCCGATGTCTGCTGAAGAACAGCAAAAAGCGGCTGATGCTGCCAAAAATGGTTATGGCTGGATGCCGGGTGAAGAATACATTCGCGATCAGGCGGCAATTGTTGATAAAGCGGTATCAAATGCTGACATCGTGATTACTACCGCTCTTTTACCGGGCCGTGATGCACCGCGTTTAATCCGTGCTGAAACAGTTGCGAAAATGAAACCCGGTTCAGTAATTCTGGACATGGCAGTAGAATCTGGCGGTAACGTCGAAGGTTCAAAATGTGGTGAAACAGTCTATACCGACAACGGCGTTAAAATTCTCGGCATTCCAAATATTCCGTCGACTGTATCAACTGAAGCCTCTGCTTTATACGCTCGTAACGTATTTAACTTCGTGGAAACATTATTTGATGCAGATAAGAATTTTGTCCTGAATCAAGAAGAAGAAATTCAAAAAGCCCTACTTGTCACTCATGGCGGCCAAGTGCTGCTGAAACGTGGTTAAGGAGAAGACTCATGGTTGAAACAATTACGATTTTTGTCCTTGCCATTTTCGTAGGTTACTACGTGGTGTGGGGTGTAACGCCAGCATTGCATACGCCGTTGATGGCGGTCACTAATGCCTTGTCATCGATCATTATTGTCGGTGCGATGATTCAGACCGTTGGCCTGCCGGTGATCGGCGTTGAAGGTAGCGTGGATTTCCAGACCATTAACGTGGTGAGCGTACTTGGCGCGATTGCAGTATTCCTGGCCAGTATTAATATTTTCGGTGGCTTTGCCGTGACTGCACGTATGCTGGAAATGTTTAAACCTAAGCAAAAGAAAAAAGAGGGTTAATCCATGGAAATGATTCGAGAATATGCGGATTGGTTCTACCTGATTGGTGCCGTTCTTTTTATCCTGACGCTACGTGGTTTATCAGGTCCTAAAACTGCGATTGCCGGTAACCGTTACGGAATGATCGCGATGGCCATTGCGGTCATGACCACCTTCTTTGTAGCTGAGAATCCAGTGGTCTGGATGATCATTGGCGCAATGGTGCTGGGTGCAATCGTGGGTATTGCCCGTGCACGTACAGTTCCAATGACGCAGATGCCTGAAACTGTGGCGCTAATGCACTCATTGGTGGGTCTGGCTGCGGTCCTGATTGCTGTCGCTGCCATTATTCACAACAACAAATTGATTGAACTAGGTCCAGACCTGTTGGCTGCCAATGGTGTCAATTTCCATGAAATGAGCCGTGTTCATTTATTTGAACTGTTTGTGGGCTGTTTCGTCGGTGCGATTACCTTTACAGCATCAGTCTTTGCTTACGGTAAACTGGCTGCAAAGAAATGGGCAAAAACCATTTCAGGTGCATGGGTGAAACCGGTTCAGGCGATCATCTTTATTGCTATGTTAGGTTTTGGTGTTCACTTCTTCCTGACTGGCAATATGACCTCGTTCTGGGCGATGACAGGCCTTGCGCTGGCATTCGGCTGGGTATGGATTGCACCAGTCGGTGGTGGTGATATGCCAGTGGTGGTATCGCTACTCAACTCATTCTCGGGTTGGGCAGCAGCTGGTATTGGTTTTACCTTAGAAAACAACATGTTGATCGTTGCAGGCTCACTGGTGGGTTCTTCAGGTGCTATTCTGTCTTACATCATGTGTAAAGCGATGAACCGCTCAATCATCAACGTTTTGTTTGGCGGTGCGATGGGCGGTGCAGCTGCGCCGACAGCAGGAGCAGGTGAACAGGTCCAACGTAATCAGCGTTCTGGCTCGGCAGATGATGCAGGCTTCCTGATGTCAAATGCAGACAGCGTGGTGATTGTACCGGGTTATGGTATGGCGCAAGGCCGTGCACAAAATGCGGTAAAAGAATTGGCTAACTTGCTAAAAGAGCAGGGCGTAACGGTTCGTTTTGCGATTCACCCTGTAGCAGGTCGTATGCCAGGTCATATGAACGTACTACTTGCTGAAGCGGACGTACCGTATGAAGACATCCTGGAAATGGATGAGATCAACTCGGACTTCCCGGCAACAGATGTGGTGCTAGTGATTGGTGCGAACGACGTTGTGAACCCTGCGGCGAAAGATGATCCAACATCGCCAATTTATGGTATGCCAATTCTGGAAGCCCATAAGGCACGTACGATTATGGTGATCAAGCGTTCTATGGCAACCGGTTATGCGGGTCTCGACAATGACTTGTTCTATAATGACAAGACCATGATGATCTTTGGTGATGCCAAGAAAGTGGTGGAAGATATGACTAAAGCCATTAATGGTACGGGTCACTAATCATCTAAATTATTAGAATCCTCCTAAGTCCCCCTTTTAATAAAGGGGGATTTTTTATTTTATATCTTGGGAAAAGGATGATTGAGTGATCATCGAACGTCTATGTTGATGATGAATTGATCCTAAAATACCAATCAAATCGGTGCATAAGACAAGATGGAAATTAAAAAATAGCGAACAGATTGAGTTGTATTAATGCTTATAAAGTTAGATGAACAGGCAATAAAAAAGCGACCTACACAGGTCGCTTTTTTGAATATTCGGTTTTTACGCTACAGAGTCAGTATCTGTAGGATTGCGCCATAAGCTTTCTAGGTCATAGAATTTACGCGCTGTTGGAAGCATACAATGAACCACCACATAACCAAGGTCGATGAGGATCCATTCAGCATCACGTTCGCCTTCAATACCAAGAGGGCGGAAGCCAGCTTTACGTGCTTCTTCAGCAACGTTATTGGCCAATGATTTGATGTGACGTGTCGATGTACCGCTTGCAATGACCATAGCATCAGCCACATTACTGATACCGCTGACATCAAGCTCAACAATTTCTTTTGCTTTTACATCTTCAAGTGCAGCATGTACGACTTTTAAGCAGTCCTGTACAGCTTGAGAATTTGAATTCATAGTAAGATCGTGAGAATTAGAAGCGCTGGGCGATGGTTCTAAATTCATGGGGAGTGTAATTTCCTAACAATTATGCATGGTCTAATATAGCGGTTTTAGTCCTGAATTTCAAATGAAGCCGCAGTCCACTCAGTCATGCTCCGGAAAGAACTCAGCTTTCCAGTCAAAGGAATCGTTGGAATGTCCGCTAGGTTTATACTCGGCAGCGACATAACCTTGATATTGACTATGTTTTAACCACTGAAATATATCATGATATTGAATTGAACCCGTATTGGGTTGATGCCGTCCCGGACAATCCGCAAATTGGATATGACCAATCGAGGCAATATTTTCTTGCAAAGTTTCTAAGACATCTTCGCCCATCATTGCCATGTGGTAACAGTCGTACTGCATTTTTAAGGCCGGATGATGTACCGCTTCCAGCATTTCCTGGGCTTGGGCAACATTTTGAATCAAAAAACGTGGCATATGGGTGCCATTGATCATTTCGAAGACCGGTTCAATTTGATGCTCAAGCAGCATTGAACAGGCCATTTTTAGGTTACTCGCCAGCGTATTCAGGCAGGGTAAAAGATCACAATCCCTAGGCTGTTTTCCTGCCAGAATGTTCACCCGAGGTACATTCAATGCGGTAGCATACTGGATGGCCTGCTCAACCGCATGACGAAACTCGATTTCCTGTCCTGGAATGCCGGCCAGACCATGACCGCCCTGCATTAAATCGCCCGCTGGCACATTAATCAGGCACAAGTTCAGCTGATGCGTGCTGAGCTGGTTTTGAATCTGGCCAATTGTGAGTTCATAAGGAAACTGGATTTCCACATGATTAAAGCCCTGTGCACGAGCCAGCGCGAAGCGTTCAATCAGCGGCACTTCGGTAAAAATCATCGACAGGTTGACGGCAAGTTTAATCATGTATGTCTCTTCAATATTCAGGGCTGCATCAATCAAGCGTTATGAGTGTTTAAGCTGTTGGATCACAGTGGCCAGATCTGCTTCGGCAAAGCCTTGGGCTTGATGGGCATTTAACTGCGTTAAAGCTTGAGTCGCCACCGGAACATCCAAGTCAAAGCTTTGGGCCAGTTGTACGGCATTATTTAGATCCTTGGACAAGGTCTGTACTTTCCATTGCACCGGTTCAAAGGTTTGCGTGGCCATACGGGGTGCCAGAATCTGAAAAGGCTTGGAGTCGGCAAAACCACCCGCTAGCGCTGGTGCCAGTAAGCGTGTATCTACCCCGGCAAGTCCAGCCAAGGCGACCGCTTCTGCGATCAAGGTGCTATTGGCAGCCACAATCAGCTGGTTACAGATTTTGGTCGCCTGACCGGTACCCGTATCACCCATACGGGTGACGCGCTGTGAAAGTACTGCATAGATCGGATTAAGATTTTCAATCGTCGCGGCATCACCACCGGCAAAAATCACCAGACTGCCTTGTTCGGCTCCAACTGTACCGCCTGAAACCGGAGAATCAATCCAGGTCACTTTCTTGGCCTGTGCTTGCGCGGCAAGTGTTTGAGTTTGTTGTACCGAAAGACTGGAAAAATCCACAATCACTTGCTCCGCAACCAAATACGGTTCGATCTGAGCAAAGATCGATTGCACTGCATGATCATCTGCCAGGCAGGTAAGAATCACCGGATAGTCGGCAATCTGGTCTAAAGATAGCGCAGTTGCCCCTAGATCCAGCAAGGGCTCACAGGCTGCTGGTGTGCGATTCCAGACCGCTACCTGAAAACCTGCCTGAAGCAGACGTGTGGCCATACGAGTGCCCATCAGCCCCATCCCTAAGAAGGCAATTTTAGTATCAAGATTCAACTGCATGCTTTGGTTTATTCCTTTCCTGGATTCAGACTTGGTTTATTTGTACTGGCGTGGCACAAACTGAATATCTGGGTTTTTGTCTTTTTTACGAGCCAATTGACTATTTTTACCCAGTAATAATTTCAGCTGCCAGATTTTTTCCATACGCAGGGATTTATTTGGATGATGCTGCATGGCATCTAGTACAAATTTAGAGGCCATCAGCGCATCTGGAGAGCGTTGCAGCATTTCTTCAGCCAAGGCTTGTGCTCTAGCTAAAGGTTGTTGATCGACATGGGTGATCAGACCGATTTCTTTGGCATATTCACCATCAAAAATCCGGGCAGTTAAGGTCAGTTCTTTGGCCAGATCAATCCCAATCAGGCCTTTCAGTGAACGGCTGAGTCCCATGTCTGGCACCAGTCCCCAACGAGTTTCCATAATCGACATTTTGGTGTCAGGATGGGCAATGCGGATATCTGCGGCCAGAGCAAGCTGCATCCCGGCACCAAAACAGAAGCCCTCCATTGCGGCAATCACCGGAACTGGTAATTCTTGCCAGACCAGAAATGCTTTTTGAAATAAGCTTTGACCAGGACGAATCAGTTCCCATGCGGCATAAGCACGATTTTTAGGATTATTTAAATCTGCCAGATCAATACCGGCACTAAAGACCTGGGCCTCGCCAGTTAAAATCACACAACGGATGCTTTTATCTTTTTTGATTTTCTGTGCAGTCGCGACCAGTTCGCGTAGCAGGGCAAAGCTCATGGCATTGCGTTTATCCGGACGATTCAGTGTAACAGTGGCAATGCCGTTATTTTTTTCCAAGCGCACGAGTGACATGGCATTCTTCCTTACTTTTCCTGGCTTGAGCATAGCATGCAGCCTTTGGCCTTGCATGACAGCTCAGTCACACTTGAGTAAGTTAAGAACTGAGCAGCTTCAGAGGTTTAATTTAAATGTTGCTTCAAAATTTGCTGGGCAGCCTGTTCTACCTGTTCGACTACAGCTTTGAGTTCATCAAAATATTTCAACACGTCTTGAACAAAGCTTTCATCGGCCTTGCGGCGTTCTTTGCGCAGGGTTGAAACGAACTGTTCAAAGCCACCGGTGACTTTCTGCAAAGTCGGTGCACCGACATAGCGGGTCGCGCCATATAAACGATGCAGCACATGTTCCAGTTGTGGAAAATCTTCCAGTTCAATCAGTTGCTGCATTTCATCGAGTTCATCTGCAAAGCTGTCCACCAGCATGCGTAACAGGTCTACCGCCAGATCTTCTTTATTGGCTGCCAGTTGCAGGCTTTGCTGCCAGTCCAGAATATTTGGATCCAGTGCATCAATCACATTGGCGCGTTCCAGTACCGGAATCCGTTTAAAATGCTCGGTAGTCCAGTGCGTCAAAATTTGGATAATCTGCTCGATCTGGATCGGCTTGGTGACATAATCATCCATGCCGTTTTGCAGCAGTTTATGTTTTTCATCAGAAAGCGCATGTGCCGTCAGTGCAATAATCGGCAGACGGCTATGATTTTCAAAAGTTGATTCCAGCGAGCGAATAGCACGGGTGGTATCGATCCCCGACATGACTGGCATCTGAATGTCCATAAAGACCAGATCAAATGCCGGCTGTTCCTGTTCATAACGGCGCTGAATAATATCGATCGCTTCCTGCCCGCTGAGGGCTTTGGTTGTGGTGACATTGAGTTCGCCCAGTAAGGCTTCCAGAACAATCAGGTTCGGCAAATGATCATCCACGGCCAGAATATGCAGGCCTTGACCATTAAATTCTTCATGCTGTTCCTGGTCGAAGACCGGCTGATTGCCGAGTAACTGAATCAGCGCGCTGCGGCTGAGTGGCTGATGCAGGGCACGGGCACGATGGTCGTTGAGCATGCTTGGATCCAGCTGCATCTGATAACCATAGACAGCCAGATGACCCTGATAACGTGAACGGATTTCGCGTAACAAGACCTCACTGTCACCACTATGATCGACGATCAGCCAGGTATTTTCGCTATTCTGTAAATGATTCAGACGGCTAAACAGATCCAGAATCGATGCACATTCAATGTGTTTGACCTGATAATTTTCCAGATAATGCCGCAGTACATTCGCAGTTGCCGGATGTGCAAGATAAGACACCACGGTCAATTCGCTAAAATCAGGATGCTCAATCACGGTATCTTCATCGACCAGGAACTGGGCAGTGAACCAGAAGGTCGAGCCTTTTTCGGTTGGGGCACGTTCCTGATTGTCTTCAAAGCCAATCTGGCCATGCATCAGGCTGACCAGCTGTTTGGAAATTGCCAGACCAAGACCGGTACCGCCAAACTGACGGGTTACCGAGGTATCACCCTGCGAGAAGGACTCAAACAGCTTTTTACGGTCGGTACCACTCAGGCCAATGCCGCTATCCTGTACACTAAAATGCAGCACACACTGATCCATTCCATCATGTTCCATGCGTGCCCGGACAATGATTTCTCCATCCGGAGTGAATTTGATCGCATTGGAAATCAGGTTGGTCAGAATCTGTTTAAATCGTAGCGCATCACCAATAATGTGTTTTGGCACACCATCTGCATAATAGAAGGCCATATCAATATGTTTTTGTGCTGCCAGAGGTGACAACATGTCCATCACATCAAAAATCGCTTCTTCCAGATCAAAAGGTGCCGTTTCCAGTTCCAGTTTGCCGGCATCAATTTTGGAAAAATCCAGAACATCATTGATCAGTGCCAGCAAATGCGCCGAAGACTTACGAATGGTCTGCAAATACAGGCTCTGCTCGTTGCTGAGATTGCCCTGACGTAACAACAGATGAATAAAACCATCAATACTGTTCAGCGGGGTGCGCAATTCATGGGAAATATTGGCCAGAAACACCGACTTGGCCTGGTTGGCCGAGATCGCCTGGTCGCGTGCCTGACGATAGGTAATATTCTGGACTTCTAAAGTGTCGAGGGTGCGGCGTAAATCGTCTTCGGTCTGTTCGGTATGTTCACGCAGTTCCAGAAAGCTGAAATGCAAACGTTTCACCACATTGGCGATATCACGTTGCAATAAACGCAGCTCGCCGGTGCTGTTAATCACCATATGCTGGCCGAGGGTATCGGCATTCAGGCGTTGCAATTGCATGCGAATCTCATACATTGGGGCGATCCAGCGCCGTGAGTAGAAATTCAAGCAAAGTAATAACAATAATAAGGTCAGTAATCCGGTCGCAATCAGTACGATCAGTACTCGGTAACGGGCAATTGCTAGCGGCTGGTTATCCAGTTCGATCGCCAGCCAGCCGGTAGAAAAAGTGTTTTCATTCACTTTAATGGCATAGATATGATTATCTTGATGCAGAATCGGACCAACAAAATTGCCGCTTTTCTCAAATTCTGGCCAAGGCGCCTGTTCCTGAAAACCAATGCCCAAACGGTTCTTGCCATTTTCATCCAGAACTGCTGCCCGAACCAGATGCTTTTCATTCAGCATGTTCTGCATGGCGTTGTGAGCCTGGTCATATTGCCATGGATACAGATTCAAGATATCCAGTGCATATTCTGAGGTGCCTTGAAAACGGGTGAGAATCGCAATGGCCATCTGCTTCTGCTGGGCACGTGCGGCATTCGAGGTCTCAGTCAACACCAGCATGGCACCGACACAGGCCAAAATGGTAATCGGCACAAAAATCAGCGCAATCAGCTGTCCATAGGCATGATTTAAGTGTAGGCGTTTAAACAGCTTTTTGTTGATCGTTGACATGATTTAAGCAGTATTTTCTTTATGCCTGGCATATTAGCATGCTTTAAATCGACAGTTAAAATTTAAGCATAATTTTTATAAAGCTTCGGATTAGCAGTTAAAAATACAAGAGATTTCAGTTAATTTTGCTCAGGTACAGCAAGACTAAGACGCACGAAATTTCAATCTGTAAAAGTGCCAGACTGAAATAGTATTTTCATCTTCATTAGCGAGCTGCTTCACCTGGCTAAATTATCGGGAAATGTAGTTTATGGCTTGATAGTGTGTGAGTTTTAGTGAGTTTTCTGAAAAAGCCTTGCTAAATGGGTGCAGGGAAAAGCATTTTTTCATACAATAGCCGCACCTCGATATAGGTGCAAATAATGAGTAATACCATCCCTGATTTTCAAGCAGATGAATTTTTGTTAGACCATTATGTAGGCAAAACGCCGCTGGTGCGTTTACAGCGTCTGGCAAGTCACACTCAAGCTACAGTACTCGCGAAACTCGAAGGCAATAACCCAGCAGGTTCGGTCAAAGACCGTCCGGCCTATAATATGATCATGCAGGCCGAGAAGCGTGGGCAGATCAAACCGGGTGACACCCTGATTGAGGCAACGAGCGGAAATACGGGGATTGCATTGGCGATGGTCGCAGCAATGCGTGGCTATAAAATGAAGCTGATCATGCCGAACAATATGAGTCAGGAACGTAAGGACGCGATGCGTGCGTATGGTGCCGAGCTAATTGAAGTAACCAAAGAGCAGGGCATGGAAGGTGCACGTGATCTTGCTGCTCAAATGCAGAATGATGGTGTGGGTCTGGTGCTGAATCAGTTCGGAAATCCGGACAATGTCGAAGCGCATTACCTGACCACGGGTCCAGAAATCTGGCAGCAAACCGGTGGCAAAATTACCCATTTTGTTAGTTCTATGGGTACCACCGGCACCATCATGGGTGTGTCGAAATACCTGAAAGAAATGAATCCTGATATTCAGATCGTCGGTTTACAGCCATCTGATGGTTCAAGCATTGCCGGAATCCGTCGCTGGCCAGAAGAATATCTGCCAACCATTTTCGACCGCAGCCGAGTCGATCGCATTATTGATATTCCACAAATCGAAGCTGAAAAAACCATGCGTAAGCTGGCACAGAAAGAAGGCATTAGTGCCGGAACCTCTTCTGGTGGGGCAGTGTGGGCCTCGATTAAACTGGCGGAAGAACATCCGGATGCAGTGATTGTGTGTATTATCTGTGACCGTGGTGACCGTTACTTGTCTACAGGGTTATTCTCTGTACAAGATCCTGAATAATTATTTGAGCACTGTTTTATGCGCCTGCCTGTTTTAACTTTCGATATTGAAACCCAAACCGATCTCAAATCAGGCGCGCATCTGTTTGGTCTGGACCTGCCCGAGGCAGATCTGGATCAGGCCCTGACCAAATTACGCCGTCAGGATTCAGGCTCCGATTTTCAGCGTTTACCGCTGCATGAAATCGTCTGTATTTCCGGTTTGTGGATGGATGAGCAGGGCATGAAGCTGTTTTCGTTTAGCCGGGAACAACATTCTGAAGCAGAAATTTTGAAAAAATTCTTGTCCATTTTTGACAAGCGCCATCCGACTCTAGTGAGTTGGAATGGCTCACAGTTTGATTTACCAGTAATTCTATACCGTGCTATGTATCATGGGCTCTCTGCACCGAGTCTGTTCGATCAAGGCGAAATTGATACGCAAAAGCGTTATAATAACTACCAGAATCGTTACCATCATCGTCATGTTGATCTGATGGATGTGATGGCCATGTTTCATGCCCGTCATTTCCAGAAGCTGGATGATGTGGCACATTTGCTGGGCTATCCAGGCAAGCGCGGTGACGGAGCCTATCGGGTTCCAGAATATGTCCGCAATCAGCAATGGATCGAACTAACGTCTTATTGTGAAGGTGATGTCCTGAATACCTGGCTGGTGTATATCCGCTGGTTGCTGTTAAAAGGCCAGTTGTTGCTGCCGGATTATCAGCATTTGCTGCAAAGCACGATTCAATATTTGCATACTCAACCGCAGCATGCGGACTTTTTATCAGTTTGGCGTGAGACTTCGCAACGAACTGAATTTACCCAATTTGATTTTCCCATCTCCACACCCTAGGTTTTCATGAAACATCGAGCAAAAGCACGTCCTATCCAGCAACCCGAGTACATTTTTCAGGTTGAGTCACTATCGCATGAGGGACGTGGCATCGCTCATTATGGTTCACATCCAGATCATCCGCAGCATAAACATGGCAAGAAAGTCTTTATCCGTTATGCCTTGCCGGGTGAAACCGTGCGTGCCCGTATTACCCGAGAAGTTAAGAAACTCGAAGAAGCCGACAGTCTTGAATTGTTGAGCGACGCTTCCGAGATTCGCGTGAAGCCGGTGTGTCCGCATTTTGGCGTTTGTGGTGGCTGTAATATGCAGCATATTGCTGCGGATGCGCAGATTGAACTGAAACAGAATGTGCTGAAATCGCATCTTCAGCATTTTGCTGGAATCCAGCCTGATCAATGGCTACCGTCTTTACGTTCACAACGTGAAGATTATCGCCGTAAAGCCCGGATTGGGGTGCGTTATCTACCTTCCAAGGATCAGCTGGTGGTGGGTTTTCGTGAGAATCAGTCCAACAAACTGACACCGATTGATCGCTGTATGATCTTGGATCGCGAGTTTGGCTCGGTTACACGTCTTAAACAATTGCTGCAAGGTCTGAATGGTAAGGCCGACATCGGTCATATAGAATTGGCCATGGGGGATCAGGACATTGCGCTGCTGGTGCGTGAAACTGCAAAATTATCTGCCGATGATGTCAACCAATTGCGCGAATTTACGTTACAGAAAGGCTGGCAACTGTATCTGCAGCCTGCCGGCAAAGAAACGCTTTCGCGAATAGATGATACAGAAGCATCTGCACGCTTACACTATGGTCTTGATGACTTTGATGTGAAATTCGGCTTTAATCCTCTGGACTTTACTCAGGTAAATTCAAGCATCAATCCGCAAATGGTACGATTGGCATGTGATTTGCTACAACTGCAACAGGGTGAACGGGTTCTGGATCTCTTTTGTGGATTAGGAAACTTTTCCTTACCTCTTGCGCGCTGTGTTGGTGCGTCGGGTCAGGTGATTGCGGTCGAGGGAAGTGATGAAATGGTTCGACGTGGTGCGGAAAATGCCAAAAACAATGGTATTGCACAAATATCGTTCTATTCACAAGATTTAACCAAAGATTTCTCGCACCACACTTGGGCAAATCAAGGTTTTGATGCATTATTAATCGACCCGCCACGTGCCGGGGCAGAAGAAGTGATGCATTATATCCCTCAGTTTGGAGCTAAAAGAATCGTTTATGTGTCATGTAATCCTGCGACACTCGCCAGAGATGCAGGACTCTTGGTACAACAGGGCTATCGTCTCACCCAAGCGGGCGTGATGGATATGTTTACACATACTGGACATGTTGAATCAATCGCATTGTTCGAAAAAGAAAATCAAATAAACGATTAAAGAAATGATGTTTTTAAAAGTAGGAGACGGGTATGGTCACAGTACGTGAGCAACTCCCTGGACGACTCAATGAGTTGTCACAGGAGACGACTGTAGAACATGCCGAACAAGCACACCAGGATCTGACTGAATGGTTGGATCGGGTTCGTGGCATATTAGATGGCGCACCTTTAACGCAGCTCGAAGAAGTCGCCCACTTAACATTAGAAAGAGAGCTGCAAAGTACGGTTCAGCACCGCTCCAATACCTTTTATACTGGTATTGAGATGGCGGATATTCTGGCGCATCTGCATGTCGATGAAGATACTTTGTCCGCAGCCATGCTGTATCGTGCTGTTCGTGAAGGCGTCATGCCACTCAGTGAAGTATTGGAACAGTTCGGCGAACAGGTGCATAGCCTGGTCAAAGGTACGCTTGCCATGGGTAAGCTGTCTGAGCTGATCGAAAAAAATAAACGCCTGGAAGATCATTTCAATAATAACCAGCGTGAACATCTGTCTGGCATTTACAAAATGCTGATCTCGGTCACCGAAGATGTACGGGTTGTTCTGGTCAAGCTGGCCGAACGTACCTATGCCTTGCGTGAACTGGCCAATTCCTCGCGTGAGCGTCAGGAACGGGTGGCCCGAGAAATTCTGACCATTTACTCGCCACTGGCACACCGCTTGGGCATTGCCCAGCTGAAATGGGAGCTGGAAGATCTGGCATTCCGTTATCTTGCGCCGGAACGTTATAAAGAAATTGCTTCCTTACTGAATGAAAAGCGTCTGGAGCGTGAACAGTATATTCAGTTTGTGATTGATAAATTACGCAATGAATTGGCCGAACATGGTATCGAAGCTGAAATTAATGGCCGGGTGAAACACATTTATTCGATTTATCGAAAAATGAAAAGCAAGAACCTGAGCTTTGACCAACTCTATGATATTCGTGCTTTACGGGTACTGGTGAAAAGTGTACCGGAGTGTTACCACACTTTAGGTATTGTGCATCAGATCTGGCGCCATATTCCGCATCAGTTTGATGACTATATTACCAATCCGAAAGCCAATGGTTATCGTTCTTTACATACTGCAGTGATTGCCGAGAATAAGTCACTTGAAGTGCAGATTCGTACCCATGCAATGCATGACGAAGCTGAACTGGGGGTGTGTTCACACTTTAATTATAAAGAAGGTGCAAAAACGACAGATCGCTCCTTTAACCATCGTCTGCATTCCTTACGTGCGGTACTTGAGCATTATCAAGAGCGCAATGAAACCAGTGCACATAAAGAATCTGAAGATGAAATAGAGAATTTTGAACATATTCAAGATTTTGAAGGTTTTGAAAAGATCTATGTGTTTAGCCGTGATGGTGATATCAAAGAGCTGCCGCGTGATTCGACCGTACTCGACTTTGCGTATCATGTGCATACCGAAGTCGGGAACAAGTGCTATGCCGCACGGGTAAATCAGCGCTATGTGCCGCTGACTTACACCCTGAAAACCGGTGAGCAGGTCGAGATTTTGACCAAAAAAGACCGGGAACCGAATCGGGACTGGTTGGTCAATTCATTAGGTTATATCAAGACTGCCCGTGCGCGGGACAAGCTGCGTCACTGGTTCCGTCAGCAGGATCGCAGCAAGAACCTGGAAGTCGGCCGTGAAGTACTGAACAAAGAATTGTCACGTCTGGCAATTCATCCGAAATCGATTGATCTGAGTGATTATTGCAACCACTTCAATGTCAAAACCGGTGATGACATTCTGGTGAATCTGGTCAATGGTGATATCAGCCTGCATGCCCTGATTAATCAGGTGAACCGTCACATGCATCTGGATCAGGACGAGCCTGAGCTGGTGCTGAAACCTGCCTTGAACCCGCGTGCCAGTCATACGCTGTCAGCGCACGGGATTCTGATCGACGGTTTAGATAACGTGGAACTGCATGTCGCGCAATGTTGCCAACCGGTGCATGGTGAATCGATCGCTGGCTATATCACTCTGAATCGTGGAGTGAGCATTCATAAGGTGGCCTGTCCGGACTATGTGCGCATGATCACCCAAGAGCCTGAGCGCGCGGTAGAAGCCGATTGGGAAATGCAGCCGACTCGTGGTCAGAGCGTACAGATTGTGGTGGAAGCTTATGATCGACGCGGTTTGCTCAAAGATCTCACGCAAGTGATTTTCTCGGATCAGATCAATATCCGTCAGGTGAATACCATTTCGGAAGCGGATGGTATTGCCAATATGAAGCTGCTGATTGAAGTCAAAGGTCTGGCACAACTTTCCAAGCTGCTGGCCCGTCTTGAGCAGCAACCGGGAATTATCAGCGCGCGTCGTCTGGTACAGGGTACTTAATTCCTGTTACCTAAGTTTAAAAAGCCTGCAATTCAATTGCGGGCTTTTTTATTGTAAGGTATTTGAATCACATGCATAAAAAATAGACCAGCAAACCAAAATGAGCGCGACCGAAATATTTGAACGTAGACGAAATAATCTGGCCAAGGTGATTGATTTGCTGATCGAGACGCAGCAATTTAAAACCGGCAAAGAGATCTGTGAACATTTCGGCTTGTCAGCCTCATATATTGCGCAATTGCTGAATAGCAAACGCCAGATCGGCGAGAAAGCAGCAAGGGAGTTGGAACAACAACTGGGTCTAGATGTGCTCATTCTAGATCAGTCGACTGAACCAAAAGTTGAATTAGCTCCGGTTCCAGCGCAAGGTACTCTGTTTCAAATGCAGGTAATAGAACAGCAGGCATTTGCACTTATCTCCCTGGATTCAGCGCTCTCATTCAATCAGGATATTTTTCATCTGCAAGCACAGCATTATGCGATTCAGGTAGCAGGGCCGTATTATTTTCCCAGCTTAAAATCAGGTTGGTGGCTGATTTGTGACAAACAGGCCGGGTTGCCAATTTCATGCATGCTCTGTATATATCTGGTCAATGGCCTGCAGCTAATTTTGCAGTTGGTGAGCGAAGCTCAGGATCATTATGAATTCCAAAGCCTGGATGAACACCGACAGGTGATTTTTCAAAAAACCGATATTGAGAAAATCCATCCAGTCATTTCGATTATTCCCACTGCCACATATTCAAACAGCAGAAATAATTCAGCCCATCATAAGACGGGCTGAACGATGAACATGAAACAGAACAGATTATGGAATCTGGTTCTCGTCTTCAAATTCTGGCTTCACCTGAACAATAAAGTCCTGACGGTTTAGACCACGCCACAAGGCAAAGGCTGTACCAATATAGATCGACGAATAGGTCCCGACAAAGACACCAACAAACATCGCGATCGAGAACCATTTCAGACCATCACCACCCATCAGCATCATGGCAAGCACCACGAGCAATAAGGTCATAGAGGTATGAATGGTACGACGCAGGGTTTCAGTCAGGGCAATGTTAATGATTTCGACCGGTTCTGCACCACGAATCTTACGGAAGTTCTCACGGATACGGTCAGAGACCACGATATTATCATTCAGTGAGAAACCGATGATTGCAAGGAGTGCCGCAAGTACAGTGAGGTCAAATGGCCACTGCATCATCGCAAAAATCCCGAGGGTAACGACGATATCATGGAACAGTGACAATACTGCACCCATAGCCAGCTTGACCTCAAAGCGGATGGTGACATAGACCAGCATCAGCAGGAGCGCAAGTGCCACAGCACCGCCAGAACGGACATAGAGCTCATTACCGACCTGTCCACCGACGACATCAACCTTCGGTACTTCTGCCGCATTATTTGGCAGTTGAACTGCGGCTGTAACAGCTTTGGTCAGGTCTTCAGCTTCGATATCTTCCTGAACCGGCATACGCACCATCAGGTCACGTTCAGAACCTAAAGTCTGAACCACAGCATCATTAAAGCCTGCCTGGTTCAATGCCTTGGAGACATCTTCAGGTTTGACCGGATTGGTATAGTTTAATTCGGCTGCCACACCACCGGTAAAGTCTAAACCGAGGTTCAGGCCTTTGGTGGCAATAAAGAAGATACTCGCAACGGTTAAGAGGATTGAAAACAATGCCGCAGGCATCGCAATCTTCATAAACGGAATAATGCGTTCGTCTTCCGGGCGACCGTACTGTTTTTGATTCAGTTGAGTATTTTCAGTCATCAGTGATCTCCTTAAATGCTCAACTTTTTCAAGTTACGTTTTTTGCCATAAATGAGCTGTACCACGGCACGCGTTACTGTAATGGCAGTAAACATCGAGCAGACAATACCAATCATCAGGGTTACGGCAAAGCCTTTGATCGGACCTGTACCAATCGCGAACAGAATGAACGCCACCAGGAATGTGGTCAAGTTCGAGTCGAAAATGGTGTTATAGGCACGATCATAACCGGCCACAATCGCCTGTTTTGGCGAAGCTCCCCATTTCATTTCTTCCCGTATTCGTTCACAGATCAGTACGTTGGCATCGACCGCCATACCGATGGTAATGACGATACCGGCAATACCCGGAAGGGTAAGGGAAGCGCCAATCCAAGACATGACTGTCAGAATCATCGCCAGGTTAAAGACCAAGGCAAAGTTGGCAATCACACCAAACAGACGGAAGAATACCACCATCCAGATGGCGACCAGAAGGAAACCGATCTGAGTTGAAAGTACACCTTTATCGATGTTTTCTTGACCCAGACTTGGACCAATTACACGTTCTTCAACAAAATACATTGGCGCAGCCAACGCACCTGCACGCAGCATCAAGGCAAGTTCAGCAGCTTCTTGCGGCGAGTCCAGGCCAGTAATACGGAACTGAGAACCCAGTACTGCCTGAATGGTTGCAGCGTTAATGACTACAGATTCAGTATACGGGGTACGAACTTCAGTCTGAGTGCCGGTCGCAGGGTCTTCCACATAATTAATGCGCTGCTTGTTCTCGATGAACAAGACGGCCATACGTTTGCCGACCGCATTACGGGTGGCATCCGACATCAGTTTGCCGCCTGCGCTGTCCAAGGTAATGTTAACTTCAGCACCGCCTGTGTCTTGGCTAAAGCCACTTGATGCATTCTGAACACGTTCACCGGTTAAGATACGGTTACGGTTCAAGAGGAGCTGACGACCACTGTCCAGTGACTCATAAGCAAAGACTTCTGTGCCTGGTGGCAATGCACCCGTTGCCTGACCGGTATATGGATCAATATATTGATCATTCAGGTCAGACACCAGACGGAACTCGAGGTTCGCGGTACGACCTAAGACACGTTTCGCTTCAGCGGTATCCTGCACACCAGGAAGCTCAACCACAATACGGTTGCTGCCCTGAGTTTGAACCAGTGCTTCTGCCACACCTAACTCGTTAATACGGTTACGTAAAGTGGTCAAGTTCTGATTGACAGCATAAGATTCAATTTCTTGCTTACGCACATCAGTATAGTTTAGACGTAAGGTCGAACCGGTCTCGGTCGCAACAGCCTGCTGGGTAAACTCATTGCCATTACGGCGCAAGAAGTCCATCGTTGCAGAACGATCATCATTGTTGGCAAACTGCATCACAATGGTGTTGTTGCTTAAATTCAGGCTATTAAATTTCAGGTTGTTATCACGCAACTGACGACGTAGATCCGTCGCAGAGGTTTCCATGCGCTGGGAAATGGCCTTGTCCATATCCACTTCAAGCAAGAAGTGAACACCACCACGTAAATCCAGGCCGAGCTTCATTGGTTTGGCACCAATTTTTTGCAGCCATTCTGGGGTGGTCGGGGCAAGGTTCAATGCAACCACGTAATCATCACCTAAACCACGACGTAAAGCCTCTTTAGCTTTAAGCTGCGATTCACTTGAATCTACACGTAATAAAGCTGCATTGTTGCCAAAGCTATTGTCATGGGTGGCAATATTTTCAGTTTTTAAAATTTGCTCTGCTTTTTGTACGATGCTTGCATCAATTTGAGTACCGGCTTTGGCACCCGAAATCTGTACAGCAGGTTCATCTGGATACAAACTTGGCAGGGCATATAAAGTACTGATCACCAGGACAACCAGGATCAGTACATATTTCCATGCTGGGTAACGCATTCGTTTTCTTCTTAAAATGAAAAAGTCGTGCGAGGGCACGACTATTTTTGATTAAAGGTTATTTAAAGTGCCTTCAGGGAGGACTGAAATCACACTTGCACGTTGAACTTTGACTTCTACACCACGGCTCAATTCAACCACTGCGAAGTCACCTTCAATCTTGGTGATTTTGCCCATTAATCCGCCTGCAAATACCACTTCACTGCCAACGCCAAGGCTGTCGACCAAAGCACGGTGTTCTTTGGCACGTTTAGATTGAGGACGCCAGATCAAGAAATAGAAGATTGCAATAAAAACAGCAATCATCAAAAGGTTCGCCATCATGCTTGGTTGTTGTGCAGCTTCACCTGCAGCGTGAGCAGTCGAAATAAAAAGGCTCATTACATTTTCCTAAAATAAAAAACTGGTGATCAACTCGATAATAAATTGACATATTCTTGCAATTTACATTGTCTTTTTCCTCAGCGCAAATGCTGATGGATTAATCTTGCGGACAAGGTGGCACTTCCAGGCCACGGCGGGCATAAAAGTCATGAACAAATTCGTCAAATGTACCGTTGTCTAATGCATCACGCATCGCTTCAGTCAAACGCAGGTAATAGCGCAGATTATGAATCGTACCGAGCATAGAGCCGAGCATTTCCCCACATTTCTCAAGATGGAATAAATAGGCACGGGTAAAGTTCTGGCAGGTATAGCAGTCGCAATGCGGATCGAGTGGGCTTTGGTCATGACGATATTTACTGTTACGGATTCGCACCAAGCCGTCTGTCACAAAATAGTGACCGTTACGTGCATTTCGGGTTGGCATCACGCAGTCAAACATATCGACACCACGACGCACCGCTTCTACAATATCTTCAGGCTTGCCGACACCCATCAAATAACGCGGTTTGTCTGCAGGCATTTTTTCTGGAAGATAATCCAGGACCTTGATCATTTCCTCTTTTGGTTCGCCCACGGACAGACCGCCAATCGCATAACCATCAAAGTCGATTTCTAGCAGGCCTTTTAAAGATTCATCACGTAAATCTTCATACATGCCGCCTT
This sequence comes from Acinetobacter lwoffii, assembly GCF_022967985.1. Taxonomy (GTDB): domain Bacteria; phylum Pseudomonadota; class Gammaproteobacteria; order Pseudomonadales; family Moraxellaceae; genus Acinetobacter. The sequence continues at coordinate 26,501 of NZ_JALJVC010000019.1, read as the reverse complement.
GAATAATACCGAATAGCGCATTGCGGTTTTTCAGTACGTCATGATGCTGGGTTTTACAGCGTTTGGCCCAGCGTAAAGATAGTTGCAAAGATTTTTGCGCTTCTTCATGCGTCGCAGGATACGGGGTACATTCATCAAAAATCATTACAATGTCAGAATTCAGCGTGTGCTGAATATCCATTGAAATTTCAGGAGATAAAAATACTTTTGAACCATCGATTGGCGAGCGGAAGGTCACACCTTCTTCTTTAATTTTACGCATTGCGCCCAGACTGAAGACCTGGAAGCCACCTGAATCGGTCAAAATGGGACTATTCCATTTCATAAAGCCGTGCAGGCCGCCATGTTCACGAATCACATCCAGTCCTGGACGTAGATACAAATGGAAAGTATTGCCCAGAATGACTTGAGATTTGATCTCTTTAATGTCGCGTGGCAACAGGCCCTTGACCGTACCATACGTACCCACAGGCATGAACATCGGGGTTTCCACCACACCGTGTTCAAGCGTTAAACGACCACGACGGGCACGGCCCGACTGACCTAATTTTTCAAACTTCATAGGAGTTCCACATCAAGGCGAAAAAACAGTTCGCTGATTGTTATAGCTAAAGGGCGCTATTTTCCTTGATTCTTACGCTAAACGCCAGCATTGTAGAGCATTCGCTCTGTAATTTTATTTATCGCTGAAGCTAGGGAACATCCGGGGAAATTGGCGGATGTGTAGAAAACTGCTGCAAGCGCTGCTGAATATCTTCCCGGCTCAGAGGCCATTGCGGCGATATGCTGGATCAGTTTCTGGATATACATATTGCTATCGACAAAATAGGATTCCAAAGTCAGCAAATAGGCATCTTGCGCCACTTGTAGATAGTCATAAGGCTCCATCACCAGCATCTGCTCCAGATCAATCAGAATATCTTTGTCGTTTTGCGAGAGTTTCAAGCGTTTCTGTATGGCAGGTAAATGAGTAGTTTGTCTGGATGCCAGAAATTCCTGTAAATGAATATGCTCAGGATTAAGTGTCTGTGCAGATTGGCATTCAAATGCGACTTGGGGCGGCAGGCTCATGAAAAACAGGATGCGATCCAGATCCAGACCATAGGCCTCAGAAAGACGATGTTTGGCCTGTTTAAAACTATCCAGCAATAAATCCAGATGCGTCGCGTGCAGCTGTTTTTGCTGTGTCAATACCGGATGGCCAAAGCTGTGCTAGGTTTTAAAATAATCGGCCAGCAAGGTTTTAAAGGGGGTGAGTCCTGAGTCGGGCGAAGTGTGGGCCCGATAACGCCATTTCTGGACATTCCAGCGATCCTGTTCCGCTAGATATTGCTGAGGATCTTCAGGATCTTTAAAAATACTGCGTTCAGTCGAGATGGCCAGATCATCCAGCAGTAAAAATTCGTCAAAGACCAGACTACAGGCATAGATTTGATCATCCTGATAATGGTCGTATAACCGATAAAATTCCTCGACCAGCGTCTGTTGCAAGTGCTCTAAATAATCCAGCATAATTTTTATTCTTTATATTATAAGTTTTAGATAGGTACAGCCGCATCCTTGGCTATTTTTATAATAAGTTAATGCGCCAAGGATGCAAAATTTTATCAGATCTTGCTGTTCACTCAGTGAAAGTTCGGACGGTAATCAAAATTCTGGGTCACGCTTTGATCACGGAATGGACGTACCACTTTTTTTCTGAGCAACATATTGTTAATGATGTTGTGCGGAAAAATCTGGATCTGATTATTAAACAGCTCGACATTACGATTATAAATGGTAATCGCAGCACCGACATTTTCATTCTGTTCTTCAATTTCAGCCATCATTTTCAGATAGATGTCATTGGCTTTCAGTTCCGGATAATTTTCAATCACCACATTCAGGCTATGCATCAACTGCTTATTCAGGCTTTCAATGCGCTGTAACTGCCCAATATCGGCATCCTTAATATTCAGATTCATGATGTTCTGACGCAGTTCGGTAACTTTTTCCAGGGTGCCTTTTTCGAAACTCGAGTATTGCTCGACCAGCGGTTGTAGCCCATCCAGAATTTTCAGTTTTTGCCGTTCATAACTGGCGACATCTGACCAGGCGCGAATCGTGGCGTTGTGATGACGGACAATACTGTTGCGGATCATGATAATCGCGACAATCAGCGCAACGATGATCAAACATAAAATCAAAAATCCCATCCGAGATCTCCCCAAGCTATATCTATATTTTAAAAATGATGCGAAAAATTTATTTTAAAAACTGCAGCAGATCATGTTGTAAGTTTTCGAGCTGTTTTAATTTAAACGTTCTCAGGTGGCCGCGCAATGTGGAAATATCGCTAATATTCTGCTGCTTGCTCGATACCTGAAATAAATCATGGGGCCCTAGATAGCACAGCATCTTATTTTCTGGGTGAAACAGTAAATCACCCTGACGCTGTTCAAAAAAGTCGGCCAGTCGCAGCACAAAACCCGGACTGAGTAATTTGGCAGTTTGCAGCGGATCACTGCCATAAAAGCTTAATCTCTGGTTGGTGCGAATATCGCTGCTGTGCCAGGGATGGCTATAAGGATAATAAAATTTCTTTCTGGAAGTCGTAACGGCCAGTCCCTGAATCTGGATATCAAAAACAAACACGCCCCACAGGTCTTTATGGACCTGCATCAGTTTGACTGGCTGACCTTCCTTGTTTCGGGCCTGCACTTCATCAATATAGTGGTATTGGAAGAGTAGTACCTGATGTTGCTGGCCATTTTCGTCTTCCCAGACCGTGCTGGCATAACGTTGAATTTCATTACTCAACGAACCTTGATTGAATACTGGAAATAATTGTTTTAAATGCCGGATAAAGTGCAGGGGATTAAGAGGCATGGAAATATGCTGTGGCTGTTTTTGAAAGGCAAGCTGATATTTCTTGGCCAATGCCTGTTCTTCCAGAAAAGCAATGACTTCCTCTAAGGGCTGCTGCTGTTCATAGCAAATATAGGCCCAGAAGATGCAGAGACAGCCGAGGAAAAAACTGCCCTGAATCCAGATATTTCCCGGCGCAATAAAAATGCTGCCAATCAGAAAAAGCCCAATTCCGGCAAGCGCAAGCGGCAGGTTATTTTCAAACTTGAGCGTAATCGGGCCATTCCAGGGATGCAGCCCATCCAGCAATTGCTGATGCGTTTTGGCCTGTTGACCCAGATCCCAAAGCCGAGCGATATTTTGAAACACCACTGCATTTTTCTTGCGGCGAATATGAATGGACTGTTGTACAGACTCGATCGGCATGGGCAATGGTTCTCGCTTATTTCGCCTGATCAATCAGCATGGCATCGCCATAACTGAAGAAGCGATACTGGCTGTCTACTGCATGCTTATAAGCATTGAGAATATTGTCACGATTGGACAAGGCAGACACAAGCATTAACAGGGTCGATTCTGGTAAATGGAAGTTAGTGATCAAACGATCGACCACTTTAAACTGATAACCCGGATAGATGAAAATCTGGGTATCACCTGTCCAGGCTGCCAGTTCACCGTTATGTGCTTGTGCTGCACTTTCGACTGCACGGGTGGCAGTCGTGCCTACAGAAATGACTTTATTACCGCGGGCTTTAGTCTGACGAATCATCTCGACCGCAGTTTCAGGGACGTCGCACCATTCGCTGTGCATGATGTGATTTTGAATATCATCGGTACGCACTGGCAGGAAAGTACCTGCACCAACATGTAGGGTCACAAAAGTTTTTTGAATCCCTTTGGCTTCCAATTTTGCCAACAGATCGGCATCAAAATGCAGGCTGGCAGTAGGTGCTGCAACGCTGGCCAGTTTGGTTGGGTCATTAAACACGGTTTGATAACGTTCAGTATCAATCTCTTCCGCTTCACGGTTGAAATAAGGCGGAATCGGCAAGGCGCCGTATTGATCCAGCACATCGAGAATTGGTTGTGAAAATTCTACAATAAACAGATTTTCATGACGGCCTTGTACGGTCACTTTCACTGCATCCGGGCCAATAAAAAGTTCTGCACCGGCTTTCGGAGTGTTGCTGGCCTTAATATGACAATAGGCAATAAAGCGATCTTGCATACGCTCAACCAGCACTTCTACCGCACCGCCTGAAGCACGTTTACCTTTTAAACGGGCCTTCATGACTTTGGTGTCGTTTAATACCAACAAGTCGCCGTCTTCAAGTAAATCCAGAATATCGGTAAATTGATGGTCATGATATTGACCTTGGGCATCGAGGTGCAACAGGCGAGAGGCACTGCGTGTTTCCAGTGGGTAGCGAGCAATCAGCTCATCGGGGAGATCAAAATTAAAATCAGAAAGTTGCATGATGATTTACGCTAAAAAAACTGCGGCTAGTATAAACTTTTTTCTTTTTTATGGCGGGAATTGCTCGATTTTAAAACGAAAAAATGCGATTTGTTTTAAAAATAAACAAATGAAAATATTCTGCGTTGACAGTGCTGAGAAATCGCGTATTATACCTTTCATCCACTCCCGAGGTGGTGAAATTGGTAGACGCGGCGGACTCAAAATCCGCTGTCAGAGATGACGTGTCGGTTCGAGTCCGACCCTCGGGACCAAAATTCTAGAAAACCCCAAGCGCATTCAGTCTTGGGGTTTTTTATTGTCTAATGAAAAATATAACAACTAGTTTATAATGAAGAAACTGTTATCACTAATTTAATAAAACAATTATCAAGCTTAAATTAAAGAGTTAAGTATGACCGTAGAGAAAATCGAATTGATTCAAAAATTAAATGAATTTAAAAATAGGCTTAGCGAAGAAGTATATAGTGCTTATAAAGAGAAAGGCAGGGAGTATGGGCGGGAAAGATTTAAATCATGGGAAAGAGCAATACAAAAATTTTTAGAAAAATATTTTCCTGCTTATACTAGTAAATTACACTCAAAACTTCATCCTCTAGTGATGGTTGGTTATCATGATCCAATTAAGCAATTTATGGAGGACGAGTATAAACCCTCAATCTCCTTTATTGATTCTCTAATTATGGATATTGAGAATGATGAAGTACTAGCTGATGATTCTAGTAAATCAAAAGTCAAACTTAGTAAATCTGATACAAATTCGAATACACCATTAAGAAAAGCTTTTATTGTTCATGGTCATGATAAAGCTAAAAAGCTTGAGACAGCACGCTTCTTAGAAAAAATAGGTTTTGAGGCTATTATCTTGCATGAGCAAGCTAGTAGTGGGAAAACTATTATTGAAAAATTAGAAAAATTTATCGATGTTGGATTTGGTATTGTGCTATATACGCCAGATGATGTTGGTGAGGCAGTTTCTAAGCAGGCTAATCTAAAACTGCGAGCGAGACAAAATGTTGTATTTGAACACGGTCTTTTAATTGGAAAGTTAGGACGTGATAAAGTAATTCCATTAGTTGTTGATCATAATATTGAACTTCCAGGAGATATCAGTGGAATGGTTTACATGTCTGATAATGGCTGGGAAATTCAACTTGCCAAAGAAATTAAATCCCTTGGTTACGAGGTAGATTTTAATAAATTATTTTAAACACATTAAAAAAACCGGCGCCTAGACGCCGGTTTTTCTACATCACTGACTCAGTTAGTTCTTAAAAGCTTAGATCGTTTCAAGCGCTGCATTCAAAGTTGCACTTGGACGCATTACTGCATTTACTTTTTCTTGATCAACTGCGTAGTAACCGCCGATGTCTACTGATTTGCCTTGAACTTCTGCAAGCTCAGCAACGATTTTATCTTCATTTTCAGCTAAAGTTTTTGCAAGTGGTGCAAATTTCGCTTTCAATTCAGCATTTTCGTCTTGAGCAGCCAAAGCTTCAGCCCAGAATTTCGCCAGGTAGAAATGGCTACCACGGTTGTCCAATTCGCCAGTACGACGAGAAGGAGACTTGTCGTTATCTAGCAATTTACCAGTCGCTTGGTCTAAAGTTTTAGCAAGTAACTTGATGTCGTCATTGCCTTCTTTAATACCCATTTCTTCTAAAGATACCGCCAACGCCATGAATTCACCGAGTGAATCCCAACGTAAGTGGTTTTCTTCAACTAACTGCTGTACGTGCTTAGGAGCAGAACCGCCTGCACCTGTTTCGTACATGCCACCACCTGCCATTAATGGCACGATTGACAACATTTTCGCAGATGTACCCAATTCCATGATCGGGAACAAGTCAGTCAGGTAGTCACGCAGGATGTTACCTGTTACAGAAATAGTATCTAGACCGCGAGCAACACGTTCAAGCGTATAACGCATTGCACGTACTTGTGACATGATCTGGATGTCAAGACCAGTGGTGTCATGATCTTTCAGGTATTTTTCAACTTTCTTGATGAGTTCGTTTTCGTGTGGACGGTACGGGTCAAGCCAGAAGATTGCCGGCATGCCAGAGTTGCGTGCACGAGTAACTGCAAGTTTTACCCAGTCGCGGATCGGTGCGTCTTTCACCTGACACATACGCCAGATATCGCCTTCTTCCACGTTTTGTGACATCAACACTTCACCAGTTTCAAGATCAACGATGTTTGCAACACCGGCTTCAGAGATCTCGAAAGTCTTGTCATGTGAACCGTATTCTTCAGCTTTTTGTGCCATCAAACCAACGTTCGGTACAGTACCCATGGTTTTTGGATCAAAATTACCATTCCACTTACAGAAATTGATCATTTCCTGGTAAATACGCGCGAATGTAGATTCAGGCATGACTGCTTTACAGTCGTAAGGTTTGCCATCAGCGCCCCACATTTTACCGCCACCACGGATCATGGCAGGCATAGAAGCATCTACAATGACGTCGTTAGGAGAGTGGAAGTTAGTGATGCCTTTTGCTGAATCAACCATCGCCAGTGCTGGACGGTGTTCTTGACAAGCGTGCAGGTCACGGATGATTTCTTCACGTTGAGAAGTCGGAAGCGTCTCGATTTTCTCGTAAAGACCGGCCATACCGTTATTGACATTAATGCCAAGCTCATCAAAAAGCTTGCCATGTTTTTCGAATGCTTCTTTGTAGTAGATTCTTACACAGTGACCAAAGACGATTGGGTGAGACACCTTCATCATGGTTGCTTTAACGTGTAAAGAGAACAGAATGCCTGCTTCACGACAGTCTTCAAGTTCTTTCTCGTAGAAGTCGCAAAGTGCTTTCTTGCTCATGAACATTGAGTCGATGATTTCGCCGTCTTGAAGCGCAACTTTTGGCTTAAGAACAATGGTTTCACCAGACTTGGTGATCAATTCCATTTTCACATCACGTGCGCGGTCTAAAGTCATTGACTTTTCGCCGTGGTAGAAGTCACCTTCGTCCATGTGTGAAACGTGAGTTTGAGACCACTGTTTCCACTCGCTCATAGAATGAGGGTGTTTTTTCACGTAGTTTTTAACGGCAGCAGGTGCACGACGATCTGAGTTACCTTCACGTAGAACAGGGTTTACTGCTGAACCAAGACATTTGCTATAACGTGCCTTGATTGCTTTTTCTTCTTCAGTGGTCGGGTTTTCAGGATAGTCAGGGATTGCATAGCCTTTAGACTGAAGTTCCTTGATACACGCTGTTAGCTGGCCAACAGAAGCACTGATATTTGGGAGTTTGATAATGTTCGTGTCTGGATCTTGTGTAAGACGACCTAGCTCAGCTAGAGTGTCAGGCACCTTTTGCTCTTCGCTTAGGTAATCTGTAAATTCGGAGAGCACGCGCACAGCTACAGAGATGTCACTTTTGACGATCTCAACGCCAGCTGGCTTAGTAAAGGTCTCAATGATCGGCAGCAGAGAATAAGTCGCCAGTAATGGCGCCTCGTCGGTCAGTGTGTAAATGATAGTTGACTTTCCACCAGCCATATATAGCCCCTTGCGTTGGATTGAGTTTCTGAGGACCGAACTTTTGGCCCAGCCTCTTTGAACCGATTTGCTTAAATAAAAACATTGAGAGTATCGTCTTTCAGCGCATTTCAGTCAACGAAATATGCCTTTAGATTGAAATTTGGGTGAAAATTTGTACAGATTTGTATGGTTTAGCCGTGTTTATATTTTGTACAAAAAAATAATCATCTTCTGCTGTAAATCCTGATGAAAATGATCGGAAATGATTCGCTAGCCAATTGTATTCACTGAAAATGGTTTTTTGAGTCCGACATAGACTTAAACTGATCCTCGAGATGTATATCGGTACCGAATGACTTCATGCTGTTTTGCGCAAATTCAGTCAGGCTGATGATGCAAATTTGTCCTTGGCAGATGGCTACATCATCATGGAATAGCTTTGCGCTATACTGGCAAGCATTAATGAAATGATCTTAAAGATTGACACTAACAAGGAAATGTAATGCCCAGCCTGTTTATTGTAATGCTCGGTGGTCGTCATGCCCGTGCCAATACAGAAGTTCATGATGTGGTTTTGGCTGTGGGGGAGAGTCTGGAAGATACCTATCCGCAATTAAAAAATGCCTGGTTTGCGGAACAGAAAGGCTTGCATATTGATGCCTGGGCGCAAATCAACGGGCTAGAGTTCGAGGGCAAGTCCTATGTGCTGCAATTTACTGATGCACAGCCACAGCAATCCGATGAAAAACTTTGGCTGATTAATCTGGGTGGTTATGATCCACGTGAGTTTGGTGAGTTACATCGTTATGTGTTGGTGGTTGCGCAGAATGCTATGGTCGCTAAACAGCGCGGTAAAGCTTACTTCGCCGGGCACTGGCAAAAACAGCATACCGACCGCGTGCTGGATGTAGATGACTGTATTGCCATCGATCAGGTTTATGGCCACTACGTCCAACTGCTAGAGGGTAGTTTTAGCGGCAATCGCTGGGAAAATACCTATCTCACGATTTAAAGCAGTTTGCGATTGAATTAAACTTGCGGCTGGCTTGATGATTCGATAAGCGGTTTAAAAAATCTCTTTATCAAAATTTAATAATTGGCATAATACTGCCAAGGAAAAACAGTTTTGACTGAGATGGAATGTCTTAAATGGATTTAATTCAGGCAAATGGACAACCACGTTATGGACGTTTCAAGGAGCTTCCAAAAAGTATTGACTATCAGGCATATCAATACAAAAATCCTTATGGTCATGTGCTGTCAGGCTGGCGTAAGCATCTAAAATATAAAAAATTCAAATTCTGTAGTATTCAGCACGAGCATTATACGATTGGACTGGCGATTGCCGATATTGCATGGGCAGGGCATGGTTTTGTCTATGTCTATAACCATATGAGCAATGAAGTGCTGGAATGGAATGCGATTAATTTCCTGTCACGCAACACTGTGCTGGATGAACAGCCGCTGTTTAATCATAGTTATTTTCACAAGTCACCTTTTCAGATCGATATCCAGCATGCCAACGGCGTGCGTTATATCAACGTCAGCAAATATGGCGAGATTAAACTCAGTGCCCGGATTTTTTGTGCTGGCACAGACCCGCTGAGTATGTGCAGTCCGACTGGCATCAACGGCTGGACCTATACCCAGAAACTGACCACTTTGGGCTGTGAAGGCTTTTTCATTAACAAGCAGGGGCAAACCATCCAGTTTAATGAACGCAGCTTTGCCTCATTAGATGATACGTGTGGCTTTTTACGCCCGGAAACCGCCTGGTTCTGGCTGTCCTGTAATTTCTGGGATGTGAACCATAACCGGATTGGGCTTAATCTGGCTTCGGGCGTGAATGAAAGTTTTGGCAACGAGAACTGTCTATGGGTCAATGGAAAAATTTATCCACTGGCCGATGTGCTGTTTCAACAGGAATCGGAAAACCAATGGACGATTCAGTCGCTGGATGAAAGATTGAATCTGATGGTCAGCACAGGCTGGCGCCGTTATGAAAATCTGAACCTGCGTCTGGTCGGGAGCCAGTTTAGTCAGTGGCAAGCCAAGGTTTCCGGAACGATTCAGCAGGATGATCAGGAAATTATTTTACTAAATGAATATGCCTTGCTTGAACAGCATTATGCCAAATGGTAAAAGTGCAGGACATAAGACCTAATTTAAAAGCCTTCAATTTTGAAGGCTCTTTTGATTTGAGCTTAATCTTTGGCGGCCTGCCAGAAGGCTTCACCGGCCTGAATTGGATCATTGGTTTCGGCTAAGGTTTTTACCCAGACATCGTATTGCGCAATCACAGGATGCTGGCTGGGATGGAAGTCTTTTTTAAACCAGTCCCGATATTGTGGGCCCATGCGGGTCAAGGTGCCGTTACGGCCAAACAACCAAGGCAGTCCTTTCAGGTTCATTTGCAAACGCTCCAAGACACTGAAGCCATCATGTTTCAGCATGACATTGGCGCGATAGACGGTATAACTAAACATCAAAAATGTCGTGCTGAGCAGGGTCATTTTGCGCATCCATTCAGGTGTTTTCGCGACATCTTTCATCACGTCAAAAGCCACATCACGATGCTCCATTTCTTCAATGGCATGCCAGGCAAACATGGCACGAATAAAAGGATGGGCATCTCTTAACGTATCTTTCTGTCCAAAAAAAGTCTCGGCCATGAGCGCAGTCAAATGCTCTGCAGCAGCAGTCACCGCAATATTGTATTCAGGTGAGCGGTTTTTCAAGTCGTAATTCATCATGTAATTGAGGCGCTGGATGAACTGATCTACGGGCATGCCTTGCTCGCGCATCAGCTGATTCATTTTTTCATGGGCAATGCCATGCTGTGCTTCCTGACGAATAAAATCTGCAACACGCTGCTGTAGTTCCGGGTCTGTGATTTGCTCGCGGAACAGGCGTACACTCTGAATAAAATAGCGCTCACCATCAGGAAATGTCAGGCTCAGGGCATCGAACATGCGGGTCAGAAAGGGATCACCGCCAAACCAGTAGCGCGGAATTTCATCCAGTTTAAAATCAAGCTGGGTCCGGACCACGGGCTTTATCAAAGATTTTAATACTGCATTCATCTTGTACGTTCTTTTTTATGACGATGTGAACAGTATGTCGGGAATCCTGTAATTGTTTTGACAGTGCTTGCCAATTTTTATACATTTTATGCCAAATGAAAATAAAACTGCTCAGACTAAAGCAGGCAGCGAGAAGCGCGCATGCAAGAAATTAAAATATCCAATGGTTATATTCAACTCTGGGCGACCTATCTGCGCGGTCTGCAAATTGAGCCTTTGGAAGCTGACTTTCTGCAAGAACTACATGAAGTACTTGTCCCCCTGATTGATCAGCCTTTTGCCACACAAGTGCCTCTAGAATTATTGAATCAGCTTCTTTTAACAACCCGGCAGTATTTAAACTGTCCGCAGCTGATTTTCGAGATTGTGCAGGTCATTCGCCCAGAACATTTTGGTGTGCTCGGTTATATGGCTTCGCGCAGCAGTAGTGTTTCGGAAATGATCCGCCATATCATGCGCTTTCAACGACTGGTGATTGATGGCAGTGAGTTTGTACCTTTGCAGTTGAAACAGCATGAACATAGTATTGAATTATACTGGGCTTATCTGGACGAAAAATATAATTTGCTCAATGAACTGACCATGGCCGCGATGGTGCAGTTGGGACGTGTCATTTTACAGGATCATCAACTGTTAGTCCGTTGTGTACGCTTTGCCCATGCGCCCGATAGGGGACAAATGCATTATCAAAAGTTTTTCGCCAGCGAGGTGAGATTTTCCCAAGCCTACTATGGCATAGAACTGGATTTGCAAGGACTGGCACATCGGTCTGAGCAGGCTGATCCAATGCTGTTGCAGCTACTGGTTCATCAGGCAGAACAGGCGATTGCAGCCAAGCCGCCCCTTGAAAATCATTTGGAACAGGCGCAGCAAATGATTGCCGAACAGCTGCGGACCCAGCATCAGGCCATTAAAGTTGAACAGCTTGCCCGGCAGTTGTTGATGTCGACACGGAGTTTGCAACGCTTATTTAGTACCCATGGCACTTCATTTAAAAAACTGCTGGAACAGCAGCGGATCAAACGTTGCGAGCTGTTGTTGCAGAAGGGATTAGGTCTGACCGAAATCGCCGAGCAGCTGGATTATTCTGACCAGTCGGCATTGGCACGGGCCTACAAGGCAGCCACCGGACAGACATTATTAGAGCGCAGAAAGCAGTTACACAAACAGCGCAGCTAAAAAAAGCGACCCGTATCGGTCGCTTTTTTATTTGAAGAAAATGGTGAGGTTAAGCGTTGGCTTTGATTTGAGGGAATCTAAACGCAATCGCCGCAATCGCAAAAATGGCCAGAATCCAGCAATAGTACACACCACCAATCAGTTCAACCGGTGAGATTTTTGCAATGGAACAGGCCAGTAGTAACTGTGCGCCATAGGGAATCAACCCTTGTACCACACAGGAGAAAATATCCATCAGTGCCGCAGAACGCTTAGGATCTACGCCGTATTCTTTGGCAACTTCACGTGCCATATCACCAGACAGAATAATCGCCACGGTATTATTGGCCACAAAGATATTCGAAAACACCACCAAAAAACTAATCCCGATTTCGCCGGCACGTTGCTTCCCAACTTTAAACAGACGGGTCAGGCTATAAATACGCTCGATCATGCAGCGTAAACCACCTTCACGCTGCATGATCGCCGACAGGCCACCCAGAAACATCGACAATAACGCCACTTCAAACATGCCGACAAAGCCATCGTAAATTGAAGTATTCAGTTTGAGCAGATCGAATTCAGCTGTGGCAAATAGGCCAAACAAGCCGGAAAGTAGTACGCCAATGGTCAGTACAGCCAGAACGTGTAAACGGCTAAAGGCCAAAATAAATACGGCGATATAAGGTAAAACCAGAAGCCAGTTAAAATCCTTGTATTCCACCGCATTGCTACTGCCAGTACTCAATACGTAAATCAAAATAGTGACGATTGATGCAGGGACCGCAATCCAGACATTGACCCTGAACTTGTCACGCAGTTGTACGCGTTGGCTGGTGGTTGCCGCAATGGTGGTGTCCGAAATCATGGACAGGTTATCACCAAACATAGCACCGCCAACCACCGCACCAATCGCATAAATCACGTCAATATCGGTAACCTGGGTGAAACCAAAAGCGATCGGCGCACAGGCTGCAATGGTGCCCATGGAGGTACCCATCGCCGTGGCAATAAAGGCCGAGATCACAAATAACATCGGCAGAATAAATGTAGGTGGAATCACTGACAAGCCCATCTGCACGGTGGCGTCGACGCTGCCAATGGCGCTACTGACGCTGGCAAAAGCACCTGCCAGCATAAACACCATAAACATCAGAATTAAGTTCGGATGACTGGCACCTCTGAGGAATTCCTCAATGCCCTGGTTGAGTTTGCCGCGATACACTAATGCAGCCAAGATAATCGCAGGCAGGGCGGCCACAGGCGCTTTCACCTGATAGAACGCGAACTCGGTTCCGATCAGGGAATGATAGATCCCGCTACCCAAAAATATGGTTAAAAATACAATAAGCGGCAGCAGTGCAATGGCGCGTGCCTGCACTGTAGCCTCAGAATCAGTCTGCATAGGAGATAAAAAAGTAAGAGAATAGGACTAGTATAAAGCAGGTTTTGCTATTTCAGAAAACTTTAAATGAATGCGCTAACATCTGCATTTTTATTAATTTTTATATGATAAAAATAAGTTTATCTAAATATTCAGGATTTTAGGTAATAGCAAAATTAGGCATCTTTGATCATTGTGAAAAAAATCAAAATAATCGTAAATAGACCCTTCCGAATTGTTTTGAAATCTTCGCACAGGAAATGAAGTACTCGAGGTCGGTATCGCAGACTGTTCATTGGACAAAAAATAGCGTTACAATGCGATGTCTTGTATTTCTACATAGTCAATGCCTCAAGTTTGAAACACGTTAAGGAAAATACCTCTCTATGTCACGTTTAGCCACACGATTTGGACAACTTAAATCTCAACAGCGTAAAGCTTTAGTTTCTTATGTCATGGCGGGTGATCCGCATCCAGAAGTCACAGTGCCTTTGCTGCATGAGATGGTGGAAGCGGGTGTCGACGTGATTGAGCTGGGACTTCCTTTCTCGGACCCGATGGCAGATGGGCCGGTGATTGCACTAGCTGCTGAACGTGCTCTGGCAGGTGGAACCAATACCCTGGATGCCCTGCACATGGTGAAAGAATTTCGCTTGAAAGATCGCGAAACACCAGTGGTACTGATGGGTTATCTGAATCCGGTTGAAGTGATTGGCTATGAAAAGTTTGTGGCTTATGCCTATGAATGTGGAGTAGATGGTGTACTGCTGGTGGACTTGCCACCAGAAGAAGCACAAGGTCTGGGTGAAGTACTGGAAAAATATGACATGGATCAGATTTTCCTGCTGGCACCAACTTCAACCGATGCACGTATTCAACATGTAGCAAAACAGGCCAGCGGCTTTATTTACTATGTGTCACTGAAAGGCGTGACCGGTGCAGCAACTTTAGATGTTTCTGAAGCCGCTACACGCATTCAAAAGATTAAAGCTGTGACTGATGTTCCTGTAGGCGTAGGTTTCGGTATCAGTGATGCTGCATCTGCGAAAGCGATGGGTGTTGCTGCCGATGCAGTTATTGTGGGTAGTGCGTTTGTAAAGCAGTTTGCAACGCTCGCACCAGAACAAGCCGTTATTGCGACGGTGAATAAAGTCAAGGAGCTTCGAGCAGCGCTCGATGAGTTAGTATGAGTCAACAAGTGAAATCAGGCAAAATTCTGAGCCCATCGACCCCATGGACGGAGCGTACTGTTCCGGGCATTCAGGTACCCGATGAGCAAACGGCATATAAAGCGACATTTACCGAGCCTACGATTGAGTGTCCTGAATGTCATGCATTGGTGACCCGTACTGCCATGTCATTTAATGCCTATGTCTGTCCGCAATGTGATGAACATTTGCGTATGAAAGCCCGTGAACGTCTGAACTGGTTCTTTGACCAGGTGCAAACAGAATTGGGTCAGGAATTTGTAGCCAAAGATCCACTGAAATTTGTCGATAGCAAAGCCTATCCAGACCGTATGGCGGAAGCGCAAAAGAAAACCGGTGAAACTGAAGCACTGGTCGTGATTCAAGGTTTGTTGAAAGGCGTACCGATGATTGCCTGTGCCTTTGAATTCGACTTCATGGGCGGTTCTATGGGAACTGTGGTCGGTGACCGCTTTGTTCAGGCTGCAGAACGTGCGATTGAAGCTCGTCAACCTTTGATCTGTTTTGCTGCTTCTGGTGGTGCACGTATGCAGGAAGGCATGTTGTCCCTGATGCAAATGGCGCGTACTTCGGCTGCGATCCAGCGTTTAAAAGAAGCGGGTCTGCCTTATGTGGTCGTGCTGACTCATCCGGTATACGGTGGTGTAACTGCCTCATTGGCAATGCTGGGTGATGTACATCTTGCTGAACCGAAAGCGATGATTGGCTTCGCCGGTAAACGTGTGATCGAACAGACTGTACGTGAAAAACTGGAAGAGCCGTTCCAGCGTGCGGAATATTTGCTTGATCATGGGGTAATCGATCAGATTGTTCACCGTCATGCATTACGTGATACAGTTTATCGTATCGTTACGAAGTTGATGAATTTGCATTGAACACAGCACCATTAGCAACAGATTCTTTAAACACATGGCTCGATTATTGGAGCCATGTTCACGTTACGGGTATTGATTTAGGTCTGGAACGGGTTATTCCTGTAGCTGAAAAGCTGGGCGTGACATCTCCAGAGGCCAAAGTGCTGACGGTGGCAGGAACCAATGGTAAGGGTTCGACCACTACCACGCTGGCCGCGATCCTGAATGCGCAAGGCTTCAAGGTCGGGCTATATCAATCCCCCCACGTGTACCGTTTCAATGAGCGTGTTAAATTGCGCGGCATTGAAGTGGAAGATCAGTTGCTGATTGATGCTTTTGTTCAGGTCGATCAGGCTCGTCGCGAATGCGGTTTGAGCCTGTCTTTCTTTGAAGCCACGACACTGGCTGCTTTTGTGATTTTTAAAGATCAGTGCTGTGATGTCTGGGTGCTGGAAGTTGGTTTAGGCGGCCGTCTGGATGTGGTCAATGTGGTCAATCCGGATGTTGCGGTGATTACCAATATTGGTCTGGATCATACTGACTGGCTTGGTGACACCATCGAGAAAATTGCTTTTGAAAAGGCCGGAATTATTCGCCCGGATATTCCAGTCGTGTTTGGTGGACAGCAACAGATCCCGCAAGCCATTCTAAATAAAGCTCAAGAATGTAATGCATCTTTGTATGCAATCAACCGGGATTATTTCTATAAAGCCTTTGAAGATGGCCAAAGCTGGGCTTTTGCTTCATCGGGTACGACCTTAAAACTCCCAACAGGTTCGCTGGCACTGGATAATATTTCTACCGCCGTGGCCGCCATTCTGCTGAGCGGATTAAACGTCAGTCAACAGGCAATTGCACAAGGCATTCAAACGGCAAAATTGCCGGGACGTTTTGAAGTTCGTCAAATCCAGAATAAAACCGTGATTTTTGATGCAGGACACAACCCGCATGGGGTCGAATTTCTACTGAAACAATTACGAGATTATTTAAATTACAATCAAAAATATAATGAAGTCATTTGTGTATTTTCAATGCTGGCAGATAAAGATATAAATTCTGTCGTCAAGTTATTGAAAGACACGGTGCAATTGTGGAAAATTGCACCATTATCCGTTCCACGTGCGGCAGAGGTCACAGTTTTGGCTGATGCTTTAAACGGTGAGGCGGTAGAACAATTTGACAATGTAAAATTAGCTTTTAAATCAGCACTGGATCAAACAGATAATAATCAGCTGATTTTGGTATGTGGATCATTTCATACCTTAGAAGCGGTATGGGAGTATTTGGAAGAATGTCAATGAATAACAAACAGCGCTGGATGGGCGGTGTTGTTTTACTCGGTGGTGGTGTTTTATTGGCAGCATTACTCCTGAAAGGCCAAGATGAAATCAATCAGGACCGTCAGCAAAATCCGGCACAGGCTGCGGAAGTTGAAAATAAAGAGACAGGCAATCATTCGCTCGGTTCTTTGACGGTCGATGTAGAAACAGAAAAGCGTTTACTTGAACAGCAACGCCGTGATCGCGAAAAAGCGGTTGCAGAACAGGAGGCGCGTGCAGCCGAATTTTTAGCGATGCAACAGCAGGCTGAAGCAGATGCTGCACGTAAAGCGGCTGAAGAATATGCTGCCCTGAATGCACACCGCCTAGGACAGCAAAGTTCCGATAATATTCCACCAGAACTGGTTGAAGACGAACAGGCCAAGCAGAAACGTCTGGCTGAAGAAAAAGCGGTGCAAGAAAAAAAGTTAGCCCAGCAGCAGCTGGACCAAAAAAAAGCCAATAGTTCTACTGATGCAGCCAAGAAAGAAGCAGAGCGTAAAGCTGCTGAAAGCAAAGCCGCTGAAGAAAAACGCAAGTTAGAGCAACAGCAAAAAGCCGAAGCAGAACGTAAGGCGGCTGAAGCAAAACGTAAAACCGAGGAAGAGCGTAAGGCAGCTGAAAAGAAAGAGGCTGAACGTAAAGCAGCCGAGGAAAAACGTAAAGCTGACGAAAAGCGTAAAGCTGAAGAAGCCAAGAAAAAGGCTGCAGCCGAAGAAGCCAAGAAGAAAGCCGAAGCTGAACAGGCGCGTAAGTTACTGGAAGGCGAAGAGGACAAGCAATGGATGGTGCAGGTGGCACTGGCAGCGAATGAAGCCAATGCAGATGCTGTAGCAGCCAAACTGCGTGCCAAAGGTTATAAAGTGACCAAAAGCTCAACTTCTAAAGGTGTACGTATCATGGTGGGTCCGTCCAAAGACCGTGAGACTGCAGATGCACTCCGTAAGAAAATTGCGTCTGATGCCAGCCTGAATATGAAATCAGCTTGGGTGAATGACTGGGTGCCGCTGGATAAGCGTTAATTCTTTGTATTAATCAAAGTTTCTGTAGATGGATTCTTGAGTTGCTCGCGAATCCATTTTACATTTTCAGGCGTGAATAACTTTTCGATATTGCTCCAAATGGCATGAAAGCCATAACCGCCATGTTTCATTTCCTGTAGCGCCTGCTCAATCGGCCAATGTTCAAAAATAATTCGGTACATGGCGACACTTGCACCAGTGCGGTCTGAACCGTGATAACAATGCAGGAGCACCTTTTGGTGATTTTGTTGTGCTTGCTGAATCAGTAGCATAATTTTCAATAAATCTTCCCGATCAATTGCCCAGGTATGTATGGGTACATGATGTAGCTGAAAGTTTTCATTGCTCAAAACAAAGCTGTCTTGATCCCGTGAACGTAAATTAATAACTACATCGATTTGATGCTTTTTTAATAAAGGAATGAGTTCAGTTGAAGGCTGCTCACTACGATAGACAAAATTGCTGATTTGATGAAAATTATGATTCTGATGAATGGGCTGTCCCCAATGCTGAGGACGTTGAGGTTCAGGCAGGGCCGGCGTGGTCATACAACCTGTCAGGAGGCAGCTCATCAGGATTGGAAATATGCAGATTTTCATACAGAGCATAGATGTTGTTTTTGTTATTTCAAGTTTAAAGTGGATATGGAATTTTGAATATAAAAAAGCCTATCCGAAGACAGGCTGTATCAACAAATCGAATCCGTGGCACGTCAATGTCGTATTCGATAAAACATAAAATCTGGAAAAATAGAGTTTCTCTTATTCTTTACTACGAGCTCCATCTTATCCTGTGCTACGCGCTTCGCTTGTCTTGCGCAAAATTAAAAAGGAGTCCTTTTAATTTTGCTCAGGATGTGGCGTTAAGCGCAGGTAAGGTTTAACCGCGGTATAACCTTTTGGAAACCGTTGCTTGATTTCCTCCTCATCCTTCAATGAAGGGACAATCACCACATCATCGCCATGCTGCCAGTTTGCAGGCGTTGCTACTTTATGGCTATCTGTCAGTTGCAGTGAATCCACCACACGCAAGATTTCATGGAAATTACGACCGGTCGATGCAGGATAAGTAATAATCAAACGGACTTTTTTGTTGGGATCAATGACCACTAAAGAACGAACTGTTAGCGTTTCGCTGGCATTCGGATGGATAAAGTCATACAGCTCGGAAACCTTGCGATCCTGATCGGCAATGATCGGGAAATTCACCGTGGTGTTCTGGGTTTCATTGATGTCTTTAATCCAGCCATGATGCGATTCAACATCATCGACCGACAAGGCAATGGCTTTAACCCCACGTTTTGCAAACTCATCTTTCAGTTTTGCGGTATAGCCGAGCTCAGTCGTACATACCGGTGTATAGTCGGCAGGGTGTGAAAATAAAATGCCCCAGCTATCACCCAGAAAATCATAAAAATTAATCAGGCCTTCACTGGATTGCTGTTCAAAATTCGGTGCGGTATCGCCTAAACGTAAACTCATCTTTTTAGCCTCAATTGGTCTTTTAATGTCGAGATAGGATTTAATATGAATCAATTTTTTTATGATTAAAAATAGTGTTTTTTGCTTTCTTTATGAGTAAATTGCATAAGTAGGATATCCATCTATCCAGAAGCGCAAAAATCAGTCACTTAATTGACTATGTTGCACAGGGAAAATTTGCTACATTACTTTGCCTTAGATCTTAGGGCTAGAACTAAGGATCAGATTTTTTTAGCGGTTTTACAGCAAAACCCTTGTAGTTCAAATTTCTAGCACCATAATAACGACTAAGAACATATTCATTTGACAAGCAAGATTTAGAGAGTCTATTCATGTTGGCAAGTCTGATCGGAGGAATCTTCGGTACCAAAAATGAGCGCGAACTCAAACGCATGCGTAAAATCGTAGACAAGATTAATGTGCTCGAGCCGACGATATCTACCCTTAGCGATGCAGACTTATCTGCAAAAACTGAAGAATTCAAACAACGATATAATAAGGGTGAAACCCTCGATAAATTACTGCCTGAAGCATTTGCAGTCTGTCGTGAAGCCGCAAAGCGGGTGATGGGCATGCGTCATTATGACGTGCAGCTGATCGGTGGTATTACCTTGCACGAAGGTAAAATCGCAGAAATGCGTACCGGTGAAGGTAAAACCCTGATGGGTACTTTGGCCTGTTATCTGAATGCCATCAGTGGTCAGGGTGTACATGTCATTACCGTGAACGACTACCTGGCGCAACGTGATGCTGAGTTAAACCGTCCATTATTCGAATTTTTGGGTCTAAGCATCGGCATTATTTATTCCATGCAAAATCCGATGGAAAAAGCGGAAGCTTATCGTGCCGACATTACTTACGGTACCAATAACGAATTCGGCTTTGACTACCTGCGTGACAACATGGTGTTCTCGCTAGCAGAGAAAAAGCAGCGTGGTTTGACCTATGCGATTATCGATGAGGTCGATTCGATCCTGATTGATGAAGCACGTACCCCGTTGATTATTTCCGGTCAAAGTGAAGATTCTTCACAGCTTTATGCAGCGATCAATAATATTCCACCAAAATTACAGGCACAGAAAGAAGAGAAAGTGCCGGATGGCGGTCACTTCTGGATTGATGAAAAACAGCGTTCAGTTGAAATTACTGAAGTGGGTTTTGAAACCATTGAAAGTGAATTGATTGAAATGGGCTTGCTGGCAGAAGGCGAGAGCTTGTATTCAGCGTCGAACCTGAACCTGTTGCATCATGTCACTGCAGCGATCCGTGCCCATTATCTCTATCAACGCAATGTGCAATACATCATCAACGATGGTGAAGTGATTATTGTCGATGAAAATACCGGTCGTACCATGCCGGGACGTCGCTGGTCTGAAGGTTTGCATCAAGCCGTAGAAGCCAAAGAGGGTCTGGAAATCCAGCCGGAAAACCAGACTCTGGCAACCACAACCTTCCAGAACTATTTCCGTCTGTATAAAAAATTATCCGGTATGACCGGTACTGCTGATACTGAAGCAGCGGAAATGAAAGAAATTTATGGTCTGGATGTGGTGCTGATTCCGACCCACCGTCCAATGATTCGTCAAGACCATAACGATTTAATTTATTTAAATCGTGAAGGGAAATATAACGCGATTATTCAAGAAATTCAGCGTGTGCATGAAGCTGGTGTCGCACCAATTTTGATTGGTACAGCCACCATTGAAGCTTCTGAGATTCTGTCGGATAAGCTAAAAGCGGCAGGGATCCAGCATGAAGTACTGAATGCCAAACAGCACGAACGTGAAGCCGATATTATTGCGCAGGCCGGTGCGCCGCGTGCAGTGACGATTGCCACTAACATGGCCGGTCGTGGTACCGATATCCTGTTGGGTGGTAACTGGAAGGCGTTGCTGGCTAAAATTGAAAACCCGACTCCTGAAGATGAAACTCGTCTGAAAGCAGAATGGGATGTTAATCACCAGGCCGTGCTGGATTCAGGCGGTTTGCATATTATCGGTTCCGAGCGTCATGAATCACGCCGTATCGATAACCAGCTGCGTGGCCGTGCCGGTCGTCAGGGTGACCCGGGTGTATCACGTTTCTACCTGTCACTTGAAGATGACTTGATGCGTATTTTCGCCGGTGATCGCGTAGTCGGCATGATGCGTGCCATGGGCTTGCAGGAAGATGAAGCGATTGAGCACAAAATGGTGTCTCGCTCGATTGAAAATGCGCAGCGTAAAGTGGAAGCACGTAACTTCGATATTCGTAAGAACTTGCTGAAATACGATGACGTGAATAACGAACAGCGTAAGATCATTTATAGTCAGCGTGATGACATTTTGGCAGAAAATTCACTGCAGGATTATATTGAAGAAATGATCCGTGAAGTGATGCAGGGTGTGATCGCCAACTATATTCCACCTGAATCGATTCATGACCAGTGGGATATTGAAGGTCTGGAACTGGCGCTACGTGAAGATCTTTCGATGGATCTTCCTATCGGGCAATGGCTGGAACAGGACCGTCGTCTGGATGAAGAAGCTTTGGTGGTTCGTATTACCGATGAAGTGCTGAACCGCTACCGTTCGCGTCGTGAACAAATGGGTGGGGAATCTGCAGCATCGCTTGAACGTCACTTTATGCTGAATTCTCTGGACCGTCATTGGAAAGAGCATCTGGCGGCCATGGATTACTTGCGTCAGGGTATTCATTTACGTGGTTATGCGCAGAAGAATCCGGAGCAGGAATACAAAAAAGAAGCTTATAACCTGTTTGTGAACATGCTGGGTACGATCAAATCCGATGTCGTGACAGATCTGTCACGCATCCACGTACCGACCCCTGAAGAGCTGGCGGAAATGGAAGCACAGCAGCAGGCACAGGCTGAGGCAATGCGTTTGCAGTTATCTCATGAAGAGTTTGACGGCTTGTTGGCAGGCGACCATGAGGTGACGACCGAGCAAAATGCTCAGGCCAATCCGGTAGCACCAGTTTTTGAAGCACCGGCAAGTCGTAATGCACCTTGTCCATGTGGTTCAGGCCTGAAATACAAACAGTGTCATGGTAAGATCTAAACGCTATTAAAAATCAGAGCCCCATGGCTTTGATTTTTTATGTATGAAGATTTTTCAGAAATTGAATACTGTTTGCAGTCTTAGGAATTAAATGCTATTTAATGGCTCATTCAACACCTCAAAGTGGAATAACCTGAATGAAAAAAGTATTAAAAACGCTCATGATTGCCGTTTTGGCAATGCCTGCCTTAAGTTTTGCACAAACTGCAGCGACCACAACAATTGATAAAGTTCAGCAAGCGGTGGGTACTAACACTGCTCAAGTACAACGTACCGATGCACAAGTGACTGTGGCAAGCCCACGTACCGGCATCCGTTATACCTTTGCCAACCAGAATCGTCCGATTGTGTTGCAGACGGCTGCGATTGCAGCTGCCAATGCGGCAAATGCAGACCGTATTGTTGCTACAAATCCGGCACTTTCTACTGCAAGTCAACAACAGGCGAAACAGGCTTTGCTAAGCGAATCTGGACAACTTGCACAAAATTAAAAATATCTTATTTTAAAAATGTAGGAACCAGTCTTGATGACTGGTTTTTTATTGTGAAAATCCATAACAAATCTCAGGCTGGCTCAGGCTTTGGCTCGATTTTTTGTTGCAGATCAACTAAGCTGTATTTTTCTAAAACTTCAATATTGGACTTTAAAATGGCAGTTGGTGACGTATCTATGCCACAGATGCATGTGGTGAAAGGGGTTAAAATTGGTTCGGCTGAAGCCTATGTGCGCTATCAGAACCGACGTGACCTGGTGATATTTGAACTGGCTGCAGGCTCCAATGTTGCAGGGGTGTTTACCCAGAATGCCTTTTGTGCAGCACCAGTGCATGTATCTAAAGCACATTTGCAAGCGGGAAATCCACGTTACCTGGTAATCAATACCGGCAATGCCAATGCAGGAACAGGTCCTACAGGCATGGCAAATGCAGAAGCCACCTGTGCCAAGTTAGCTGAACTTGCAGGCGTACAGGCTGCTGAAGTGTTGCCATTCTCGACTGGTGTGATTGGTGAGCAGCTTCCAATGGAGCGTTTGCTTACAGGTTTACAGCCTGCGCTGGATTCATTGCGTGATGATGCCTGGGGCGATGCAGCGACTGGAATCATGACCACAGATACTACTCCGAAAGGTGCGTCAGAACAGTTCGAGCTGGATGGTGTGACTTATACCATGACCGGTATTTCCAAAGGTGCAGGCATGATTCGCCCGAATATGGCGACCATGCTGAGCTATGTTGCGACGGATGCACCGATCAGCCGTGAACTGGTTCAACAGTTATTAACTGAAACAGTCAATGTATCGTTCAACCGTATTACAATTGATGGCGATACCTCAACTAATGACTCGTGTATTTTTATTGCCACAGGTCAGGCCGGTGGTGCTGAAATCACTTCGACTGAAGATCCACGTTATGCAGTGGTGCTAGACGTATTGACACGTACCATGAAACGCCTTGCGCAACTGATTGTACGTGATGGTGAAGGTGCGACTAAATTCATTACCGTGACTGTAGAAGGTGGTGGCAATACTCAAGAGTGCTGCGATATTGCCTATAGCATTGCGCATTCACCGCTGGTCAAAACCGCAATCTTTGCTTCTGACCCAAACTGGGGCCGTATTCTGGCAGCGATTGGTTATGCCGGTGTGCCAAATTTAGACGTTGCAAAAATTCAGGTTTGGTTAGATGATGTACAAATCTGCAAAGATGGTGGTGCGGCAGCAGACTATACTGAAGCAGCCGGTGCACGTGTGATGGCCCAGGCTGAAATGACGATTCGTGTTGATCTTGGACGAGGTCAGGCAAAAGATACGGTTTATACCTGTGACCTGTCGTATGACTACGTAAAAATCAATGCAGATTATCGCTCATAATTCAGATTGTTTATAAAGCCTCCGTTGTGGGGCTTTTTTTATACTTAATGATTTTTAATGACTGGTCAAAAATAGCATTTCGCCAGAGATGACCGGGATGTAGGGTGAAAGGTTCATTGAATAGTGAACCATGAGGGTAGAGTAAGAGTTGTTATGAATGATGCGACCAAATTAATAGCCAATGAAGCTAAATCGATTGTGCAGGCGCATTTAGATCGTTTAGGTGTTCCACAAGAACATCAAATGAGCCAGCAGGAAAAATTGGACAAATTTGCACAGATCAAGGCAGAGCTGGAAAAACAGGATGCTGTTTTGGTGGCGCATTATTATTGTGATCCTGAAGTGCAAGAACTGGCTGAACTGACGGGGGGCTGTGTTTCCGATTCACTGGAAATGGCGCGTTTTGGTCGCGATCATCCAGCTTCAACGCTTGTGGTAGCTGGTGTGAAATTTATGGGCGAAACCTCTAAAATTCTTTCACCCAATAAAACCGTGCTGATGCCAACTTTGGAAGCGACCTGTTCACTGGACTTAGGTTGTCCTGTCGATGAGTTTACCGCTTTTTGCGATGCGCACCCGGATCATACCGTGGTGGTTTATGCCAACACGTCAGCGGCCGTGAAAGCCCGAGCCGATTGGGTCGTCACTTCAAGTTGTGCAGTGGAAATTATCGAACATCTGGACAGTCTGGGCGAAAAAATCATCTGGGCACCAGATCAGCATCTGGGTCGTTATATCCAGAAAAAAACCGGTGCAGAGATGTTGCTCTGGGATGGCGCCTGTATCGTGCATGAAGAATTCCGTTCACGCGGTATTGCCAATATGAAAGCGCTCTATCCAGATGCGGCAGTTCTGGTACATCCCGAATCACCGATGTCTGTGGTCGAGATTGCCGATGCGGTGGGTAGTACCTCACAATTAATTAAAGCAGCACAAACTTTGCCAAATCAGCGTTTAATCGTAGCTACTGATCGCGGTATTTTTTATAAAATGCAGCAGGCAGTGCCGGATAAAATTCTGATTGAAGCACCAACCGCAGGAGAGGGGGCAACTTGTCGTTCTTGTGCGCATTGTCCTTGGATGGCCATGAACGAGCTGGATGGTATCTTGCATGTGTTACAGCATAAAGATCAGGAAGTGCATGTCGATCCGCTACTTGCTGAACGAGCTAAACTGCCTCTAGATCGCATGCTGAACTTTAGTGCCGGACTAAAACGTTAAAATTTGTATAAAAAATGTCTGAAGCGATTGATAAATAAACGCTTGAAGCGTTTTTTCGGTTTTTTTTAAATATAGGTGTTGACGTCTCCGGGCGTCGCGCCTAGAATGCACACCGTACCGAACGATGTTCGATACGAAAGCTGAGATGAATCGGAGCATAGCACAGCCTGGTAGTGCACCTGGTTTGGGACCAGGGGGTCGTAGGTTCGAATCCTACTGCTCCGACCAATTCTTCAAGGCAAATGATGTTTGCATCAGTAACGCGCTTGTAGCTCAGTTGGATAGAGCATCCGCCTTCTAAGCGGATGGTCACAGGTTCGAATCCTGTCAGGCGCGCCATTTGGTCGCTTGATGTTAAGAATCAAAATGATGGTGGATGTAGCTCAGTTGGTAGAGCCCTGGATTGTGATTCCAGTTGTCGCGGGTTCGAATCCCGTCATTCACCCCAACTTTTAAAGTTGAAATCGGAGCATAGCACAGCCTGGTAGTGCACCTGGTTTGGGACCAGGGGGTCGTAGGTTCGAATCCTACTGCTCCGACCATCTCCTTCAAGATGGTCGAGATAAAAGATACCGCGTTAAGCGGTTTTTTTATGCCTGAAATTCAATGTGAATAAAAAATATACAATTGTTATCGGTGGCTATCATGGTGAATGCTCGAATCCCTATTAAATTATTTTTCATCTAATAAAACTGTGCATTGAAGATTGCTTTCTTCTCGCATTGCTTCACTCTTAATTTTAATCATTCAACAATTTAACCAGAGTTTATCTATAGAGTGATTATCTTGTTGAATGGAATTTTAATGGATGGATGAGGATTATATTTTTAAAATGGGTAAGGGATTCCATAGTCAATCTATTTTATTAACTCATCTGTTGTGTTTGATCTGAAATAAAGACAATAAAAAATTTTTAGATAGATATAGCAATTAAATTAACTAGAAATACCCATTGATAAGTAAATAAACTACTTTAAAACATCAATAATTGAATAAATTTTGAGTGAAAAATAGAAAAACCTGTA
>NZ_JALJVC010000018.1 GCF_022967985.1 Acinetobacter lwoffii | reverse complement strand
GATGCACGGTGCTGGCTGGCCATTGTCTGAAACCGGTTCTTCAGGCGGCTGGTGGCTGTACCATGCCGAGAACAACCAGGTGACCCTGGGAATGATCGTGGATCTGTCCTACACCAACCCGCACATGTATCCGTTCATGGAAATGCAGCGCTGGAAAACCCATCCTTTAATCAAGCAATATCTGGAAAGTGGCAAGCGCATTTCTTATGGTGCCCGTGCCGTGACCAAAGGTGGTTTTAACTCGCTACCAAAATTCACCTTCCCGGGCGGTTCTTTAATTGGGGATGATGCTGGCTTCCTGAACTTTGCCAAGATCAAGGGTTCACATACGGCAATGAAATCCGGCATGCTCTGCGGTGAAGCGGTGTTTGAAGCGATTGCTGCTGGTGTAGAAAAAGGCGGTGATCTGGCAGTGGCGCGTATAGTGGAAGGCGAAGATTTCTTTGTCAAAGAACTGACTGCTTATACCGACAAGTTTAACAACAGCTGGCTAAAAGAAGAACTCTATAACTCGCGTAACTTTGGTCCGGCAATGCACAAGTTCGGTCAATGGATCGGGGGTGCCTTTAACTTTATCGACCAGAACGTGTTTAAAGTGCCGTTCACCCTGCACGATCTGGTTCAAGATCATGCTGCGTTAAAAACCCAGGCAGCTGAAAGTTTCAAGCCAAACTATCCAAAACCGGATGGCAAGCTAACCTTTGACCGTTTGTCTTCGGTGTTTGTATCGAACACGGTCCATGAAGAAAACCAGCCAGCACATTTGAAACTCACCGATGCTTCAATTCCGGTGGAAGTAAATCTACCGAAATGGGATGAGCCTGCACAGCGTTACTGCCCGGCAGGTGTCTATGAAATCATGGAAAATAATGACGGTTCGAAACGCTTCCAGATCAATGCAGCCAACTGTGTGCACTGCAAGACCTGTGACATCAAGGATCCGTCCCAGAACATCACATGGGTAACACCGGAAGGTGGTGGTGGTCCAAATTACCCGAATATGTAAGGTAATCATCAGATAAAAAATAAACCCGCTTTTAAGTGGGTTTATTTATGGATAAATATTAATAATTTCAGTTCCTGTCCATTCATCTATTTAATTAAGCAGATTTTTGAAATTTTATTTTCTAAATAAGACAAATGTTTGAGCTCATCAGCCCTTGGTATTTTTAGCCGCCTTTCTTCACTAAATAATGAAATTCTTTATTGCCATTTTCATCCAGACGTTCTTCCTGCAATAGCAACTCATGCCCCAAATGCATACAGAATTTTGGAATATCCCACGACGTTGAATTATCCGTGGCAAACACCTCAACTACATCACCTGCCTTGGATTTACGGATCGCCTGATGCAACATCATCACTGGCTCAGGACAACGCAAACCTCGGGTATTCAATTGCAGACTTGGAATAATTTCAGTTGGGGACATCGATAGACTCAGGATGGAAAGACCGTCATATTTTAGCATAAAGCTGCGATTACATTGCTGCTTTGCATACGTGGCCAGTTTTAAAATCAGCGCTGACTCACGCGATCAAGACTGTGCATCATATTTACAATAGACAAGCGTATTTTCTGCGGTATGATAAAACCACGTTTTTTTAGATATTAAGAGTCTTCAGGAAAAATCATGCACGAGGAATCAGGCCCGTCGTGGGGTATGCGCGGCTTACGCAAATGGCTGGGAACTGCACCCGAAACTCGCGACGAACTGCTAAAATTAGTACAAGATTCACGTCGATTTTTAGAACCCGATACTGTTGCCATGCTTGAGGGCGTTCTTGACCTCCCGGCAACCAAAATTCGTGAAGTCATGACGCCTCGCACGTCCATGATCAGCTTGCAGGAAGATGACCAGCTGCTGGATATCCTGCATGTACTGGTCGAGTCTGCGCATTCACGTTTTCCGGTATTTTCATCCGATCAGACCGATAATGTAGTCGGCATTCTATTGGCCAAGGATTTATTGCCTTTTCTGACTGAACCGACGGCCAAGGTCGATATTCGCGCGCTCATGCGTCAACCTTTGTTTGTTCCGGAAAGTGCCCGCTCCGATCAGGTGCTGCGCATGTTAAAGAATACCCAGACGCATATTGCGGTGGTGATTGATGAATACGGTACGACTTCGGGTCTGGTGACACTGGAAGATATTCTGGAAGAAATTGTCGGTGAAATTGAAGATGAACATGACAATGCTGATGAAGAAGCATACTACATTGTTCCGGACAATGATCCGACTACGGCCAATACCTGGGTGGTACAAGCGCTGACTCCAATTGAGTATTTCAATAATATGCTGGATGCGACTTTCCCTGATGATGAAGTGGAAACCATGGGCGGCTTGTTATTACAGGAAATTGGTCTGGTGAGTGATCTTGAAGGTCAGACCATTGAACTGGAAAACTGGCAATTTACCATTCTTGAGGCAGATTCACGCTCTATTCATCTAATTCGAGCCGTGCGCCAATGAGAGCGTATTTCGATAAGCTGTTGAGTTCGTCTCAACAACAAAAAACCTTGCCGCTGATCTATCCTGTTTTAATTGCCTTATTTGCAGGTGCCATCTTTAGTTTGGCACTGGCTCCCTATCATTACTGGTGGCTGGCCATTCTGTCTCCGGCACTGCTCTATGCCTGCCTGCGCGGACGTACTGCAAAACAGGCTTTTGGCATTGGCTGGGCTTACGGGATTGGCTTGTGGTTTGTCGGCGCATTCTGGCTGTATACCTCGATTCATGTCTATGGCGATACCAGTGCATTTCTCAGCGTCGTGATGATCCTGATTATGGCATTGGTGATGGGTCTGTTTAGTGCAGTGCAAACGTTTGTCTATCGCCGCTTTTTCCCGGAAACTCCTTTAACCTTTGCCCCGCTGTGGGTGCTGTTTGAATGGTCCAAGACTTGGGTCTTTACCGGTTTCCCGTGGCTATTTGCTGGCTATGCCTTTACCGAACGCTACTTGGATGCTTATGCGACCTTATTCGGGGTGTTTGGGGTATCTTTCGTGGTGATTATTCTGGCCTGTGCGCTGGTTGAAATCCTGAATAGGCGTCTGTTCTGGGCCATTCCTTCGGCAGTTTTACTACTCGGTGCCTGGGGCGCAGCACAACTGACGTTTGTTGAGGAAAAAGATCAAAAACCTTTAACGGTTTCCCTGATTCAGGGCAATATTCCGCAAGACCTGAAATGGCTGACTGAATATCAGGTGAAGACCTTATTGATTTATGCCAATCTGAGCAAGACCGAATGGGGCCGTGATCTGATCGTCTGGCCGGAATCTTCGATTCCCATGTTCCAGACCGACATTGAAGCCTTTCTGGAAGCCATGAAAGTCCAGGCTGAAAAATCAGGCACTGCCTGGGTGACCGGCATTCCGTATTGGGATTTAGCAGAATCGCAAGCGGCGGGTTATCCTAAATATTACAACAGTATTATGGCCAGCGGCGATGATTCTGATGGGCTGTACAAGAAACAGCGACTGGTTCCTTTTGGTGAATATATTCCCTTGTCAGGCTGGCTGAGCTGGGTATTGCCCGCATTGCAGAATGACCCTTCGATGAGTGGTTTCTCTCGTGGTGCACATGACCAAAAACCATTGAATGTAAAAAATCATCTATTGGGTTCTGCAATTTGCTATGAAGTGGCCTATCCGAATTTGACCCGTCGCAATGCCAGCCAAAGCGATTTTCTGGTGACCGTGTCTAATGATGCCTGGTTTACCGGCACGGCAGGACCATTACAGCATCTGCAGATGGTGCAAATGCGTGCTAAAGAAAATGGCCGCTGGTTTATCCGCGCCACCAATACCGGTGTGACCGCCTTTATTGACCATAATGGCCATATCGTGAAAAAAGCGCCGATGGATCAGGAAGCGATATTACGTGGTGAACTTCCAGCCATGCAAGGCGAAACCCCGTATATGAAACTCAGCGATTGGCCGGTCATGATCTTCTCGGTTCTGCTTTTGCTTATGGGATGGCGCTTTCGCCCACGTAAAGTGGATGTCAGTTTTAAATCGAGAAGATAAGCTCCTCAAGTCCACCTTTTACAAAGGGGGATTCCTGAATATAGCACCTTATCAATCCCTCCTAGCCTCCCTTTACTAAAGGGAGGAACACTCAAGGTAATAAAAAACCGAGGTCAATGCCTCGGTTTTTTTCATCTCTTAAAACTTAAAACTGTATAGCCAGATAACACAACATACTGGCAAGAGACAGCATTGGTACATGACGATAGAGCTTAACCAGTGTCTGCTCAAATGCTGAACCTTGTTCGGCTTGAATGCGGATTACACTCGCGTTTAATGCTGACCAGAAACACAGGGCCAATAAACTGCTCATCAAACTGATAGCAAAGAAAGCCACCATAATCTGGCTGCTGCCTTCGGTGCTTTGCCATAAATGGACGATTCCCTGACTGATCGGCAGCATGCTTAAAACCAGAAGAACAGATTTCAGCATCGACCAATGAAATTGATTGATTTCATCTCCTAAGATTAATGCTTTCATGTGCTTCTCCGTTGGCGAGTCAAGTACCATTCAGATCATTATGAGCTTTTTTAAATAAATAGAAAGTGTATGTTTATTCATATTTTACGAGAATTGTAATAGATAAATATGGGAATAATTCTTATTATAACTCGCATATCGTTTTTATTATTTCATTATTATAAATATCATTAACTTACATTATATTTAATAATTAATAGTTATTATCACTTCACTTCGTATTGAAATAGCCTATTCAGTGAAGTGATATATTCTATCTATCGAAAATTTATAACGATTCTCAATTAAGGCTGATAATAAATATCGGCATCTGTTCCTTCACCACCCGATTGACCATCTGCACCAAATGAATACAGATCGAAGCTGCGGCCATCGGTGCCCGGAATCACATATTGCAGTTCATTATCCCAGCTGTCTTTTGGAAAACCGCCCTTGACATAACCGCCTGGCACCCAGTTTTTTGCAGTCGCTGGCTGATTCACCAGTGCATCCAGACCGCCTTCCTGCATACTTGGATACTTGCCATTGTCCAGCTTGTATTGATCCAGTGAACCTGCAATGCTCTGCAACTTGATCACGGTGGTATCTACTTTGGCTTTTTCACCGCGTCCCATCACATTCGGAACAATCAGCGCAGCAAGCACACCGAGAATAACAATCACCACCATGACTTCGATTAAGGTAAAGCCTGTCTGTTTATTTAATTGATTCCTTTTCATTCAATCTCTCTCATTTATTTGCATCATTCAGAATTTCCACTTGAATCTTGATCACAGCAAAATTCTAACTGGCTTCTGTTTAAATCATATTATTCATATTCACAATTGGCAGCATGACCGCAATCACAATCACCAGAACAATACTGGCCATCAGCACCAGCATTAAAGGTTCCAGCAAGGCCAGTAAAGTTGAAATCAGGGTGGTCACTTCGCGATCCTGCATCTGTGAAGCACGTTCCAGCATGCGGTCCAGTTCACCAGATGCTTCACCACTTTTGATCATTTGTACCATCATCGGCGGGAAATAACCACTGCGTTCCAGTTGGGTCGCCAGGTTGCCACCTTCTGTCACCTTTTCTGCCGCCAGATTGACAGAATCCCGGATCACCCAGTTATTACTGACTGCAGCACCAATGCGCAGTGCATCGACCAGCGGCACGCCAGACTGGGTCAAAATGGATAAGGTACTGGCAAAACGTGCGGCATTAATCCCGCGTGACAATTTGCCGAATAAAGGTAATTTTAAGGTCAGACGGTCAAAGGCATAATGCCCGGCGGTGGTTCTTAAAAACCGGACCAACAGGAAAATCCCCAAAGCCCCACCAATCAATAAAAATGGCCAAGCAATGCGGATAAAATCACTGGCTTTCATCAAGGCCACGGTAATCCACGGCAAGGCATCTTTACTCTGGTCAAAGGTCTTGACGATATCTGGCACCACATAGGTCATCAGCCCCATCACGATCGCAAAGGACATCAGCATCAGGATAATCGGATAGACCATTGCACCCTGAATTTTTTTCTGCATGGCAAACCGGTTTTCGGTATAGTCAGCCAACTGATCCAGAATCAAATCTAAATGCCCGGAACGTTCACCGGCGGCAATTGTGGCAATATACAGCTCGGGAAAACGTCCGGATTGTTGCAAGCCCTGCGCCAGACTATGCCCTTCCAGCACTTTGGAGCGCACCGACATCAGCAGGTTTTGTACATGGACTTTTTCACTTTGCTTGCCGACGGCGCGGATGGCTTCTTCTAGCGGAATTGCAGCAGCGACCAGCACGGATAACTGCCGGGTCATCAGAGCCAGATCGTAGGCGGTGATGCTTTTTTCAAACCATTTTCGACGATGCTGTTGGTCTTTTTTTTCAACAGGATCAACAGAGACAGGAATAAGTGCTTTATCCCGTAATTGTTGCCGGATCTGACGTGCAGAATCCCCCTCCAGCACGCCTTTTTGCTGCTTTCCTGAAGCATCAAGCGCAATAAACTGATATGCAGGCATTGTAATGCTCTAATTTTCCAAAATTTTGCTCAACGCTGTTGCGTCAGACCACCGAAATCATTCATATTCTTTGATATAAATTATCTGCTCACTCTAACATAATCGAACTTTAAGCACGACGAAATTTCTTCAGGATCTCCACCCCAAGATATGCAAAATTCTCACACCGATTCCAGTCCACTTCATCGCGTACGTGTTGCTGTACCTGTACATGTATTTGATTGTTTTGATTACACAATGAGTGCAGAACAATTTGAACAGGCGCAGATTGGCGCACGTGTACTGGTATCGTTTGGTCGGCAGAATCTGGTCGGGGTGATTCTCGAAAAACTGCCTGCAGATACTCCTCTCGACCCACGCTTTAAACTTAAGGCTGTGACCGAACTGCTCGATGAACGCGCCATTATAGATGCCAAAGTTTTAAGTTTATTGACATGGTCAGCTCAGTATTACCAGTTCCCGATCGGTGAAGTCGTCCACAGTGCCCTGCCGACCCTGCTGCGTCAGGGCAAGCCTTATAACCTGCTGGCCCGTACCTGGAAATTGCTGGACCCTGATGCCGAGGCCAAAGTACGCCGTTCGGACAAGCAGCAGGAAGCCTACCGGATTTTAAAACTGCATCCGGTCGGGACTACTGAAAATGTGCTGAATATGGCCGGGATTGAAACCGCGACCTTAAAAGCACTGGAGAAAAAAGAGATTTGCGCCTGTGTACTGGAGCCACAAGATTTCAGTCCACAGCCAGTGCAATTGGCACAGATGCCGCTGACCGCCAATCCTGAACAAAAACATGCAGTCGAACAGGTATTAAAATATCGCAATCAATATCAAGCTTTTTTACTGGATGGTCTGACCGGTAGCGGTAAAACTGAAGTGTATTTGCAGATCATGGAACAGGTACTAAAACAGGGCAAACAGGTGCTGGTGCTGGTGCCGGAAATCGGCCTGACGCCGCAAACCATCAGCCGTTTTCAGTCCCGTTTTCATTGCCATATTGCGTTGCTGCACTCCGGTTTGAATGATTCCAAACGGCTACAGGCCTGGCAGTCGGCAGAAACTGGCAAAGCCTCGATTGTGCTTGGGACACGTTCCGCCATTTATACGCCAATGCCGAATCTGGGCCTGATCATTCTGGATGAAGAACATGACCTGTCCTTTAAACAGCAGGAAGGCTTCCGCTATCATGCCCGAGATGTCGCCCTGTACCGCGGCCATTTACAGCAATGTCCAGTACTGCTGGGATCAGCGACGCCAAGCATTGACAGTTATGCACTGGTTGAACATGGCAAGATGCAGGTGCTGGAGCTGAATCAACGTGCCGGCACGGCCTTGATGCCCAAAATCCATATTCTGGATTTAAAAGTTGCGCAAAAAAAGCATGGGATTAGCCTGCAATTGATTCAGGACATCAAAAAGCGCCTGGAGAAAAAAGAACAGGTGCTGATTTTTTTAAACCGCCGTGGCTATGCCCCCGTCCTGCTGTGTGGCAGCTGTGGCTGGCAGGCGAAATGTCCGCACTGTGATGCCAACTTCACTGTACACCGCCAGCCTTATCAGCATCTACATTGCCATCACTGCGGTACTATTCACCGTATGCCGGAACACTGCCCACAATGTCAGCATCAGGAACTGATTACACTGGGTATGGGCACCGGCAAAGTCGAAGAGCATCTGAATGAGCTCTTTCCGGATTTTGAGGTGATTCGGGTCGATCGCGATTCCACCAGTCGGGTCGGCAGCTGGCAAAAAATCTATGACAAGATTCAGAAAAGCGAACCTGCCATTTTGCTTGGCACCCAGATGCTGGCCAAAGGCCATCATTTTCCTTATGTGACGCTGGTGGCGATTCTGGATATCGATTCCGGTCTGCTCAGTGTGGATTTCCGTGCTACTGAACGGACTGCACAACTGATTGTGCAGGTGGCAGGCCGCGCAGGCCGTGGTGAACATAAGGGTGATGTTTACCTACAGACCCTCAGACCTGATCATGCCCTGCTGAATACCCTGGTCAATGAAAATTATCGCGTATTTGCCCAGCAAACCTTAAAAGAACGGCAGATGGCCAGAATGCCGCCCTACCGTTATGCCATCCTGATTCGCTGTGAATCCAAGGATCAGGCACAAAATACCGAATTCTTACAGAAACATGCAGCACTCCTCAGGCAATATCCTGATCTGGCGCTGGACATCTGGGGACCAATTCCTGCGCCAATGGAACGTAAGGCCGGACGCTATCAGTCGCATATGGTGCTATTGTCAGCGGATCGTCCACGTTTGCATTACTATGTGCGTAGCTGGTGGCAAAACATGCTGCAGGACAAACCTTCTAGCATGAAGCTCACGCTGGACATCGACCCTCAGGAACTGAGCTAAAAGATATTGCGCCTGAGGATCGATCTGGAATACGAAACTGCAAGTCTGGATCAAGAATAAATTTAGGGCAGGAAAATGTCGATACTGTTACAAATAACACTGGTTCTGGTCATTGCACTGTTGATAGTGCCACTGAGTAAAAGGCTCAGATTGCCAAGTGTGCTGGGCTATCTGTTAACAGGGATCATCTTAAGTCCAAGCCTTTTGCACCTGATTCAGACACCCGAAGTCATGAGTAGTTTCATGCAAGTCAGCCTGATGGCACTGATGTTCTGGATCGGCCTGCAACTCAGACCACAACGCATTGTGCAGATTAATCCCTCCCTGTGGATGATGGCTGCTTTACAGGTACTAATCAGCACCCTGATTTTCACGCTCATGGCCTGGGTTTTCCTTCAGCAAAGCCTACTCGCCAGCATTGTAATTGGACTCGCCGGCAGTTTGTCCGCCCTGACTTTGGTGATTCAACATCTCAATCATCAGGAACAGTTCGCCACCAGCTATGGTCAGCAAGCCTATTCGATTCTGCTGATTCATGCTCTGTTGGCCATTCTGGTGATTGCAGCCATTCCCTTATTTGCCGGGATTCGCTCGACCGAACATGGCGTGGCCTACTTTGCTGCCCTCATCGCGACGTTAAGCGGTCTGTTCCTGTGTAATCGTTACTTGATGCAGCCGTTGTATCGCTGGATTGCTAAAAGTGGCAGTCACGAACTGCATGCGATTGTAGCGATTGCGGTGACCTTGGCATTGTTGGTGTTAATGAATACCCTCGGCCTGAATCTATTTCTCGGTGCCTTATTTGCCGGCATTTTACTGGCAGATTCAGATTTCCGGCCTGCGGTAGAAAGCGCGATTCGGCCTTTTCAGGGTCTGTTGATGGGCCTAGCCTTTATCAGTCTGGGCATGTCACTGCACTTAGCTGATCTGCTCAATTTCCCTTGGATGATTCTCGGTGGCACCCTCATTTTAATCTTGGGCAAGTTTGCAATCAACCTGGCATTGGCGCGTTATCATCAAAATAGCTGGCGCAATAGCACCTTGTTAGCAGCCAGTCTGGCACAAGGTGGCGAATTTGCCTTACTGGCACTGGTGATTGCGGTTTCCGACCAGATTATTACGGCCGATCTACTCTCTCCCTTGCTGTGGATGGTGAGTTTTTCCTTGCTGCTGACGCCAGCATTTTATTGGTTATTGCACAGTCAGATCCTACCGCATCTGGATCGTCACAATCATCTGGCAGCGACCTTCGAAACTGATCTCAATCCTCAAGCCCATACACCAATCCTGCTGATTGGCTTTGGCCGCTTCGGGCAAATTATCGCCCGGATTTTACTGCAGCAGCAACATGCTTTTAGTGTCGTGGACAGCAATGTGCAAGCCACTGAACTTCTGGCACAGTACGATATTCCTTTCTATCAGGCAGATGCGACAGAGCCTGAAGCCTTGATACAGACCGGCATTACCACAGCGCAACAGGTGATTGTGGCGATTGACGATATTGAAGACTCGATGCTGATCGTGCGGCATCTGCGGCTGAATTATCCTGAAACCTGTTTATGGGTCCGCGCCCGTGACCGACATCATGTGCATTTATTGCAGGATTTGGGTGTGAAACACATCTGGCGTGAAACTTATCTTTCCGCCTTGGAACTCAGTCAGGCCCTACTAAACCAGCTCAACCCTGACCTCAAAAATAGCCAACAACAGATTCAAAATTTCCGTGAACAGGATGAAAAACTGCTGAACAGCCAATATCATCTGGATTCGGATGAATATCAAAATTATGAAAATCAGCATAGTAGTTTGGCTGAACTGGAGCATCTGTTTACCCAGGATCAACGCCATAAAGT
The DNA here is from genome assembly GCF_022967985.1 of Acinetobacter lwoffii. Classification (GTDB taxonomy): domain Bacteria; phylum Pseudomonadota; class Gammaproteobacteria; order Pseudomonadales; family Moraxellaceae; genus Acinetobacter. Next base: position 56,247 of record NZ_JALJVC010000018.1, on the reverse strand, counting down.
GCAAAAACAGGCTAAACAGCAGCAACAGGATACAAACGGCGCAGGAATTGATACGTTAAGAGATGAACTGTCCTAACTTGTGTTTTACAATAATGACACCATTAAAGCAGGGTTATGGAGAATTTTATGTCTGATTTACGCCAACGCTTTTTTATTGAAGATAGCCCTGTTCGTGGTGAAGTGGTGCATCTTGAAGAAGCTTTACAAACCATTTTAGCGCAACGTGACTATGCACCTGCAGTTAAAATTCTGCTAGGTGAAATGCTCAGTGCCACTGCACTGCTGGCCAGCACATTGAAGATTAAAGGGCGTATCAGCCTGCAAATTCAGGCATCAGGCACATTTAAATGGGCCATGGCTGAATGTAACCATTTGGGTGAAGTTCGCGCTCTGGCTGACTATGAAGAAGATCCGCACTTTCTGGTCGGTGAAGACAGCAGTACCGTGTTGAAATCACTCACCTCTCCGGTGCTGTTCATCAATATCGAACCAGAATTTGGTGAGCGTTATCAGGGAATTGTACCCCTTGATAAAGAAAATCTGGCGGGCTGTCTGATGCAATATTATGACCTTTCTGCACAGATTCCGACGCGTATTGTACTGGCAAGTGACCATCAGCGTGCAGGTGGTTTACTGATTCAGTTGTTGCCACGTAATAGTGAAGAAGAACAACGCCGGGTAGATGAAGACCTATGGCCACGTCTGACCATGCTCACAGAGACCCTGAAAACTGAAGAGTTAGTCGGTTTGCAAGCTACTGATATTCTGTACCGTTTATATAACGAAGAAGAAGTGCGTCTGCCAGATACGGAAGTGTTGAAGTTTGGCTGTACCTGCTCTAAAGAGCGTTGTGCAGTCGCTTTACAGCAAATCGGCGTAGAGTCGATCCGTGAAACGCTGGAATTTCAGAATCCGATCGAAATGGACTGTCAGTTCTGTAATAGCCAATATACTTTTACCGCTGAAGAAGCCTTGGGTCTATTTGGTAAACACCTGAGCTAAGCAGTTCTAATCCTTAAGTTTAAAAGCATTCCTAGGAATGCTTTTTTTTATATTTTAAAACCTATGGGACTGAGTTCAACAGAGCGTATTCTCCTACAGTAGAAAACCTGTCTACCCCCTGAATCAAACTCTCCTGTAAATCCAATCCAAAAATTCCAGTTAAATTATAAGATTATTCACATTAACAGAACCTAAATATTCATCATTTTCAAAAAATTATGAGAAAAACTGCACAGTTTATACTCTTGATTTAATTATGCTTTTAAAATAGATTAGAGCAATAATTCTAAAATGAATACATCATCAATTTAACAGGTATGTTATGAGAAAATTATTGAATACTCTACTAATGGGGATGAGTTTAATCGCAGTTTCTAGCTTGGCCTTTGCCTATGAAGATCCATTATTGGGTAAATGGAAAACCATCGATGATCAATCGGGCTATTCTCGTGCGGATGTGGAAATTCGCAAGAAAGCAGATGGTAGTTATGAAGGGGTAATTGTCGAAACACGCAGCTTGCCTGGCGCAGAAAAAATGGGGATCTGTCATAAATGTCCAGGTCAGCTCAAGAACAAGCCTTTTCTAGGCCTGCCATTTATCTGGGATTTTAAGGCAGATCCGAAAAAGCCGCGTGAATACCATGATGGCAAAGTACTTGATCCGATCAGTGGCAAAGTTTATAAAGGCAAAGCACGCTTAAGTGCTAATGGCAAACGTCTGACCTTGCGTGGTTATGTCGGGGTATCAGTAATTGGTCGCAGTGTTACTTGGGTAAAATATTAATTTCAGAAAGATTTTCAAAGCCCCTATATCAGGGGCTTTTTTCTTTGTCATGATTTGAAACAATAAGGTACAAATAAAAACTGTTTTGGAGCAGGCAAAGTCATAATAATGGATCGAAGACGGTTATTTTTTATCCACTTATGATGATCAATCTTCAGCCTCGTTCAATTTTGCCCTCTGGTCTGCTTTGCAGCCCTGATATGGCGCCCTCTATTCAACACAGGAAAGTGATTGAATACGCTTTGTCGATAACACATAAAATTATAAAAACAACTTCAGCTTTAACCTTCTTTGCCTCGCATGCTGCTGATAGATATCCGGTCAGACCGACTGATCCATCAACTACTGGCACATCCCGACTCTTCACTCATGATCATTTGAGTCATCACTCTGAGTCTGCATGTCCAAGGATTGGAAAGCGTTCTATTTTAGCACCTTCCCTTTCTCCGGATTTTGCACACTTGGCTGTTTAAGGAGTAGACCCATGACTACGATTCAGTACCAAGAAAGTTTTTCCCACGGTTATACCCCCTCAGAAATTATGGACGATCGTTCATTTGACTTGATCCACTTTGCAGAAGCCTGTGGACAAAGCCCGGAATGGGTCATGCAGTTAATTGAACATGGAATTTTACCAAATCGTTCTACAACCCCGACCAGCACTTTCCTCGGTGAAGATATCTCGCGTGCACAACGCGCCTATCGCCTGCAACGCGATTTTGATGCCTCATTTAGCGCCGTTGCCATGATGCTGGACCTCATTGATGAAGTGCAGGAGTTACGCCGCGAGGTCAAACATTTGCACTTCAAGTAAATCCTTTTCATGTTCTGTCGATCTGCATTTTCCAGTGCAGATCAGAACATATTTATATTTAATTTTATGATTAGAGTATAAGAATCCCTATGAAAACCAAAGATTGCAATAAGAAAATCAAATACATGTTTCCCGAATACCGCGACTTGATTGTGCAACTTCGCGAGGAAAATCCCTATTTTGCCAAGTTATTCGAGGAACATAACGAGTTGGACAAAGAAATCAGCCAGCTTGAACTTGATCCAGTCAATCATATCAACAATGATATTGAGGCGATCAAGCGTAAAAAACTGAAATTAAAAGATGAAATTTATCGTTTGTTAAAAAGCTCTGAAGCGGACCCCTTGACCTGAGATCAACTGGACACCACATTCAGACCAATACTGACGCATAAAAAAAGCCCTAAGCCAGCCAAAGTAAACACTTTGACCAATCTCAGGGCTTTTTTATTGTTATTCACATGAGTTTTCCCATGTGAATATTTTAAGAATTAAACTTGTTCGATGTCTTTCATCGTCAATTTGATACGGCCACGGTTATCAACATCCGCAACCTGTACTTTCACTTCTTGACCTTCTTTCAATACATCTGCCACGTTCGCAATACGTTCGTTTGAGATTTGAGAGATGTGAAGCAAGCCATCAGTACCTGGCAGGATATTTACGAACGCACCGAATTCAACGATACGAATCACTTTACCTGTATAAATTGTACCTGGCTCGATTTCAGCAGTAAGTGCCTGGATCTTGGCAACTGCAGCTTGCGCAGCCGCTTTAGTTTCACCAAATACGCGAACTGTACCGTTATCTTCGATATCGATCGCTGCTTTAGTTTCTTCAGTAATTGCACGAATGGTCGCGCCGCCTTTACCGATCACATCACGGATTTTATCCGGGTTGATGTTGATCACCTGGAAGGTCGGTGCGTGCATCGAAATTTCAGGACGCGCACGTGAAATCACTTGGTTCATCTCATTCAAGATGTGCATACGACCCGCATAAGCCTGGTTCAATGCAGATTCCATGATCTCTTCAGTGATGCCTTCGATCTTGATGTCCATTTGTAGCGCAGTAATACCGTTTGCAGAACCCGCTACTTTAAAGTCCATGTCGCCCAAGTGATCTTCATCACCCAAGATGTCAGAAAGAACTGCGAAACGTTCGCCTTCTTTCACTAGACCCATCGCAATACCTGCAACTGGTGCTTTAAGCGGAACACCGGCATCCATCAATGACAATGATGCACCACATACAGACGCCATTGAAGACGAACCGTTTGATTCAGTGATGTCAGATACGATACGGATCACATACGGGAAGCGGTCAGCAGCAGGAAGTACAGCCTGAACACCACGACGTGCCAGACGACCGTGACCAATCTCACGACGCTTAGGACCAGATTCACGACCTGTTTCACCTACAGAGTATGCAGGGAAGTTGTAGTGCAACATGAAGTTGTCAGTTTTGGTACCTGCAAGGGTATCAACCATCAACGCATCACGTGTATTACCCAAAGTCGTTGTGACCAAGGCCTGAGTTTCACCACGTGTGAACAATGCTGAACCATGTGCACGATCCAATACGCCTACTTGTACGTCGATTGCACGAACAGTTTTGGTATCACGACCATCGATACGTGGCTTACCAGACAGGATGTTGTCACGAACGGTACGGTATTTAAGGTCTTCGAACAGCTCATTTACTTCTTCTGCAATGCCAGTTTCGTCATTTTCAGGAACGAACTGTGCAACTGCTTCTGCATAAAGCGCGTCAAGTGCCGCATAACGGTCTTGCTTAACTGCAATCGTGTAAGCTTCAGAGATTTTCGCTTCGAATGCTTCTTTCAATTTACCAAGAAGTTCTTCGTTTTTAACTGGAGCAACCCAAGTTGATTCAACCGCGCCTGCAGCTGCAGCAAATTCTTTGATCGCCTGGATCGCAATTTGCATTTCGTCATGACCGAACAATACAGCGCCCAGCATTTGGTCTTCTGAAAGTTCTTTCGCTTCAGATTCAACCATCAATACTGCAGTTTCAGTACCCGCAACAACAAGATCAAGATCAGACTCTTTAAGTTGTTCAAGGTTTGGGTTCAGGATGTATTCACCGTTGATTAAACCAACGCGCGCGCCACCAATCGGACCACGGAAAGGTGTACCAGCAATAGACAATGCAGCTGAAGTACCCAACATTGCAGCAATGTCAGCATCCATGGTTTTATCAGAAGAAATAACAGTGGCTGTTACTTGAATTTCGTTGAAGTAACCTTCTGGGAACAATGGACGAATTGGACGGTCAATCAAACGTGAAATCAAAGTTTCAGCTTCAGACTGACGGCCTTCACGCTTGCCATAACCACCCGGGATACGACCAGCAGCATATTGCTTTTCTTGGTAGTTCACCGTCAATGGGAAGAAATCTTGACCGGCTTTTGCTTTAGGCTGTGCCACAACAGCAACAAGGACTTGTACGCCGCCCATGGTAATCACAACAGTGTTTGCCTGACGGGCAACGCGACCTGTTTCCAAGATAACGTTGTGCTGACCGAATTGGAATTCTTTACGAATAATATTAAACATTGACATGTTTTATTTTTTCCTAGTTCTTGTGAACAATTATTCTAGTGGAGACCCCTAAGGTTTGGCATTCATGACCATATGGACGAGTAAATGACAAAGCTTAGAAGCCGACCTCACCAGATTAAATACTATTTTTAAACACAAAGAAGGAGCGAAATATTCGCCCCTTCCACAGACCTAGCCATAAGCCAAGCCAACTTTAGTTTTCAGCAATACAGCACAAAGCATGCAATAAACCCGAAAATAAAGTTTAAATCGAATTAACGACGTAAACCTAAAGCACCGATCAATGCTACATAACGACCGTGGTCTTTACCATTTAGGTAGTCAAGAAGCTTACGACGTTGGTTAACCATACGGATCAAACCGCGACGGCTATGGTGGTCGTGTTTATGCTCTTTAAAGTGACCTTGTAAGTCATTGATTTGAGCAGTTAAAAGAGCTACTTGAACTTCTGGTGAACCAGTGTCGTTTTCAGCGCGAGCGAATTTAGCCATGATCTCTGCGCGATCTGCGTTAGTTAAAGCCATTCGATTTCTCCGAGATGCTTATATATTTTGATAAAAATCAAAGTGATGAGAATTCAAAACCTTGACTGCCGTGCATCACTACAGCAAGTTGCATATTTTAAGGGAAAACGCATCAAATTGCAAAAATAGATCCAGATTTTTGCATGGCTTTGGTCGCTCATTGATGCAGTTCAGATCCGATGACTCTTGTTCCTTAAAGATTCAGGTTTTGCATTATTTTAGTGAAATAAATCCAGAATGAATTAAATATAGAAATTCCTTTGAAAAGCCAACAAACCCTTTAGCTCGCGTGAATCTTCCGCTGCTCTCCATAAAAATGGATAAAAAAAAGCCCGAGTAAACTCGGGCTTTTTGGCGCTGTAGTTCTTTCTCTTATCATTATTATTTATTGTATTATTATGGCATTTTACGCTTATTATTATTTTCAAACATCCTGTTGAAAAATCATCTTCCTTGTGTGGTAGATTTTGCCACATTCCCACCAGACAACTAGAGGTATTTGCCTCATTTTACTGTAAGCCATTTCGTACATCATAGGGTAAAAATTTGCATAATGTTACACAGCTCTCGTTTTATTTAACGCTATTTACTTAAGTTTACTGGCTAGGGCTGAAAAATTTTGCTAAGAAATTAGGATAAAAATCCAGCAAGATTCCTATAAAAAATCAGGATATAAAAAAGCCTTGTAATCTCTCCCAAAACTACAAGGCTTAGCGGCTGTAAGTTTCCTCTTTCACTTACTTCACTGTAAGTTCGCTGTCTACCGACATTATTATTATCATTATGCGATTATGCTCAACTTTCCGTGTTGAGTTATTTTGTAGAACCAATCTTCTCAAAAACCGAGTAAAAGCTCTATGCGTCAATTTCCTGAATCCTTGTAAGCTTTTACCTACAAGATTTGATTATTTTTGCCAATTAAATTACTAGATTGTTCAATGATTTTTTGGCTCAAACCACTTTTCCGGATGGTTCTGACACAAAGTGCTTGTGTAAAAGCATTATAATCTACCAATAAACTGACCACTTTTTTGGCTCGAGTAATTGCAGTATAAATCAACTCTTTGCTCAATAAATTTTTTGCATATTGATCCAGCACCACTGCCGTATGGGAAAATTCTGAACCTTGAGATTTATGAATAGTCAGCGCAAAGGCCGGTTCAATACTTTTAGGTAAACGGGTGGCTAATACCCATTTTTCCAGACTTGGGAAATACACTTCAAACTGACGCTGACCAGACTGCTCACGTAAAAAACAAATGCCAATATCACCATTGGACAGCCCCAACTGATAGTCGTTATACCCCATCATCACGGGTCGTCCAACATACCAGTCGCCCTGTTTCAATTGGCCTTGTGCTGCTAAAAAGCGTTGCTCAATCTGCAGATTGATCTTGATCAGACCCAGATCACCAGAACGGATTGCTGTTAAAATCCGGTAATCATCAAAAGTTTTGACCACCTGTTGCACATACTGCTCAAAATCAGCTGAGTTTCGTTCTGTTTTTATGGCCTGTACATAAGCCTGATAGCCATACATCAGCTGATCATAATACTGATTCAAGTTATGCGCGGTCTTTTCAGTGTCCGAGAGCAGATATTGTAGCTGCAACTGGTCGATTTCGACCTGATTCAAGTCAATCGCTTGTAACTCACTGGCTGCCACGATTTGCTGCTCAAATTTCTGCAAGACGTGAGAAGACTCATGATTCTGCTGGATAAACTCCGCCATTGCTCCAATTTTGGCTCCAGGCGCAAAACGTCGCGTGGTGATTAAATTGACCCGGTTTTCCTCCAGAGTCACTACTTGCTGTAAATCTGCCAGTACCGTTCCGACATCCACAGAGGCCAGCTGGTCTGCATCACCGAGTAAAATCAGCCGTGCATGAGGCGGTATGGCGGCCAGCAACATCTGGGACAGATTCAAATCCAGCATCGAGGCTTCATCGACCACGATCACATCATAGGGCAAAGGCTGTTTGGCATGAAAGCGTGGCTGTCCGCGAGTACCCAAACCTAGTAAGCGATGCAGGGTCACCGGTTGCAACTGTTTTAATGCTTCTAGCTCAAACTGTTGTAACGCTTCACTGTGCAAGGCTTTTTGCAGTGCTTCTTTCATTCGCTGTGCAGCCTTTCCCGTAGGCGCTGCCATAGCGATCCGTATATGCGGCAAGGCTTCATATAGCACCGCAATCATATGTGCCAGCGTATAGGTTTTACCAGTCCCCGGACCGCCGGTAATAATGCTTAAGGCTTGCTGCGCCACCATATGCAGGGCTTTTTGCTGCTGTGGATCTGACAATAGGCTGCGATCACGTTCAGATAAATGAATGGCGGCAACCGGCTGGGTTTTAATTCGTGCAATATGTGCGGCTACCTCCTGCTCTAGCTGCCAGTAGCGGTACAAATATAAATGCTGATCTGCAAAAATAAACGGCGCAATTCCTGTACTTTGCTGACGGCGGTCTAGAACCAGATTGTGTAATAAGACAACCTGCCGAGGATCAACTTCGATACAGCTATCCCCCGCCTGCATCGCTTCAAGCAATTGCTCGATCAAGATTTTTGCTGCCGGATCAAATGTAGCCGTACTAAACGGCGGCTGACACAGATAGTCAATCCAAGCCATTAAATTGGAGTCTTGCTGTGACACGTGATTCTGCTCATTTTCCACACAGTTATCCTCAAAGTTATCCACAGGATAATTTTCTGTTTAATCTCTATATATTTTATAAAACTGCAAAGTCAAGCTGATTTTTTCTGCTCAAAATAGCCCAATATTTGATCCAGTTTTTCTATGAATTCAGAGTCCGGTTGCCAATGATAGACTCCTTGCTGAACCTGTCCATTCATCCCGCGCAAATACAGATAGGTTGCGCCGCCCAAGTGCTGCTGAATCGAATAACCCTGCATATTCGCACTCAGGTACCGATGCAGTGCCACCAGATACAGAGCGGCCTGCAACCAGTAACTGGACTGGCTCATATTCTGCTGAATGGCTTCAGCGCTATAGTGCTGCTGATCAGGTCCGAGGAAGTTACTTTTATAATCGGCAATCTGGTAGCGCTGGCCATCGAAATACACCAGATCGATGGAACCGGTCAAATACCGCGCCGATTTGGCCTCATTAAAATCGCTCATGATCATGTCATGTTCGAGAAAAAGCTGATGGATTTGCCGAATCTGCAAAGGGGCATCGGTCAAGGACAGATAAAAAGGGAATTCTGAAAGATACTGTTTAGCCTCCAGCTGTGCCAAGGCAAAATCTGCCTGGATCGGAGTGGCCAGAATGTCATGTACCCAGTCATGCATCAGGTTCAGCAAAATATCTTCTGTAATTTCGTCCAGCAATCCCTCAAAAGCAGTCTGGAAAATACTTTCCACATTCAGCGATTCAGTGCTTGCAGAGCGTGTGAGCTGAGCTATTTCCTGTTCAAAAAACTGGATAAAGGAGTCATCCTCCAGCCCATCGAAATACACTTGAAACTGACCTAAAAATTCTAGCAGAGCTGAACGCTCGAGCTGCTGTTCCGAGTGAAACAGCTGCTGCCCTTGCTGGCGATAAGCTTCACTTTGATCATGCAGGCGAATTCCGGTCAATAACTTATAGTTCAGGCTGGACAATACGCGCTGCATACTATGACGCAATTCCTCTGCTTTGAAATCTGCCTGAGCTGTGGCCTGAAACAGGGTTCGCAGATTCACCACAGCAGCCTGATAATGCAGGGAAAAGGCCTGTTCCAGCACACTACGTATATGAAAAGCCTGTTCAAATTTTTCTTTCAGTTCCTGCCAGATTTGCGGTGCGGTATTTTTAAAACGGCGCCGGATTTCCAGATTCCAGTAACTGCTGTCCTGAAAATCAATATGTTCAAAAATGCTGTGCAAGAATGTTCCGGCTACGGTGCCTTTAGGAAAATTCAGCCTAATCCAGTCTAGGGGCACAGCTGCTGGCTGTTCTTCCAGACCGGTAAAATGAATTTCATCGGCAGCACTATCGGGCTGTTCAGAAGCCGTGACCAGATCGTCCTGCAAGACATGCGCATGTAGCTGATGCTGTGACAAAGCCGTAAAACTGGTTTTGGTTCGCGGATAAAACTGCCGCTCTGGCAAAGGTTGCGCCCGCATGTCGACCTGATGATGGCTCGACTGCTCGACCAGACGCGGTGGTTCCTGAGACAGCGGCTGCTCGACCAGACTTAGAGCATGTTCGAAGATGGTATTTCCCTGACCACGCCAGAAGGCCAGCCCGGAATCGGACTGTGCGTTCTGATCTTGCAGCATGGCATATACCCGGTGACTGGCACGGGTCAGCGCCACATACCAGAGCCGGTGGTTTTCGGCAGCATTACGCGCTGCATTCTGCAGAATCGCCTGCTCATGTAAATTCTTATGATTGACTGCAATCACCCGGGATTGTTCCAGAATATTGTCCTGTTCAGGTGTAGACAGGGAAAAATTCAGATTGCCTTTATTCACATCAAAAGCAGCATCTGCTCCCAATAAAAACACCACTTTAAATTCCAGCCCCTTGGAGGCATGAATGGTCATCAGCTGCACCCCATGATCCCTAGACAGCTTGCGTTCTTTTTCGCTGTCCTTGCCTGAAGGTGACTGAAGCTGGCGCAAATACCAGTGATAGAGTTTTTGCGCCCCCTGATAATATTCGCTCTGCTGGCTCAGCATCTCGGTCAGATGGCGCAGATTGACCACCACCCGCTCATTGTCCAGACTTTGACTGGCCACCAGATTGGTCCAGACCTGAAACAGGTTCAGTGCATAATTCCATGCGGTCAAAAAGCCTTTCTCAAACCACATTTCCCGAATGATATCCAGATCGGCAATATAGCGACTGAGGCCTTCACTCTGGCTTTTCAAATCAATCAATTTTTTCAGATTGAAGCCTAGCAAACGGGTTAGTAAAGCCCGCTTGACCTTGGCTTCATTGAAAGGATCCATAATCGCCGTCAATACGGCTGCGACATCCTGAGCGATTGGACTGGCGAACACGCTCTGTTTGGATTCTTTATAGCAGGGAATGCCCATACGTTGCAGACGCTGCTTCACCTGTTCCAGAGCAAAATGTCCAAACCCCAGTACGGCAATATCATCTGCGCTCAGGCTTTGCTGATGCTCTTGCTGCTGAAAGTACAGTTGCTGCTGGGCAGACTGATTCAGCAATGCACGGATTTTCCAGGCCACCTGGTCTGCCTCCAGGTCCGATTCACCTAGCTGAATCCATCGTAAAGGCTGCGGGTTGATCCTGCCCATATCGACCAGATCTGGATGCGGGCGACTACCGGCCTGAATCAAGGTGTACTGCACCTGTTCGCCAAAATCCATTTGCCGCTGGAACAGCGCATCAACCACTTCTACGAGTGGTTTGACTGACCGATGGTTCTGCATCAGGGTATATTCGCGGCCCTGTTTATGCAGCACATCGGCATGTGCCTTGTTATAGGTGAGCATATCGCCGCCACGGAAACCGTAAATTGCCTGTTTCGGATCACCGACCATAATCATGCAGCCGGACTGCACCCGGTTAGCATCACGCCAGATCTTGGCCAGCAAATCATCCTGATCCTGATTGGTGTCCTGAAATTCATCGACCAGAATCAGCGGATAACGTGCCTGTACAAACTGGGCAAAACGCTGTCCCTGCTGGCCTTGCAATGCTTCCGCCAATGTACGAATTTGCTGGGAAAAAGTGGTTTCACCCTGCTGCTGCAAGGTTTGTGGCAAACGGGTCTGCACACTTTGAATAATATGAAATTCCAGATAGGTTGTAAGCTGTTGCAGCTGCTCATCCAGATACTGTTTGACCTCGCACAGCGCATCAATTGCCACGATCAGACTATGTTGCAAAATCAGCTGCTGCTCTGCATCCGGACAGCTTTTGTTAAAGACCTGAGTGGTCGGCTGGAAATCGGTTTTCTTGCGGCGCAAATGGCACAGATTCAGTAAAATCGGCTGCAATTCAGCATCAAAGAAACTCATGCCACCCTGATTTTTCAGGGCTGCGCTCCAGGTCATAAAGTTTTCACAAATTTCGGTTAACTTGGTCAAAAAACTCTTGTGAAAATACTTCGGACTTTCCTGACAATAACGCCGCATGACGGCAAGATCATGCTCCTGAATACTCACTAATTGACTGATGCAGGCTTCCAATTTGTTCAGGTCACATTCAGCCAGTTCGATCTTGCGGAAATGCTGCTTGCTGAAATTCAGGGCATCACGCACCAGCCCGGTATAATGCTCCACCGGTTTCAGCAGATTTTGAACATACAGATGATTGACCATATATTGCGGCTGCTGCTGAATCCAGTCACGCAGCACATCATGAATCAGCTGCTGAATATACAGATCCTGATCTTCGGTCAGTTCTGCACGTTCAATCTTGCCACTTTCAAAGGCAAATTCACGTAACAGTTTCTGGCTAAAGCTGTCCAGGGTGCCGACAAACAGTTCATCCAGCTGGTTTAGCACCAGACGTAAACGGCGACGGGCATAATCCAGCCGTGAACCATAATCTTTCAGTACCTGCTGAAATAAAGGATCGGTTTCATTCTGGATTTTTGCTGCGATTTCAACTGAATTGAGCTGCTGATGACGCTGGATATAAGCCAGCGTTTCCTCGACGCGAAGCCGTACCCGGTTTTTCAGTTCAGCCGTGGCCTTACGGGTAAATGTCGTCGCAATCACCTGATGCGGATAATACTGGTCCAGAAAAATCCGCACCATCAGACTGGATAGCGTATAGGTCTTGCCGGTGCCTGCCGAGGCTTCAATCCAGTGTAGGCCCCGAAACTTCATGTCCTGAATCGGATTGGTAGAAATGGCTGTTTGCGTCTGCTGCTTTAAGAAAGTCATACGGCTATTTCACCCATTCCAGATGTTGATGAATTGGTGCATACAGGCCATGGGCAAAATCATGACAGCAGTTTTGCAAGGCCAGATCCGGATCCTGATCTTGCAAAATAAATTGCCAATCCTGATGCAAGACACTAGATTCATTCGAAGTCAATGGCTTAGCTGTTTTAGGACTATAACTGTTGTTCCAGGCTTCCAACAATTCCTGCATTTCCACAATGGTCATTTTACCCTGTTCATTCTCGGCCCACTGCCACTCTTTTTTCATCAGTAATTCTGCCGGCAAGACCAGCGGCTGCTGTTGACCAATTTCCCAGGCCTTTAACCAGAGCTGCAAATACTCATGTGCCTTGCTCGAACTCAAGCCAGAAAACTTCAGGGTTTTATTACTGAAAATGACAATGCGCTCCAGTTCTGGTGAGCGTGCATCGTCATTCAAGTAAGCCAGCCATAGCAGATACTCCAGCCAGATCTGGGCACGGCGTTTTTCCGAGGCCGAAGAGGATTGCATACTCAGCCAGTAGCTGCTGTGTGGAACCTGAGGCACGTTTATATGAATGATCAGTTCAGGACTGAACTGCAGGGATTGTTGGGTGACTGGCGTCAGTTCTTTGCCCAACTGTAGCAAACGTTCTTGCAATAACTGCTGTTCCTGCTGGCTGCCCAGCCAGGTGGCTTGCTGGGTTTTGCCCACCGGCAAACGGTCTAGCATCAGGTTTGGCTCAATCTCCTGCTCTTGTTGTAACAGGAAATCCCGCACCTGATACTGTTCCAGCTTGTTCAATAATAAGGGTTCCCGGGAACTCGGCAAATCGGCATAGCGAATCGTGGAAACCCCGACACTTTTCAGGAATAGACGTGCCGGGAAAATCATATCGCGGATCCATTCATCACCTTTGAGTACCCGGATTTCTTTTTGTTCTAGTGCCGGATAATGTGCATTAATCCAGCTGCTGCGTTTGCCTTCGGCGCTGCGGATATATTCTGCCACTGCAAACCACTGATCCTGATAACGTGGTGTCTGCATATCTGCGAATCCGGCTGGATCAAAAGGCTGCAAGGGATGTACATGATAAAGCTGCTGGATATGTTGAGCGACCGATAGACCATGAATATCCACCATCGGATCGACTTCGACATCCGGCTGTTCAGACTGGCAGATCAGCGCGATATGCTGAACCAGTTCCTGCAAGGCAGTGGATGGATCGCGAGCCTCACCATCCTCCAGATCAAAGCCATTATAGAACAGCCATAGATTTTCCTGTGCCAGCAGCAAGGCATCCAGAAAAGCGCCCTGCTCGTCATCCAGACGGGAACGGTCACCGAGTTGCGGCTTCAGGCTGCGCATCAGGTCAAACGGAACCTGTTGATTACGGCTCGGAAATTTACCGCTATCCAGATTCAGCATCACCACCAGTTTATAAGGCAATGGCCGGATCTGGCCAATCTGGCTAAAGGTAATCTGCCCGGTCGGTTCGGCCTGATCCAGCTGCATCTCCAAGGTATTCTGAATTTCTTCCAACACATAAGGCAGAGGCAAACTCAGTGCCACCAGTTCCTGACTGGCATGTGGATCATCCTGATCATGATAATCGGCCAGGGTCAGCATCCGCATTTGCTTGTCGATAATTTCGGCAACGGTTTTGAGCGATTCTACTCCAGCGTCACGAAATTCATTCAGATCGGCGCGCAGATATTCCAGCCAGGTTTTGACTGGCGTGCGTTGTCCAGTTTCATGTAAAGTCAGCCAGTCACGGCGCTGTACCAGATCTTGATAAATCCGGATCAGGGTGGATATCAAGGGAAAATCACTGGTCAGAACCTTGGCATAACTCAAGGTGTCCTGAAACAGGGTATGTTCAGGAATCGCCAGACCCAACGCCAGACGGTCCAGGGCGAATTTAAAGCTAAACCGGTAATCCTCATCGCCTGCGCTCAGACTTTGCTGTAAATGCTGCTGGTCCAATCCACGCTTGAAGCCAGCATCTGTCAGCAATTGTAACATCCGCTCTACCTGACTATAGTCCAGACCATAATACTGCTGGGTCGCATTCAGGCTGAGCCAGTCGGCAAAGTCCTCAATACTGAAACGGCGCCGTACCCACTGAATCCGGCCCAGTACCGCGCGCCAGGCATTGCTGACATCCAGACGCGACACCCCGGCAATCTGGATCGGTAAATACAGGTTATCTTTTTGCAGGCGTTTGCTGCCGGTTTCGCGCTCACGCGGTGGTGGCGCAAAGACACTGCGAATTGCCGGTTCCAGTTCTTTCAGACTTGGCGTCAACACCAGAATATCACTGGGCTGACGCGGCGCTTCTTCATTGCCTTGAGCCAGCCAGTGAATCAGTTGTTCTTTGAGAACTTCCAGCTGACGTAATGAAGAATGACAGACATGAATCTGTACCGAATCATCATCAGGGCTTAAAGCATATTGATGCTGCTCGGGCTCGAGCAAATACAGGATATCCGACTGGATTTTGGCCAGCAGCCTGTCCTGATATTCATCCACAAAGACATCGGCCCAGAGACCCTCTTCCCCCGAAGACAGTTTAGAGAGTAGAGAAAAATGATCCCGTGCCTGCTTGCCGAATCGGGTCAGGAGCGGATGCCGCGATTCCCGGTCTTCGGCATTAAAGTTCAGCTGCTTGATCCTGAAATCTTTTATTTCCGCATCATTCGGTTTACGTTGACGGGTTTTTTCAAAACGCTGAATAAAGCGCTCTTCCCGCTGCAAATCAAATCTGGCTTTCCAGTCCGGATCGACACTGTCGGCCCAGTATTCCTGCGAGGGGTTGAAGTGAAAAATATAGATATCAATGTACTGGCCCAGACGGCGTAAAAAATCCAGCTGGCTCGGTGGCAATTCTAACAGGCTAAACACCACAATCTGTGCCGGCAGTCGTTTCAGAGCTTGGGCCCGGGTCTCTGCATTTTCCAGCCGATCCCAATACAGGCGTTCAATCTCCAGGATTTTGGCATAGTCATCCTGAAATACATGCTGCCACAACCAGCGTTGCCAGGCTTCCAGTTCACGCGCCTGAATCTTGACAAAATCCGCCACCTGCATCTCATGGCCATTTTCATCTTTGGGGCTATAGATCATCTGTTCGATATCAAGCGCAATATCCTGTCCCCAGGCCTCGAGCCAGTTACTCGGACAACTGCAGTTGTTTGGAGGACAGTTACGCGCGCAATAACCGCGATAATCCATATAATGACTGAACAAACGTGACACCTGCTCCGCCACCCAGTATAGCATGCTCTGTTTTTTCAGCTGTTTTTCTGTGCCCTGTTCCAGCCGGTCGGCACTGTCATAAATCCGCTTCACAATGGAATACAGTGGATGATCGACATCTAAAGGAATCTGTTCAGGCAGAATGCATTTTCGCAGCGCCTGAAACACGCGCCATTTGATGATAATGCGCGGAATATTGGCTTCACGGACCTGCTCTACTTCTTTGGGAGCATTCAATACCCACTGATAAGAGGTCCATTGAAAGGCGCGAATCCGGTGATGAAACTGGGTATTGGCGCTAATGCCTTTTTTCTCGGCAATTTTCTGGGTCAGCCAAGTTTCTACAGCCGGAGATGGCACAATAAAATGCCGGGTTTGTAACACCTCAAATGGATTCCGGGCAGTCTGGTTGACAATACGCAGCATACTATCCAAAAGCACATCAATACGTTGACTCTGAATAACATGGATGGCCATTGGTTCCCCTGAACTGCTGAATGTGGTTCTTACTACAAAACGATAAAGATTATTTACTATACATCCCGAACGCGCTATGACACTTTAAAACCACACTTCAGTCGAAAAATTTCTTTGAAAAAAGCATCTTAAAGATGCTTGAATAGAAAAAACAACATAGAGCTTAGGTAGTGCCCATGAAATTAGATAAAATTCCTGAACGTCTCGATCCGAGCCTAGATTTAGAACAAATCCGCGCCGAGTGCCTGGAACTCACCAAAAAACGCGCCTATTATTCTGCCGGTGCTGCGGTTATTCCAGTGCCGTTTATGGACGTGGTCATTGATATCGGTATCTTGTCGCAATTGATTCCCGAGATCAATGCCCGCTTCGGCCTGTCCCCTGAGCAGATCAGTGTCTATGATCCAAAAACCCGTCAGGTGCACTGGAATGAGTTGCGTAAACGCGGCGTAGAATTTTCTGGTCTGGTGGTCGCACGTACGGCAGTTAAAAAATCTTTGAACAATGTTGCAGCGAAAGTGATCACAAAGCAAGTCACAAAATTCATTCCGCTGGGCGGCCAACTGGTGGCGGCAAGTCTGGGCTATTTTGTCATGAAAAAGATTGCTGAAGCACATGTAGAGGAATGCTACCGTGCAGCTAAAAATATCCAGCAAAAACAGGTGGCGCAAGGTTAAAATCCGGGTGAGCTGAATTTTTGCAGCCCTCTAGATACTCTTACTTCAGGCAGATTATTCTGCCTGAAGCTGTTTTAAAATAGCCTTTAATACTTCGACCCGTGCGGTATGTTTATCATCAGACGCGATAATGTGCCAAGGCGCTTCCTCGGTCGAAGTATGTTCAAACATATCGGCTGCCGCTTTCAGATAATCGTCCCAGCGCTCCCGGTTACGCCAGTCTTCTTCAGTAATTTTAAAACGCTTATGCGGTGTATCTTCACGCGCCTTGAACCGTGCTGCCTGTTCCTCTTTAGAAATGGCCAGCCAGATTTTCACAATCACCGTTTGATGCTTGACCAGGCTCTGTTCAAAACGGTTAATTTCCGCATAAGCTCGCTGCCATTCTACCGGACTAGAAAACCCTTCTACCCGTTCTACCAATACCCGACCATACCAGGAACGGTCAAAAATGCAGATATCATCATCGGTTTGCAGCTTGGTCCAGAAGCGCCATAAATAAGGACGGCTCAGCTCATATTTTTCTGGTGCGGCAATGGTATGAATTTCATATTCACGTGGATCCAGTTTTTTGACAATCCGCTTGATCGCGCCGCCCTTGCCAGCAGCATCCATGCCCTCAAACAGAATTACCACATTACGCGAATCGGAACGCATGGCTTTGGCGACCTTCGCGGTTAATTTTTTTAGTTCCGGTTTGTAATCTTCTGGCTGGGCTTGAGTCTTGGAAGGATGTTTTAACTGCTCGGGAATCTTGGCCTGTTTCCATCTTCCCTTGGCTCTGGCGGGATGATCCGGACAATGTTTCAAGGCACTCAGGATATACTGGGCAAATTGCTGGTCGCGCTGCTGCTCATCTTCGCCATCAATAATGAACCAGTCCTCGGTAAAGCGCTGACGCAGGCGCTGCAAGGTGTCATATTCTTTGCGATTGCGCCAGTCCAGACCATGCAGTTGATGCCAGTGAGTTTCACTCGGATCCATGGCATCCAGACGTTTTTGCAAGACTTTCCAGGACAGGTCAAACCAGACCTTGATCACATCGACATGGTTATTTTTCAGGTCCTGTTCAAAGGCCTGCATCTCTTGCAGATATTCATCAAACTGTGCATCACTCAGCGGGCTTTCAGCTTGCATGGCACTGCCAAGCAGATCACTGTACCAGTTACCAAACAGCACCATGATCTGGCCTTCGGCAGGAATAAAACGTGCATAAGGTTGCCACAAGGTCTGCTTCGGGCCGGCTAGCTGAGGCTTATCGGCTTTCACACGCAAATAGCGCGGATCGACCCATTCACGTAACTGTTTAACCGCTTCACCCTTGCCGGCCAGTTCAATGCCATTCACCAGAATCACCAGACTTTTGGCATTTTTCTGGCCCCGGGTCTTTTTTAAATTATATTGGGCATCAATCAGCTCGACAGACAGCTGATCTTCATCCATTAACTGAAATTGTGGTTGTTCCATACGCATCTTCAACCCTGATCTTTTATTCTGTTTGCAGTATAGCGAGGAGTTTCAGCGCAAAAATAGCTCTGGCAACGTTTTTCACACGATTAAATTGGCCATTTAAACAACAGATTGACATACAAATGCCCGATCTCTGTTCAATTTGTCATAGCAGGATTGTCCGGCAGCCTCTAAGATTCTTGCATCCTCCAATCATAATTGAAGCCTCATGTCCAAACTTGCCGTACTCGATGATCTGTTAGCGCATTATTATCAACTGGCTTATCACACCCGGCCTGACATTTTAAGCCGTTTACAGGATGTGCAGGCCTGGCAGAAAGTCCGCATGCAGCGCACCCATCGCGCCCATTTTGCTGAAAAACAAAACCTGTTGATGTCCGAATATTTCCTGAACCGTCTCTACGGCGGTGCTGACTTTGATGCGCTGGCAGAACAGATTGCCCGGCTGATGAAATATGCGCATAAAGCAGAAAAAGTTATTCCGGAAAATGCCATTAAAACCGGCACCTCAGGCGTAGAGCTGGCTATTCTGGCGGTACAACTGGATGAACAGGTCGCGATTCAGTTATTACAGGATTATCATCCACATGAACCGCTAACTGACGAGATGATGCGCCTGACCTATTTGAAGCTGGATCAGGGTGAAGCACGCCTGAAACAGTTGGCTCTGCTGGATCAGCTCGGTATGAGTCTGGATAAATACATGCGTTCATTTGTGGTCTATACCGCCTTTAAAATGTGTAAGGGCGCGGCGAATAAATATAACTTTCAGGTAATGTATGAATTTATGCAGGATGGTTTTCTGGCCATGAAGCCACTCAAATCGGCAGAAAAATTTGTACGCACGTTCACTGCCACCGAATGCCAGATTATCGAGAAAGTACATTCTGGCGATCCGCTACCATTTCAGTAAATACCCGATGAGTATTTCTGCCAAGCGTGAATTTTTCTGTATATTATTCATAACAATTGCATCATGATTGCTGAATAAGCCTTTAGAATCTGTCATGATGCAGACAATGCAAGATTAACCCGATTGATATGTTAGGAGTGACTCCAATGTCGAATGAAAATACAACGCCTACCCCTACCCCCGAGTCGGCACAACAGACAGACAAAGTGAGCCCATTCTTAACTGAACCCCTTCCACAAGGCACTCCGCAAGGTCAGCAACAATCTTTAGAACAACGTCTGACTGACACGCCTGTGACGGGTACTGTGCCCAAATATAATCTGCCACGCGGTGCCAATACGGGTAACGTCGGCTCAACCACGCACTTCGGCTATCAAACTGTAAACAGCGAAGAAAAAGCCCAGAAAGTCGCAGAAGTGTTCCACTCTGTAGCGAGCAAATACGACATCATGAATGACTTGATGTCTTTTGGTATTCATCGCCTGTGGAAGCGTTTTGCAATCAATATGTCAGGTGTACGCCGTGGCCAGCATGTGCTGGATATCGCGGGTGGTACTGGCGACTTGGCTAAAGTCTTTAGCCGTGAAGTTGGTCCGACAGGTCATGTGGTACTGTCTGATATTAACGAATCGATGCTGAATGTCGGTCGTGACCGTCTGATTGATGCGGGCTGTACCAATGTCGATTTCGTTCTGGCCAATGCCGAAACCTTAGAACCATTTGCAGACAACAGCTTCGATCTTTTAACGATTTCTTTTGGTCTGCGTAACGTGACCGATAAAGATGCTGCACTTGCTGCAATGTACCGCGTCCTTAAGCCAGGTGGCCGTTTACTGGTTCTAGAATTTTCTAAACCAGTGTTTGAGCCATTCTCTAAGCTGTATGACCTTTATTCGTTCACGGCATTGCCAATCATGGGCAAAATCATTGCCAATGATGCAGAAAGCTATAAATACCTGGCTGAATCGATTCGTATGCATCCGGACCAGCGCACCCTGAAAGGCATGATGGAAAATGCCGGCTTCCAGAATTGTGACTATCACAACCTGACTGGCGGGATTGTTGCAGTTCACCGCGGTTTCAAACTTTAAGGTTCCTTGCCTATGTGGTCAATTCTGGCACTCGGTGCTATTGAACGCGTGATTCATCATGTGATTGATCTGGATGCCATTACCCGCATCCAGCTGAATGCCCTGTCCGGTAAAATGCTGCGGGTGGTAATCGCCTCGCCGCAGCTTTCGGTTGATGTGTTTTTTGATGAAGGTAAAGTTCGTCTGGAACCAACGGCAACCGGTCATACCGAAACACCTTCAGTCTTTGAACAACGTCCATTTGACGCAAGTTCCTTGACAGTCACCGAAGCGACCGCAACCTTGCAGGTCAGCAATGTGGTGGAATTACTCAAGCTGCTGCTTTCCGATGAAGTCGGTAATATCCCCCTACAAGGCGACTACAAGTTATTGCAGGAAATCCAGCGCATCATGCAACAGGCGGAACTGGATCTGGCGGCGCACTTAAGCCCTTGGGTTAGCCCGACACTGGCACATGAAATTGGTAAATTGCAACTGCTGCCCAAGCAGCTAAAACGCACCCTGCAAAGTCAATTATTTTTTGCCGAAGATGCCTTAAAAGAAGACAGCGGTCTGTTTGCCCCCCGCTGGCAAATGGATGACCTGAATCAGGACACCCGTATCCTGAATCAAAATTTAGATCGGGTTGAAGCAAAAATCCATCAGCTTCAGGCTCAAATTGATGCCTCCAACAATTCTACTCAAGACTAGGTACACAGCTTTATGATTCCGCATGTTTCACGTTTACTCGAACTTTGGCGCATCGCCGCGCACTATCGACTCGACACGTTGTTTCCTGCGGAAGAATTACCAGAAAAATCCCGGCATGTGCTGTCCCTCATCCGGATGCATCCGGATGCCTGGTCCAGTCGTGAACGTAAAAATCCGCTCAAGCTGAAACTGGCTTTAGAAGAAATGGGGCCGTTGGCGATCAAGCTCGGTCAACTGCTCTCGACCCGCCGTGACCTGATTCCACCTGAAGTTTTACAGCAACTGGTGTTACTGCAAGACCGGGTCAAGCCATTTGATAATGACGTGGCCAAGATGCGCATTCAGGAATCCCTGAAAGCTGATGTAAATACCCTATTCGCGCGTTTCGATACCCAGCCACTGGCTGCAGCTTCGATTGCTCAGGTGCATACGGCTGCCCTGCATGATGGCCGTGAAGTGGTGGTTAAAGTCACCCGCCCGAATATTCGCCAGCAGATTTTGCAGGATTTTGAAATTCTGGAATGGCTCGGTCAATTTCTGGAAAAACGTCTGGAAGCAGCACGTGCCCTACATTTATCAGAAATCATTCAGGATTACCGCCAGATTATTCTGAATGAGCTGGATCTGACGCTGGAAGCAGACAATACCCGCCGTATGCGCCATCACTTTACCGGCTCGAGCATGATGTATGTGCCAGAAATTTACATGGACAGCAAAGACGTGCTGGTGGCCGAGCGCATTACTGGGGTGCCGATTTCAGATATCGCGACCTTTGACCGGTTGGGCATGGATCGTGCCGATCTGGCGCGTAAAGGTCTAACCATCTTCTTTACTCAGGTCTTCCGCGATAACTTCTTCCATGCTGACATGCATCCGGGAAATGTCTTTGTAGAAACCATCAATCCAGCCAATCCGCGTTTTATTGCGCTGGACTGCGCGATTATGGGCGAGCTGTCCAAACACGACCAGATGACCGTAGCACGCATGCTACTGGCGGTCATGAACAGTGACTTTATGCAGCTGATTCAGGTGGTGCATCAGGCTGGCTGGATTCCACCGGGGACTGATCAGGATGCTTTGGCACGTGAAATGCGCCGCAGTGTGGGGCCGATGGTGTCCAAACCGATGCATGAATTGGACTTTGCCGGCATTCTGATTGAAGTGATGGATATCGCGCGTCGTTTCCATCTCGAAATTCCACCTCAATTGATGTTGCTGCTAAAAACTTTGGTGCATGTCGAAGGTCTGGGAACCGACTTGTATCCTGAACTGGATATCTGGAGTCTGGCTAAACCAATTCTGACGGACTGGATCAAGGCCCAGATGAATCCGCAAAAGAACCTGAAAGAACTGGGACAGAAAATCCCGGATCTGCTTTTAGGGGCGCAGGATTTACCGACCCTGATGATCGACAGCTTAAACGGTTTAAAAAACCAGTCAGCTTGGCATGCCAAACAGCTCAATGAATTACACAGCATGCGCCTGCAAATGGAACATCAACAGAAGCGTAGCTGGATGTTCGGCAGTGTCATGGCCATTCTGCTGGCGATTGCAATTATTTCACCATGGTTTGTGTCGGTGATTCTGATTGTGCTCGCAAGCATGCTTGCCGTCTGGCGGATTACTAAATAAATCTCCGTGATTTTAGAACATGATAAAAAAAGCCTGAAATGATGCAGGCTTTTTTTATGTCTTAAAGATGAGGATGACTCCAAAGTCACCTTAGGACATATCTTGCCATTGGGTCTTCGGACCTATCGCTTAAAATAAGCACACATTTGGCTAGTATAGGTTCAACCATGGTACAGATTTTACAAAAACGTGCGCCTGCGCTGACGATTCGTGCTGGCCATCTGGCACGTGAGCTGATTCTGGAACAAGGTTTGCAACCCGAACAGGTCGATATTGTACCTGGTGCTGCAGGTGGCCCCAAAGGCATCGGTATTCAGGGATTGGATCAGGCGATTTTTGGTGAGTTTTTTCCACGTGCACCTCAGCGTAGAACTTTGGTGGGTTCTTCGATTGGTAGTTGGCGCTTTGCCAGTATGGCTGCACATGGTGCTCAACAGGGAACCGAACGCTTAGCTGAACTCTACACTAACCTCTATTTTCATAAAAAAATGACCCGTCAGGATGTCAGCGACATCTGCCGTGGCATGCTGCTGGATCTGGTACAAGGCAAAGAAAACGATCTGGTCAATCATCCGGATTATCATCTCGCAGTCATTTCAATTAAAGCCCAGCACATTTTCCAAAGTGACAAGGCATTGCCATTAATGGCTTCTGTAGCTGGAATTCTTGGAACGACCGCAGTCGCGCGCCGGCACAGCCGTCATTTCATGCAACGTGTGATCAGCCAGCCGAATACGGGTGAGCAGTTTAAAATCGCTGAAGATGGATTTACCACGCATTATCATGCACTGACCCAACAGAGTGTGTTGTCTTGGCTGATGGCTTCAGCATCTATTCCCGGGGTAATGGCGGCAGTAAATAATATTCCGGATGCACCGCAAGGTTATTACCGCGATGGTGGTTTAATTGACTATCACATTGACCTACCCTTCCAGAGCAAAGGCATTGTACTTTATCCGCATTTTACTGACAGCATTACGCCGGGCTGGTTTGACAAGTTATTTAAACGCACCTCAAATCCGGAAAATCAGGCACGAACTTTGCTCATATCTCCATCACAGGAATATTTGCAAAGTTTACCTTTAGGCCGTTTGCCAGACCGTAAAGATTTTACGTTAAAAGGTTTGGATCAAACCCAGCGGATTCAGCTCTGGAAGCAATGTATTGCTGAAAGTCAGCGTCTGGGCGATGAATTTCTGGAGCTGGTCGAGAAACAGAATTTTGCCAACCTGATGCAAGCCTTGTAATTGGCCGCAGCTGCCCGATTATTTGTATAATTGCCTTCATTTTTTGAGCTGTTGAGATTTATGCAGAAGTTTTTAGTGGTCCTGCAATATGCCTGCATTGCCTTTGGTCTTTATCTGATCTATAGCGTTGGCATGTCGCTATATACCCAGCAATTTGAGCTGATGGAACTGGTGGCCGATATTGGTACGATTCTGATCTGTATCGACTTGGGGGTGTTTTTATATACCAGTAAAGGTAAGCCCGGCATTAGCATGGAAGAATATGCAAAACGACTGGAACAGCCACCGTCGAAACTGGTTTATGTCACACGAAAAATGGGGCATCTCGGTATTTTGCTGATTATCACCAGCTGGATTGTGCCGATAATCAATTCATAACGATCCAATAAAAAACCTCCCATTTGGGAGGTTTTCTTTTAGAAATTAAAGATTATTTCGAACCTTTAATCCCTGCTTGAAGTAATAATGCACCCAAACCACCAATTTTTTGCTCTTGTGGTTTAGCCGCTTGCGGTTTCTTGCCCTGAGGGCGATCACCTTGCGGACGTGCTTGCTGTGGACGTTTAGCTTGAGGCTTACGTTCACCGCGCTGTTCATTATTTTCACGGCGTGGCTGACGTGGTGCTTTCGCCGGTGCTTCAGAACCTTCAGGACGCATCGATAGATTCACGCGGTTACGTTCAGCATCGACATTTAATACACGCACTTGCACGATTTGGCCTGGTTTCACCACTTTATGCGGATCAGCGACAAATTCATTGGCAAGTTCAGAAATATGTACCAAACCGTCTTGATGCACACCCACATCGACAAATGCACCGAAGTTAGTCACGTTGGTGACTACACCTTCTAGCTGCATGCCTTCCGACAATTGCGCAACTTCCGTAATGTCATCACGGAATTTAGCAGTGCGGAACTCTGGACGCGGGTCACGGCCCGGTTTTTCCAGTTCAGCCAATACGTCTTGAATTGTCGGCAGACCGAATTTCTCGTCTGTAAATTCTTCAGCATTCACTTGGCGAATGATTTCAGTATTGCCAATGATGTCTTTTACAGTCGTTGCTTTCGCTTCAACAATTTTGCTCACCAAAGCATATGACTCAGGGTGAACCGCAGAAGCATCTAGTGGTTCTGTACCATCTTGAATACGCAAGAAGCCCGCAGCCTGCTCAAAAGTACGCTCGCCTAAACGTGGCACTTTCTTCAAAGACTGACGATTGTCAAAACGACCATTTTCCTTACGGAATTCCACAATTTGCTGTGCAATTGATTTATTTAGACCCGCGATATAACCCAAAATCGCTGCTGATGCAGTATTTACATCCACACCCACTGAGTTCACACAGTCTTCAACGACCGCTTCAAGGGTTTTCGCCAGACCGGTCTGGTTCACGTCATGTTGATACTGACCCACACCAATCGATTTCGGATCGATTTTCACCAGTTCTGCTAGTGGATCTTGTAAACGGCGTGCAATCGATACCGCACCACGAATAGATACATCTAGTTCAGGCAGTTCCTGTGAAGCTAGTTCAGATGCTGAATACACCGATGCACCTGCTTCAGATACAGAAACACGCGTCATTTTCAGATCACTGTTCGCAGCCATCATTTCAGCAACTAAAGCTTCAGTTTCACGGCTTGCAGTACCATTACCAATCGCGATCAGGTCAACATTGAACTCGCGGCATAAACGCGCCAGCTCGGCCAGTGAACCTTCTTTATCGTCTTTTGGTGCAAATGGATAAATCGTGCTATGTGCCAGTACATCACCAGACTCGTTCACTACCGCCAGTTTCACACCGGTACGGATACCCGGGTCCACGCCCAAAGTGGTACGTGCGCCTGCAGGTGCAGAAAGCAGTAAATGACGCAGGTTTTCAGCAAAGACGTTCATCGCTTCTGTTTCAGCAGCCAGACGTTTTTCAGTCAGCAATGAATGTTCGATCGTTGGACGAACTTTACCGAGCCAAAATAGTTTTGCAGTTTGCTTCAAGAAATCCTGACGCGCTTGTGGCTGAACAGTTTCAAGATTGTATTCAGTTTCAATACGCGCCAACGGGGCATCGTCTTCGCCATCCACTTTCAGGCCTAAAACGTTTTCCTGACGGCCACGTAGCATCGCCAATAAACGATGTGAAGGGACTTTGTTCAAGTTTTCAGAGAAATCGAAATAATCACGGAATTTTTTACCGACTTCTTTTTTCTCATCACTGGCAACCAAACTTTTCAGCACGGCAGTTTTTGCAAATGTCGCTTTAAGTTCAGTGGTCAGCGCGATATTTTGCGCCCAGTCATCAATCAGGATGTGCTGGATCGCATCAAGCTGGCTTTCAGTATCTGGGTAATCTTCATGGCTAAAACCCACCAAAGCTTCAGCTGGATCAACGGCTTCATTAAAGATTTTTTCGGCAATCGGGCCTAGACCGGCTTCTTTGGCCTTGAATGATTTACTGGTACGTTTTGGACGGTACGGCGCGTAAATTTCTTCTAATGCATTTTTGGTTTCAGCGGCATTCACACGCGCCAATAAATCATCAGATAATTTATCTTGTTCTTTGAGTGATTCAATCACCTTTTCACGGCGCTCATACAAATCACGCAAGTATGATAAACGCGTATCGAGTTGACGTAGTTGCGTATCGTCTAAGCCTTGCGTTACTTCTTTACGGTAACGTGCAATAAAAGGAACACTGGCACCTTCATCAATAAGCTTGATGGCAGCCTCAACTTGATTTGGACGTACGGCAAGTTCTTTTGCCAACTGCTGAACTAAGTCAGTCATCGTGTTTGATCCCACAAGGATAAGTACTAAATGGCATGATTATAAAGACCGGGTCTATAAAATCCACCATTGTTTTTATTAATTTACCTCATCTTTATATTATGAAGTGCCACAGTTTTCAGCTTTTCCCGATAAAGTTTGTATGAACTTTGCTTTTTATCCAGCTTAAAATCGTATTTTTTGCTCATTTAGATGTATATATTTGGTATCTATGTCTTGATTTTAACTGCAATATTTGGTGCTTTAGAGCATAGTCAATTAATATCAATGAATCGTATACTCAAAGCCTATTTGATTTTTGTTTATGATGACAATAAAGAATAAAGGAGCATCTCATGAGTTTAGTTGTACCTGCTGAAAAAGCCGATGCCGTACATACCGAAACGGACCGGGTCGAACGGATCCTGGTGGTTGATGATGATGTTCGTCTGCGTACCTTATTACAGCGTTTTCTCGAAGATAAAGGCTTTGTGGTTAAAACTGCACATGATGCCACGCAGATGGATCGACTTTTACAGCGGGAACTGTTTTCTCTGATCGTGCTCGACTTTATGCTTCCGGTCGAAGATGGCTTGAGTATCTGTCGTCGTTTACGCCAATCCAATATCGATACGCCTATCATTATGCTCACCGCTCGTGGTAGCGACTCGGATCGTATTGCCGGTTTAGAAGCAGGTGCCGATGATTACTTGCCTAAACCGTTTAACCCGAATGAGCTGCTGGCACGTATTCGTGCGGTATTGCGCCGTCAGGTACGTGAAGTGCCGGGTGCACCAAGCCAACAGATGGAAGTGGTTTCTTTTGGCCCATGGTCGCTAGATCTCTCTACCCGCACTCTGACCCGTGAAGGCCAAGTGGTAACGCTCACTACTGGTGAGTTTGCGGTACTGAAAGCACTGGTTCAACATCCACGCGAACCATTAACCCGCGACAAGCTGATGAATCTGGCGCGTGGCCGTGAATGGGGTGCCATGGAACGTTCAATTGATGTTCAGGTGTCACGTTTACGCCGTCTGGTTGAAGAAAATCCTGCGCGTGCACGTTATATCCAGACCGTATGGGGTGTGGGTTATGTCTTTGTTCCAGATGGTGCTGAATAAAGGAAAAATTATAGGATAAAGATTACCCCAGTCTATTGTCCCTAAAAGCCATTCGCTGCTGTTTGAGCCTCCCTTCTTTAAAGGCTCGTATACAAATGCGCGAGTTCAGCGAATGGCAAAGTTTTTACTTGCGTAACAGTGTTACTCATTTTTTCAAAAAAAGTAACACAACAAGCTCCTTCCATCGAAGGTTCAAGCAGTAAGATTCTATTACAAATATTATTACTGCTCAATTTGGAAAATGCCTACAGGGAGCTGGTGTGAAACTCGACCCCATCGATCCACAAAAATTTACCGATTTTGTCAGCTACTCGGAAAAAAAGCGTACCCGCGGGGAACGCTTTCTCGACAAGATCAAGCCGCGTTCTGCTGCCATGCGTACCACGGTACTGGTGGTTTTTGTGGTCTGTTTCAGCCTGTTTATGTCCTTATGGTTCTTCTGGCGCACCCTGTTTTTACCTGAAATTCAGCAACATGCGCGTTATCTCGCCATGGAACTGGAAATTCTCAACAATCCCGATCTGCGCCTGTATCATAAACAGCAGGAAGTCGACATTGACGACTGGTTAAGAAATCGGGTCGGCATTGAATATGTCACCAATCCGGCAGAATATCCTACTGTGCGGGAAAAGCTGATTGCCGAATTTTTTACCCGACAGATCGAAACCAAACTCGCCAAAGAGTTACGCATCGAACAAGCCACAGTCTATTTCCAGTTTAAGCCGAGTCCACGTATCTGGATCCAGACTCCTGAAATGAATGGTCACTGGGTACAGGAACCTTTAAAGACTTATGCCAATTATAGCAATGAACTGATTTTGGGCTGGTTGCTTGGCACGCCGATTATTGTCGGCATCATTATTTTGACCTTGGTGCGTCAGCTCAACCGTCCTTTACGCCGTTTGCAGAATGCCGCCAACAGTTATAGCCGAATCGGTTCAGCACCTTATCTGGATACCAATCATGGTCCACTGGAAATCCGTCAGGTCAATCATGCCTTTAATCAGATGATTTATACGCTGGACCAGACCGAGCGGGAACGCCGAATCATGCTGGCCGGCATTTCACATGACTTGCGCACGCCCTTAACCCGAATCCGCCTCAGTGCCGAAATGATGCCAGATGAAGACTTTCTCAAAGAAGGCCTGATTTATGATGTCGAAGATATGGACGCGATTCTGGATCAGTTCATTTCCTATATGCGCGACGGTTCCGATGAAGAACCGCAGGACACCAATGTCAATGTACTGCTACAGGAACTGGTCAAGCAGTTTAAACCGCTAGATATCCGTTTCACCCCACAAGATATACCGACCATTCAGGCACGTAGCATGTCGCTAAAAAGACTGATTGGCAATCTGATCAACAACTCAAAACGCTATGGTTCAGAACCAATTGAGCTTTCTGCGCATGTTGAAGAAGATCAACTGTTGATTTGTGTCGCAGACCATGGCGAAGGCATTCCGGAAGATCAGATTGAAGCCTTGATGCAGCCTTTTGTTCGGGGCAATTCGGCACGAACGGTACAAGGCAGTGGCTTGGGGCTGGCCATTGTTAAACGGATTGTCGATATTCACCATGGTCAATTGCGTATTCATAATCGTCCTGAAGGTGGGCTGGAAGCTATCATTTCACTACCCGTGAATCAGGCGAACCCTGAGACACTTCCCCCCGCCACTACACTCGATAAAATTCGCCAAACTTTGACTGATCACTTTTAAGAAGTGATCAGTAATTCAACAAATGACTTTTTAGTTTTTCTATACAATTCATTTTATAGTTCACGAATTCAATCATTTAAAAATCATCATTTTTTATTATACCTACATTTAGCTAAAAAATTAGACCTTAGCCTAACACCTATGCACAATACATTTTTTGAGCGGTACAATCCGTATCATAGTTTAAGAATTAATGAGAGTTAAAATGTCTTTAGATCGTATCCGTTTAGCCTCCCTACACAACAAAGTCATCAGCCCTGAACAAGCGGCTGAATTCATCCAAGATGGCATGACTGTGGGTATGAGTGGCTTTACTCGCGCTGGTGAAGCGAAGGCGGTTCCTTTAGCTTTGGTTCAACAGGCAAAAGCAAATCCATTAAAGATCACGTTAATTACTGGTGCATCACTAGGGAACGATCTAGACAAACAACTGACTGAAGCTGGTGTATTGGCACGTCGTTTACCGTTCCAGGTAGACAATACTTTACGTAAAGCGATCAACAACGGCGAAGTGATGTTCATTGACCAGCACTTGTCTGAAACTGTTGAGCAAATGCGTAACCTGCAGTTGAAAAAACCAGACGTTGCGATCATCGAAGCCGTAGCAATTACTGAAGATGGCGGCATCATTCCAACAACATCTGTTGGTAACTCTGCAAGCTTTGCGATTTTTGCTGAAAAAGTGATTGTAGAAATCAATACGAATTTAAGCCCGGCATTTGAAGGCTTGCACGATATCTACATCCCGACGTATCGTCCAACGCGTCAAGCGATTCCATTGACTCAAGTTGATGAGCGTATTGGTACGCATGCAATCAATATCGATCCATCTAAAATTGTTGGTATCGTATTTAACAGCGAATTGCACGACTCTCCATCTACTGTAACCGCACCAGATGATGAGACTCAAAGAATTGCCAACCATTTGATCGCTTTCTTTGAAAAAGAAGTAGCTGAAGACCGTCTACCGAAAAACCTCGGACCTCTTCAAGCAGGGATCGGTTCAATTGCAAACGCCGTATTGACGGGTCTGAAAGATTCAAACTTCGAAGACTTGATCATGTACTCAGAAGTACTACAAGACTGTACGTTTGAATTGATCGATGCCGGTAAAATGAAGTTTGCTTCAGGTTCTTCTATTACGCTTTCTGCTAAGTACGGCGAGAAAGTATTTAACAACCTAGAACAATACAAAGACAAACTGGTATTACGTCCACAGGAAATTTCAAACCATCCTGAACTGGTACGTCGTTTAGGTATTATCGGCATCAACACTGCACTTGAGTTTGATATTTACGGTAACGTGAACTCAACTCACGTATGTGGTACCAAAATGATGAACGGTATTGGTGGTTCAGGTGACTTCGCACGTAATGCCCACTTGGCGATCTTCGTAACCAAATCAATCGCGAAAGGTGGCGACATCTCTTCTGTAGTGCCGTTTGCTTCACATATCGACCATGCAGAACATGATGTTGATATCCTAGTAACTGAACAAGGTCTTGCGGATCTTCGTGGTTTGGCTCCGCGTGAGCGTGCACGTGCAGTAATTGATAACTGTGCGCACCCAATGTACCGCGATGCGTTGAATGATTACTTTGACCGTGCATGTGCAAAAGGCGGCCATACCCCTCATCTTCTTCGTGAAGCGCTTTCTTGGCACTCAAACTTCGAAGAAAATGGTCACATGCTTGCTGTTGAAGCTGCAGTAAAAACTGCATAATTGACTGCATTCACAAAACGCCCTATGGGGCGTTTTTTTATGGCATTTTTATATTTTTTTTGAATAGTCAGAACCTGATTATATTAAGGAAGCCATCTGGCTATCACCTACTCTTTCTTCTTTTATTTATCCTGCCGATCTGCTGTAGAAATACACTTCTGATGCTCAAGGGCTTTAAATTCTGATTCTTCACCCTCATACTTGAACACAAGAGCAAAATTAGAGACATGACATGCGCGTAGATATCTGGTCAGATGTGGTTTGCCCCTTCTGCTATATTGGTAAAAAACGTTTAGAAGCTGCTGCACAAGAAGCAGGTATTGAGCTAGAAGTACATTGGCACAGTTTCCAGCTCGATCCTGAAGCACCGGTACGTCAGGAAGTCTCCAACTCTGAGCGTCTGGCGCAAAAATATGGCCGCACCGTGGTAGAAGTCGAAGAGATGCAGCGCAATATTGCTGAAATGGCCAAAGCCGAAGGTATTGAATTTAACTGGGAAGGTGCCAATTCAGGCAATACCTTTAATGCGCATCGCCTGATTCACCTGGCGCAAAGCAAAGGTTTGGGCAATGAAGCACAGGAAGCGTTCTTCTATAGCTATATGACCCAAGGTCTGGCGATTGGAGAACGTGAAACACTGGAAGATGTCGCAGCGCGTATTGGCCTGAATCCGGTCGAAGTCGATGACCTGTTGGATTCGGAAGAATATGCTGATTTCGTCAAATTCGATCAGGAAGTCGCACATGAACAACTCAAAGTGACCGGTGTACCTTTCTTTGTTTTTGATCAACGTGTGGCATTGGCAGGCGCGCAGCCTAAAGAAGTTTTCCTGCAAGTATTTGAAAAAGCGCTCGATACATCAACCAACAGTCAGGCAGCACAGTGCTCACCAGAAACGTGTGACACGCCAGACCAAGCTAAATAAAACAACGTTCAATAAAAAAACCCCATTTTAAATGGGGTTTTTTTATTTGTTATTGAATGGCATTCGCTTAATCAACCAGAAAACTAATTTTTAAATTGACACGATATTCCGTGATTTTATTTTCTTTAATGACAACCTTCTGTTCATTGATCCAAGCACCTTGTACATTTTTGACCGTTTCTGTGACTTTTTGAATGCCCGTTTGAATCGCATCTTCAAAGCTTTTATTGCTGCTTGAATTGACTTCTACCACTTTTGCAATTGCCATAATAAAACTCTCAAAATGAAAATGAATGGAATTCCATCTTAGTCCATTCTCAGAAGATTGCAGCAGCCCGTAAACAAGCGATAGCAAAAACTTACATGGATTGAACAAAGCTCGAAATTCAATCTTAAATTGGCAGATCAAAAACACATCGCCGCTTGTTTTGGCACTCGATCAAGTCCAGATTCTCATCGCTAAAATAAAGCATAAAGTCCTGTAAAACCATAAAAATCAAACTAGAGTAAATATACTAATTTATTGTTTTATAGAGTAATTTATCTAAAATTTACTGCCTGAATTTGCCGAATCTATCATTTTCTATTAAGTCTTATTTGCTATTATTTCACCCGAATTAAGTTTAAATATTCTCCTCTGTTCAAATTATTGAACACTCTGATATTAAAGGTCATCCTATGAATGCTCTTAAATTTGCTTTTGCAGCAACCGTTATGGCTTTTTCTGTTCAAGCGTCTGCACAAATGGCGCAAGTGGTTCATCTGCCAGACTTTCCAGCGACTAAAGCACCTGCTGAAACAGTAAATGCAGATGCTGCGACTGTGGTAACTGAAAAAACGGCTTAATGCAAAGCTGTTTTTCATTAAAACGGGCTGATTGATTCAGCCTGTTTTTTTGATCACATTAAACACCTTCAATGTGAAAGACGCACAACTCTAAAAAAAATATCGACTATTTCCTACTCTCATTTTTTCTATTGATTTTTATCACTTTTAATTAAAAAATTTGTTTATAAAATACTCAAAATAGATCACTATTTTATGTGATCTCTGCTTATAATTGCAGCAATATAAATAGATTAATGATAAGAAAATTTTTTATGCATGAACTTCAGGCATTGGTACAGGGCAAAATTCTGCCTCAGTCGGTTTCTATTGATTATTTAATTGAAATGGCAGAAAGCTATACAGACTCGAATTCTGCTGAATACAGACTGGTCGAGCTGGCGGTTAACATTGTACTGGCACAAACCTTGGATAAAGCACTGAAACATCTCTAGAGATCAAAAAATGAATGCTTTAGAAAAAGCACACTTAATTAAAGAACTACATGGACTGGCGCAGCAACTGGAGCATAAAGTCCTGCCTTTCTATGAAATTGCCCGTTCTAAAAAAAGGATACGCGATATTTTTAATCTGTGTGATGAGCCTATTTTCAAGACCCAGATTTCAGTATTTAAGGCCCGCACTCAACCTGAACTTGTTGCTTACCAATTTTCTGCTAATACGTCTTATCATCTAAGCTTTCGTGGCTATTTCACCGAAATCTTAGCACTGGAACAAGCACTGTCTGCCCATCCGGATTCTGGCTGGGCAGTTTTGCATCATCCTGAACGTGGCTGGCAAATCTGGCTGATGCCCGCTCCCCAAGCTCCTGCCCTGCACAGCCAATGGGCTGAATTGCAACACTGCTATATCTGGCTGTTGCAACAACAGCAGCAATTTTCTTGTCTGCAACAGGATCCCCCCTTGATCGTTCCTGCCTTATCCTTAAACGAAGCTGAAACCAGCTGCAATTCTGTGGAAACAACCAAATATCATCGGGGACGGCCGCGCGCAAGAATCCATACATTAGAACTACGCCGCCCAGATGAGTCAACCAATCAGATACTGACTGAACCCAAGGAACTAAATCCTCAACTAAAAGCTGAAATGACAATAACGAAAATTCCGCAAGAACAGATCACAGTCTCCGAATTGATTCAATTCCCTGCACAGATTCAACTAGGTGAACTAAACGCCCATGTATACCCTTTAGGCTTAGAAGAAACCAATATCCAGCGGCTCTGTGCTTTAGAAGTGACTGAGAATATCGAGCATCCTGCCTATTTGGATATCGCACTGTATTATGCAGCAGAAGATAATTGGCAGGCACGTCAGGTTTATTTGGTTGAACAACTGAATCTGCAAGGCCAGTTTGTTAAATATCTGATGCTCTTAGGGGTACCGAGTCAGTTGCAGGCTCACTATTGTATTCAACATTGGCTCAGCCATCATCAACGCCAGGCTGCTGCGATTAAATCACTGGCCTGGTCTGTTATAAGCATCAGGTTCATGCAACTCGAGCTTTTTTCAACGGCTTACTTGCAGCAGGCTGAAACAGTCTGGACAAAGCCAGATTACCATCCTTTTATACCCGCCCAGTTTATTCAGAAGCAGAAATTTATTTCGTTCAAAGAAGCTGCTGCTAATTTTTCTACTCCAGTGCTCTTGCTACAGGAACATCAAAAAATCCGAGTGATTCATGGTGAAAAACGCATCTCTCTCGCAGAGGATGAACTGGCCTATCCATACATCTTGCTGCAACGCGACAAACAGCTAAATTGGCAGAATATTCACAATATTATTTTAACAATGCCACAACCCATTCGGGTATTAGAGCTTTATCGGGAAATTCAGGCTCAAATGATTGAATAATTGCTGTTATTTTGTAGCTTTAACTTGCTTTTTAAGGCCGTTTTTTAGAAAACTACAACTGAATATAAGAATACAAGAGCAACAAATATCTCATGCAAATAAACAGGATTACTCAAATTTTACTGCTCTCTCTGGGCTTAGGAATGAGTGGTAGCATGTCTTGGGCCAATTCAGTCACAACTGCTCCTGCCAGTCCAACGAATATAGAGCCAAGCCGATCAGGCTTGCTGGATCAGATTCCACGTTTGATCGATGCAACACCCACGGTTCTGCCGGAGCAATCAAATGTCGCCATTGTTCCATCCACGCTAGAGACAGAAAATTATTCATGGGCGGATCAAAAGCAGAAAGGCATCCGCGAATGGGTCGATCGTACTGCGCATAAAATTGATAACTGGTTTGGTGAAAGCGATCCGGATCAGCCAGCTGCAGCTACATTACGGATCATTCTAGATAATCGCTGGGATGAATATGAAGGCTATGAGATTAAGCCCCGAATCCGCGGCAAGATCAAGCTTCCGACCTTGGAACAAAAGCTGAGTGTGGTGTTTGGTGATGACAGTCTGGACAATGAATTAGACAGCAATGTCGCGATTACCAATGAAAACCCTGCCACTTCCGGAAATAAGCGTCTGGATACTAAACGTGCCCGTGAAGATAACAGCTCTTTTGCCTTACGTTGGTCAGAATGGTCAGATCGCATTCCTTTCGAAACCGATCTGGATTTGGGCCTACGTTCTGGCGATGATATTTACCTGCGTGTCAAAGCCAGTAAGGATTGGACACTAGAAAATGACTACTCTTTTCATGCCGAACAGATTTATCGCTATGGCGTTCAGAGTGAAAACTATTTACGGACCAATCTGGAGTTGATCCATGCTCGTCCCAATCAGGCCTTTTTCTCCAATCAACTCAGTCTGACTTATGCAGATGATCAAGACGACGATCTGACTTGGGACAACTACACTTTTAGACAACACCAGTTTTTTCAGGACAACCGTTTCAGTTACGGCATTTATACCGGTGGTTATCTGAACGATAAGGATCTGCGTCTTAATCGCTGGGGTCCCTATGTGTCCTGGAGACAACCCTTTTTACGTGAATGGTTTTTTGTCCAGACCGACCTGAACTATCTGAATGATCATCGCGAGGATCGTGATCACTATGTCGGGGCTTTGGTACGTTTAGAAGCGTTGTTTTAAACTGACTGATACTAGAAAATAATAAAAGCCCATCATTCATGGGCTTTTTTCAATATTACTGAGGCAATCAGCGCGGTAAGTATTAGCTGGTTTTATTCAGGATAATACGATCACTGCGTAGCACACGTTTTTGCTGCAATGAGGGTTGCTCCATCACTGGCATATTGAAGCGAATACGATCGCTACGTTGCACACGTTGTGGTTTTGCTGCCTCTACTTTCGCAACTTTATAAAAACTGATGCGATCTGTGCGTACCACTTTTTCTGCAGCAGGTGCCGCTAGACTAAACTGGCTCATCGACATCAGGATTACAGCGCCCATACTGATCATCAGCTTAGATTTCATAACATTCTCTCTCTTTGCTTAATGATCGCAATTATAAATTAAAAATTAATTAATAATCTAAAATATAGATTTATGATTCGAAGGTATTTTTTTATTCTCTCTATCGTTTTTCCAGATCATTTCTAGAAATGAAAAATGAAGCAGGCATAAAAAATCCCTCCGAAGAGGGATTTTCTCATTCAACACATCAGCAGTTAAGCAAGCAGCAAGCTATTAATCCGCTTGACATATTCAGCAGGATTTTCTGGTAATCCACCTTCTGCAATCACTGCCTGGTCAAAGATCACATTGGCCAGATCATCAAACTGCGCCGAGCCATCCAGTTTTTTCACCAACGGATGTTCCGGGTTGATTTCCAAAATCGGCTTGATATCCGGCACAGGTTGGCCTGCATCTTTCAGCATACGAATCAGCTGCGGAGACAACTCACCTTCTCCAGTCACCAGACAAGCCGGAGAATCGACCAGACGCGTCGTCACCCGCACTTCTTTGGTCTTGTCTTTTAATGAATCCGTCAACTTATCCACCACCGGTTTAAACTGGGCTGCGGCTTCTTCAAGGGCTTTCTTCTCTTCGGCATCCTGAAGGTCACCTAAGTCAACTGCACCTTTCGACACGTTTTGCAAAGGCGTACCATCGAACTCATTCACGAAGTTCATCGCCCATTCATCCACGCGTTCAGTCATCAACAGAACTTCAATGCCTTTTTTCTTGAACAGTTCCAGTTGTGGTGAATTTTTCGCAGCATTCAGACTATCTGCAGTCACATAATAAATGGCTTTCTGCCCATCTTTCATACGTGCTTTATAGTCTGCCAATGATGTGCTGACTTCATCATTGGTCGACGTCGCATAACGCAGCAGTTTTAAGATACGTTCACGGTTACTGAAATCTTCGCCCAGACCTTCTTTCAATACTGAAGCAAATTCCTGATAGAAGGTCTTGAAATTTGCCTGATCTTTTTCATCTTCAGATTTAGCCAGATTATCCAAAATGGTCAGGATACGGCGGGTATTGCCTTCACGGATGGTTTTTACATCACGGCTTTCTTGCAGTAATTCACGGCTCACGTTCAATGGCAGATCGGCACTGTCCACCACACCTTGCACAAAGCGCAGGTAGTTTGGAATCAGGTTATCCGCATCATCCATAATGAACACACGTTTCACATACAGTTTGATACCCGCTTTGGATTCACGGGTGAAAATGTCATGTGGCGCTTTGCTTGGAATATATAACAACTGGGTATATTCAGTACTGCCTTCAACGCGGTTATGCGCCCAAGCCAATGGCGCTGCGAAATCATGGCTCAGGTTCTTGTAGAACTCGACATACTGCTCTTCAGTAATTTCCGACTTGTTACGAGTCCATAATGCGCTGGCCGAGTTAATGGCTTCCCACTCATCGATTTTGACATATTGGCCACCTTTAGACGTTTCACCTTCAGCCGCTTCTTCTTCCTGCCAGACTTCTTTTTGCATTTGGATTGGCAGGCTGATGTGGTCTGAATATTTATTGATAATCTGCTTCACTTTATAGCTTTGCAAATAATCCAGCGCATCGTCACGCAGATGCAGAATAATATCTGTACCACGGCCTTCTTTGCTGATCTGTTCAACTTCGAACTCACCGGTTCCGCCACTAATCCAGCGTACGCCTTCAGAGACATCTGTGCCGGCACGACGCGATTCTACCGTAATCTTGTCAGCGACAATAAAGCCGGAGTAAAAACCGACACCAAAC
Source organism: Acinetobacter lwoffii (assembly GCF_022967985.1). Lineage (GTDB taxonomy): Bacteria > Pseudomonadota > Gammaproteobacteria > Pseudomonadales > Moraxellaceae > Acinetobacter. Next base: position 17,992 of record NZ_JALJVC010000018.1, on the reverse strand, counting down.
TGGCCAATCAACTGGGCATCGGCTTTTTGATCGCCGGTCAGTTTGGACATAAAATCTTTGGTGCCTGATTTGGCAATAGTCCCTAAATTATCAATGGCTTCCTGTTCGCTTAAGCCAATCCCGTTGTCTGAAATGGTAATGGTTTTGTTGTCTGCATCCAGGCTGACACGAACGCGCAGATCAGGATCATTTTCATAAAATTCGGGATGGTTAATCCCTTCAAAACGTAATTTGTCACATGCATCTGAGGCATTCGAGATCAATTCACGTAGGAAAATTTCAGGGTTTGAATAAAGCGAATGGGTCACGAGATGTAGTAACTGAGCCACTTCAGCCTGGAAACTATGTTTTTGTGCGCTAGACTCGCTCATTAATCACTCCTTTTATTTTAAATACAGGTCAATACTGTTGCCTATATGAATGGAGTGAGTTGCTAAATTTTCAATAGCCAGTTGTATATTTTTTCTCAAGATACTTTATAAAGGATCGTTTGATCTAAAATGGCCTGCATTTGTAAACGCTTAATAAGGCCCGAGCTTATAAATACGTTGAAATTGCAGGTCTATTTGCTGCTGGCGCATATTATAGACCTGGCTCAGACAGGACACCGATTCCTGACAGCGGTCACGGAACTGTAGCCATTTCACCTGATCACGCTGGATCACCGAACGGGTTCCCATAGGCACCATACGGCGTAAAATATGATAGCTGGTACTCATCTTGACATCGGCATCATTGAGCAGACGATGTTCACAAATCGCTTTCTCTGTCACGGTTTCAGCTTTCTGACAATCAAAACTTGCCGCATAGGCAGACCCTGCCAGCAGGCTGAAGAAGATCACAATACCTTGGCTTAAAAACTTCATGCTGATCTTCCTTATTATTCAATTATTAAGTCGTATTCAATTAATATTTACTTTATTCGTTTTAATATAGTTGAACATTGCCGATCTGCTCAATTTCAATAAGTTATAAATCGTTGTTATTTTGAAAAAAAAGCCTCATTCAAGATGAGGCTTTTTTGTTGAGTAAGACTAGAATTTAAAACTTATAGCTATAACCGATCGTGTAAACCCAAGGATCAATATTCAAGTCGAATTTAGTATTATCAGCATCATCTAAAGTCACTTCAGGACTCAAATCTGCATAGCGCACGTCAGCAAATACTCCCCAGTTTTTGGCATCGGCTGGCTGATAATTAAAGCCAACCTGACCTGCCAAACCAAATTCCTCTTTCACATCTTTAGCCAGACCTTCTTCATCCCAAGCAATAAAAGCTGTGCCACCTACACCAATATATGGCGTAAAACGTGTTGCATTTTTAAAGTTATATTTAGCGGTAATTGTGGGTGGAAGATGCTTAATCTTGGCAATTTTCCCTAGACCCTGAGCAGAAATGTCGTGATTAAATGGCGTAGCTAATAAAAGTTCTGCAGAGATATTGTCATTAAAAAAGTATTCAACCGATGGCGTAAAACCATATTCTTGATCCGCTTCTACGACTAAACCTGGTGCAATTTCAGTGTCACTTGATGGTGCTAAAGAACTGGCACCAACTTTCACCTGCCATTGACCTGCCATCGCAGATGCAGAAAGACCCATTAATGCAATTAGAGCAGCTTGCTTTAACATTTTAAAATACCCCACAGGAAGAATAATTATTAAGAAAATAAATCTTAATTAATAATAAACACGAGGGAAAATAATATGCAATAAGGATTATAAAACTAATTTTAAATTATTATTTAAAATATTGATTTAAAAAGTTATTTATTTTAAATTTACTGAATTGGTTGGTTTTAAATACCAAGTATATTAATCAGATAAATATGGCTTTATTCAGAGTAAAATAATCAGGTTTATATTAATTTTTATTTAAACATATATTTTAAATACATCTTATTATTTATTTTAAATCCAGATGAATCTGCTCCAATAGATATCAGAGCAGATTGAAATTGACTTACAGAACCATGGCTGCAATCCAGCCAAAAATCATCAACGGAATATTGAAGTGAATGAAGGTTGGAATCACACTGTCCTTCATATGGTCATGCTGACCATCCATATTTAAACCCGAAGTTGGGCCCAAAGTTGAATCCGAAGCTGGAGAACCGGCATCCCCCAAAGCTGCTGCAGTCCCGATAATTGCAATAGTCGCAGCCGGGCTAAAACCAAACTGGATACACAGCGGTACATAGATGATGGCCAGAATCGGCACGGTTGAAAATGATGAACCAATGCCTAGGGTAATCAACAGGCCGATGAGCAACATCAGGAACGCTGCCAGTGCCTGACTGTCACCAATCCAGTTGACCGATGCTTCGACCAGTGCAGGTACCTGATTGGTCGCTTCAATCACGGCGGCAAAACCTTGTGCTGCAATCATGATAAAGCCGACCAGCGCCATCATGCGCATACCGGTAATGATCACATCATCCGCTTCTTTCCATTTGAAAATGCCAGCACAGCTGAGAATCGCGACACCGACTAAACCTGCCAGAATCATTGAATCTGAATACAGCTGTACAGCCAATGTAGCTACAACTGCAAGACCGGCCATCCAGATGGTAAATTTCGAAATTTCAGGTTTAAGGTTTTGCTCTACTCCAAGTTCAGCAGAAATACTTTGCTGCTCTTCGATATGAATATCTTTATAGAGACGTGGTTTACGGTAAGAGAAGAAAATGGCAATCAACAACCCGACCAGCATGCCAATGACCGGAATGACCATTGCAGATGGAATCTGATCATAAGTAATTTCAAAACCATAAGGCTTACCAAAGGTATTGATGTTATGCCCCAGAATATCATTCAGGAAGATCGCGCCAAAACCGACTGGAATGAGCATATAGGTGGCAACCAGACCAAAGGTCAGCAAACAGGCCACCAAACGGCGATCCAGTTGTAAATGGTTAAATACAATCAATAGCGGCGGAATCAGTACCGGAATGAAGGCAATATGCACGGGAATGACGTTCTGCGAGAACACGGCTGCAATAGCAACCGTGAAGAAGATCAGATATTTCACCCGGTTTTGCGCTTTAAAATCGGCCTCACCTTTTAAGGTACTGATCATTTTATAAGCCAGCAAATCCGGTAAACCCGAACGCGCTAGAGCCAAAGCAAATGCACCTAAAATACCGTAAGCCAAGGCAATTTTGGCACCACCACCCAAGCCATTGTTAAACGCGTCCAAGGTTCCCTGCAGGCCCAGACCTGCCAATAAACCACCTGTAACAGCACCAATGACCAGGGCAAAAACCACAGGTACACGTGCCAACGAGAGTCCGAACATGACTCCAATAGCAGCAAGAATTGCGAACATAATGAATCGGGATAGAGAGAAAGCGGCTATTTTATCAGAAAATGCGGATAAAAATTCCGCCACTTTTTTCTGGTCGGGTCATGTTTCGCGGAGTGGCCTGTCAATGAATGTCAGCAGATTTACGCTGAATAAACTCATCAATCAATTGAGCCACTTGCTGCGGTTGACTCAGGATCGCCCAGTGATTGGCAGCCAGTTCTACTTTCGAGAAATCATCCACCCATTTTGACATTTCATCAACCAGATCTGGCCCGACAAACTGGTCATATTTCAGCATAATCGCCTGTACCGGACAGATGGCAAAACGCTGCCGTGGTTGAGCTAAGCGTGGCAAAAAATTGGCCCGATACAGGTTCACACCATATTTGCCATCTTTGACAATATGCGGGTTGAGTGGCAGATCATCGTGTCTTTCCAGTTGCTGCACGATCTTGCCCCAACGCTGCGGATTAAAAAAATTCCAGGCCAACGGCGCCACTAAAGGCAACTGAAACATCGCGATATACCAAGATTTGCTCATTTGCTTTAAAAATTTTGCTTTGTTTTGCTGGAACTGTTCACGCATCCAGAAAGCGGCATGATCCAGACATGGCCCAGATAAGGTGCTATAAGACAGAATTCGCCCTTTAAAGCGTGGATCGGTGACAGATTCCCAGGACTGAATTGAGCCCCAGTCATGCGCAGCCAGATGAAAAGCTCGATTCGGCAATACCTTATTCACCACCTCTTCCAGATCCTGACTTAAACGGGCCAAGCGGTAATCGGAGATTTTTTTGGGAATACTGGACTCCCCTGCGCCCCGGACATCATAAGTCACCACAAAATAATCCTGACTCAAATGAGCAATGACTGGCTCCCAAACTGCTTGATGATCAGGATAGCCATGAACCAGTACCAAGGCTGTTTGTTCGGGTTGTCCATAAGTTTTGACACAGAGACACTGCTGATCCGTGGTATCGACCCATTGCACTTGTGTTTCCATCTTTTGATCCTGTTTTTATTATTGACCACTTAGTTTATAAATCGGCATGATTGATCAATGCCAGCGCATTTTTGTTGCTCTAGTATGCATAATCACAGCCGCAAAAAGAATGTCAGTATGAGCCTATTCCAGAAAATTCAAAAACTGCCTCTGGTTTCAAAATTTATTCTGAACCGTTATGCCCCTTATCGTGGTGCAGGCATCGAAATTGATAAGATTGATTTTAATAATTATCATGTTCGGGTCAAAATGCCACTGACCCGTAAGAACCAGAATATTGTCGGTGTGCATTTTGGTGGCAGCCTGTATTCAATGGTCGATCCCTTTTATATGTTATTGCTGATGCATCATTTGGGGCCGAAATATCTGGTCTGGGATAAAGGCGCCAGCATTCAGTTTTTGGCACCGGGTCGCGGCACAGTGGTGGCGGACATTCGGATTTCTGCTGAAGAAATTGCCACGATTATCAATCTGGCAGCCGATAATGCGCCAGTGTATCGACATTATCAGCTGAATATTTATGATGAAGCCGGGGTCAGAATTGCCGAAGTAGAAAAAACAGTATATATCCGGCGTAAACAGAGCAAAGGGAAAATTAACTCTCCTAAATAAGATAAAAGCGCCACATTGGCGCTTTTAAATCTAGATGAATCTGAAGTGACTTTCGACTTAACGACGACGGTTATCCTGTTCAATCGCAGCACCGGCACCACCACCGATTGCGCCACCGATTGCAGCACCCGCATTACCACCGAAGATGCTTTTACCGACTGCGGAACCAACAGCACCACCTACACCACTATAGGTCGCATTACGGTTTGAACCGCCTTGGGATTTACTACCCACTGCAGCACCGGCACCACCACCTACAGCTGCACCAACGCCACCGCCGACTTTATTACCAACACCACCACCGACTGCACCACCAAGGGCCGCAGCACCGATCCGTTGCTCATTGGCAGACATACTTTCACAACCCGCCAACATAAAGGTGGAAAGAGTGGCAACTGCCATAACACCTATTAATTTTTTCATGACCTTGGCCTTCCTGTCTTGCTTTAATTAAGCTTATCTTCATTTTATGAAACTAAAATCTGTAGCGTGTTACTTCTCTCGGTATTCCTGCTGAGTTTTGTAAATATCAATGGATTATTCTTCTGTTCAAGCTGTCTTATTTATAAATTTTAGACAAAAAAAGACGCCCGAAGGCGTCTCTTTTCTCAGCTTTAACTCGAATTAGAATTCTTCGTTAAATGCCTGGCTAAGCGCTTGGTCTACATCAGAGAAGTCATTGTGCAGTTCAAATTCTGCAGCTTCTGCTTCTTGACGACGACGCTCCAGGTGGTAAGCCAAACCTGTACCCGCTGGGATCAGGCGACCTACAACTACGTTCTCTTTCAAGCCACGTAAGTCATCTTCTTTACCTGTTACAGCCGCTTCAGTTAACACACGCGTGGTTTCCTGGAACGATGCAGCAGAGATGAACGAGTCAGTAGAAAGCGATGCTTTGGTAATACCCATCAATTGACGTTCAAACTTCGCAGGGAACTTGTTTTGTGCAAGAACTGCTTGGTTTTCTTGAACAACGCGGATGTAATCCACTTGTTCGCCTTTGATAAAGCTGGTATCGCCGCCATCAGTGATATCAACTTTACGCAGCATTTGACGTACGATGACTTCAATATGCTTGTCGTTGATTTTTACACCTTGCAGACGATATACGTCCTGAACTTCGTTCACGATGTAGTTTGTAAGCGCAACTTCGCCTTTCAAACGTAAGATATCGTGCGGGTTCTGTGGACCATCAGAAATAGTTTCACCACGGTTCACATGTTCGCCTTCGAACACGTTAATCGTACGCCATTTCGGAATCAGCTCTTCATAAATCTCAGAGCCATCATCCGGCGTAATCACCAGACGGTTCTTACCTTTGGTCTCTTTACCAAAGCTTACAACACCCGACACTTCTGCAAGGATTGCATGCTCTTTTGGCTTACGTGCTTCGAACAAGTCAGCTACACGCGGCAGACCACCGGTAATATCACGGGTACGTGAAGTTTCTTGTGGTACACGACCGATGACATCACCGACACCAATCGTTTCGCCATCACGAACAGAAAGAATCGTGTTCTGTGGCAGGAAGTAGAACTGTTCGCCACCATCAACGGTATCCAACACAACAGCAGGACGCAAATCTTTACCTGACGCAGGACGTGAAGTCACTGGCAAGATTTCGATAGTTGACATACCTGTTGCATCATCAGTTTTAGAAGTAACCGTCACGCCATCAGCAATCTGGCTGAAACGTACTTTACCAGCAACTTCTGTTACTAATGGATGTGTATGCGGATCCCAAGTCGCCACAATACCGCCTGCTTCTACAGCTTCGCCATCTTTCAGCAAGATAGACGCACCGTAAGGAAGTTTATAGCGCTCGCGCTCACGACCTAAATCATCCGCAATACCGATTTCACCTGAACGTGAAGTCGATACCAAGTGACCTTTGGCATGTTGTACTGTTTTCACGTTGTGGAAACGTACTGTACCTTGGTTACGAACTTGTACGCTGTTTGCAGCAGAAGTTCGGCTTGCAGCACCACCGACGTGGAAGGTACGCATCGTTAACTGTGTACCTGGCTCACCAATCGATTGAGCTGCCATTACACCAACAGACTCACCCGGGTTCACCTGATGACCACGTGCTAGGTCACGACCGTAACATTTCGCACATACACCGAAGGTAGACGCACAGTTCACGACTGAACGTACTTTAATTTCGTCGACACCTTGGCTTTCGATAAACGTCGCCAATTTCTCGTCAATTAACGTATTACGAGGAAGTAGAACTTCATCTGTACCTACACGTTTCACATCTTCAGCAACCACACGACCCAATACTCGTGCACCCAGGTTCTCGATGACATCGCCACCTTGAATGAACGGAGTCATTACCAGACCGTCATACGTACCACAATCCGGCTCAGTAATGACCAAGTCCTGCGCAACGTCTACTAGACGACGAGTCAAATAACCAGAGTTCGCAGTTTTCAGTGCTGTATCGGCCAAACCTTTACGCGCACCGTGTGTCGAGATGAAGTACTGAAGTACGGTCAAACCTTCACGGAAGTTCGCTTTAATTGGGGTTTCAATGATCGAGCCATCCGGCTTCGCCATCAAACCACGCATACCCGCCAACTGACGAATCTGAGCTGCCGAACCACGGGCACCCGAGTCAGACATCATGTAGATCGAGTTGAATGATTTTTGCTTCTCATCTTCACCCTGTTTGTTCTTCACAGTGGTGAAAGACAAGTTGTCCATCATCGCTTTAGCAACCTGGTCATTGGTACGCGCCCAAATATCGACCACTTTGTTATAACGTTCGCCGGCAGTTACGAAGCCTTGTTCGAACTGTTGTTCGATTTCACGAACTTCAGCTTCCGCTTTACCAATAATTGCTTGTTTTTGCGGTGGAATAACCATGTCTTCCATACCGACAGATACACCTGAACGCGTCGCTTGACGGAAGCCCAAGTACATCAATTGGTCAGCGAAGATAACAGTATCTTTCAGACCCAATTTACGGTAGCAAGAGTTAATTAACTTCGAGATATTTTTCTTAGTCATCTCAACGTTAATTTGCTGGAAATCCATACCTTCAGGCACAACTTCCCAAAGTAGGCAGCGACCAGGCGTCGTATCTACAATAATGGTTTGCTGTTCACGGTTACCATCTTCGTCGATCACAGTCTGGTGTACACGTGCCTTAACGCGAGCGTGTAGATCAACCTGACCTGTTGCCAGTGCACGGTTTACTTCGTGAGTATCCGCGAACACCATGCCTTCACCTTTGGCATTGATTGCATCACGCGTGATGTAATACAAGCCCAAGACCACGTCCTGAGACGGTACGATGATTGGCTCACCGTTCGCTGGAGACAGAATGTTGTTAGTCGACATCATTAACGCACGAGCTTCAAGCTGAGCTTCAAGTGTTAATGGTACGTGTACCGCCATTTGGTCACCATCGAAGTCGGCGTTAAACGCAGCACATACGAGTGGGTGTAGACGGATCGCTTTACCTTCGATCAGGATCGGTTCAAATGCTTGAAGACCCAAACGGTGAAGGGTTGGCGCACGGTTCAACATCACTGGATGTTGACGAATCACGTGAGCAAGAACGTCCCAAACTTCCGGGGTTTCGCGCTCAACCATTTTCTTCGCAGCTTTAATGGTGGTTGCTTGACCAGAGGCCTGTAGTTTCGCGAAAATGAATGGCTTGAACAGTTCAAGTGCCATTTTCTTCGGAAGACCACATTGGTGCAAACGCAGGTTTGGACCAACAGTAATTACCGAACGACCAGAGTAGTCAACACGCTTACCAAGTAAGTTTTGACGGAAACGACCTTGCTTACCTTTGATCATGTCTGCCAAAGATTTAAGCGGACGCTTGTTCGAACCGGTAATTGCACGACCACGACGACCGTTATCCAGCAATGCATCTACAGACTCTTGTAACATACGTTTTTCGTTACGTACGATGATGTCTGGCGCTGCAAGGTCAAGAAGACGCTTCAAACGGTTGTTACGGTTGATCACACGACGATAAAGATCGTTCAGGTCAGAAGTCGCGAAACGACCACCTTCAAGTGGTACAAGCGGACGAAGGTCTGGTGGAAGAACTGGAAGTACAGTTAACACCATCCATTCTGGCTTGTTGTTCGAATCGTTGAATGCTTCCATCAACTTCAAACGCTTAGACGCTTTTTTCAGCTTGGTTTCTGAAGTTGTAACAGGAATTTCTTCACGAAGACGCGCAATTTCAGCTTCAAGATCGATGTCTTTCAACAAGTCTTGAACCGCTTCAGCACCCATTTTCGCTGTGAATTCATCACCGTGTTCTTCTAATGCATTGAAGTATTCTTCATCGTTTAGAAGTTGGTATTTCTCAAATGGAGTCATACCCGGATCGGTCACTACATAAGATTCGAAATACAATACGCGTTCGATATCACGTAGCGTCATGTCTAATAATAGACCGATACGGCTAGGCAATGATTTCAAGAACCAGATGTGTGCAACTGGAGATGCCAGCTCGATGTGACCCATACGTTCACGACGAACTTTCGCAGTTGTTACTTCAACGCCACATTTTTCACAAATGACGCCTTTGTATTTCATACGCTTGTATTTACCACACAAGCATTCGTAATCTTTCACTGGACCAAAGATTTTGGCACAGAACAAACCATCACGTTCAGGCTTGAACGTACGATAGTTAATGGTTTCTGGCTTTTTAACTTCACCGTGAGACCATGACTTAATCATTTCTGGTGACGCAAGACCAATACGGATGCGGTCAAACTCTACTGGAGCATGACCGTCTGAATCCGTCTTTTTGCGCATGATATCGAGCAAGTCTTTCAATTTTTTTCTCCGTGTGTTGTGGAGATTTTCACTCAACAACTGGGTCACAAATATTGTTTTTTAACTGAATTTTAATCCCCCTCAATCCCCCTTTGTTAAGGGGGAAGCCCCTCTTTATCAAAGAGGGGTTTGGGGAGATTTAATGGAGATTCTTAGTCACCATTTTTCAGTTCAATGTTGATACCTAAAGAACGGATCTCTTTGGTCAATACGTTGAACGATTCAGGCATGCCCGGGTCCATATAATGGTTGCCATCCACAATGTTCTTGTAGATACGGGTACGGCCTTCAACGTCATCCGATTTCACAGTCAGCATTTCTTGTAGCGTATATGCTGCACCGTAAGCTTCTAGTGCCCAGACTTCCATCTCACCGAAACGCTGGCCACCGAATTGTGCTTTACCACCAAGCGGCTGTTGCGTTACTAGAGAGTAAGAACCAGTTGAACGCGCATGCATCTTGTCATCAACCAAGTGGTTCAGTTTCAGCATGTACATGTAACCAACAGTTACCGGACGATCGAAACGCTCACCAGTACGACCATCATATAATACGGTCTGACCAGTACTAGACAGGCCTGCAAGTTGTAACAACTCTTTGATCTGACCTTCTTCAGCACCATCGAATACAGGAGTAGCCAAAGGCACACCAGCACGCAAGTTGCCAGAAAGTTTCAAGATTTCCTCATCAGTCAAGCTATCAAGATCTTCTTGCTCGCCACCAACTTTGTTGTAAATCTTGTCCAGGAAATCACGAAGCTCAAGTACAGTACGTTGCTCTTTCATCATCTTGTCGATTTGATCGCCAAGACCTTTCGCCGCCATACCCAAGTGAGTTTCAAGAATCTGACCCACGTTCATACGCGATGGTACGCCAAGCGGGTTCAATACGATATCAACAGGTACGCCGTTGGCATCATGTGGCATGTCTTCTACCGGCAAGATGTTTGATACAACACCTTTGTTACCGTGACGACCCGCCATCTTATCACCCGGCTGGATGCGACGTTTTACAGCAAGATAAACTTTAACAACTTTCAATACGCCAGTGGTCAGTTCATCGCCAGTCGAAAGTTTGCGTTTTTTCTCGGCAAATTTCTCGTCAATTTCGAAGCTCTTCTCTTTCAAGAACACTTGAATTTGAGTTAAACGTTCAGCAATTGCTTCATCAACTGGTTGAATTTCAAGAAGATCAACAAGCTCTAAACCAGACAACACGTCTTCAGACAGTTTGTCGCCACGTTTAGTTGTACCGCCACCATTCGACTCTTGGCCATTCAGTAGACGGATTACACGTTCACGTGCAGCTTCTTCAAAGATTTTGAATTCTTCTTTCAAGTCTTTACGGTATGCATCTAACTGCGCTTTTTCAATTGCTTGAGCACGTTCGTCTTTTTCAAGACCGTCACGTGTAAACACTTGAACGTCAATCACAGTACCTTTCGTACCCGATGGAACGCGTAAAGATGAATCTTTTACGTCAGCCGCTTTTTCACCGAAGATTGCACGTAGCAATTTTTCTTCTGGAGTAAGCTGTGTTTCACCTTTAGGGGTTACTTTACCAACAAGGATATCGCCAGCAGTTACTTCTGCACCGATGTAAACGATACCTGACTCGTCCAGTTTAGACAGAGCAGCTTCACCCACGTTCGGGATATCGGCAGTGATTTCTTCCGCACCCAGTTTGGTATCACGTGCGACACATGACAATTCCTGGATATGAATCGAGGTTAAACGGTCTTCTTGAAGTACACGCTCAGAAAGTAAGATCGAGTCTTCGTAGTTGTAACCGTTCCAGGTCATGAACGCAACGCGCATGTTTTGACCCAATGCCAGCTCACCGCCATCAGTCGATGGACCATCAGCCAGTACATCACCACGACCTACTTTATCACCTAGGTTCACAAGAACTTTCTGGTTGATACAAGTGTTCTGGTTCGAACGGGTGTACTTGATCAGGTTGTAGATATCTACACCTGCTTCACCTGCGATCATTTCGTCTTCATTCACACGAATAACCACACGAGACGCATCAACAAACTCGATACGACCACCACGCTGAGCGATCACACATACACCTGAGTCATGTGCTACGTTCGCTTCCATACCGGTACCAACAAGCGGCTTGTCAGCGATCAACGTCGGAACTGCCTGACGTTGCATGTTCGAACCCATTAACGCACGGTTGGCGTCATCGTGTTCTAGGAATGGAATCAGTGACGCTGCTACAGATACAACCTGCTGAGCAGATACATCCATATGGGTTACTTTTTCAGGAGGAATACGTACGAAGTCACCTTGATGACGAACAGATACAAACTCTTCTGTTAAGTTACCGTCTTTATCCATTGCAGAATCGGCCTGTGCAATCACAGTGCCTACTTCTTCAATTGCAGAGAGGTATTCAACTTCATCTGTTACACGACCATCAACAACCTTACGGTACGGGGTTTCCAGGAAACCGAAGTTGTTACATTTCGCATAAACAGAAAGCGAGTTGATCAAACCAATGTTTGGACCTTCCGGTGTTTCAATTGGACATACACGACCGTAGTGAGTTTGATGTACGTCACGTACTTCAAAGCCTGCACGCTCACGTGTTAAACCGCCGGGACCAAGCGCAGAAACACGACGTTTGTGGGTAATCTCAGATAACGGGTTGTTTTGGTCCATAAACTGAGATAACTGGCTTGAACCAAAGAATTCTTTGATTGCAGCAGCTACTGGCTTCGCATTGATCAAATCTTGCGGAGACAGGTTGTCAGTTTCAGCTTGGCTTAAACGTTCTTTAACAGCACGTTCTACACGAACCAGACCTACACGGAATTGGTTTTCTGTCATTTCACCAACAGAACGAACACGACGGTTACCCAAGTGATCGATATCGTCGACTTCACCTTTACCGTTACGGATTTCAACTAATGTTTTTAATACATCAGTGATATCTTCGTTCGAGAGAATGCCTTCAACTTCACGTGACTTCTGATCTGTACCGACTTCGTAAGGACGACCCAAACGACGGTTGAACTTCATACGACCCACTGGAGACAAGTCATAACGTTCAGAAGAGAAGAACAAGTTATTGAATAAGTTTTCAGCAGCTTCTTTTGTTGGTGGCTCGCCTGGGCGCATCACTTTGTAGATTTCTACCAATGCTTCTTCACGATTGCTCGTTGTATCTGCACGTAGAGAATCTGCAACGAATGAACCGCGGTCGATATCATTGGTGAACAGAATATTGAACTGCTTCACGCCGCCTTCTGCAATTTTCACCATGATTTCATGGCTTAATACAGTATTGGCTGCAATCACATCACCATCTTTTAGTGGGATGTCTTCAGCAGTGATACGCTCATACAGGTACTCATCAGGCACTGCAAGTTTTTCAAGACCTGAAGCTTCCATTTGACGTACATGACGCGCATTGATACGTTTACCTTGCTCAACAATTGCCTTGCCATCCTTGTCCAGGATGTCAAATTGTGCCATTTCGCCACGCAGACGTTCAGGCACCAGGTCAATCTGGTAGCTACCCATGTCAAGATACACAGGTACTTTCTCGTAGAACATGTCGAGAATGTTTTCGTTGCTATAACCCAAGGCACGAAGCACCACAGTCGCAAGCAATTTACGACGACGGTCAATACGTACATAGACGAGGTCTTTGGCATCGAATTCAAAGTCTAACCATGAACCACGGTAAGGAATGATACGTGCTGAATAAAGGACTTTACCACTTGAGTGAGTCTTGCCTTTATCGTGGTCAAAGAATACGCCTGGTGAACGGTGTAATTGTGACACGATCACACGCTCGGTACCGTTAATCACAAAGGTACCGTTATCCGTCATTAATGGCATTTCGCCCATATAGACTTCTTGTTCACGTACGTCTTTAATTGACTTCGTTTCACGATCTTTCAGGATCAAACGAATTTTTACACGCATTGGTGCTGCATAAGTTGAGCCACGAAGAATACATTCGCGTACATCAAACTCAGGCTTACCAAGACTATACTCAACAAATTCTAAAGCAGCATTGCCAGAATAACTTTCAATAGGAAAAACTGAACGAAATGCGGCTTGGAGACCGATATCTTCGCGGTTTTTTGGTGATTTGCCATCTTGTAAGAATGTTCTGTACGAGTCGACTTGAATCGCGAGCAAGTACGGAGCATCCATGACGCTAGGCAATTTACCAAAATTCTTACGGATCCGTTTCTTTTCGGTATATGAGTATGCCATCTGGAGTCCTCGGAAAGTGTAAACCAAGCCCGCCTGCAGAACGGGCTCAGAAGGAATTACGCTGGCCGATATGGCCACCACTCTTTACAAATGCTGCAATTTTTAGTGGTATTAAAACGCTTATCAATATTTTTTAATGAAAAATATTGGTAAACGTTTGTTCATTATGTTTATTTTCAATTTGTATGATTTTTATATCATGCAAACAAAAATCGAGCCGATTATTGTAACGCAAAAAGGCTGATGACCCAAGAGCCATCAGCCAATTTTTGGAGCCGATTATAAAAAAACCGGCTCCCTTAAGAAATTACTTAAGAGTAACTGTAGCACCAGCTTCTTCAAGTTTCTTCTTAAGCTCTTCGCCTTCTTCTTTAGAAACGCCTTCTTTAAGAACTGCAGGAGCGCCTTCAACCATATCTTTAGCTTCTTTCAAGCCAAGGCCAGTCGCTTCACGAACTGCTTTAATTACAGCAACTTTGTTCGCGCCGAAAGAAGTCAATTCAACATTGAATTCAGTTTGTTCTTCAGCAGCAGCAGCAGCTGGACCAGCAGCAACAGCTACAGCAGCAGCAGATACATTGAATTTCTCTTCGAAAGCAGAGATAAGTTCAACAAGTTCAAGAACAGTTTTTTCAGCAACTGCGTTTAGGATTTCTTCGTTTGTTAAAGCCATGAGATTAACTCCAAATGGGTATTGAATGATGTGTGTTTAAGTTTGAGCTTAAGCAGCTTCTGACTCGTTTTTCTCTTGAAGCGCTGTAAGTAAGCGGCCCAATTTCGAAATAGGAGCTTGAAGAACGTTTGCAAGCATAGTAAGCGCTTTCTCTTGGTTCGGAAGATTCGCGATTACGCTAACTTCTGCACCTTGATAAAGTTTGCCATCAAATGCAGCAGCTTTAAGTTCAAATGCTTTATTAGTTTTAGCGAATTCTTCGAACAAACGTGCAGCAGCACCCATGTCGTCTTCAGAATTCGAGAAAGCTAAGATTGTTGGGCCAACAAGGTTGTCGTTCAAGATATTGAATTGAGTATCTTGAAGAGCACGTTTAGCCAAAGTGTTACGAACGATACGTGTAGTAACACCAAGTTTACGCGCTTCAACACGTAGAGTAGTTAACTGCTCTACAGTCAAACCTTGGTAGTCAGCAACAACAGCAGCAAATGCAGTAGAAGCAACTTCAGCTACTTCAGCTACGATCTGTTTTTTGCCTTCGATAAGAAGAGCCATTGTAAAACCTCCTAACGGTGATTTATGTACTTACGCGAAGTACACTCCCAATTCGCAAGACCATCACTGGACTCACACGCGGAGGATGAACAAATCACACCACCGCGTCTACGCAGGCTGGACTATTAAGAGAGAAGCATAAAACTCCCCTCGCCCGCGGTCTTTGACGCTGATAAATTTTCATTTATCAATTCAAAGTTTGCCTAAGTTTGCAAAATACGACGGAGCGTTTCTTGCGTAAAATTTGAAGCACTGCTTCAAATTTTACTCAGGGCTTTAAAATTCTGTAATAAGTCGAGACTTATTTAGAAACGTTTGCTACATCAACGATCAAACCAGGACCCATAGTTGAGCTCAAAGTGATCTTTTGAATGTATACGCCTTTAGACGTAGCAGGTTTCAAACGCTTCAAGTCAGCAACAAGTGCTTCAACGTTTTGACGAACAGCAGCAGCCTCAAAACCTACTTGACCGATCGCAGCGTGGATAATACCAGCTTTGTCTACGCGGTAACGTGCTTGACCAGCTTTTGCATTTTTAACTGCAGTAGCAACGTCAGGAGTTACAGTACCCACTTTAGGGTTTGGCATTAAGCCACGTGGACCAAGGATCGTACCAAGTTTACCTACAACGCGCATTGCATCTGGAGCAGCAATTACTACGTCAAAGTCAAGGTTACCCGCTTGGATGCTTTCAGCAAGATCGTCGAAACCAACAACGTCTGCGCCTTCAGCTTTAGCAGCTTCAGCAGCAGCGCCTTGAGCGAATACAGCTACACGTACAGTTTTACCAGTACCTGCAGGAAGTGTAGTCGCACCACGAACAACCTGGTCAGATTTACGAGGATCAACACCTAGGTTTACCGCGATATCTAGAGATTCTTTGAATTTAGGAGCTGGAAGGCTCTCTAAAACTGCAACAGCTTCTTCTAGCGTGTAAACTTTGTGTGCTTCTACAGCAGCTACAATCGCTTTTTGACGTTTAGTTAATTTAGCCATGTCTTAAAGCTCCACTTCCAAGCCCATAGAACGCGCAGAACCAGCAATGGTACGTACACGTGCGTCTAAATCAGCACCAGTCAAATCTGGTTCTTTAGTAGTCGCGATTTCTTCGATTTGAGCACGAGTCAACTTACCAACTTTAGTTTTGTTAGGTACAGCTGAACCCTTCTGGATACCAGCAGCTTTCTTAAGAAGAACAGCAGCAGGTGGAGTTTTCATGATGAATGTGAACGACTTGTCGTTGTACACAGTGATCACGACTGGAATTGGCAGACCAGCTTCAACTTTTTGTGTAGCAGCATTGAATTCTTTACAGAATGCCATGATGTTCACACCACGTTGACCTAGTGCAGGACCAATCGGTGGAGATGGATTCGCTTTACCAGCTGGAACTTGCAGCTTGATATAGCCGTCAATCTTCTTAGCCATTTCAAATTACCTCTGGGTGCAAACGCCGGTGAAGGCTCCCCAATGATTTCAAGTAACGATACCGTTACAACAACAATGCCTGACTTATAAATAAGTCAGGCGTTTTCAACCCATACAAATTAGACTGATTTTTCGACTTGACGAAATTCCAATTCAACTTGAGTTGGTCGGTTAAATACATTAATGGTCAGCGTTAAACGCGACTTTTCGTACTGAACTTCTTCCACCACACCTTTAAAGTCAGTGAATGGACCGTCAACCACGAGTAATTCTTCGCCTGGTTCAAACATCGTCTTAGGACGAGGCGCTTCACCAGTATTGCGTACACGCGCAAGAATCGCATCTGCTTCTTTTTGCGTAATCGGTGCCGGTTTTTCAGCCGTACCACCAATAAAACCTAAAACTTTTGGACATTCTTTAACAATGTGCCAAGTATCATCATTCATTTCCATTTCGACTAGAACATAGCCAGGAAAGAACTTACGCTCTGATTTACGCTTCTTACCATCCTTCATTTCTACCACTTCTTCGGTAGGAACAAGGACTTCACCAAAGCTATCGGCAACAGCGCTACGCTGGATTCGATCATTAAGCGAACGCATCACTTGTTTTTCATAACCTGAATAGGCATGAATAATGTACCAACGTTTCATAGCTCTCTTACCCGATAATAAACTTCATTAACCAGCCTAAAATATAGTCAAAACACCACAACAAGATGGATGCAATTACGACTACAACAAGAACTTGCCAAGATGTGGACATCGTCTCTTGTTTGGTAGGCCAGGTCACTCGACGCAACTCAATTCGCGCATCTTTCAGCAGACGAATAAAGCCTTTGCCTTGATGGGTGGCGTATAATAAACCGAATGCTGCAACGATACAAGCCAAAATCACCCCAACGCGCACCCAAACATCATTCGCAGGTGCCCAGTACGCTGGTAAATATTGGTTTACCATCATTGCACCAACCAATAAAATCAAGGCGATAACCCATAGAACCATGTCTAATGGAGAACCAGAACTTACATCTACTGCAGGATTATTTCTTTGAGGAATTGCCGCTTCGCCTAATGCGTCGCGTGATTTTTCATTCGACATTTTTGTACTCGTCGTAGGTTTCGCGACTTATTATATGACCAATTTTGCCGACATCAAGCGTCTTTTTAGAAACTTGGCAGGTCAGGAGGGGCTCGAACCCCCAACATTCGGTTTTGGAGACCGACGCTCTACCAATTGAACTACTGACCTGCAAAACAACAAGTTGGAGCCTAAACCCCAACTCGTCTGTCTTATTCTATGATTATGCAGTTACTTTAGCAACTACACCAGCACCAACTGTACGACCGCCTTCACG
>NZ_JALJVC010000017.1 GCF_022967985.1 Acinetobacter lwoffii | reverse complement strand
GCGACCGGTGAAGGTGCCAAGGCGTCATTGTCTGCTTTTGATTACATCATCCGTTCGGGGCAATAAAAAAAATAGCACCAAGGTTCCCCAAAACCGAGGTGCTATATCTTATAAATACATTATTATCGCTTTATAGGAACTTAGGACGCTAACACCCGAGTTCCTTTTTTTATATTTATTATTGGATCAGCCAAAAGTGTCCCCACACACTTTTAGCTGTTCTTTGCCTCTCACTTTTTGTTTTCAACCCTTATTTTTATACTTTCCCCAAGGTTGTCTTTACATAAAGCAATGTTTATTCCATCGCTTCATTTTTAAGATTTAAATAAGTTCAAACCCTTAAATTTTTCCAGTAATTGTTCTTGTGTTTCCCGATACTCCGGATGTGGAATAATGCATTCAATCGGACAGACATCCACACAGGTCTGATGCTCATAAAAACCGACGCATTCCGTACACCGGTTCACATCAATTTCATAAACTTTTGCACCTTCATAAATCGCGTCATTCGGGCATTCCGGTAAACACATATCGCAATTGATGCATTTGTCGGTAATCAGCAGTGCCATATTTAACTCGCCTGATAAGCCAGTGAAGATGCCGAAATATCCGCAGTCGAACTTGGCAGATTACGGATGAGCAGGGCATATCGCATATCGACATCTGCCGGAACCGGAATCTCGACAATATGACCTGAACCTTTGGCGTCTTCGATCAGATTACCTTTTTTGTCTTTCATTTCGGTTAAAGTAAAGATGATATTGCCTTTAGTCGTCATCAGTTCGAGTGAGTCACCCACCACAAAGCGATTTTTCACATCAATCTTGATGTAATCGCCATTACGTTCCAGCACTTCACCGCAGAAAATTTGATGATCAAAACTTGAGGAACCATGTTCATAATTCTGATATTCACTATGCACATGGCGGCGCAGAAAACCTTCGGTATAACCACGATTCGCTAAGCCTTCTAATTGTGTCATCAGTGACGGGTCAAAAGGTTTACCAGCCAACGCATCATCAATTGCTTTACGGTAAATTTGAGCAGTACGGGCACAATAAAAATAAGACTTGGTACGGCCTTCGATTTTCAGTGAATGAACACCTACTTTAGTTAAGCGCTCTACATGCTGAACAGCACGCAGATCTTTGGAATTCATGAAATAAGTGCCATGTTCATCTTCTTCTGCGGCAAACATGTCTTCTTCGTTGCGCTGTAACAGCACTGGCTCGTTGAATTGGTGCTGCATCTGCATGTGCTGTTCATCAGCATCTTTAGAGCAGCAGCCTGAATCCAGATTTTTTACTGGAATGACATCACCGGTTTCATCTTCCTTGGCATCCAGAACTTTATATTCCCAGCGGCAGGCATTGGTGCAGGCACCCTGATTGGCATCACGTTTGTTCATATAGCCAGACAGCATGCAACGGCCAGAGTAGGCCATACACAATGCGCCATGTACGAATACTTCAATCTCCATATCAGGCACTTGCTGTTTGATTTCTGCAATTTCTTCAATGGATAGTTCACGTGACAGAATGACACGGGTCAGCCCCATGTTTTTCCAGAATTTCACGGTTGCCCAGTTCACGGCGTTGGCCTGAACCGACAGGTGAATATCTATCTCTGGAAAATGTTCACGCACCAGCATGATCAGACCTGGATCGGACATGATCAGGGCATCTGGCTGCATCGCGACCACAGGTTCCAAGTCACGAATAAAATTTTTCAGCTTGGAGTTATGTGGCTGGATATTGACCACCATATAGAATTTTTTGCCTAGTTCGTGCGCTTCTTTGATGCCAATCGCTAAATTGTCATGGTCAAATTCATTATTACGAACCCGCAGGCTATAGCGCGGCTGGCCGGCATAGACTGCATCTGCACCATAAGCAAAAGCGTAGCGCATATTTTTGAGTGAGCCAGCTGGTGAGAGAAGTTCGGTAATAGTGGTAATGCTCATGATCAAATCGAAAGACATATAAAAAGTACGGCTTTATTCTAATCATCTGGAATTTGGATTCAACCTAGTAAATCACTCGGAAATACGCGATTTGGAGGTAAAACACGGTTTTATTTTAAGTAGGGAGCTCTCAATAAAATGTCTTCAACATTCAATCATTTTCAGGGTTTTCAAGCGTTTTTAAAATCTGGCAATGATCAATCGTGGTCGGGGTATTGCAACTTTCTCTCAGTGTGATCAGTTGCCGTTCAAATATCTGTAATTCTTTAATTTTATTTGAAATATCCGAAAGATGCTGATCAATCAGCTGGTTGACGGCACAGCAGTCCTGTTCCGGATTTTGTTCAAGTTGAATCAGGGTTTCAATCTCTTTTAACGACATGTCCAAGGCACGGCAACGCTTGATAAAAAGCAGTCTTTTTAATGCGTCTTCACCATAATAACGATACTGATTACTTGCTCGAAAATTCGGCTGGATAAAGCCTTTTTTCTCATAAAAACGTAGGGTATCGGTGCTTAGACCAGTTTTTTTGGCC
Source organism: Acinetobacter lwoffii (assembly GCF_022967985.1). Lineage (GTDB taxonomy): Bacteria > Pseudomonadota > Gammaproteobacteria > Pseudomonadales > Moraxellaceae > Acinetobacter. The sequence continues at coordinate 77,553 of NZ_JALJVC010000017.1, read as the reverse complement.
ATTTCTGAAATCAAATAAACTGACATATCACCCTCATGCTTGACCTTGGAGTTAGTCCATAGTTTCTAATCAATTTATCGTATTTTAGATAAAAAATCATCGGGGGAATGATATGGCCTGTAGTTGTAGTCCTGAACCGGCACCCATCAAGCCCAACAGCAAATTTAGAACAGCGCTATGGATTGCCTTGCTGGTGAACTTGACTTTATTTGTAGTGGAGCTGATCGGTGGTGCATATGCACATTCATCGGCCTTGTGGGCAGACGCGCTAGATTTCTTTGGAGATGCGGTCAATTACGGAATTTCTTTGGCTGTACTCGGTGCGAGTCTGTATTGGCGGGCAACAGTCGCTTTGGTGAAGGGAGTGACCATGGCGTTGTTTGGTCTGGTGGTTATTAGCAAAGTGATTTACGCCTATCTGCAAGGTATTCCACCTGAAGCACTGACAATGGGCCTGATTGGTGTGCTGGCCTTAGTAGCGAATGTATTTACAGCAGCAATTCTTTATGCTTTTCGTGAAGGTGATTCCAATATGCGGTCGGTCTGGCTCTGTAGTCGCAATGATGCAATTGGCAACTTTGCGGTCATTTTGGCAGCCGTAGGCGTATTTGGTACAGGCAGTCTTTGGCCGGATATTATTGTGGCTGTAATTATCGCTACACTCGGCATCACATCAGGTTATCAAGTGATTAAGCAGTCTCTGGAAGAAAGATCACTTAAACATAAATCCAGCTAATTTTTATATTTAAAGCTGTCCTGCAGGGCAGCTTTTTATTTATTTCCATTTTTATAATATTTGAAAAATAAAGCTTTACAAATAAACAAATTAAATTAGAATCTCTGGCGAAATTCAGAAAATATACATAAATTTTAATAATTTAGTTTTTTGCATCGTGCGAGGGTTAATGTGAATTTAATTAAAATTTTTTCAATATTGGCAATATCTGGTTTAGCCGCTTGTAGTTCCAAAGTCGTGACTTATGATGCAACAGGAAAAATCATCGGTTCATGTATGGCGACGCGTGGCCTACTTTCAATCGCGAGCGCACATTGTAGTGGTTCAGGCGATGCCTTGGGTGTGAATTATAATACGCCAAATGCTGCTACGGGCCTATTACCAACGCCACCAAGCCAAAATCAGATTAATTTAAAACCGTAAATAATAAAGGGGAATATCATGAAATTATCAGCACTTATTGCACTCGTAGTGACTGTTATATTGACGGGCTGTGCATCGTCAGTGACTACATTTGACTCTCATGGCCGTATGATTGGTTCATGTAAAGCGCAAACGGGTTTCATCATTGCAGGTGGCGCAGGCTGTTCAGGTTCTGCAAACCAGGAAGGTCGCGATCGTTAATTATTTGGTGATTATTCCAATAAAAAACCGGACTTTTAAGTCCGGTTTTTTATTTTAGAAAATCTTATTTTTCAACGAATGCACGTTCAATCACGTAATCGCCTAAAACGCCCATTTTCGGAGATTCTTTCAGACCGTGTTGATCAAGAAGCGCAGCAACGTCATCTAGGAATGCAGGGCTACCGCATAACATGGCACGGTCAGTTTCCGGGTTGAAACGTGGCAGACCGATTTTTTCAAACAGTTCACCGGTTTCAATCGCGGTGGTTACACGACCTTGGTTTGGATATTCTTCACGGGTGACGGTTGGGTAATATACCAATTTTTCTTTCGCGCCGAGTTCAGAGAAGAATTCATGATTTGGCACTTCATTCAGGATCAAATCTTGATAAGCCAGTTCTGAAATGAAACGGGTACCGTGAACTACGATGATTTTTTCAAAACGCTCATAAGTTTCAGGATCGCGAATAGTCGACAGGAACGGTGCAAGACCAGTACCAGAAGAAAGAAGGTAAAGATTTTTACCTGGGTTCAAGTCATCAAGTACCAATGTACCTGTCGGCTTTTTAGAAACCAAAATGTCATCACCGACTTTGACTTTCTGTAAAATCGAAGTCAGTGGACCATCAGGCACTTTAATTGAGAAAAACTCTAACTCTTCTTCGTAGTTGGCGCTTGCAATTGAATATGCGCGCATTAACGGCTTGCCATTGACTTCAAGGCCGATCATTACAAACTGACCGTTTTTAAAACGCAAAGCAGTGTCACGAGTCGTTTTAAAAGAGAATAAAGTATCATTCCAGTGGTGGACGTGAGTAATCTTTTCGACGTTAAAAGCAGCCATTAAAGGTCTCAATAAATTATCAAATTAGAACAGCTTGCTATTCTAATCTAAATTCATTCTCGATAAACTGAATATATTTAATTGAGCTTATCAAAAAAAGTGATGATGACTGAACTGACGCTGCCGATTATTGGTTATATGCGTTCTCCCTATAAAGAAAAATTTGGTATTCCTCGTCAGCCGAATCTGGTTCAGGTCGAAAGCTATATTGAAATGGTCGGGCCCTATAATGACCTGCTCGCCTTTGAGGGAATTGAAGAATTCAGTCATTTGTGGCTGGTCTGGCAATTTCATGACAATAAAAACCAGCACAACAGCCAGTTTCGTCCACAAGTGCGTCCGCCGCGTTTGGGTGGTAACAAGAAAATAGGCGTGTTTGCTACGCGCAGCATGTATCGTCCATCACCGATTGGTTTATCTGTGGTCAAACTCAAAGAAGTGAGAAAAGTGGGCAAACATGTTCGAGTGTATGTGACAGGGAGTGACTTGCTCGATGGCACGCCAATTATGGATATCAAACCTTATATTCAATATTCGGATGCCATCATTGAAGCACAAAGCGGTTATGCACAGGATGAACCACCACGTAAAACCGTCATTTGGAGCGATGAAGCGGAGCAGCAAAAGCAACAATTACTAGGAAATGGAAAAATTTCTGTGCAGACTATTCAGGAACTGGAAGCTGTCTTATCTTTAGATCCAAGACCTGCATATCAGGAAGATGAAGAACGGGTATATGGGATGAAGTTTGCAAATGTTGATATCCATTTCAAAATTCATGCTCAGCAAGTGCTAATTGTTGCTATCCAGCATATTCCTTCCTAGATTATAGGTTCCACCACAAAACCCCAATCAACACCGCCATATGTAAAATCTGCACCGGTGCAAAATAAAGTACAAACTTCCAGCCACCGGTCAAAGCGGCATTGGCTGATTTGGCCAGGGCATGAGCACCCAGACCTAAAAGCAGGGCATAAATCAGACGCATATTGGAGGGATCACCTTGAACGACGACACTCGCCATCGCGGCATGAATCTCGAACAGAGAGGCGAGTAAGGTCCCGGCCAGTAAGCCGGCATCCCCGAGCCAGACCTCCAGTCCGTAAACTCCAGCCTGAATCAATGTTAATGTGACTGCAATAATCACAGCTTCTTTTAAGCTAAACATCTGGCTGTCTGATGATTCCATGCTCGGCGCAGGTTTTGCCTTGCGCAATAATAAAAACGCACAGGCTGCCAGAAGGATTACGGCAACTAAAGAGGGCAAAAGCAGGATTTTCAGCCAGCTCCATGATACCCCTCCAACCACAATCAATAGCAGTACGATGGTCGAGATACAGGACATCAGTGCGGCGCCGGCATTCGATCGTGCATCCATTTCACCTTTACGGACCTGTAAACCTAACTGAGCGATGGTGGCTGTACTGGAAACAAAACCGGAAGCAATAGAGGACAGCATCAGGGCATTTTTAGTCGAGAAAAAGCGTTTCGCAATATGCGCCAGAGCTTGTACCACTAAAATTAAGGTCAGTAATTTGAGAATAAGATAAGGGTTAAGCACTTCACCCCAGAAAGGTCGGTCAGGAGTAAGCGGTAGACCAATCAAAATCAAGGCCAGTAATAACAGTCCATCCCTGAACTCGGTTTCTTTAATCCATTTCCCGGCAATATTGTGCATGGTATGTTTGGCCATCAAAATACCGGTTAAGAGCACGGAAAGACCGGCTGCCAGAGAAATATTCCACAAACACATGGCGCCAATAAAATAGGTCATCACAAATGCAAGCTCTGTGGTAATGCCCGGGTCATCTGGCTGATTTTTTATGGATAAAATGACCATGCCACCCACGATCAAAGCACCTATTACAGCAATCACGATTCCAAACAGGAAACACAGTGCGCCCAATAAAGCACAGATCGCAAAGGAACGTAAGCCGGCAAAACTCGGTTGCTGCTCACGTTGTTTATGCCGTTCCCGCTCCAGACCAATCAATAGGCCGCAGCCCAATGCCGAGGTGAGTATCGTGAGCAGTTCATGAAAAGAATGCGCATGCAGGGGAACCGCAGTCAAATCCATCTGTGACCTCAGCAAGCTAAGAGTTGATTATTTAAAAATATATGTGATGAGATCAGGTTTGCATAGATCAAAAATGTTGCAGTAGTGATCAAATCCATTCTTTACTTTCTTTTTGAGATTGAAATAGAAACGTACATTCGATAGGTCGGGAGCATGCGAAAAACTGCAAAAACTTGTTATAGTGGAGGCAAGTTTGGGGACTGATAATAATGAAATTTGACTTTGAAATTGATACGGCATGGTGTCTAGACCAACTCTTTAAAGACGGTAAAATCAGTGAACGCGACCGAATGCTGGTACAAACCACTCATCGGCAACGTGAACAATTAAAATGGCACCCTTTACAGTGGATTGCCAATTTTAATCTGGTCGATCAGTCCCATCCCCAAACGACTTTGACCCTGAACCGTTTATGTCAGTGGCTGGCAGAAAAAACCGGATTGATGTTCTATATTATTGATCCGCTTAAAGCTGATGTACAGGCATTGACCCATGTCATGTCGCAGGAATATGCACTGCGCAACCATATTTTGGCAGTAGAAATTCAGGCAGACAAAGTTCTGATCGCCACGGATCAGCCTTATAAAACCGAATGGGTGTCGAATCTCGAGCAAAATATTTCCCCGAAAAAAATACAACGGGTATTACTGAATCCGGAACAGCTACAACGTTATATTACTGAATATTATCAGGTCAGTCGTGCAGTCAGTGGTTCACAAAAATCTTCTGCCTATGACCGGGAAAATAAGGGCGTCGAAGCCTTGCTACAGCTGGGTGACTCACAGAATCCGGATGCCAATGACCAGCATATTGTCAAACTGGTAGACTGGGTGTTGCAATTTGCCTTTGAGCAGGGCGCCAGTGATATTCACATGGAACCGCGTAAAGATACGGGTAAGATTCGTTTCCGGATTGATGGCGTACTGCATACGATTTACAACATGCCCGCCAATACATTGACCGCCGTCATTTCCCGGATCAAGATTCTGGGCCGGATGAACGTCGCGGAAAAACGTAAACCACAGGATGGCCGCCTGAAAACCCGTACACCAAAAGGACAGGAAACCGAATTGCGTTTGTCGACCTTGCCAACGGCATTCGGTGAAAAACTGGTAATGCGTATTTTCGATCCGGAAGTGCTGGTGAGAAGTTTTCAGCAACTCGGTTTTGAAGGTCATCTGCTCAACGACTGGAACAATCTGACCAGTCATAGTCATGGCATTATTCTGGTGACCGGTCCGACCGGTTCCGGTAAAACTACTACGCTTTATTCAACTCTGAAGCAGCTGGCGACTGAACAGGTCAACGTCTGCACGATTGAAGATCCGATCGAGATGCTGGAACCTAGCTTTAACCAGATGCAGGTCAATAATGGTATTGATCTCGGTTTTGCTGACGGCGTGCGCGCACTAATGCGTCAGGACCCGGACATTATCATGGTTGGAGAAATTCGTGATCAGGACACTGCCAATATGGCGATTCAGGCAGCATTGACCGGTCACCTGGTTCTATCGACTTTACATACCAATGATGCGCCGTCGAGTCTGACCCGTCTGCATGATTTAGGCGTACAGCCATTTTTGACAGCAGCAACCATCTTGGGTGTTCTGGCTCAACGTCTGGTACGTAAGCTGTGTCCGCACTGCAAACAGGAAAGCTTCCTGAATGAACAGGAATGGCAGCATCTGGCAGCCGATTATCCTTTGCCGCGACCGGAATTTGTCTTTAAGGCGGTGGGCTGCGAAGAATGCCGGCATACCGGCTATAAAGGCCGTATCGGGATTTATGAGTTTATGCCACTGAGTCTGACCACCAAACAGCTGATTGGTGCCGATGCCAACCTGAACCAGCTGCGTCAGCAGGCTAAAAAAGAAGGGGTAGAGCCGCTCAGAATTGCCGGGGCACGCAAGATTCTGGAAGGTGTGACCACGCTTGAAGAAGTCCTGAGAGTTGTGCCCTTAAATTAATTTTGAAAATGAAGCAATCTTAAGATTCAATTCATCTTCGGCTGTTTTAATAGCATCATCGAAACAAGGCAAGACTTTAAAGAGGTAATTGCGATGAAAATGATGATAAATACGGTTTTGGCAGCTGCATTGATGGGTTCTATCGCGACGGCTACGATAGCAAGTAGCGACACTGCTGTGAATCAGGCTGCTTTTGCTAAATCGACCACAGTCAAACAGGCACTGGCCATGAAAGATGACAGTAAGGTTCAGCTTAAAGGTTATGTCGTAAAAGCAGTGGGTGATGAAAAATACCAGTTCCGCGACAGCACAGGCACCATTACGGTTGAGATTGATGACGAACTTTGGCAAGGCAAACCGATTTCAGCCAAAACACCGGTAATCATCACAGGTGAAATCGACATTGATTATAAACCGGCAAAACGTGTTGAAATTGAGGTTGATCAGGTTCGTTTCTAATATCGCCTGATTTGCTGAAATCAATTTGAACACAGCGACAAAAAACCACATGCAAGTTACCAAAAAGCATGTGGTTTTTTTGAGTCTGGAACTTTTTCAAGGCAAGATAGAACAAGGAAGCAAACGGAGCAGAATATGCGTATTCTTTTGGCGGAAGATGATCAGTCTCAGGCAGACAGTATCCAGACTTGGCTGGAAATGGACGGTTATGTGATTGATCGGGTAGAGCGTGGTGATCATGCGATCCTAGCGATTGAGCAGCATAAATATGACTGTATTCTGCTGGATCGTGGCCTGCCGAATGCCACTGGAGATGACATTCTGAAAATTTTGCGCAGCCAACATCAAGATACGCCGGTGATTTTTATTACGGCCAAAGACAGTATTGATGACCGGGTTGAAGGTCTAGATTTAGGCGCGAATGATTATCTGGTCAAACCTTTTAGTCTGGAAGAACTTTCGGCCCGAGTTCGTGCCCAATTCAGACAGAAACAGCAAACACCGAATCATATCCTGCAATGGCAGGATCTCAGTCTGGACACTCAAGCCAAGACCCTAACTAAAGAAGGTCAAGCTGTGAATCTGACTGCGAAGGAATTTCAAATTCTATACAAGCTGATGCAGCAGCCTGAACATATTGTCACCCGTGAACAGCTGGAAGAATCGCTGTACGCTTGGGGTGATGAAATTGAAAGTAATGCCATTGAAGTATTTATCTATCAGCTGCGTAAAAAAATCGGCAGCCAGATGATCAAGACTATTCGCGGTCTGGGCTATCGCATGCATAAGGCTGAGGTATAAACCTATGTCAGCTGCTATTTCCTTGCAAACTAAACTGATCAAACATGCGCTGTTCAGTTCGATATTGGCTGGAATATTGGCCTGGCTGCTGTTATTGGGAATTTCCAGTTATCAAGCCAGTCAGCTGCATGATGAATTAATGGAGCAGATTTCTGAGTTACTGCTTGGCGATGTGACCCAGGCCAAAGACGCCCAGGTGGATGAACTCAGTGAACAGTTTGATATCCAGTATGCCTTGTTGCTGGGCCAGCAGGTACTGACTACTTCGATTGATGATGAATTAATTAATACCATTCCAAAAGCACAGAACAACGGCTTTCAGTTTGCTTATGAAAATGGTCATTTTATCCGGATACTGACTGCGGAAGATGACGACCTTCAGGTCAAAATCGTACAGCCACTTTCAGTACGTTTCGATGAACTCTGGCAAACTACTTTGGGCTTTGCCGGGATCTTATTCACTTTATGGCTAGTGCAATGGCTGATTCTAAGGGTCTCGGTCAAACGCCAGTTACGGCCATTAAACAAGATTTCGCGTGCCATTGGTTCCAAGACTGCTCAGGATCTGAGTCCTATTAAAACACCTGACCCTGAAATCACTGAACTGCAACCGATCATTCGTCAGCTGAATGCCATGCTCGGCCGGCTGGAGAAATCACTGGCTGCTGAACAGCGTTTTACTGCAGATGCTTCACATGAGCTGCGTTCGCCACTGTCTGCGATTCAAATGCGTCTACAGGTTTTAAAACGCAAATATCAAGATGATGCACAGCTCCCTCAGGCATTACAGTTGATCCAAAATGATGTCAACCGCGGCACGCAGGTACTGGAAAATTTACTTTTACTGGCACGACTCGATCCGGAGCGAACAGGGCAATTAGCAACGCAAACGATTAATCTTAAGAATCTGGTTCAGGAGGCTTTGCAGGCCTTGCAGCCTTTTGCAGAAGAAAAAGACATTCATTGGAATCTAAAACTTGAGGATGCTGTGATCGAAGCGAATCCAGAACTGATTTTTAGTTGTATTCGCAATCTGGTCGACAATGCGATCCGTTATACGCCGCAACAGGGACAGGTCGAGATCCGAACAGTTATTGAGCAGCATCAGATACAGTTACTGATTGAAAACTCAGGAGAGGGGATTGCTGATGAGGTACTGGAACGTTTAGGTGAACGTTTTTATCGGGCTTTGGGTACGCGAACTCAGGGTTCGGGTTTAGGCCTGTCCATTTGCCAGAAAATTATGGCACTGCATGCAGCTAAAATTGACTATGCGCCGTCGGACTTGGGTGGACTTAAAGTGTCATTGAGTTTTGAGCCTGATGGCAAAATCTCATGATTAGAAGATTAAAAAGCAGTATGCGCTGATTCATACTGCTGCTTCCCACGTTTGTTATTTTAGATTGTTTTAATTATTTGGTCAGAATAAGACGGTTGTTGCGGGTCAGGCGCAAGCGGTATTCTTCGCCGGCATGCATGATCCGGATTTCACGACCCAGTGCAAACAGATTGTTGGAGTGCAGCATTGGCAAGGCATGGTGAGTATCATTGTTACGGGTGAATAGGCTAAATGGGGCGTTCATTCCGTCGACTCCGTGGTGTGTTTTGGATTGATTTAAATGATAATCATTATCGAATAGATCTGTCAACGAAATATTGAGCAATTTATAAAAAACTCTAATTTGCTTACAATCTGTAAAACTTTACCGGTTCTGTACATCATGACTAAAGCTACAATTCATGTCGCAATTGCGCTTTTATTTTATCAAAATCAGGTTCTAGTCGGCTGGCGTGAGGCCAAGCAGCATCAGGGCAATAAATATGAATTTCCAGGCGGAAAAGTTGAACAGGGCGAATTACCAGTCGAAGCCTGCCGCCGCGAAGTGATTGAAGAGGTCGGGGTTGATATCGAACGCTGGCATGCTTCTGATTTTATTTCTCATGAATATGAAGATCTCATCGTCAATTTGCATATTTTTCATGCTTCAGTACTGCCTACTCAACTGGCTGAAATCAAACAGCCTTGGCGTTGGTATAGCCGGGAAGAACTTGGTCAGCTGAATTTCCCGAAAGCCAATCAGTCCATGATTCAAAAGCTGCAATGGCCGCAGCGCATCAAGATTGCTGAAGATCTGGATATCTTATCAAGTCTGGATACAGATCAAATGTTGTATTGGCGCGTGGAAGCAACGCCTGAACGGATCATGCAATTACAGCAATATCCGGTAGATCAACTCTCCAAGTTAATCATTAATCAGCAGCTTTGGTCACAACTGAATGAATTGCAGCAGCAGACGATTCGCACGATTCATCTAAAACAGACTCAATTGATGGACTTGAAACAAGGCGAATTGAAATCTGGTTATCGTTATCTGGCGGCTTGTCATGACCTGAGCGCTTTAATGCATGCAGAACAGATCGGTTGTGAAGCAGCTTTACTTAGTCCGGTACTGACGACTGCAACGCATCCCGACACACCTGCGCTAGGCTGGGAGCAATTCAAGCAAATGGCAGAGCAGGTACAGATTCCGGTTTTTGCTTTAGGCGGAATGAAGACTGAAGAACTCGATTATGCAAAAAGCCAGCATGCTTATGGCATTGCCGGCATTCGCTATATTTAAACACTTTATTTAGAAAACAAAATTTCTATTGGTAAGTCAGTTTCTATGGGAAATTATCTTAAAGCTTTTTCAGTGCCTGTTGAGCTTGCTGAATCGCTTTGGCATTTTTCCGCAACTGAGCAGATTTAAGGCGCACTTGCCAAAGCTGCTTTTTCATGGCACTAGATTGTGCATAACTCAGGCCACGTAAGGCAAAAGCATCGGCGCTTGCTGGCTGATTTTTACGGTTAGCAATCATACCCAAGTATAAATAGGTTTCCGGTGCCTGAGGGGCCAGTCGCTGTGCCTGAGTTGCAGACGCTTCAGCTTGAGCGAACTGCTGCTTGGTATAGGCCTGCTGGGTTTGCTGCATCAGACTCTTGAAAGCCGGCAGATTACGGCCATCATCAAACTTTTGGCTTTTCGGCTTCTGTTCAGGAATGACAATTTTCTGACGTTTGATGTCAGGACGGTCATAAGGCGTAATCACTACGCTGTCTGGCGTTTTTGCCTTAGGTTTTTCCGTCGCAGGCTTGACTGGGGTAACTGGCTTTTCTGGCTCAGAGATACTTTGGCAGCCCACCAGACTGAGGATGAGCAAACCAGGGAGGATTTTTCTTAACATAAACATAGACTCAATTAATGGCTATAACTTCCACTGGCGATAATACGGGTTTCGCTCTCAAGATCGCGTTCTATTTCTGTTTCACTTTCTTGTATATAGCGACTCATATCATCCTGTTCAGCATCAGATGGCTCAGGTTCTGAATCAATATCATAAGGTTCCGTCGCATAATGCGAGATGCCGCAGGCAGTTGCCTGATTTGGCAGGGCATGACGCGAAATCGGGATATACATGGCGCCTTCACAGCCTTGTGCAGACAACAAACCCGTATGACGATCTAGCCAATGCCATTCGATTTCATTCGGCTGTGGCAAATTCACCGGTTTTTGGCGTAGTTGTTTCATGACATTGGTCCACACGGGCAGGGCACCTGAAGAACCGGTCAAGCCAGTGACTTTGTTGTCATCCAGACCGAGCCAAACCACGGTCATATAATTACCTGAGTATCCGGCAAACCATGAGTCACGGCTGTCATTCGTGGTACCGGATTTGCCGGCAAGATTCAGACTACGTGGTAAGCTGTTATAGGCTGCACGGCCTGTACCATTCGACATGACCTGTTGTAAGCCATAATTCAGGGCATAAGCGGAAGCAGGATCAATAGTCGGTTGTACACTCAGGCTATAACGATCCAGAGAGCGGCCGTTGGCATCCACCACAGAGCGGATGGCTTTAGTTGGATATTTAAAGCCGCCTGTAGCAAAGTTGCCGTAAATGTTCATCACTTCCATCGGGGACATATCTACCGCACCCAAGTAAATCGACGGATAAGATGGAATATCTGAAGTTACACCAAATTTTTTCAGATGATTAATAAAGGTAGACAGGCCAAATTCTTGTGCTAAACGCACAGTGGACAGGTTATAAGATTGCGATAATGCCTGCGACATTGGAATGACACCATGTCCACGACCACTATAGTTTTTCGGTGTCCAGGTTTTGCCGTCACTTTTGATGCTGATTTCACTGTCTTCAATCGGGCTCGCCCAGTGATAACGGTTTGATTCCAGTGCACTCAGGTAGATCACAGGCTTTAACAGGGATCCGACTTGACGTTTGGCATCGACTGCACGGTTAAAGCCGGTAAAATCTTGAGTAGAACCCACTGCGGCCACCAGTTCGCCATTTTCCGGATGCGATACTAATACTGCGCCCTGTAAATCTTTCAGGCGACCCGGATTGGATTTGCTTAAACGCGCCACCGTTTCTTTAAAACTGTCCTGAATTCGGGTTTGGGCCAGAGGGTCTAAAGTGGTGAAAATGCGCAGACCCTGATTGGTCAGATCGGTTTCCTGATAATCTGTGCGTAATTGACGACGTACGATATCCAGAAAATCCGGGAAGCGGGCAGGGCCTAAAGTCGGTTTTGAAATGACATTTAACGGACGTGCGGTTTCTTTTTCATATTGTTCCTGAGTCAGATAGCCCATTACCAGCATATTATTCAGGACGATATCACGGCGTTTTTTCGCACTTTCAGGATTGCGCCATGGATTGTATAGACTCGGGCCTTGGACTAAACCCACCAAAAATGCTTGCTGGGAAATATTCAGTTCACGCAGTGGCAGGCCAAAATAAAACTGCGATGCCAGACCATAACCATTAATGGAGTAGTTACCATTCTGGCCGAGATTTACCTCATTCAGATAAGCTTCTAGAATTTCATTCTTGTCATAATGCAATTCAATCAGCATCGCCATAAAGGCTTCATTCACTTTACGTTTTAAGGTGCGCTCAGGGGTTAAATAGAAATTTTTGACCAGCTGCTGGGTCAAGGTTGAGCCACCCTGACGTTTACCACCGGTAATATTGCTGACTACGGCACGTGCAATACCACGCGGTGAAACCCCATGATGCTCATAGAACTTACGGTCTTCGGTCGCGATCAGCGCTTCGATCAAGGGCTTAGGCACTTTATTTAGCTTGATCAGCACACGGTCTTCGTTATGCTGCGGATAAATCCCACCAATTAATAAAGGTTCTAAACGCGCAATCCCGCTTGAAGACGGTTTGGTTGCGCTGACTTCTGCAATCTGTTCACCGCTGAAACTGACTTTCAATATTTGTTCCGGTTCAACCCGGTCACCAAAATCAAAGCCGCGTGTATGCACATACAGGGTATTACCCGTGGTGACAAAGTTGCCTGATTTAGTATAACTATCCGAATTTTTATAACCGAGTAATTTTAATTCTTGTTGGAAATCCTGCAGGCTGACTGGGGCATTCACGTACACTTCCATCGGACGTGCGAAGACCTTGGCCGGAATATCCCAGCGCTGACCTTCAAACTTGTCGCGTACAATATTGTCTAATCTAATCAAATAGATACTAAATGCTACAAAGATAGAAATGACAATAATAGAAAAAATTAAGGCAAGAAACCCCATGCCACGTTCAGATTTCATAAATACTTATAAGATCCTGTGAAATTGTGCTAATCATGCGAAGCTTTTCATTATTTTGCAATATTTAATCAAGAAATGCGCTTAAAATTAAAATGAAACCCCACAATTTCTCCTTAATTCGAATATATTTCAAATAATTTCCTACCTATGAAGCACTGTTATAAATTGTCATCCAGGTATAGCTTAATGTTATGATAAGCAGGATTCGTAGCGGAGCGACGACACTGGTGCAAATTTCCCATAAGACCTTTCGAAATATCGGGTTAATAGGACGTCCTGATAAATCGTCGGTGGTTGAAACCTTATGCCTTATTCACGATCATCTTCTCAATTTAGGCCTACACCCAGTTTTTGATGCAGCGACAGCTGAACTTGTTCCCTATCAAAATACCCAAACCGTCAGTCGTGCCTTATTGGGTGAGGTGGTGGATCTGGTGATTGTCGTGGGCGGTGACGGCTCGCTATTACATGCAGCACGCGCCTTGGTCAAGTACAATACCCCGGTGATCGGGGTTAACCGTGGTCGTCTGGGGTTTTTAACGGATATCAAGCCGACTGAAGTGATATTCAAGCTGGATCAGGTATTAAAGGGTGACTTTCAGACTGAGCGACGCTTTTTACTCGAAGTCGAAATTCGCTCCAAAGGTGAAGTGATTTACGATGCCATTGCTCTAAATGATGTGGTGCTACATTCAGGGAAATCGGTACATATGATCGATTTTGAACTGAATATTGATGGACAATATGTCTATCGTCAGCACAGCGATGGCCTGATAGTCTCTACGCCGACTGGTTCTACGGCGTATGCGCTTTCTGGTGGTGGCCCGATTGTACATCCAAGTATGGATGCGATTGCCTTGGTACCGATGCATCCGCATACCTTGTCTTCACGCCCGATTGTGGTCGGTGGACATAGTGAAATTAAATTACTGATTCGTGAAAATCGCGTACTGCCGATGGTTAGTGCGGATGGACAACACAGTGTGTCTTTGAATGTGGGTGATAGCGTCCATATTCGCAAGCATCCCTTTAAACTGAATCTTCTGCATCCACCGGGTTATGACTTTTATAATGCCTGTCGAACCAAACTGGGGTGGAATCAGGACTTTGATTATTTTAAGCAGGATTAAATCATGAATATTGAACAAATGCTTGCCGTACTCAATCCTGAGATTGTTGAACGCCTAAGAACAGCAGTCGAAATTGGAAAGTGGCCAAACGGTGTAGCCTTGACACCAGAACAACGTCAGACCTGTATGCAGGCAGTGTATGCCTGGGAAATGAAAAACCTGCCTGAAAATGAGCGCAGCGGTTATATCGATCGCGGTACTAAAGAAGAGGGTGAAGAGTGTGATGATGATCATCACAAGAATGAACCTGAATTCAAGCCGATTCGTTTTGTTTAAGGCTTAATTCCCAGCCAATAGCAATACAATTAAAAAAAGCATTGTTCATTCACTGAACAATGCTTTTTTCTTTTGCACAAGATTAAACCGTGTGGCGATTCGCCCATAAGATTTTGGCTTTTTGCATCGCAGCTTCAAAGCTGTCACACACGCCCATGGTATATAGCGCAATGCCCATAGTTTCTATCACTGCAATCTCGCCATAATCATGGCTTTGCTGACCGTCCCAGACAGCCTTAAATAGCGCCAGATCCAGTTCTTCTTCAATTGGACTGCGGTTGTCAGTGAGCTTTGGCAATTCATGCTCATAGAGCAGGCCATCTTTAATGCCACAGATGAGCGTTTTGGCATCCGGATTACGCTCGAATTCGCCCCCTTCACCTTTAATCACGGCACTATTTTTATAGCCCAAGCGGAAAGCTGCTTGCTGATGCGAACCACGATATGCTGGATGGAAAATGGCTTGCAGGGTCGCTTTGGCATTAAAGGGATTGATCAGACGCGCCAGGGTATGAATTGGGGAGCGTAAGCCCATGACATTACGCAGCGCAATCAAGTCTGCAAGAATCGGAGAAATTACTTCTAACGGTATGTAAGCAAAATGCTGTTGTAGAAGTTGCTGTTCAACCTCGGCATCATTTTGACAGATTGGATAGCCTAAGTAAGTCAGCACCTGTTCGGTGTAAACGCGGTTCATGGTATGGCCCGAGGCACCATGCATCACAATATTATAACCATGCTTGGCCAGTGTCAGGGCTGCCAGAATAAACCATGGATAATGCTTGCGCTTGCCCGCATATGAAGACCAGTCCAGATCGACATCCAGTTTTTTGAAACTCAGCTGGTCACGTGTCGCCTGTACAAAACCGGCCAACTCATCTACAGATTCTTCCTTGACCCGCAATAACATCAAGAATGCACCTAACTGCACATCCAGCACTTCATTTTTCAAAATCATACTGAAGGCTTGATAGGCTTCATCATAGCAGAGAGAGCGGGCGCCATTTTTCCCTTTACCCACAATGCGTACATATTGGGCAAAGGGATGTTCGAAATCTTTATAAATATTTCTTTTGGTATTCATAACTTTTTACAGCTTGCAGAAAATATTAATGTCAAGGGAGAGGGTGAAAATCCATAAACATTTCAGTATACGTAAAACAATCAGTTAAATCTGATTATCGACTAATGTCTAATCTATTCTGGTTAAAACATAAACAAGCGCATAATAAGTTATGCACATTTAGTCTGAATATTCGGTAAAATTTAGGCAATTTTTAGAGTCTGTTTAATTTTTCTTAATCTCTTTCTCCCATTTAATACTTTGGTCTGATACTTGAGTGTCAGATTCAATGCATGGCTGATTATCATTTTTGAACATTCTCTTGAGCCTTTTGAGACTTGATCCGGTTCATCCTGAGAAGGGATGAAGAGGTCAGTATATTTCTCAAAATGGTCTTTCTTATTTTTGATATCGTTCAAGTAGATTTATTATGGCGAAACAACCAATTTATAAGTCACTGTATTTTCAAGTGATTGTGGCCATTATCGCAGGTATTCTGGTCGGGCATTTTTCGCCTAGTGGTACGCAAATTATCAATGGCGTAGAACAGCATGTCCCTGGCTTGGGCGAACAGCTTAAACCGCTTGGTGATGCATTTATCCGTCTGATTAAAATGATTATCGCACCTGTAATTTTCTGTACCGTAGTGAGCGGTATTGCAGGTATGGAAAGCATGAAATCAGTCGGTAAAACTGGTGGTGTGGCTTTACTTTACTTCGAGATCGTATCCACGATTGCTTTGGTCATCGGTCTGGTCGTGATTAACATCGTCAAGCCTGGTGTGGGCATGAACGTTGATCCTGCTTCACTGGATACTAGTGGCATCAGTAAATATGTTGCTTCAGGTGAGTCACAATCGACTATCGACTTCCTGATGAACATTATTCCAAATACGGTTGTGGGCGCATTTGCGGAAGGCGAAATCCTGCAGGTTCTATTGTTCGCGATCATCTTTGGTTTTGCACTGCATAAGCTCGGTGATCAAGGCAAGCCAGTCCTGAAACTCATCGACCAGATTTCACATGTGTTTTTCAACATCGTGAACATGGTGATGAAACTTGCTCCAATTGGTGCATTTGGTGCAATGGCGTTTACAATTGGTAAATATGGTATTGGTTCTCTTGCTCAGCTGGCACAGTTGATCATTTGTTTCTATGTTACCTGCGTACTGTTTATTTTCATCGTATTGGGCTCAATTGCGCGTTTCGCAGGGTTCAGCATCATGAAGATGATCCGCCTGATTCGCGAAGAACTTCTGATTGTACTGGGGACGTCATCTTCAGAATCAGTACTGCCACGTATGTTGAAGAAACTGGAACTTGCCGGTGCAGAGAAGTCGGTGGTAGGTCTGGTGATTCCAACTGGTTATTCATTTAACCTGGATGGTACGTCGATTTACTTGACGATGGCTGCAATCTTTATTGCGCAAGCAACCAATACGCAACTTGACTTGTCTCATCAAATTACCCTGCTTCTGGTACTTCTGATCTCATCTAAGGGTGCGGCAGGCGTGACTGGTTCAGGCTTTATTGTGATGGCGGCAACTTTGGCTGCTGTAGGGAATATTCCTGTTGCAGGTCTGGCATTGATTCTCGGTATCGATCGTTTCATGTCTGAAGCTCGTGCCTTGACCAATCTGGTCGGTAACTCTTTGGCGACTTTAGTGGTTGCGAAATGGGTGGGCCAGTTAGATATGGACAAGCTGAACTATGCTTTAGCAAATCCTGCAGAAATTGATGAAAAAATGGCGCAAGAAGGCAATAACGCTCACTAAGTTTGAGTCTGTTTTTAGTGTCTAAAAGGGAAGCTTCGGCTTCCCTTTTTTATTGACTGTGAAGTTAGTAAAAAGATGAATGCCGGCACATGACAGGGATCATGAAAGTCGATAGTCTGTGAAAAGGAAACTAAAATGATAAACAACAAGGACAATAGAATGCTTGCCTACGATGCCGATCTAGAATTATTCCGCGATAATTTTAAACGCTTTATGAACGAACATGTCGCACCGTACTACGACCAGTGGGAACGTGAAGGTCTGATGCCGCGTTCAGTCTGGAATGCACTCGGTGAAAATGGCTTCTTGTGTGTCGATGTTCCAGAAGAATATGGTGGCTATGGGGTGCCGACCGATTATTCCTTGATGCTGATCGAAGAATCTGCACGTGCCGGATACAGTGCCATTGCCACAGGTCTGTCTTGTCATTCCGATATTGCAGCACCGTATATCCTGCATATTGGTACTGAAGAACAGAAAAAATACTGGTTACCAAAAATGGTCACCGGTGAAGTGGTCGGTGCGATTGGCATGACCGAGCCAGGTGCAGGTTCAGATTTGCAAGCTATGCGCACCAGTGCCATCTTGCAGGATGAACATTATCTGTTAAATGGCTCAAAAACCTTCATTTCCAATGGTCAGCATGCTGACTTGGTAGTGCTTGCGGTCAAAACCGATCCTCAAGCCCGAGCTAAAGGCGTTTCATTGCTACTGGTCGATACCCATCTGGAAGGCTTTAAAAAAGGCACTAATCTGGACAAGATTGGTCTGCATGCTCAGGATACGTCTGAACTGTTCTTCGACAATGTTAAAGTGCCAAAGGACCAATTACTGGGTCAGCCGGGACAGGGATTTGCTTACCTGATGCAGGAATTGCCACGTGAGCGTACCGCCATCGCTGCCACCGCTCTAGGCGCCATTCGTGGCTCGATCGATGTGACCACACAATATGTGAAAGAGCGTCAGGCTTTTGGTCAGGCGATCGGTCAATTCCAGAATACTCGTTTTGTGTTGGCGCAAGCGAAAATTGATGAATTGGCAACTGCAGCATTTTATAACCAGAATCTTGAGCTTTATATGCAAGGGAAGCTGGATGTAGAAACTGCAGCGGCATTAAAAAGTTTTTCTACCGATATGCAGATGAAAATCGCGGACAATCTCCTGCAATTATTTGGGGGTTATGGCTATATGACTGAATATCCAATTTCACGTTTCTTCGTTGATGCGCGGATCCAGCGGATTTATGGGGGTACCAATGAAATCATGAAGGAGATTGTGGCCCGCGGTCTGTTAGGGCGTTAATAGCTCAACCATAAAAAAGAGTCCCGAAGGACTCTTTTTTATAGGGGAGAACATGGCCAAGATGGGAAATATTTTTTAAGACTTTATGATTTTAAAACATCCAAACATTCATGAATAAAAATGGGTAAATCATTGGGTAGGCGCGATGAAATCAACTGATTATTGTCATTCACCAGTTCTGCATCATAATACGTTCCACCGGCACGTTGTACGCGACTGGCATGCGCGCGAATACTGGTAATAATTCGATTTTTCAGCACATCTGCTTCACACAGTAATAATGATGCATCACATAAACTAAAGATGGTTTTCTTGGCCTGGTTAAAAGCCTGGATAAATTGAAGCACCCGGAGATCGGTAGATAAAGAAACTGCAGATTCACCGCCAGGAATCAGCAAGGCATCAAAATCATCAATACTGATTTGTTCGATGTCCCGGTCAATCGTCACTGCAGAACAGCCATGCAGACCATAGACCACTTTTCCTGCATTAAACTCAATATTACAGATGCTATGCTTTGCTTCCAGCAAGGCTGCAACGGGTTCAAGATATTCCTGATCTTCAAAATTATTCGTCAAAAGTACAGCTATTCTTTTTGGCATGACTGACACCCAAACGCTTGTTTTAAGTTAGACTATCTATGATTGGTTAAAAAATCGTCTCTGCTTTGTAATTGAGTAGTGATTTAATGTAAAAAAATAAGTGAAATCAAAGAGAAGTCGATAAAAATGGGATTGCAGAGTGTGCATTTTATTGTGAAATCTATCTTAGATATGAATGGTTCAAAAATGACGTTTGAAAAGAAATTATTTTAATTTTCTTATGTTTAAAACCGCTATATAGATTAAGAAATAGTGATATTTCATCTTCCTTAAAATCAGTTAATATGGACAGGCAAAGTTTACAATTTAATAATGTAAATCAAGTAGAAAAGCTGAAGTAAATGTTACCAGATATGACTAAAAGCGATAAACGGTTAAAATCAACTGTATGTTTTTAAGACTTAATCTACCAATGCCATATTGCGTAACATTTGAAAGCTCACTATTGTTATACTGAACAGATAAGGTTTATGAAGGGCGACAGAACAATGATCAACGACGATCAAAACACCACGACTTCTCTTGATTTGGCAAAAATTCGTGAAGATATCGATTCTGTTGATCAGCAAATTCAGCAATTGATTAACCGTCGGGCACGTTTGGCTGAAGCAGTGGCAAAAGCAAAATTTGCCTCAGAAGAGAATCCGCTGTTTTACCGTCCAGAACGTGAAGCTCAGGTTTTGCGTAATGTCATGGAACGTAATGAAGGGCCATTGTCTGATACCACCATGGCACGTCTGTTCCGTGAAATCATGTCGGCCTGTCTGGCACTCGAAGCTCCGCAAAGCATTGCTTTCCTTGGACCAGTCGGGACTTATACCCATTCTGCGGTACTCAAGCACTTTGGTCATGATGCTGTGGTTCGTCCTTTACCGACCATTGATGAAGTTTTCCGTGACGTGGAAGCAGGCAGTGCCCATTATGGTCTGGTGCCGGTAGAAAATTCCTCTGAAGGCGTGGTCAACCATACTTTGGACTGTTTTAAAACATCGAACCTGAATGTGATTGGCGAAGTTGAATTACCGATTCACCATCAGTTCCTGATTTCTGAAAATACCCGTAAAGACAGCATCAAACAGATTTATGCGCATCAGCAGACTTTGGCACAATGCCGTAAGTGGCTGGATGCGCATTATCCAGGTGTGGAACGTGTCGCTTTAAGTTCCAATGCGGAAGCAGCACGCCGTATTCGTAATGAATGGCATTCTGCTGCAATTGCTTCTGAAATTGCCGCGAGTATCTATGACCTCGAAATCATGCATAGCAATATCGAGGACAATCCGGAAAATACCACACGCTTCCTGGTGATTGGTCGTGAAAAAGTGCCGCAAAGTGGTAATGACAAGACTTCATTACTAATCTCAGCGCATGATCGTGCCGGAGCTTTGCTGGAAATTCTGGCGCCGTTTGCCAAGCACAATATCAGCCTGACCAGTATTGAAACCCGGCCTGCACTTCCTGAAAAATGGGCTTATGTGTTCTTCATTGATCTTGAAGGCCATATTGAGCAGGAACACGTGAAAGCAGCCATTGAAGAAATTCGTCCTTTGGTCAAAGAAGTTCGCGTACTCGGTTCATATCCTGCAGCTGTACTTTAAGTCAGCTATCCGTGGTCAGGGCGAGGGTGCTGACCACTGTTTTATATTTAAAATTGGAAGTCTAAAATGTCGTTTGTTCCAGCTAATTCAGGCATCTCAAAATTAAAGCCATATCAACCGGGTAAGCCGATCAGTGAACTTGAGCGCGAGTTGGGTCTTACCGATATCGTCAAACTGGCTTCAAATGAAAATCCGCTGGGTTGTTCAGATAAAGTCAAAGAAGCGGTCGCTGCGGAAATTGCTGAAATTGGCCGTTATCCAGATGGTGGTGGTTTTATCCTGAAAGATCAGATCAAAACCCAGTTTGGTTTTAATCATGATCAGATTACCTTGGGGAATGGTTCAAACGACTTACTGGAAATGTTTGCCCGTGCATTCGTTTCAGAAAATGATTCGGTGGTGTATAGCCAGCATGCTTTTGCGGTTTATGCATTGGTAACTCAAGCCATTAATGCGCAAGCGATTGAAGTACCAGCTAAAGGCTTCTCGCATGACTTGGAAGCAATGGCGGCTGCCATTCAGGACAACACCAAACTCGTTTTCATTGCAAACCCGAATAATCCGACGGGAACCTGGTTCGAAGAAGCTGAATTTGAAGCTTTCATGCAAAAAGTTCCTGCTAATGTCATCGTGGTTCTGGATGAAGCCTATGTGGAATATTTCCCGGAAAACTTCAACAGCTTGAAATTCCTTGCGCAATATCCAAACCTGATCGTTAGCCGTACTTTGTCGAAGTGTTATGGTTTGGCTGCACTACGTGTTGGTTTTGCTCTGGCTTCAGTTGAAGTGACAGATTACCTGAACCGTATTCGTCAACCATTTAATGTCAACCATTTAGCGATGGTCGCTGCGGTGGCTGCACTGAAAGATGAAGACTTTATCGCGCGTTCTCGTGAAGTGAATAAAGCCGGTATGGCGCAACTTGAAGCTGGCTTTAAGGCTTTGGGTCTTAACTATGTGCCTTCACGTGCCAACTTTATTCTGGTAGATGTACAGGCAGACCCATCAGCAACCTTCAATGGTTTGCTCAAACAAGGGGTGATTGTGCGTCCGGTTGGTATTTCAAATCACATTCGCGTATCGATTGGTACTGAAGCAGAAAATGCGAAATTCTTGAGCGCATTGGCTAAAGTACTCGGTTTAGAGGCAAAAGCTTAAACCATGTCGCAGCCACTGTTTGAAAAAGTTGCATTTATCGGGCTTGGACTGATTGGTTCAAGTCTGGCGCGTGTCATTCGAGCCGAGCATTTGGCCAATGACATCGTTGCATCGACACGTTCACAAAAGACTTTGGAAGATGCTAAATCTCTTGGCCTGATTTCCGAAGGCTATGCCGATCCTGTAGAGGCGGTCAAAGGTGCTGATCTGGTAGTGCTTGCATTGCCGGTACGTGCCACGCAAAAGGTGTTGGAAGCCATTCAGCCTTATTTATCTCCCAATACCATTATTACTGATGTTGGTAGTACCAAAGGTAATGTGGTCGATGCAGCGAAAGCGGTTTTTGGCGATGAACTGCCTGAAGGTTTTGTACCGGGCCATCCGATTGCAGGTGCCGAGCATACTGGGGTACATGCAGGTAAAGTTGATTTATTTGCCAATCACAAAGTGATTTTGACGCCACTGCCAAGCAGTGCAAACTGGGCCGTCGATAAACTGATTCAGCTGTGGCAAGCGGCGAAAGCCGAAGTGATTTGCATGGATGTCGACAAGCACGATGAAGTGCTGGCGCATACCAGTCATCTTCCGCATCTTATGGCATTCAACTTGGTTGAACAATTGGCCAAGCGTGAAGACAATTTAGATATATTTCGTTATGCTGCGGGTGGTTTTCGGGATTTCTCGCGAATTGCCGCCAGCGATCCACAAATGTGGCATGACATCTTTTTTGCTAATAAAAAAGCAGTTCTGAATGCTGTTGATGGCTTTGAACAGCAGCTCGCGATTATCCGCAAATTGATTGAAGATGAAGATTCCCAAGCATTGATGGGCTTATTGGGTCATGCGCAGGCAGCTCGCCAGCATTTCAACCATATGCTCGCCAAGAAACCTTTCATGGAGAAAAATAAAGTGACACAACAATTTACCATTCAGCCGGGTGCCAAGAAATTTCAGGGTAAATTTACCGTGCCAGGTGACAAATCTGTGTCACATCGCTCGATCATGTTTGGTGCGATTGCAGAAGGTACCACACATGTGACCGGCTTTTTGGAAGGTGAGGATGCTCTAGCGACACTGCAAGCTTTCCGTGATATGGGTGTGAGCATTGAAGGCCCTAAAAATGGTGAAGTGACCATTCATGGTGTTGGCATGCATGGCCTTAAAGCGCCACAGTCTGCCATTTATATGGGCAACTCGGGCACTTCAATGCGTTTGTTGTCGGGTATGCTGGCTGCACAAAAATTTGATTCAGTCATGACTGGTGACGCATCTTTATCCAAGCGTCCAATGGAGCGTATTGCCAAGCCTTTACGTGAAATGGGTGCGCAAATTCAGACCACAGGTGAACGCGGTACACCACCTGTATCCATCACCGGCAATCAAAACCTTAAAGGGATTCAGTACGATTTGCCAATGGCCTCTGCTCAGGTGAAATCAGGGATTCTACTTGCAGGTCTATGGGCGGAAGGTGAAACTTCGGTGACTGAACCAGAACCAACACGCGACCATACTGAACGTATGCTGCGTGCATTTGGTTATGAAGTGAAAACAGAAGGCAACCGAATTTCCCTGCAAGGTGGCGGCAAGTTAGTGGGTACCAACATTCAAGTGCCTTCAGATATTTCTTCAGCAGCCTTCTTTATGGTGGGTGCGGCCATTACTGAAAATTCGGACGTCACCCTTGAAGCGGTAGGCATTAACCCGACCCGTACTGGTGTGATCGAAATCCTCAAGCAAATGGGTGCGGACATTACAGTTGAAAACGAGCGTATTGCAGGCGGTGAACCGATTGCTGATATCCGTATTCGTGGTACACGTACATTAAAAGGGATTCATATGCCGGAAGATCAGGTGCCATTAGCAATTGATGAATTCCCGGCGCTATTCATTGCCGCTGCATGTGCTGAAGGTCAGACAATTTTGACCGGTGCTGCCGAGCTTCGCGTGAAAGAATCGGATCGTATTCAGGTCATGGCAGATGGTCTTCAAACCATGGGCATCGACTGTACCCCAACTGAAGATGGCATCATCATTGAAGGTAAGGGTAAGTCCGGTGACTGGTTGCCAATCTTTACGGGTGGTGAAATTGAATCGCATCACGATCACCGTATCGCGATGAGTTTTTCGATTGCCGGTTTGCGTAATTCGGAGCAGATCAAGATTGTCGGAACCGAAACGGTCGCAACCAGTTTCCCGACCTTCACAGAATTGACCTCAATCGCAGGACTGCCAATTCAAGTATCAGAATAATTTTTAAAATTATGTGAAACAGCCAAGCTTTTGCTTGGCTGTTTTGTTTATATTGCTTATGCTAAACCCATATAAGAAAAAAGCCATTTGGAAGTAGCGATGCGAAAATTAAAATTCATGGCCAATACCCAGAGCCAAACACCACGGGATGGTCAAGAAACCCAGGAATATGTAGCACATTTACTTGCCGAAAAATTAGGTAAATACGGTTTTCAGACCTTAAGCCAAAGTGGTGCTCAGGTTGCCGTCAGCGTAGAAGAACATGCGCTGCCTTTATCAGTGAGTTGCGAAACCAGAGATGAACAAGGGCATCTGGTCTGTGAGATTGCCTCATATCCTGAAGAAGAACAGGACTGGCTGGATCGTATCACTGAAAGAAGTTTGCTTAATCAGCTTGCACAAGCAGTGGAAACCTCTCTAAAAGAGCAGGAAAGCTTTAGCGAGTTTGAATGGAAGAGCTAATTCAACAGAATCAATCAGCTTTGCCTACACTGCAAAGTCAACGCTTGATCCTGAATTGTTTTAAATCAGCCGATGCCGAAGAAGCTTATGTTTCAATTACGCCGAGTTTGACACGTTTTATGGCGTGGGATGCACCAGAATCTGAAAAGGAATTTGCAACAGTCTGGAAAAATTGGCTGGAAAATATGACCGATCATAAAGAATATGTATTTGTTATCCGTCATATTGAAACACAAGAATTTATTGGACTATGTGGTTTGCATCGACTTCATGATGAAATACCTGAAGTTGGTATCTGGATTCGTGAAACTGCACATGGTCATCATTATGGACATGAGGCAGTGCATTGTGTTGTGGCCTATGCTTTCAATACACTAGGGATTCAAGTCTTAAGCTACCCGGTAGCAGAAGAAAACTGGGCTAGCCGTAAAATTGCAGAACGCTTGGTCGGAAAAATTATCCGTTACATCGATAAGCCTAAATATCGGGCTGTGATGTATGAAATTTTTGCAGAAGATTTTGTCTTTTAATAAAAAAACCCATCATCTGATGGGTTTTTTTATTTAGCCAAGCGCTAAGTACCGGGTCATTGCGATCCGCAATTGCTTTAAATAGCCGGTAAAGAAGTGGTTGGCACCAGGTAATACGGTCACTAAATGGCGTTGTGGCTTTGCCCATTCAATCATATCTGAGAGCAAAGTCACCTCATCGGCTTCACCATGAATGAACAGAATGTCGCCTTTAATGGCGGGCGTCACATAATGACGAATACCAGCTACTGTTGCAGTCGGCAGACCACATAAAATGGTTTGCTTTGGTTGCAGTTCTACCGGTAAGGCTGCATAGCTTTTTGCCATGACATGCGCACCAAAACTAAAACCGCCTGCATAAAAAGGCAGGGCAATATGCTGGTTGCGAGCGAACCGAATGACTTCTAATACATCATCCGTCTCACCGAAGCCCTCGTCGTGTATACCTTCACTTTGACCAGAACCACGGAAACTTGGACGATACACAATACAGCCACGTTCCAGATACATTTGTGCCAGTAAAACCGGAACCTTATGTTGTGGTGTACCGCCTTGCAATGGATGGGGGTGACAAACTACCGCGAATCCTTTCACTTCACCCTGAGGATAATCCACAAAAACTTCAATCTGACCCGCAGGCCCTTGAAGAAAAATTTGCTCGGGCATATAAAAACCGATGATTAACAGGAGAATCGTGCATTTTAACGATTATGGTGAATAAAAACATGAATTGGAATTAAAATAAGCAGACTGATATAGTTTGATTAATCATTTTTTGACCAGGTTGCCATGCTCGCTTTAATTTCTCCAGCCAAAACTCTCGATTACGATACTCCATTACCGACTGACCAATTTACTCAAGCGAGATTATTAGAACATTCACAGGACTTGATCAACGTTTGTCGCACACTTTCTGCAACAGAAATTTCCAGCTTAATGAGTGTTAGTGAAAAAATTGCCACTTTAAATACCGCACGTTTTAATGACTGGCAACCGGATTTTAATTTAGCCAATGCCCGTCAGGCGATTTTTGCATTTAAAGGCGATGTCTATACAGGTCTGGATGCCTATAGTTTAAAACATGAAGATCTGCACTATGCACAAGACCGTTTACGCATGTTGTCTGGATTATATGGACTCTTACGTCCCTTGGATTTGATGATGCCGTACCGTCTGGAAATGGGAACCAAATTGGCCAATTCCCGCGGGCATAACCTATATGACTTCTGGGCACATCACATTACTGATCTGATTAATCAGGATCTAGCAGCAGCAAATTCTGAAATCCTGGTGAATATCGCCTCTGATGAATATTACAAATCAGTCAACGAGTGCAAAATTCAGGCAGACATTATCAAGCCGGTATTTCTGGATCAGAAAAATGGCAAATATAAAGTGATTAGTTTCTATGCCAAAAAAGCACGCGGTCTCATGGCGCGTTTTATGATTGAAAATAAAATTGATTGTGTCGAAGAGTTGAAAGCTTTTAATAGCGATGGCTATTATTTCGATGCAGACAGTTCACTTAAGGGAGAACTGGTGTTCAAACGTGATGAACAACTGAGTGCATAAATGAGATGATTCCCAGTATTCAGCATGAGGATATATATGCCGGATATTGGGATGTCTTTATTATGGTTAGGTTCTTAAATAGTGTTCAACGATTTGACTTTATGATGAGTGAAGTGTGGATGAACTGCATAATGAAAACTTCAAGATAGTTAAAAATAAAAAATATCGTTAAACACTTTGAAATCCCTCGCAAAATCTCCCTTATTTAGATCATTTTATTTTAAAAATTAAAGTTGAGCATTCTTGGAAAAAGCCGATAAAATAAACCGAAATAAGTTCTATTGAATAGGTTAGATTTCATTTATTACATATTTTAATTTTGAATAAACTTCTTTTAGGTGGTTTAAAAAATATATTAAATTCAATTATTTAGTTTTTTTAAAAGGATTTTTAATAGGATCGATTTTTTGAAAAAAGAATTATAAATTAATTAAGTATTAATAAATAAAACGACATAAAATTAATATTTAGAGGATAAATAAATGCCTTCTATCGGGTTAAATGTAAACTATGTCACAAGTTTGTTAGGTTTTTTGTTAGCATAATTGCATAGTGTTACAAAGCAGCATAATAAAAATGAAAATATATGCTATCCCTGTTTTTGCCTTAATGATCAGTTTATTAGGATTTTGTGTCCATAAACAGTCCGAAATCAGAAAATATGAAAAGATCCGTCATGTCTTGAACGATGGACGTGATTCAAGCAAATTGCTGGAATCCAATCGGCATCGACATTAAGCAGCTTGTACTACCTTCCTCCCGCCAATTGGGCTAGATTAATAAAATTAAACTAATAATAAATATAATAAATTTTTTTCAATATTCATCTGGAATATATTAATTTCTAATAAAGTGTAAAATCAAATAAGCAATAATAAATCAATGTGTTATAATTTGCCAACGATCAGGATGAAGCAGAATCCATCTTGTTAAGCATTTGATTTAAATCGTAAAATAAAGCTGCATAAAGGTTATGCAGCTTTTTTGTTTAGATTTTTTTTGGGTTTTTATAGCATAGCCCTGGGGCTGTAAGCTGTTCCAACATTTTAACCCGTCAAATGGCTATGCTGGCATATTCGTTGCTAACACATCCTTAAAATTGATGAATTTTTTTTATAAAATTTCATTTATTTGACGGCTTGCTTAAAGCATTAAGTTTACTCAATAGGGGCTAGGTCATGACGACTCCTAATCCATCTTCAGAAAGTATGCTTGAACGTCTGTTTAAACTGAGTGAAAACAAAACCAGTTTCCGTACAGAAGTTCTTGCCGGTGTAACTACATTCTTAACGATGTGTTACATCATTATTGTCAATCCGATGATTTTGTCCGAAACGGGGATGGATCATGGGGCTGTCTTTGTAGCAACCTGTCTTGCAGCCGCGATTGGCTGTTTAGTCATGGGCTTGATTGCAAATTATCCAATTGCACTTGCACCAGGCATGGGCTTAAATGCCTTCTTTACCTATTCCGTCTGTTTGGGAATGGGTGTGCCTTGGCAAACAGCACTCGGGGCTGTGTTTATCTCCGGTCTTGTGTTTATTGCGATCAGCATGTTCAAAATCCGTGAAGCCATTGTCAATGCGATTCCAATGTCGCTGAAACTGGCCATCGGTGGTGGTATTGGCTTATTCCTTGCGCTGATTGCTTTGAAAAATGCCGGCCTGATTGTGGATAATCCTGCTACGTTGGTAGGTTTGGGCGATTTAAAACAACCATCGGTTTTGCTTGCATTATTTGGTTTCCTTCTGGTTGTTGTGATGCATCACTTTAAAGTGCGTGGTGCGATCATCATCAGTATTTTGGTGTTAACCGGTATTTCAGCAGCATTGGGTCTGAGTGAATTTAAAGGTGTGGTTGGCGCAGTGCCATCGATTGCACCCACATTTATGCAAATGAGCTTTGAAGGTCTGTTCACTGCCAGTTTAATTGGCGTGATTTTTGTCTTCTTCCTGGTCGATTTATTCGACTCAACCGGTACGCTTGTAGGTGTTTCACACCGTGCAGGCTTGTTGAAAGATGGCAAACTGCCGCGTTTGAAAAAAGCACTTTTTGCGGACTCTTCTGCAATTGTTGCAGGTGCAGCGCTGGGTACATCTTCGACTACGCCATACATTGAATCTTCTGCGGGCGTAGCAGCCGGTGGCCGTACAGGACTAACTGCTGTTGTAGTCGGTATCCTGTTTGTTGCCTGTTTGTTCCTGGCTCCATTGGCACAGTCTGTACCAAGCTTTGCAACAGCGCCAGCGCTGTTATTTGTCGGTGTCTTAATGATTCAAGGTATCGTGCATATTGACTGGGAAGATATTACAGAAGCAGTTCCTGCATTTTTAACCATTGTATTTATGCCATTTACCTATTCAATTGCGGATGGTATTGCGATGGGCTTCATCAGCTATGCACTGATCAAATTGTTAACCGGTAAGGCATCAACAGTACCGTATATGGTCTGGATTATTGCAGTACTATGGACGCTTAAATTCGCACTATTTGGCGGCTAATTTTTCTAGATTTGGAAAGGGTGTAAACTCAGTTTGCACCCTTTTTTTATTATTTTAGGTTTCATGAGGAGAAGCGATGAACCGTCTTGAGTTGATTCGAGCTTTGCCAAAGGCCGAGCTTCATGTTCATATTGAGGGCACTTTTGAGCCTGAGCTAATGTTTGCGATCGCTCAGCGTAATAAAATTGCCATCCCGTATAAATCTGTTGAAGAAGTTAAACAGGCCTATAACTTTCATAATCTTCAGTCGTTTCTAGATATTTATTATGCTGGTGCTGCTGTGCTGATTCATGAACAGGATTTTTATGATCTGGCGTGGGCGTATTTTGAAAAATGTGCTGAAGACCGGGTCGTGCATACTGAAATGTTCTTTGATCCACAAACCCATACCGATCGTGGTGTTGCTTTTTCAACCGTGATCAACGGCTTGCAAAAAGCCTGTGATGATGCCAAAACTAAACTTGGTATCAGTTCACATCTGATTATGTGTTTCTTGCGTCATTTAAGTGAAGATGCTGCATTTGCAACACTGGAACAGGCCTTACCTTATAAAGACCAGATTATTGCGGTCGGTCTGGATTCAAGTGAAGTCGGGCATCCACCTTCAAAGTTTGAACGTGTCTTTGCTAAAGCGCGTGAAGCAGGTTTCTTGGTTGTAGCACATGCAGGTGAGGAAGGTCCGGCAGCTTATGTCTGGGAAGCTTTAGATTTGCTGAAAGTGAATCGTATTGATCATGGGGTTCGTTCGGAAGAAGATCCGGAGTTAATGCAGCGCCTGATCGCAGAAAAGATGCCACTGACAGTTTGCCCATTGTCAAACCTGAAACTCTGCGTCGTGGATGATATGCAGCAGCATAATATCCGTCGCCTCTTGCAACAAGGCGTGCACGTTACAGTCAATTCAGATGATCCATCTTATTTTGGTGGTTATATGAATGACAATTTTATTGCCATTGCTGAAGCACTGGATTTAAGCAATGAGGAACTCAAGCAGTTGGCCATTAACTCATTTGAAGCCTCTTTTATTACCGATACTGAAAAAGAGCAATGGATCAACCAGATCCGTGCCCTGGTTTAAGTTTTTAAATAAAAGGCAGGGTTCGCTCTGCCTTTGTTTTTATAGATGGATATGAAATTGAAAAATATAATTCTGCTCATCAGTAGCGTGTTGATATCTGCTTGCTCAAATGCGGATATGACTTTGACACAGCGTACTTTAAAACCCGTGATTGAATACCAATGTGCAAAAGAATTGAAAGCATCTAAATTCTGGACTGCCTCGACCTATTTTATGCAGGACAAAAATAAAGCTGAACTTGAACAGAATGTCTGTTCATGTGTAGGTGAGCATGCACTCAAGGATATTCCGGCAAGCACTTTACTGAAAGCGACTCTGGATGAAGAAGTAAAGTCAAAACTCACGCAACAGGCTATTGCAAACAGTCTGAAAGGCTGCATGACCGAGTTCTTAAAATAAAATCAGCTTTGCAATGAAAGCTGATTGAGTGTGGTTTTGCAGATTATTTTTTAGAAGATTTGGATTGTCGGGTCATGCTGTTGAGTACATGATCTTTATCGATAAAATGATGTTTCAGTGCTGCGAAAATATGTCCAACTAAAAGTAAGCCAACTGCCCAGGAAAGCCAGATATGCAGGGGTTTTACGATCGCGGTTACAGCCGGATTTTCTGCAATCAGTGCCGGCAGGTTAAATAAATATAGCACTGGTGCTGGATAGCCCAGACTCCAGCTATATAAACAGCCGGTGACAGGTAGAGCAATCAGCATAAAATACAAAGCCAGATGACCTGCATGTGCCAAAGTTTTCATCCGGGGTGACATAGTGTCCGGTAGTTCAGGGGCAGGATGGGTATAACGCCAGAAAATTCGCACAACCAACAGGAAAATAATGGTGGTGGCGATATTTTTATGCAGGGTGATGACATCGCCTTTAAAGCTGCCATTGACCTCATAACTTAAAAAATTCCCACTATAAAAACCAATCAGCCAGGCCGCAATAAAGATAACTGCCATGATCCAGTGCAACCATTGTGCCGTGCGCGTGTAATATTGTACTTTTTCCATGTGATTTTCGATTGCCCTCAAAGATGGATGCACCTTAGCAAAGGGCGAATCAGCCCAGCAATTCCAAATCTGCAACGCTATGGTGGCTTTCATGCAACATCCATTGAAATGGCTGGGTGCAGATTAAACATTCAGGATGATTTATAGATTTCTTATTCAGGTGAATTTCGGCACAATAGCGTCACGCTTCATATATGAATAAACAAGGAACAGATCTGTGAAAAAATTATTGGCTGCACTTGCTCCGCTTACTTTGGTTTTATCGGCTTGTGCAACAACAGGCAGCCCTGAAACGCAAACCACGACTCAACAGCTGGGTGGGGCTGCGCTTAAAATCGCGATCAATGCAAAATGTACGACTGAGCTGAATAATATTCCAGCATGGCAAACAGCTACACGTCTAATGACTACGACCCAAAAGCAGAATATCCAGACTGAAATTTGTGGCTGTGTCAGCGAAAAAGCACCCCAAAGCGTAACAGCGGTAGATTTGGCGACTGCAGCGATTGACCCGGCAGCACGTGCGACGATTGTCGGCAATGTGGTTGCAAAAACCATTAACGCTTGTGTAGCTGAAGCTGTAAACTAAGCCAAGATTAAATTGAAATAGGCTGACTGGTTCAGCCTATTTTTTATGGAAAAATAGACATGAAGATTGCTGGTGTAGATGAAGCAGGGCGTGGGCCATTAGTGGGTTCGGTGGTCGCTGCGGCAGTTATTTTGGATCCGAACAACCCGATTGAGGGTTTAAATGATTCTAAAAAACTCACTGAAAAGAAGCGTGAAAAACTTTTTATCGAGATTCAGGAAAAAGCGCTGGCATGGGCCATTGCTGAGGCTTCTGCGGCAGAGATTGATGAACATAATATTTTGCAAGCTTCTTTGCTGGCCATGCGCCGTGCTGTAGAAGCTTTGCCAGTTCAGCCTGAGCATGTATTGGTCGATGGCAACAAGATTCCACAGGGCCTTGCTATGAGCTGTGATGCCGTGGTGGGTGGTGATGCACTGCATGCTGAAATTTCAGCAGCCAGTATTCTGGCGAAAGTAACCCGTGATCATCAGATGATCGAGATGGACCAGAAGCATCCGCAATTTGGCTTTGCCAAGCACAAGGGTTATCCGACCAAGGCACATTTTGAAGCGATTGCCTTACATGGCGTGATTGATGAGCATCGTCGCAGTTTTGGGCCGGTAAAAAAGGTGATTGCAGCATTACAGCAGGGTGCAGAACTTTAAGTTTTATTTTAAATTATCTAAGTATTTAATATTTTTGTATAAAATTTAGACAAATTTAAAGCGGCTCAAAAGCCGCTTTATTCTTCGCACAAACATTAACGGTTAAAGTTATTTTGTGTCTGGCTATCGTCTTCATAAGAAGGTTGGTAATCTTGATCGATATGTTGAAGATGTTCATGCATTGCACGTTCATGCTGGATACGCTGGTAAATCTCTTCACGGTGCACAGAGACTTCTTTCGGAGCATTTACCCCGATACGAACCTGGTTACCTTTTACACCAAGCACAGTCACACTGACTTGATCACCAATCATTAAAGTTTCCCCGACGCGTCGAGTCAGAATCAGCATGTTTTTCTCCTTGCAAAATGCAAAACCTGCAATCTATTGAATGTAAAACAAAAAGCACAACCAAAAATTACAAAATAAGATCTGGATAGAAATTCTGTCATCTGGGTGAAAGATTTTAATCTATCTCAGCTGGTTAAAAATCCTCAGGCTTAATATAACAGAGCCACTATAAAAAAAACTATAGTGGCTCTGCATTTTTGTAGACTTTTATAAAATACTGTCAAACAATGACAATATTCTATCTTAACGCTTAAGCACGTGCGCTAGATTCGCCTTGTTCACGGTCTAAACCGAATGCGGTATGCAATGAACGAACCGCAAGTTCAAGATAATTTTCTTCAATGATCACAGAAATCTTGATTTCAGACGTCGAGATCATCAGGATGTTAATACCTTCATCTGCCAATGCTGTAAACATTTTGCTCGCTACACCGGCATGTGAACGCATACCGACACCTACGATCGATACTTTTACGATATCTGAACGGGTCGCAACTTCACGTGCACCAATTTCTTGAGCAGTTGCTTCAAGAATAGCTTTGGCTTTATTTAATTCGCCACGGTTCACAGTAAAAGTGAAATCAGTTGTACCATCTTCTTCAACGTTCTGGATAATCATATCCACTTCAACATTGGCATCACCAATCGGGCACAAAATTTTAGAAGCAATACCCGGTTCGTCAGGCACGCCTAAAATAGTTAATTTTGCTTCGTCACGGTTAAATGCGATACCGGAGATAATTGGCTGTTCCATATTGTCTTCCAATTCAGTCGTAATAAGTGTACCAACGTTTTGCTTAAACTCTTCGTCGAATGCGCCATCGTTGTCATTGTCGAAACTTGATAATACGCGTAAAGGCACCTGGTATTTACCAGCAAATTCAACTGAACGAATTTGCAGGACTTTAGAACCGAGTGACGCCATCTCAAGCATTTCTTCAAATGAAATACGATCAACTTTTTTTGCTTTTGGTGCAACACGTGGATCGGTGGTATATACACCGTCAACGTCGGTATAAATCTGGCATTCATCTGCTTTGAGTGCGGCAGCAATTGCAACACCTGAAGTATCAGAACCGCCACGCCCTAAAGTGGTGGTATTGCCATGTTCATCAAAACCCTGGAAACCGGCAACGACAAGTACGCGGCCTGCATCCAGATTTGAGTTCAGGACTTCAGTATCAATGGATTCGATACGTGCCTTATTGAATGAGCTGTCGGTTTTCATGCCAACCTGGCGACCTGTTAGTGATTTTGCTTCAACTCCAATTGAGTTCAGCGCCATTGCTAACATAGAAATCGTAACCTGTTCACCCGTAGATACCATTTGGTCTAGTTCACGTGGGTCAGGGGTTTCGGTAATGGCCTTCGCTAAAGCAAGTAGACGATTGGTTTCGCCACTCATTGCTGATACCACTACCACTACCTTGTGGCCGTGGTCATGCCAGCGCTTTACACGACGAGCAACATTTAAAATGCGCTCGGGAGTACCCATAGAGGTACCGCCATATTTTTGAACGATTAATGCCATAGTTGTTCCATATAAGCCATGACCCTGATGTACCTATCAGGGTCAGTTACACAAAATTGAAGTTTTATTTTGCTGCAAGCCAGGCAGTTAAATCTGCCATCACTGGAGCAAACTTCTCGTTAAGTGGCGCGCCACCTTGTGCCAAGTCAGGTTTACCACCACCTTTACCACCTAGCTCAGTCGCTAAATGTTTGATGATGTCACCTGCTTTAATAGAAGCAGTAAAGTCTTTTGCCACAGATGCGATCAAGCTCACCTTGTCACCCTCTACACCTGCAAGAACAATCACTGCATTTTCTAATTTTGATTTCACACCGTCGTGCAGGTTGCGAAGTGCTTTCGCATCCATGTTTTCGACAGTTGTAATCAAGGTTGCACGACCTGCAATGCTTTGAACTTGGCTTAGAAGTTCACCGGCTTGCAGGGTAGCAAGTTTTTGATTGAGTTGTTCGATCTGTTTCTGCAAGCTCGATGCAGTATCAACCAACGCTTCAACTTTTTCTAAAGTCTGGTCTTTTTGCGCTTTGAGCAAAGCGTTAATCGTATTGATATCGCGATCGGCTTTTTGCGCAACTTCAACTGCTTTAGTGCCTGTTACTGCTTCAATACGACGTACACCGGCTGCCACACCACCTTCAGAGGTGATTTTGAACAGACCGATATCACCGGTACGTTTTACGTGAATACCACCGCAAAGTTCGATTGAGAAGTTTTTCTCTTCAATCACTGAACCCATAGACAGTACACGTACTTCGTCACCGTATTTCTCGCCAAACAGCATCATCGCGCCTTTAGCTTTCGCAGACTCGATATCCAGAAGTTCAGTAGACACCGCAGTATTGGCAATCACTTCAGCATTGACCAAACGTTCAATTTCTTGCAGCTGTTCAAAGCTTACAGGTTGGTCATTGGCAAAGTCAAAACGTAACACATCAGATGCAACCAATGAACCTTTTTGCTGTACATGTGAACCTAAAATTTGACGTAACGCAGCATGTAGCAGGTGAGTCGCAGAGTGGTTGCGCGCAGTTGCTGCACGAATATCTGCTTTTACTGTTGCTTCTACATTTTGAGTAACTTTCAAGTTACCCATCGTCACGATACCTTGGTGTACAAATGCGCCACCAGATTTTTTGGTATCTTGAACTTCGAAAATACCAGTATCGTTTTTAAAGATACCTGTATCACCGATTTGACCGCCGCTTTCTGCGTAGAAAGGTGTTTGGTTGAGTACGATCAGTGCTTCATCGCCTTCAAACACTTCATCAACTTGCTCGCCATCTTTGTAGATTGCGATGATTTGACCTTCACCTGCAGTTGTGTCATAACCATCAAACTGAGTTTCGCCTTCAACTTTAACTACGCTGTTGTAGTCGATCGCGAATTTACCTGCATCACGTGCGCGTTGACGCTGTGCAGCCATTTCAGTTTCGAAACCAGCTTCATCAATGGTTAAGTCACGTTCACGTGCGATGTCAGCAGTCAAGTCAGTCGGGAAACCATAAGTGTCGTAAAGTTTAAATACCACTTCGCCCGGAATCACAGAACCTTTTAACTGTGCCAATTCACCTTCAAGCAATTTCAAACCTTGCTCAAGTGTTTTGGCAAACTGTTCTTCTTCTTTAAGAAGTTGTGCTTCGATACGTGCTTGTTGAGCAGCAAGTTCAGGGTATGCGTCGCCCATCACTTCGATCAGTGGCTTCAACATTTTGTGGAAGAACGAACCTGTTGCGCCTAATTTGTTACCATGACGTACTGCACGACGGATAATACGACGCAGTACATAACCACGACCTTCATTCGATGGGTTTACGCCATCAGCAATCAGGAATGAACATGAACGTGCATGGTCAGCAACGACTTTCAATGAAGCAGGATACTGAACTGGTGTGCCTTTCTCAGCAGCTTCAGCTTCAAGCGCTGTAGTATCCAGACCAATAATTTCAGCCGCAGCTTTAAGTAAATGCTGGAATAAGTCAATTTCGTAGTTTGAGTTGACGTGCTGTAAAACGGCAGAAATACGCTCCAAGCCCATACCTGTATCCACAGAAGGCGCTGGAAGAGGGTGTAATACACCATCCGCAGTACGGTTGAACTGCATGAAAACGTTGTTCCAGATTTCAATGAAACGGTCGCCATCTTCTTCAGGAGAACCCGGTAGGCCACCCCAGATGTGATCGCCATGGTCAAAGAAGATTTCAGAACATGGACCACAAGGACCTGTGTCACCCATTGCCCAGAAGTTATCAGATGCGTATTGACCGCCTTTGTTGTCACCAATACGAATAATGCGAGAAGCGTCTAGACCGATTTCTTTGTTCCAGATGTCGAATGCTTCGTCGTCTGTATGGTAAACGGTTGCATAGAGTTTATCTTTAGGAAGACCAAGCCATTCTTCGTTAGTCAAAAAGTCCCAGGCAAATTTGATCGCATCACGTTTGAAGTAATCACCAAAGGAAAAGTTACCCAACATTTCAAAGAAAGTGTGGTGACGTGCTGTATAACCCACATTGTCCAGGTCATTGTGCTTACCACCTGCGCGTACGCATTTTTGTGATGACACTGCACGTACATAATCGCGTTTTTCTAGACCTAAGAAGCAATCTTTAAACTGGTTCATACCAGCATTGGTGAACAGCAAAGTTGGGTCATTGGCAGGTACTAGAGAACTCGACGCGACACGTGTATGCCCTTGCGATTCAAAGTAACGCAAAAATGCTTCACGAATTTCAGCTGATGTCATAAAACGAGTACTCACAACCAAGTCACTCCATAATTTCCGATTTGGCTAAAACACCACAGTCTGACAAGCATACAAAAGCTCTGCTGCAATGCGGGGCTTAAAAATTTAAAACGCCAAATTATAACGGAAAAAGCAGTAGGCACCAATCATTTTAAAACCAATTGCTAAGGATTTATTTACTCAGGTTTTTTGCTGAATAATTAAATTGAATTTTCCCGAAGCAGAATCTGTGGATATCCATCACTTTAAAAAATAAACGGAATTTTAAATGGCTCGAATCCAGACGAATGTATCAGAAATAAAATAATCGAAAATCAGTATTTTCACTGAAGTTTTTAATGTACGGCGCAAGAAATCCTTTAACATAGAAGAGTTTTAAAATAGGCATATAAAAGGTCGAGTCATGCAACGAGTGGCAATCAATGGATTTGGGCGTATTGGACGGAATGTACTGCGCGCATGGTTTGAAAATCCGAAAGGTTTTAATTTTGAAATCGTTGCCATTAACGATATTGCCGATGTTGAAACCCTGATTCATCTATTTAAATATGACTCGACCCATGGCCGTTTTCCGGGGCAGGTAGATCTCAGTTATGATGCTGAACATATCTATATGCATATCAGCTATCAAGATGCCGCTTTAAAAGTGCAGGTTTTGTGTGAGCCGCAGCCGGCTAAGTTGTCTTGGCAAAACCTGGCGGTAGATGTGGTACTTGAATGTACCGGACTGTTCCGTTCCCGTGAAGCTGCGACCCAGCATATTGGCGCAGGGGCAAAACGTGTGATTATCGGCGCGGCACCTTTTGATACGGTCGATGCCGCGATTGTCTATGGTGTCAATCATCATGAAGTCAAAGCATCGGACCAGATCATTTCCAGTGTTTCTTGTACTACCCAGGCTTTGGTGCCACTGGTCAAAATTGTCGATGATGCTTTTGGCATCAGCAGTGCGTTAATGACCGAAATCCATGCTGTAACGGCGGATCAGTCGGTACTGGATCAGGCACATCGCGATTTGCGTCGTGCCCGTGCCTCAGGTCATAACATTATTCCAACGACTTCAAGCGCACTCGGTGCATTAAAGCGTGTCATGCCAAAAATGGACGGACGGATTGACGGTTATTCGATTCGCGTCCCGACCATTAATGTGGCAGCGATTGATTTGACCTTTGTCTCCCAGTCGCCGATTACCGATCACAAGTTAAATGAAGTTCTGATTAAGGCTGCCCGGCAGGATTTTGCCGAAATTATGTCGGTAACGGACGAGCCCTTGGTATCGAGTGATTTTAATCATTCCCCGTATTCACTGATTGTTGATCTGACCCAGACTCTGGTGGTCGGGCATCAAGCTAAGGTTTTTGCCTGGTACGATAACGAGTGGGGCTATGCCAACCGTCTACTGGATTTATGTGAATCATTTCATTAAGTTCGGGTTATCTAAACCTCAAAAGCACCAAGACACGGTGCTTTTTTCTTTCCTATAAATATTCTGCAAGCCATGTTTTAAGAGAATTTGCCGGTAATTGATCGAAAATCAGGAATTGAGGCTGAATTATTTACGTTATCTGAAGCATTTTTCGTTAAGATAAAGACAATAAAATGAAATAAGAGCAAGCACATGATGGTGGTTTGGGGATTTATTATATTGCTGACTTTGGCGGTGATTTTTCTGATCTGGCTGCAGTTTAATCAGAATGATGAACCACGTAGCGTGGAAGGCGTGCCAGTCGAAGAAAAAATCGTGCATCTGGAAGAAAATTTGAAAAAGACCCTGGAAATTATGCAGGATCTAGCCAAAAAAATGCATTTGCAGCAGGAAGTGCTGGATCAGACCACAGCCAAACTTCAGCAGGTTGAATTGCAAAATGCCGAACTGGTCAGTTTGCTGACCAAAGTGGTCGATCCACAGAAATAATCCAAACCCCTTTAGAAATTATTTAAAGGGATTTTGTTTGAGTATTAGACGATTAAAATTCTTAAAACTGCGGCAGAAACCATACTGATGGCGACGGTTGGTAATAATCCAAAACGCGTAGCGGCAAATAGCGTTAAAGCCAAGGCGATCAGGTCTGCAGGATGGTCTCGAACAAAATAGGGTGCAATTACTGAAATCAGCACGCAGCCAGGGACTACTTCCAGAATTTTTCGCTGACGCTGTGTCAGCGTTTTATTTTTTAATAAGACGTAGCCCAAGATCCGGGTTAAATAGGTGGTCGCAGCAATCAGAATAATAGCCACCAAGGTATTCATCTGGATCATGTTTGATCCTCTTGAATCAGGAAAAATGCCGAAGCGATTCCAGACAAGGCGCCAACCGGCACATACCAGCCCGCAGGTAAATATAAATAAGCCAAAGCCGCACAGACTAAACTGACCAGCCATGGCCGGGCAGCCTCAAAACCTTTCCACATACTTCTCAGTAACACCAGAAATACAGCAGGAAAGGCCATATCAAAACCAAAACGGTTGATGTCACCTAATACAGGTCCAAGTATGGCGCCGAGTGTGGTAAATCCGACCCACATCAAGTACAGGCAAAAACACAGGCCGGCATAATAAGGCATGCTAAACGCAGCACGATAACCCAAGTGCGCTTGTTTCCTTTGTGCATCAGCCAGACCGAGCGCCCAGCTCTCATCGACCATAAAAAACAGCGCCGGAAAAACTTTACGATTCGGGAGATGCTTTAAATACGGAACCAAACTGGCGCCCATCAACAGATGCCGGCTATTCACCAGAAAGGTAATGAACATCAGCATGAGTAAATTTGGTGGACTGCTCCAGACCTCCAGAATGGCAAATTCAGAACCACCAGCAAAGTTCAGGCCTGTCAGTAAAGGCACTTCGAGCAAGCTGAAATTCTTCTGTACCGCCGTCGCACCCAGCACCAGCGCAAAGGGGATAATCCCTAAAAGCATGGGAATAGAATCTTTCATGCCACGTTGAAATTCGCTGAAATCGGT
Organism: Acinetobacter lwoffii; assembly: GCF_022967985.1. Classification (GTDB taxonomy): domain Bacteria; phylum Pseudomonadota; class Gammaproteobacteria; order Pseudomonadales; family Moraxellaceae; genus Acinetobacter. The sequence goes on along the minus strand of NZ_JALJVC010000017.1, from coordinate 37,290 downwards.
AGGGATAACTACCGCTGCGGTGCTTTGTCTAAACAAAAGCATGGAAATGACCTAGGTACTGCAAAACTAGACCATATTTTATGGCGATATTCAGGCTATTTGCTGTTATAGTGAAAGAGATTTAAGTTTTATTTGAAATTAAATTGCGCTAAATTAAATTTAAGGGGTTTTAAATGCCAAGGTATAGACATGGATCAAATAGATAAACGCATTTTGCATGAGCTGCAAAAGAATGGAAAACTGCAAAATAATGAACTGGCTCAATTAATTGGCTTGTCACCGTCACCCTGTTTAAGACGGGTAAAACAGCTGGAAGATGATGGCGTGATTGAGCAATATGTCGCACTGCTGAATCCACAAAAGGTCAATTTGGCGATGAGCGTGTTTGCACGCGTCTGGCTCAAGTCTCAAGAAGCTGCTGTGGTCGATCAATTTGTCGAAGCGATCAAGGAAATGCCAGAAGTCGTCGAGTGCCAGTTAATGGCAGGCGATTGTGATTTCTTTTTAAGAATTGTGGTGGCTGATCTGGATGCCTATCGTAAATTTCAGATTCATCATTTAACCCAAATTCCCTGCATTCAAAGTGTAAAAACTGAAATTCCATTGCAAACGGTTAAAAGCACGACTGCATTGCCTTTGGTTTAATGCCGGATTTTGTCATGCTATTTGTTTTAAATGTGCATTAAAACGCTGATAGTTGACACAATTGTTGTTGATTTCATCAGGTGGCGAAAATTATAAAATTTGCGATGCACAGCCAAAACTATCGTGCTAGACTAGGAGAAATCGGGTGTGCTCCCGATTTTTTTATGCGGATTCGTTCCGCGCTGACAAGAATTTAGGTTTACAACATGCCCATTTCAGAGACATGGTTATTACCTGATGGTGTAGCTGATGTATTACCAGAACAAGCGCAAGTTATTGAAAGTCTGCGCCGTAAATCACTGGATTTCCTTGCATCTCGAGGTTATCAGCTGGTGTACACGCCATTCATTGAATACATCGAATCTCTATCTTCTCTCTCAGAATCGAATCAAGATTTAGACTTAGCCACTTTTAAAGTAATCGATCAGCTTTCTGGTCGTTTGCTTGGTGTGCGTGCCGATATGACACCACAAGTGGCTCGTATTGATGCGCATGTACATCCAGTGGAAGGTGTAGCACGTTACTGCTATGCAGGAACCGTTCTGCATACCAAGCCTCGCGGTTTTAACACTTCGCGTGCGCCACTACAGTTAGGTGCGGAGCTATTTGGTTCAGACAGCATCGATGCCGATGTAGAAATGGTCGACTTGATGATCAGTCTGATTCAGGAAACAGGTCTGGCAGATGGTATTCATCTGGACTTAGGTCATGTGGGTTTATTCCGCAGTCTGGTGGCTCAAGCCGGCTTAAACAAAGTCGCTGAACAGCAATTATCTGATTTATACCAGCGTAAGGCTTTGCCAGAATTAGAAGAATTCACGGCAGACCTGAAATTTGGTCAGGATTTCTATGCACTTGGACGCTATGCCAGCGACCTGGATGCATTACAAGCGCATTTAAGTGCTGAAGTGTTGGCAAATCCAGCATTTACGCAGGCTTTTAATGTCTTGCAAACCACCAAAGACGAAGTTCAAACCCGTTGGCCAAACTTGAGTATTGGTATTGATGTGGTTGAATTACGTTCATACCATTATCATACTGGCTTGATGTATGCAGTCTATGCACCGAACCGTGCAGCTGCACTGGCACAAGGTGGCCGTTATGATGGCATTGGTGAACATTTTGGCCGCGCGCGTCCGGCAACCGGTTTCTCTTGTGACTTATATGCTTTAAGCGCAGGTCAGTTTGATGCGGTACAGGTCGTGGTTGCACCTAAAGGCACTGATGCAGAACTTCTGAATGCGATTCAGAACATTCGCGCACAAGGCTTAAGTGTAATTCAGTTACTGGGTAATGATGATTTAAACTCGATTCCATATGCAACGCACCTGCTGGTGAATGCGAATGGTGAGTGGACAGTCAAAACGATTTAACTGCTTGGCTCAGTGTTCATGTCGCTGAGCGGGGCTTTCAACTTTAACAGCATGATGTAATGAGGCTATTATGGGCAAGAATGTTGTGGTACTTGGTACCCAATGGGGCGACGAAGGTAAAGGTAAAATCGTCGACCTGCTCACAGATCAAGCGGCAGCGGTAGTTCGTTATCAAGGCGGACATAACGCAGGTCACACTCTTGTGGTTGGTGGTAAGAAAACTGTCTTACACCTCATTCCATCAGGTATTTTACGTGAAAACGTATTGTGCTTAATTGGTAACGGTGTTGTTCTTTCTCCTGAAGCGCTCATCAAAGAGATGGACATTCTTGAAAAAGAAGGCGTTCCTGTTAAAGAACGTTTACGCATTTCTCCAAACTGTCCATTGATTCTTCCGAACCACATCGCACTTGATCAGGCGCGTGAGAAAAAACGTGGTAATGCGAAGATTGGTACGACAGGTCGTGGTATCGGTCCTGCATACGAAGACAAAGTAGCACGTCGCGCAGTACGTGTTGCTGACCTAGTACGTGGTGGTGAACATCTTACTGCTCAGTTAACTGAACTTCTGGACTACCATAACTTCCAGCTGACTGAATACTACGGTGTTGAAGCAGTTAAATTGGAAGATGTGCTGGCACTTTGCGACGAATGGCGTAAAGTTGTTGCGCCACTGGTTGTGGATGTGACCACTGAATTGCATAACTACCGTAAAAACGGTGACAACATCATGTTCGAAGGCGCGCAAGGTTCACTTCTTGACGTTGACCACGGTACATATCCGTATGTGACTTCTTCGAATACCACTGCTGGTGGCGTAAGCTCTGGTTCAGGTCTGGGTCCTTTGCATCTTGACTATGTACTGGGTATTACCAAAGCGTATACAACGCGTGTAGGTGCAGGTCCATTCCCAACTGAGTTGGTGTATGACGCTGCAAATGACACGGGTGATGCGATTGGTAAACACCTCGGTACGATTGGTAATGAATTTGGTGCCTCTACTGGCCGTCAACGTCGTTGTGGCTGGTTCGATGCTGAAATCCTACGCCGTTCAGTTGACGTAAACTCACTTTCTGGTATTTGCCTGACTAAACTTGACGTTCTTGACGGTTTAGAAGAAGTGAAAATCTGTGTGGGTTATGAAGCTGCAGATTCTGGTTGTGTCGGTTCTTCTGATGCGCTTGCATTCGAAACTTTAAAACCGATTTACGAAACTATGCCAGGCTGGTCTGAGTCAACTTTCGGTGCGAAATCACTGGATCAATTGCCAGAAGCTGCATTGAACTATGTAAAACGTCTTGAGCAATTGATTGAATGTCCAATCGACATCATTTCAACAGGTCCAGACCGTGAAGAAACGATTGTTCTTCGCCACCCGTTTGATGCTTAATCTTCATTTGATTAAAGCTTGAATGATAAAAACCCATCTCCGGATGGGTTTTTTTATATGCTGAATTTATGCAGCTATTTCAAGACTAAAGTTGCATCGGTAATGTGGCGTGATGTGCTTTAACATAGCGGTATATAAAGAAAGAAAAATGAGCAGCAGGATGCAAAAAAATATATCGGCGACCATGTTTTATTCATTGTTATTCGCGATGGGTGGGGCGCCAACATTGGCCATGATGATTATTCGTGCGCAAACTCAAAATCCTGAGGTGATTTATGCGGCGCTGATTGGTCTGAGTGTCATTATCGCCTGTGTATTAGTACCTATTATTTTATTGCAAAATGCTTTTTTATATTTCAAACGTAAAGACGAAATGCTTGAACAGAAAATCAAACCACTTAGTCAGGTTTACCTAGGCCTCAATATTATTTGTCTGATTTATTGGTTGGCGATACAGTATTTGGCTTAAAAATTACATAATTTATAAGAAGATGAATGAATTAAGCGTTTAGCTGCTACGCGCTTTCACTTATAATTTTTACAATGTAAATTGCCCTTAAGCCAAGGCGGAGTAAATTATAATGAAGAATAAACTTTTATTGAGTATGGCGGCTGCTACAGTCGTCACATTATCAGGTTGTACCACCATTGCCGATATGGCAGGGGCAGATACTGCGACCTTAAATGCATCTGCGAGCCAAAGCTATAATGCCATGGTCAATGATGCGCGCAATAAAGGCCAACTGGATACCAGTTCAGCCACCTATAAACGGATTAATAATGTATTTAACCGTTTGAAGCCAGTTGCTAACCAGATGAATCAAACCGGTACAGCATTCCAGTGGCAATTGGCTGTGCTCAAATCTGATCAGGTCAACGCCTTTGTTGCACCAGGTGGTAAGGTTGTATTCTATACCGGTATCGTGAATAAACTGAATCTGACCGATGCTGAAATTGCAGCGATTATGGGTCATGAAATGGTGCATGCCTTAGAAGAGCATTCTAAGCAGAAAATCGGTGCTCAAGCCCTGACTGATCTGGCTTTGGGTATTGGCTTAAATGCAGCAGGTGTAGGTCAAGGTGGCGCTGCAGCAGCACAATTGGGTAGTCAGATCGGTATTGGCTTACCATACTCGCGTAATCTGGAAAGCCGTGCTGACCAAGGTGGTTTAATGTTGATGGCGCGCGCAGGTTATAACCCGAATGCAGCCATTACCCTGTGGGAAAAAATGAACAAACTTGGTGGCGGCAGTGGTGCAACCTTCCTGTCTACGCATCCATCGAATAGTCAGCGTATTGGGCAAATGCGTCAACAATTGCCAGCAGCGATGCAGATTTATAACCAAAAAAAATAATCCACTGATCATCCTGTAAAAGGAGATCTTGATCGGATTGGAAAGGCAGGGCAATGGCTCTGCTTTTTTTTATAGCTAATTGGATGGTTAATATTCTGCGGGCTATTTTCAGGCAATAAAAAAGGCAAAGTCTGACTTTGCCTTTTTTCACTCAAGATCAGAAGATCTTAGTGCTGGTGACCGCCTACACCGTGTACGTGGCCGTGATCTAATTCTTCTTGAGAAGCTTCACGAACAGATACGATTTCAACTTCGAAAGTCAGGTCTTGACCAGCAAGTGGGAAGTTAGCATCAACAACAACATTGTCGCCTTCAACTGCTTTAACAGTTACGATTTGCACGCCGTCATCAGTTTGAGCTTGGAACTGCATGCCTGCCTGAATGTTGTCTACGCCTTGGAACATTTGCGCAGGAACTTCTTGAACTAGGTCAGGGTTGTATTCGCCATAACCTTCAGCAGCAGGAACGTTTACAGTGAATTTTTCACCTACAGTTTTGCCTTCTAACGCATTTTCTAAACCTGGGATGATGTTACCTGCACCGTGCAAATAGGCAAGTGGTTCACCTTGAGATTGGTCGAGAGTTTCACCCTCTGCGTTAGTCAATGTGTAGTGGAAAGAAACCACGAGGTTATTTGCAATAGCAGTCATGTTAATTGATCCATTCAATTTTTTAAGGGTACATCATAAAGTGAAATTGCATTTTTGTAGACTAAAATTAGCAAAAAAACGCAATTTGACAATTTTGTTGACGATTTTTTCATTGATTGGGCCAAATTCTGGAATTTCAATGCAATTTCAGCTTTGGAGAAATTTTTCGTGTAACAAAATCTTTTGCGGTGAGAATGCCAGCATGCGCATAACCATGAATGGTCGCCTGATGAATTCGATATAAAGAAACATACATCGATTTGGCAACAAAGCCTTGCACATTGACCTGACCGAGCAACTCGCCGACGGCTTTATTCTGGCTTAAGGAAATCAGTGAACCTTTGTCAGAAAATTTAAACATCGGTAAATAACTTTCTTCATTGACACGTGCTTTCAAGGCATTGGCCAGGAAATTGGCCTGTTGGCTAGCCACTTGTGCGCGTGGACCCAAGACCGGTTCATCTGCAGCAGGCTGGCAGTGAGCACAATCACCAAAAGCAAAAATGTCTGGATCAGATTTGGTTTGCAGGGTGGAGAAGACTTTCAAGCGGTGAATATTGTCCTTTTCCATATCTTGCAGTTGTGCCAAGACTTCAGGTGCTTTGATACCTGCGGCCCAGACTTTAATCTCGGCATCCAGACTTGAGCCATCTGCAAAATAAATTTTGTCTTCATCTACCTTGGCCACACGATGACTGGTAAGGACTTCAATACCGAATTTTTCCAGCTGTTGCATGGTATGTTCAGCAACTTTCGGCGAGAGCGCAGTCAAAATACGATCCGCCGCTTCAATTAAGGTAATTTTGACTTTATTTGGATCGACCTTGTTTAAGCCATATTTAAAGAAATTGTGTTTGGCCTCCACCAACTCGGCAGCCAATTCTACTCCAGTCGCACCGGCGCCAATAATCGCGATATTCAGTTCACGGCTCGAAGCTTCATGTTGAGCATTCAAGTAGAGATGCAACAGATCCTGCTGAAAGATATCAGCTTGTGGACGGCTGTCGAGAAAATGACAGAACTGTTTGACGCCTTCGGTATTAAAGTCATTCGAGGTAGAACCCAAGGCCAGTACCAGGGTGTCATAGTCGATGCGCTGGTTCTTCTTGGCTTGGGCTTTTTTGGAGAAATATTCTGTTTCTACCACAATCTGTTTCGCTTCACGATCCAGACCGGTAAATGTCCCCAAGACAAATTCATAATGATGTGCGGCTGAATGGGCAAAATAATTAGTTTCTTCTTCATGTGGATTTAAGGTGCCTGCGGCAACTTCATGCAGCAGCGGTTTCCAGATATGCGTCAGTTTTTGATCGACTAAAACAATCTGCGCTTTGCCGCTTTTACCCAAGCTCTCACCCAGCTGAGTTGCCAGTTCCAGACCACCGGCACCGCCACCCACAATCACGATTTTATGTGCTGTCATATATGATTAACCTGTTTATTTTTTTAATAAAAATAAGAGAAATAGAGAGAAAATATACTATGGCATGGGCCAGATCGCGTCTTGGTTAAAATTGTTATACACATTACAAAACGTAGCAATTCTGTGAGGGCAGGTAAGTTTCCCTGTCTTGGGGAGTGATGCAGGGAGAAAAGAAAATCTGCCAGAAGATCAGCGAGTAGATCTTCTAGCTTAAAGAAAAGTAACTTGAGATGTAGGGCTATTATCTATCTAAAGGATAAAGCTTTACGCTTGGCGTATTGTCTGAAAACAAACCGAATAAGCCTTGTAGCCAAGTAAAGAATTTCTGAAACAGGTTGGCTTCTTCAATTTCGACATGATCTTCAATTTGAATGGTGCGAATCAACTGATTATTCTGATAAACCTGAATAGTCGCCAAAGGCATCATGGTCGCCAAAGGTGCAATGAGTTCAGATGCTTTCACTTCAACATTGATATGAGTTTGCGTTTCCTGTAAAGGCTCGATACTTTTTAAAACGCCATCACCTGTATTCAGCATGACACGCTGTTGGGTTTGATCAAACTGGTTCAGGTCAATACTGTAGCCCTGATCATATAAAGAAGTGGTAATGATCTGCGGTTGCTTGGTTTGCACCTTAAACATTTTTAAGGTGGATTTGATCACAGGCAATTCAGCCAGTAGCTGTTGATCTTTGATCGCTACTTCATTGCGGGTATAGGTATAAGCGAGATTCATCAGCTTATGTGATACATCAGCGCGTTTTGCGGCACTTTTAGTACCCAGCACCACCACAATCAGACGGCGATTTGGCATTTCAAAATCTGCTGTGACACGATTGGCCGTCAGCGCCAGATTGTAGCCTGCCGCACGGGTAAAACCGGTTTTTAAGCCATCTACGGTTGGATCGACCTGAAGCACACGGTTGGTCGCACGATGAAAATGCTGATTGTAGGTAAAGCTTGGCTGCTTAGAATAATACAGATAATCTGGAGTTTCATTCACCACCGCCATAGACAGTCTGGCCAAATCGGCGGCAGTCGAATAATGCTCAGGCATGGTAATGCCGGCCGGATTCTGGAAATTGGTATGCTGCATGCCCAGCGCTTTGGCTTCCTGATTCATACGTTCAACAAACTGCGGAATACCACCCGAAATTTTCTCAGCCAGCGTGACTGCGGCATCATTAGCAGACATGATAATTAAGCCCGCCAGAAGCTGATCGACTGAAATCTGATCACCTTCTTTCAGGTACATTTGTGACTCATCCCACATCACAGTTTTCACCACAGAGGTCGCGGTTAAAACTTCATTTTTATCTAATTTTCCGGCCTCAATTTCCTTTAAGGCAATATAAGCCACCATCATTTTGGTCAGCGAAGCCGGAGCGCGTTGCACATCGGCATTATGCTCTGCAATGACTTGACCAGACTGTGAATCCAGAATGGTCCAGGCTTCAGCTTCAACGCTTTCAGGCACAATATTGAGTAGGGCAGCATGTGAAAATGCAGAAATAAATAAACTGAAAACCGCAATCAGTGAGATGATGTATTTCAATGGTGTTCCTTGATAACCCGGCGGGTGTTGAACGATTTAATTTTCACGCATGCTATGCCTTTTTTATACAGATAGCTAGTCGTAAATGTAGACAAATAAGACAGCTAAACCATACTGGCTTAAAAAATGCTAAGCTAAGCTATATCTCATTTATTTTAATTTTATATCGTTCATTATGTTGCATTATCAAATTGAATTTGACGATTATCGTCAGCATCTTATTCACGTGACTGTTCGTTTTCTTGCGGACCCGACTCAAGTCTTGTCATTACCGACCTGGATTCCGGGAAGCTATCTGATTCGAGAGTTTTCCAAGCACATTGAAGCGGTCAAAGCCTATGATGAAGATGGGCGCCAGTTACAGATCCAGAAATTTGAAAAGAACAAATGGCGTTTATTCAATACCGATCATGAGCTGATTACGGTGGAATATGATGTGTATGCCTATGATCTGTCCGTTCGTGGTGCATATGTGGATCAAAATCGTCTCTATGTGAATCCCGCTTGTGCATGTTTAGGGCTAGAAGGTCAGGAAAATAAAGAAATTGAACTGGAAATCTTCCTGCCAGATGAATTAAAGCATTTTCAGCTGGCAACCGGCCTGCAAGCCAAAAGTCTGGTCAAAGGCCGTTTCACCCTGAAAGCCAAAAACTATGCCGAATTGATTGATGCGCCATTTGAGCTAGCAGAACAAACCCGTTTCAGTTTTGAAGCAAATGGCATTCCGCATGAATTTGTGGTGTCTGGTAAACATGCCATGAATGCGGCGCGTATGCAGCAGGACATTGAAAAAATCTGTGCTACAGAAATTTCCATGTTTGGTTCAGCGCCGTTTACAGACTATACCTTTATGACCATGGCAACCGGCAATAGCTATGGCGGTCTGGAGCATCCAAATTCTACCAGCTTGATTTCACCGCGTGATGACTTGCCTAAGGCCAATGAACCTGAAGAACCTTCAAAAGATTATCAGCGTTTCCTCGGCTTATGTAGCCACGAATATTTCCATTCATGGTTGGTGAAGTTTATTCGCCCTGAAAACTTCGTTAACTATGATTTAAACAGAGAAGGTTATACCTCTCTGTTATGGATCTTTGAAGGTTTCACCTCTTATTACGATGATTTGATTTTGCTGCGTAGCGGCGTGATTAATCAGGAATCGTATATTGCTTTGTTAAAAGCACAGATTGACCGTTATTTGCAAAATCCGGGACGTGTGATTCAGTCAGTGTCTGAATCCAGTTTTGATGCCTGGGTGAAATTCTATCGTCAGGATGAAAACTCGAATAATGCGGGTACCAGCTATTACAACAAAGGTTGTTTAGTTGCACTGTGCCTGGATTTGGGTCTGCGTTTACGTGGTTCAAGTCTGGATGCTTTGATGCGCCGTTTGTATGAAAATGCCCAGAAAGGCGTTCAGGTGCATGAACGGACGATCTTTGAATTGTGTAAAGAATTGACAGGAGATGATTGGTCAGAACAGATTAATCACTTGATCAATACCACAGATGAATTGCCGCTCGATCAGCTATTCCCTGAGTTTGGTATGGCTTATAGCCTGAAAAATGACAAGTCTTTGCCATTCGGTTTAAAACTGGTAGATAAGCCGGAAGGTGTTCTAGTTCAATCTGCGCGTCGTGATGGGGTTGCTGTACTCGCTGGCCTTTCTGCCAATGATGTCATTATTGCAATTGATGGCTTAAAAGCAACGACCAAACTTGTTGAAAGCTATGCAAAACAGCAAGGTACTTTTACAGTGTATGCATTCCGTCGTGATGAGCTGATGAGTTTTGAAGTTCAAGCCGCGGGTTCTGAACTGACCGAAGTTGAACTGAAAGTAGAAGATCAGGCTAAAGCCGAGAAATGGCTTAAAGTTTAAATCCGAAATTATTCTTAATTTAAAAAAACCGGTGCATCGTCACCGGTTTTTTTATTGAAGTGCATGTTGAAAGAACATCTATTTAATGATCAGTCGTGATGTACCACGGAATTCTGCCACGATTTGATTATGTTGATTCATCACTTGAATGTCATAAATGCCACTACGGCCACTGCTGGTTTTGTGTTCGGCTACAGCAGTCAGCGTGTCGCCAAGCAATCCCGGTTTTAAATAATGAATACCGCAATGTTGACCGACTGCCGGATGTTCACCGGTATTGCAGGCAATTGCAAAAGCTGCATCTGCCAGTGCGAAAATCACGGCACCGTTACAGGTCTGATGACCTTGTAAATGTTGTTCAGTCACCTTTAATTCGATCTTTGCATAATTGTGATTATAAGAAACCAGATGAGCACCAAGATGCTGAATTAACCGGTCCTGATTAAACATCTGGTTGACTTGCTGATCCATTGCAAAACTCCTTATTTAGATATGTTTTATTTTAAATTATTAAATATATGAATCATAAATAACATCGGATAGTCAGAATGACAAGATGGAAGAGTTAGAAATCTTGTTTGCACACATAAGAAAAAGCAGGTAAAACCCATATTTAGGAATGGCTTTTTTATTATTAGAAGATGAATCAAAATAGTTTAAATTGGGGGATTAGAATTACAGTTGTATGGCTAGCTGTAATTTTTCTATTTTGGTTTTTTGGTGATTTGAAAAATCCAACATCTTTAAATGAATTAGGGGATTTTCTTGCAGGTATAGTTGCACCTATCGCTTTCTTATGGCTGATTTTAGGCTATGTGCAGCAAGGTAAGCAGCTAGAGCAAAATACAAAAGCATTAGAACAACAGGAAAGAGCATTACAGCTCCAAATCCAGGAAATGAAAGAAAGTGTTGAATATCAAAAACAACTTGGTGAAATTCAGAAAATTCAATTACAAGAAGTACAAAAAACATTAGAACCACGTTTTCTTATATTGAGTTCTAGAGTTAGGACTGTATTTTCAAATAAGGAAATGACTATTAATTGTTATGCGAACTTATATTTGATAATCGAAAACTTGGGTGAAGATGCGTTTGATTTTAAAATACAATCAGGTGAAAAAAACGCAGTTATAGCTAAAGAAAATAAATTTTTAGCTAGTGAGGTTAAACATATTAAGTTTGAACTAGACCAAACGAAATTAGATGAATTAAATAAGCATAAAGAAGTTGACGCTGATTTTATAATTGAGTATCAGAGTAAAAATGGAAGAGACTATAAGAAGTTACTAAAAACATATATTTATCAATCTAAGCATCCATTTTATGAACTTGAATCTAACATGATTGATAAGTAATAAACTCAATTCCCCCGATACGTTGAATAGCCATAAGAACTAAGCAACAGTGGAATATGGTAGTGTTCTAAAGCACCATCAATCACAAAGACCACCGGCACTTCAGGGAAGAACGTCCGTTGATTATTGGCCTTAAACCAGTCACCCGTTTTGAAAGTTACTTTATAAACACCTTTTTGTAACGCGGTGTCTTTAGGATAAAATTCTTTAATACGACCATTACTGTCTGTCTTGGCTTCATTGAGCTTGACCCATTTCTCACCTTGTTGCGTTTCTAGGGTGACCGTGACATTGGAAGAAGGCAAACCAGTTTCTTGATTAAGTACATGCACACTCAGCGGATTAGCAAAGCTAAAAGTTGAGAGGGACATTGCAGCTAAAGCACAAATTATTCTTTTCATGAGAATCATCGTAAAATGAATACTTCAATTGATTCTAATAAACTGAAAAATAAAAAATATTGAAGTTATGTAATAAAAAAGCCCACCGAAGTGAGCTTGATTAAATCTATTCAAACTTAGCCACGACCGCGGCCGCGACCACGTGGCGCCTTGGTATTTGGACGTGTTGTACCATTGGTCTTACGACGCGGCTTTTCACTTTCATCCATTTGCCAGATACGTTTGGTGCCAGACTTTTTCACAGAACCATCTTTATTTTTACGAACCATTGGCTTACCGCCCGTACCACCCGGCTTTTTCACATAAGAGCGTGAACGGTATGGTTCTTCCGCAGGAACATTCTGGAAGTCTGGATAAAGTAATGGTTCAATTTCTCTGGTTTCACCCGGTTGCAATCCCATACGAACCAAATCAATCTCACCAATTTTGGTACGGATCAAACGCAGTGTAGGGAAGCCGACAGCAGATGTCATACGACGAACCTGACGGTTACGACCTTCACAGATTGAAATCTCAACCCAAGACGTCGGAACAGAGGCACGGAAACGTACAGGAGGATTACGCTCCCACAACCATTCCGGTTCAGACACTTTTTCAGCACGTGCAGGAAGCGTCATGCCATCTTTCAGTTCAACGCCTTTACGAAGCTGCTCAAGAGCTTCTTCGGTCACATCACCTTCCACTTGCACCATATAAGTTTTAAACTTTTTATTGGCAGGATTGGTGATATATTGGTTGAGACCACCGTGATCGGTGAGGAAAACCAGACCTTCTGAGTCCATGTCCAAACGGCCAGCAAGACGTAAATCTTTGTCGTTGACAAAATCAGCCATGGTTGGGTGCTTTTCATCCGCACGGAATTGGGAGAGGACGTCATAAGGTTTGTTTAGAATGACGATTTTCATAGGAAATAACTTCTATAATTACATTAATTTAAAAAATGTAGAGGTTTATTTAAAAGGAAACTTGGTTATTTCCCGTATAAATCTCAAAAACAACAAATCTGGATTAGAATATTATGCGTTAAGAACAGTTGAAAGTATTGCCTAATCGGCAATTATTTTAGATTTGTCAGCGGCATCCGGGAGAATACTAATAATGGGATATCAAAAAATCGTAGTACCTGTGGATGGTACTAAAATTACCGTTAATGCAGACCTGTCACTCAACGTACCAAATAATCCAATTATCCCATTTATTGAAGGGGATGGAATTGGTGCAGATATTACACCAACAATGCGAACTGTGGTAGATGCTGCTGTGCAAAAAGCATACGCTGGAAAGCGTTCCATCGAATGGATGGAAGTCTACTGCGGTGAAAAAGCTGACAAAATTTACGGCACCTATATGCCTGAAGAAACTCTCGAAGCGCTGCGCGATTATGTGATATCGATTAAAGGTCCACTGACCACGCCAGTTGGTGGCGGTATTCGCTCTCTGAATGTGGCTTTACGTCAGGAACTGGATTTATATGTTTGTGTACGTCCGGTGCGCTGGTTCGAGGGCGTGCCTTCGCCGGTACATAATCCTGAACTGACCGACATGGTAATTTTCCGTGAAAATTCAGAAGATATTTATGCCGGAATTGAATGGAAGGCAGATTCTCCGGAAGCGAAAAAGGTCATCAAGTTCCTGAAAGAAGAAATGGGTGTAACCAATATCCGCTTTGAAGACAATTGTGGGATCGGGATCAAGCCTGTCTCCAAAGAAGGTAGCCAGCGTCTGGTACGTAAAGCGATTCAATTTGCCATTGAGAATGACAAGCCTAGTGTGACTTTGGTACACAAAGGCAATATCATGAAATACACCGAAGGGGCATTTAAAGAGTGGGGCTATGAGGTCGCATTGGAACGTTTCGGCGGTGAGCTTTTAGATGGTGGTCCATGGGTTAAAATCAAAAATCCAAGAACAGGCAAAGACATTATTATTAAAGATGTCATTGCTGATGCCTTCTTGCAGCAAATCTTGATGCGTCCGGCGGATTATTCTGTAATTGCGACACTGAACTTAAATGGTGATTATATTTCTGATGCGCTAGCTGCGGAAGTCGGCGGGATCGGGATTGCACCGGGTGCCAATATCGGCGGTTCGATTGCAGTTTATGAAGCAACCCACGGTACAGCGCCTAAATATGCTGGACAAGATAAAGTAAATCCGGGTTCGATTATTCTGTCAGCAGAAATGATGCTGCGTGATATGGGCTGGATAGAAGCTGCCGACCTGATCATCAAGGGGATTTCGGGTGCGATTGCGGCAAAAACGGTGACCTACGATTTTGAGCGCTTAATGCCAGGGGCGACCTTGCTGCGTTGTTCCGAGTTTGGTGAAGCGATTATTGCCAATATGGATGCCTGAAATTGCGATGCAATTTATGAATAAAAAAACCCGCAATTACGGCGGGTTTTTTTATCACTTTATTGGGAAGCAAAGGCTGAACGGTTTAAGGTTAAACGTTAAAATAAGTATCAGGCTGCAAGATCATGTAAGAAGTGTAATGAGCCTAGAAATGATTCGTTCTAAGCTGAATAACTTAGTAAACACTGTATTACATTGACGTATTTGGATACAGCTCAGCGATTGGCTTATTTTGTATAAACGTTACAGTGATGAATGGAACTTCCAGTGATATAGAGACGTTTCTCGAAAGGAGTAAATCATGGCTAAAGCTAAAGCGAGACATAAGCAGGTCCAACAAAAAGACAAGCAGGACAATGCTCAGAATGAAGAGCAGCAACAGCAACAACAGCAACAACCATCGAAACCATCTCGTGCTAAAAAACGTAGATAATCTCCTATCCACCTAAAATAACAAAACCCTCATTTGAGGGTTTTGTTATTTGAACGCTTGTATAAAATCATCACTAAAAATAACAGGATTGTGACTTTAAATTAGGCGGTTGTGATTAAGATAAAAGTCATCTATTTAATTTAATGCGAATATTGGTGAAATTTCTCCGGATTATAAGCTTACTGTTATCTATAGGTTTTCTACTGACTGCCTGTCAACCACCGCCTTCAGGTGAAGCAGCGGGCTGGAAAAGCCCTTATCTGTATTGGCAATTACAGAGAGCCCAGTTGGAAGCTCCGCTACAGATTCCGGTTGAAGGCGTCAGAATTGGCCAAATTAATGATACCTGGGGAGCAGCCCGTAGTGCCGGTCGTAAACATGAAGGGACGGATATTTTTGCCAAACGCGGTACGCCAGTATTCAGCGCGACCCAAGGGATTGTGCGTAGGATTGGTACCAACAATCTGGGTGGAAAAATTATCTGGGTGACCGGTCCGAATATGAGTCAGCATTATTATGCACATCTGGATGACTATGCAGAACATATTCAGGAAGGCGACTGGGTTGAGGCAGGTGAAGTCATCGCTTATGTGGGTAATACAGGTAATGCCAAAAATACCCCGCCGCATTTACATTATGGGATTTATCTGGGTGGGCAAGGAGCAACCAATCCTTATCCTTATTTAGTTCCTTCTCCATGAGCAGAAATTGGCAGAGTTTGTTGTTCAGATTTGAGTCTGACAGGACGTGTGTACCAGAACAATTGTAACGTTCCTAATAAAAGAACAAATGTGGCCAGTATGAACTGTTGATGATAGCTCAATCCAAAATATTGCAGCGCACTAAAACTGAGCCCACCGATTAGCTGAATCGAGGCAAAACACAAGGTAGCAATACTCCAGAGCTTTTTATAAGCCAGTCCATACAGTTGTAAAATGGTATAGGAGGTCAGGAAGACCACAGCCGGATTTAACATCCCGGTAAAAAAGGAAGAGCTAAAAGTGAGTAAGGGATAGGCATCTAGAGTCGCAATAAAAATAGCCACAATATAAAGACTATAAAGAATTTTCAGGGCAGCAAAATTACCCCATTTTCTGGCCAGCACATAAGCACTAAAGGCACCCAAGGCACTGCCTATTCCATACAGAATCCAGTTGAAATTAATCCAGAACAAGCTCAATCCCAACTGCTGGCTTAAATAATCAATCCAGAAGAGTGAATGCGGTATATAGGCGAATGCACTACACGCGTAGACCGTCAATAAACTATAAAAGACGCTATTCAAAGAGAGAGGAGAGGTAACTGCAAGAGCTTGTGTGGACAAATACGGCTTAAATTTCTGAATCAGTAAACTTAAAACGATACAGATAAGCAAAGCAAAACCGCATAAGATCAGCCATGCAGTCTGTATGGAAATTTGATCCAGATAAGGCAGAAACAGGGTCGCAATTAAAACGCCTAGTCCAATCCCGCTAAAACCAATAAAGTTGATTTTAAGACGATCCTGAAGTTCACAACACTGCGCGACCACACTCGGCGATAAGATCATCATCAGTCCACCGCTGATCCCGGAAATAACCCGCCAAGCGATATACCACGCTTCAGAGAAACCAGAAAATGCACAGCACATCAGGCTGAACATACCGGCAAAGGCTGAAATTTGAATATAGGTACTCATGCTGCGGTCTTGAGGCAAGCGCATCGCGGTAAATGCACCGATTAAATAACCCAGCAAATTGGCACTGCCCAAAAGGCTGGCAAAATCTGTACTCCAGCCAAAGGCTTCGCGTGTGCCAGGTAACAGTGCGGTATAAGAAAAGCGAAGGATGCCAATGCCCAAGCACATACTAAGGCAGAGAAAAAGGCTGAGCTTCATTGTGTTTGAGGACATCCGTGTACTCATAGAATTTTATATTTGGTCAAAAAATAACATGAATCTTCATGATTTAGGGGAAATTGTCGGAGAAGAAACCATTGAGTGCAGAAATTTGCTCAAAGAAACCGGTATGATTTTTAAAATTTCATCAGTCAAAAGCCTGAATTTTCTCAGAGAAATAAAAAACCGCGTATCAACGCGGTTTTTATATTGTCTATTTCAAGAATTAACGCATCTTGGCTAGGAAACGGCCAACACGCGTAATAGCTTCACGCAGTTCATTTTCAGCCGGCAGGAATACTACACGGAAATGATCCGGTGTCGGCCAGTTAAAGCCTGTACCTTGAACCAGAAGCACTTTCTCGGCACGTAACAAATCCAGCATTAGCTTTTCATCGTCTTGGATTGGATACACATTCGGATCCAGTTTCGGGAAGCAGTACATCGCACCTTCAGGTTTGACACACGACACACCTGGAATCTCGTTCAGCATTTCCCAGGCAATGTTGCGCTGTTCATATAAACGCCCGCCCGGACGAATCAGGTCGTTAATTGACTGATAACCGCCCAGTGCGGTCTGAATCGCATATTGTGCCTGATGGTTGGCACACAGACGCATCGACGCCAGCATATCCAGACCTTCGATATAGTCTGCTGCACGTGCTTTATCGCCGGTAATGGCCATCCAGCCGGAACGGAAACCAGCAATACGATAGGCTTTAGATAAACCGTTAAACGAGACACAGAGCTGATCGCCAGCCAGAGCTGCTACAGCAACATGCTCGATTCCATCGTAAATAATTTTGTCGTAGATTTCGTCAGCAAATAAAATCAGGTCATATTTCTTGGCCAAGTCGACGATTTGCTGCAACACATGACGTGGGTAAACCGAACCGGTCGGGTTATTCGGGTTAATAATCACAATACCACGGGTATTTGGCGTGATTTTGCTTTCCATATCAGCAATATCTGGATACCAGTGATTTTCTTCATCACATTTATAGTGAATCGCTGTACCGCCAGATAGATTCACTGCCGCCGTCCAGAGTGGATAATCTGGCATTGGAATCAGCATTTCATCGCCATCATCCAGCAGACCCTGCATGGCCATCACGATCAGTTCAGACACACCATTACCGATATAGACGTCATTGACGTGCATATCTAGAATGCCTTTTTGCTGATAGTACTGACAGATCGCCTTACGTGCCGGGAAAATCCCTTTAGAATCCGTATAGCCAATCGCATTCGGCAGGTTTAAAGCTACATCATTGATAATTTCCTGCGGCGCTTCAAAACCGAATGGGGCAGGATTGCCAATATTTAATTTGATAATTTTGTGACCGGCTTCTTCCATCTCGATGGCCGCTCGTAACACAGGTCCGCGAATGTCGTAGCACACATGCTCGAGCTTAGATGATTTCTTGATCTCGCGAGGGGTTTGGAAAGTGTTCGGCATTTTGATGTTCTCGGAAGGAGTGGAGGTCACTTTTGCATAACGATATAAATAACTTTTAAATGTCTCAGTTGTGACTAGATCGAGATCATGTTCATCTCGAAGTAGTGCAACAATTTTTTCATGCGTAAATCCAAGCTGCTGATATTGTTTGATCACAGGCAGCAGATTTTTAAAAATTACGCTCTTTTTTTGCGACATTTTTTAATCCTGAGCAAATTTAGAGCTAAGAATACCATTAAATTTGCTCACTAAAAAACATTTAATGTAAAAATTGCTTACTTTTATTTTTATATTTGCTTTCTTTTTGCTTTTTTGAACATTATATGTCTTTTGTAAAATGTTGAATAAAGACTAGAATTTTTAAAATGAATCACGTAAATATAGGATTATCCTATTTTAAATAGCAAGATAAAAAGGTATGTGATCATGGGAAAACTCAATAAATCAGACCGGGAATGGCAAAGAGAGTTATCACCTGAGGAGTTTCGCATTACGCGCGAGAAGGGAACCGAGCCAGCATTTACTGGAAAATACTGGAATACCAAGCAAGATGGCACCTATGTATGCCGTTGCTGCGGCACGCCACTGTTCTCGTCTGAGACCAAGTATGACAGCGGCTGTGGCTGGCCAAGTTTCTACCGTCCCGTCAGCAGTTCGGTGGTAGAAGAATTACCTGATACTTCACACGGAATGGTCAGAACTGAGATTGTTTGTCATCATTGTGACGCACATTTAGGGCATGTTTTCCCAGATGGCCCAGAACCAACGGGTTTGCGTTATTGTGTCAACTCGGCTTCTTTGGACTTAGAAACACAAGAAAAAAATGATGAGGAAACCTACCCATGACTAACATTTATCAGTTCGAAGCTGAATTGTTAGATGGCAAAAGCAAGCCACTTGCAGATTATGAAGGCAAGGTACTTTTGATCGTCAATACAGCGAGTAAGTGTGGTTTTACCCCACAATTTTCAGGATTAGAAAAACTTTACGAAAAATATAAAGATCAAGGTCTGGAAATTTTGGGATTTCCATGCAATCAGTTTGGTGGTCAAGATCCAGGTTCCAATGAACAGATTGGTGAATTTTGCCAGAAGAATTACGGGGTATCTTTCCCGATGTTTTCCAAGGTGGATGTCAAAGGCCCTGAAGCGCACGCTATTTTTCGCTATTTGACTAACAATTCCAAAGGTATTTTAGGCAATGGAATTAAATGGAATTTTACCAAATTCCTGATCGGGCGTGATGGCAAGGTATTGAACCGTTTTGCTCCGACCACCAAGCCTGAAGATATTGAAGATGAAATTGCCAAAGTGTTGTAAGAATCAGCATTATTTTCTCAGTATGTGATAAAAATAGAGCTCATCTAATGTTAATTAAAAAACCCACTTATCTAAAGTGGGTTTTTAGTCATGATTAAAACTTAGAGGATGGTTTTCAGGCGTCGAATAACCTCTTCACATTGCGCCAGATCGGCTACGAGTGCCAGACGTACATGATTTTCACCCGGATTACCTTGTTCGGTATCGCGGGATAAATAACGACCCGGAAGAACTTTAATATGTGCTTCTTCCATCAAATGTTTGGCAAAGGCTTCATCATTGTCGACTTTTAACCAGTAATAGAAACCTGCATCCGGTTTTTTGAGTGGCAGCAGATGACCGAGTTCTTGCTGGAATAAATCAAACTTGGCACGGTATTGCACCCGGTTTTCTTCCACATGTGCTTCATCATCCCAGGCAGCAATTGAAGCTAACTGGTGCTGAACCGGCATCGCTGCGCCGTGGTAAGTACGGTACTGCAAATAAGGTTTTAACAGGCTGGCATCACCGGCAACAAAACCTGAACGCATGCCCGGAAGGTTAGAGCGCTTAGACAGTGAATGGAACACCACACAGTTTTTATAGTCATCCCGGCCAATTTCAGAACAAACTTCCAGTAAACCTACGGGTGCTTGGTCAAACCACAGTTCCGAATAGCATTCGTCTGAAGCAATCACAAAGTTGTATTGATCCGACAGGGCAATCAGTTTTTTGAACTGTTCTTTGGATAGCACTGCACCTGTTGGATTGCCCGGGGTGCAGACAAATAGCAATGCCGTTTTTTCCCAGACTTCTGCCGGAACAGCATCAAAGTCACCAAGGTAGTTATTTTCCTCAGTACAGTTGATGAAATAAGGTTTGGCCCCTGCGAGCAGTGTTGCGCCTTCATAAATCTGATAAAACGGATTCGGCATCACCACATAAGGTGCCTCTTCACGATTTACCAAAGCCTGTACAAACGAGAAAATCGCTTCACGCGTACCAGAAACAGGCAGGATATTGCTGTCTGCACTGATACTATTTAGCTGAAAACGGCGCGTCAGCCATTGGGCGATACTTTCACGTAGCTCCGGCAGGCCTTTACTGTTTGGATAGGTCGATAAATGTTTAAAGTTATCAATAATCGCTTGTTTCACAAACTCCGGTGCAGGATGCTTTGGTTCGCCAATCGACAGGGGAATTAAGGGCATATTTGCAGGCTGGATATCCGCAAAAAGCTGATTTAACTTTTCAAACGGATAAGGATGCAGTAGAGACAAGCTAGAGTTCATGAATAAGTAACCGCGTTTTAATGTGAGTGTTGACTACAAACCTGATGAGAAGCTTCATCCAGCGCAGTTTTAAGTGCAGCTGCAAATTCGGCAGATTCTCCAGGTGTCATAGGGTTGCCATCTTTTTTGGTGACAAAGAAAATATCTTCGGCACGTTCGCCAAGTGTGGCAATTTTGGCAGAGTGGATATCCAGGCCTTGCATCATAAATAAACCACCGATTTTGGCAAGTAAACCAGGATGATCGAGAGTGGCAATTTCAACCATATTCTGATTCAAGGCAGGATTGATACTGATATCGACTGTATTTTCAATATCGAAATGACGTAATTGACGTGGAATCCGGCGCTGCATCAAGCCAGGATATTCATCTGAATGACTCAAGGCATCTTTTAGGGCTTCAATCACTGTGGCTTCGCGTTCCGGATCGGTCAATAAGGTACCAAAACGGTCCAGTACCACATAGGTATCCAGACTGAAAGCTTTAGTCGCTGTAATAATCCGTGCGTCTTGTACATCCAGATTCATACGATCCAGAATAGCCACGGTGGTGGCGAACAGGTTGGGTTGATCCTGCGTATAAATAAAGATCTGTACCGCATCTTGTGCATATTTACGGTGCGCCCGCATTAACACCAACGGGGCAGGATTATCCCCGTGCTGTAAAATGGCACGGGTATGCCAGGCAATTTCGTCTGCTGTTTCTTTCAGGAAATAATCATCACCAAGTTCCTGCCAGACTTTCTCCACTTCATCCAGTGAAAAGTCCTGAACCAGAAGTTCGCTGGCCGCAAATTTGGTATCTTCAATCAGCATTTGATAATCAACCGGACGGCCCAGACCAGAACGGATTACATCGCGCGCCTGAGTGTACAGCTGACGCATCAGCGAGGCGCGCCAGGTATTCCATAGCTTCGGATTGGTGGCGTTAATATCGGCAACTGTCAGGGTGTATAAATAATCCAGATGTTCCATATCACCCATTTTTTCGGCGAATTCTTTGACCACATCCGGATCGGAGATATCTTTTTTCTGGGCGGTGACAGACATCACCAGATGATTCTGGATCAGCCAAGCCACCAGATTGCTTTCGCGTTCAGTAAAGCCATGGCTACGGCAGAATTTAATCGCATCGCTGGCACCGAGTTCACTGTGGTCACCGCCACGACCTTTAGCAATATCATGGAAAATTGCTGCCAGATAGACGATGTCACGACGGGTCAGACGCTGAAACACTGAACTGACCACTGGAAATTCCTTGGCAAATTCAGGTTCTTTAAAGCGGTTTAAGTTCCGCAGCAGCAATAAGGTATGCGCATCGACTGTATAGATATGGAACAGGTCATATTGCATTAGTCCCAGAATCTGTCCAAAGGCCGGAATGTAATTTCCAAGCACACCATAACGCTTCATGGCAACCATGGTCTCATAGAGTCGATGCGGTGAACGGATAATCGCCATAAACAGTGCCTGATGCACCGGATTATCACGGAAATCCTGATCAATACGTTTTCCAGCCAAGGTCAGCAGGCGTAAGGTACGCGCACGAATGCCTTCGATTTCAGGACGATTGGCCAGCAGATAGAAAATTTCCAGAATTGCGCTTGGATTTTCCGAGAAAATCTTGTGATGCTGCACAGCCAGTTTGCCATCGACCAGTTTAAAGTTCTGGTTGATTTCTTCGATCTGGCGTTCATATTGCGGTAAACGTGGCGTAATGACCGATTCATTAAAATAGGCCAGCAGCATTTCGTTCAGCGTAGACACTTGCTGTGCACTGCGATAATAGCGCTTCATGAACTGTTCAATTGGATAGTTCGGATGATGCGCCTCTTCACGTACATAGCCAAATTTGGCAGCAATATCACGCTGATAATCGAACAATAAGCGGTTTTCATCGCGCTTGGTCAGGCGGTGCAGGTGATGACGGATTTCCCAGAGGAAACTTTCGGCTTCCTCAAGCACACCGAGTTCAAATTCTGAAATAAAACCGAGATGTACCAGATCATAAATGCGATTGACGCGGAAATGCCGTTTGGCAATCCAGCCAATCTGGTTGATATCACGGATGCCACCCGGCGCATTTTTAATATCCGGTTCCAGATTGCTTTCGGTATTGTTGTGCTGAGCATAGCGTTTATGCTGCTCATCCATCTTGGCATCAAAAAAAGTTTTGTCAGTCCAGGTACGTGACACGATACGACGTGGCCATCTACACAGGTTTTCATTGCCAATAATCAGGCGGGCTTCGATCAGGGTGGTGGCGACGGTCAGATCACTGCTGGCCTGATTGACACATTCATTGATGGTGCGGACACTGATACCGGGTTTGAAATTCCCCACGTCCCAAAGCGATGAAATGAATGTAGAAATCAGTTGTTCCTGTTCCGGGTTAATCTCGTCTTCTGACAAGATCATGATGTCGACATCAGAATAAGGCAGCATTTCACGACGGCCATAGCCTCCGACTGCAAACAGGGCCAAATCAGTTTGATCCAGTTCGGCATGCTGCCAGAGAAACTGCAATGCTTCATCAATCAGGTTGGAACGCGCCAGAATAATATCCCGAATCGACTGGCCATTTTCAAAACTTTCCTGAAGCTGATTTTCGACATCACTGCGCCATTGATTGATGGCTTTAATGTCATGGTTGCTTTTAGCGTAATTCAGCAGTGGATGGGTGTTGATCATGTACAGTCGTCCGTTGGTATTTCAGCTTAGTTTTGGTTGACGCTAACTTGGTTGGCGACCTGGAGGGCCAGTTCACGTGCCTGTTCAATAGTTTCTGCACGTGCCGTGGCAACGCCCATACGACGACGTTTAAAACCTTCTGGTTTGCCAAACAGGCGCAAATCGGTATTGCCGTCTGCTAAAGCAAGATTCAGGCCAGAAAATGAAAGATTACGGCCATCTACTCCAGCATAAATTACCGCACTGGCAGCCACACTATGTCGTGCAGTATTCACCGGCAAGCCTAAAATAGCACGTGCATGCAGCTCAAATTCACTTTGAAATTGGGAGGCTAAAGTCACCAGTCCAGTATCGTGTGGACGTGGGGAAACCTCACTAAACCATACTTTGTCGCCTTTTACAAAGAGTTCCACTCCAAAGATTCCGCAGCCACCAAGTGCTGTAGTGACCTTGTTGGCAATGCGCTTGGATTCTTCCAGCGCGGCTGGAGTCATCGGTTGAGGCTGCCAGCTTTCCACATAATCACCTGAGTCCTGACGATGTCCGATCGGGTCGCAATAAGACGTTTCGATTTCGCCGGTTTCTGGATTTTTTGCACGAACAGTCAATAAGGTAATTTCAAAATCAAAGTCAATTTGTGATTCTACAATCACAGTACCCTGATTGACCCGGCCACCGGTTTGCGCATATTCCCAGGCAGCATCGACTTCATCAAAACGGGTAACACGAGACTGACCTTTGCCTGAAGATGACATCACCGGTTTCACAAAGTTTGGATAGCCCACATCGTCACAGGCCGCGCGGAAGGATTCTAAACTGTCGGCAAAACGGTAAGCTGAAGTTGGCAGACCGAGTTCTTCCGCAGCCAGACGACGAATACCTTCACGGTTCATGGTCAGATTGACGGCTTTAGCAGAAGGAATGACTGTAGCAATGTTCTGGGCTTCTATTTCAAGCAGAACTTCGGTCGCAATCGCTTCAATTTCAGGAACAATTAAATGTGGCTGGATTTGATTGATGAGTTGTTTGAGTTCTACAGCATCTGCCATATTCAAGGTATAGGAATAATGCGCAACCTGCATGGCAGGGGCATGATCATAACGGTCAGCAGCATGAACTTCGACTCCAAGGCGTTGTAGTGAAATCACCACTTCCTTGCCCAGTTCACCAGAACCCAATAATAGAACTTTATAGGCAGAAGATTGAAGGGGAGTACCAATAGTCACGCTCATGTGGATCATCCATGCTTGATTTTATGGACTTTTAGCATAGCAGAACTGAGCCGACAGTTAAGCCAAGATTCATACAAAATTGTGATATTGACCAACAGTTTTATTTATAAAGTTTTTCTAGATTTTAATAAGGAGGCGCTGTCATTTTCACATCGCTGTCAGACTGCGTTTGCAGAAGATAAATCTCGCTTTGAGACTTGAGCTTTTCTATTTGTGCAACTTGTTCAGTATTGATATTTAGCATCTTTAACAGACGTAATGTACGAACATGCAGGAAATACGCATAGGGCAATACAAAAGGCAGTACAAAGCACAGCAAAAATAACAGTAGCCCAAAAACTGTGAATTGAATGCAGTCTCGCAAGATGGTGGTGAGCTGGAACTGATCTGCTGAAAAGGCGGTAGCTGAAAAAAGAATAAAAAGGAGCGCAAATAAACCAGCAAAAATTTTTAGAGTATTCGGCAGGACACGATGTCTGAAGCTCCATTTACCCAAAATCAATGTCAAAGGATGAAGATGCAGCACGTATTGGCTCTGATTAAGCATAGCAATAATTTGATGGGTGCTATTCTTTTTAATATAAACCACCCGAACTTGATCTGCTGGTTGAGCATGTATTTCGACAAAATGTCCGGTAAAATTTTGAGCATTGATAAAACATTCAAAATATTGTGCCGGCACTTCATGTCGATGGAATACGGTTAACATTTCATCGCGCCGATGATGAATAAAGATTTTGCCTTCAATCACCTGTTTGGCTGCAAACATGCGCATCCTTCCTGGTTTTTATTGTTATATAAAAAAAGACCTATACTATGAGTTTAGCATAAGTCTTTGTTTCAATTGATCAACCAGTTAAAGCTTAAAAGGGTACTGCAACATAGGTGTAAACCAACCCATAGGTTAGTGCTGCGGTCAGTGTCGCCATCACAATCCGTTTAAACTTAAAGTACAAAACCGTGAGCACAATAAAGCCAACCAGCATCGCAAAACTTTTATTCGGTGTTTCTAATAAAGGTGGCAGGGTAGCAACCACCAACATGGAGCTGATCGCAGCAATGCCAATTGAACCCAAGGCAATTTTTAGCCACAATGCTCCGCGTTTTTGCGAACCTTGCTGAAATTTTTGAATGACAAAAAAAGGACCAAAGCGCGAGGCGAAATTGGCAATTCCGACTAAAATCCCGACCAGAATAATCTCTAGATTCATGCTTGATCTCCTGCGTGTTCAGGATCTGGCTGTTTCAGAATATAGTGCTTGAACAGGCCGGCAAAAATACCCGAACTAATCCCGATAAAGATCGCGGCGGACAGGTCGATAAAATAACAGGCAATCGCAGACACCAGAATCGTGACAGCTACAACAAAAGTGTGTTTTTTCTCAAAGGCGGCTAACAAGAAACTCAGGAACAGTGCAGGTAACAGGAAATCTAGTGCAGCCTGCAAGAACTGCGGCAAGTTGCTGACCTGATCGGCAAATAAGCCACCGAGGAAAGATCCGAGTGCCCAGGACATCCAGCTAAACAGGCTTAAACCGAGCATCCAGGATTCCGACCATTCTTGACGCCGTTGCGAGAGCTTGATCATGCCAGAGGAAAAGACTTCATCGGTCAGACCCCAAGACCAGATTGCCGTTTTTTTTAAATTGAGCCGGTCTTGAATCAGATTTTGTAACGCAGGGCCATAAAGCAGATGACGAATGTCTAAGGCAATCACGGTCAATGCCGTCATCCAGATGGATGTTCCACTGCCTAAGAGAGCGACCACCAGGAACTGGCTGGCACCTGCATACATTGAGCAGGACAGGAACAATGCTTCCCAGGCGGTAAAGCCAAACTGAGTGGCTGAAACACCAAAAGCAAACGACACTGGTAAATAAGTGAAGATAATCGCTTGGCTATCTTTTGCACCTTGCCAGAAGCCAGCAGGTTGCGTAGCGAGTTGATTCTGTTCAGACACGACACACCTTAAAGGAGAGTTGAACGATGGGTCAAATGAAGATTGTGTATTCTACGTGAATTTAATAGCATAGTGCCGAAATGTTTAAATTGGCGAGCCTGATATGTGGATGTTCAAGACACGCACGATGCTGACTGCTGCTTTAATAAGCACGGCAATATTGTTACAAGCGTGTGGGAATGACAGTCAATCGACTGATAAGCCAGAAATTAAACCGGCACCTAAACTGACCAATGATGCGACGACTTATGCTAATGCTGCATGGCAGCTGATCAATGAAGTGGATCCGCTGGTCTATAATAAAGAAGTGGATCAGCTGGAAACACAGGTACGTCAACCGGCACGTAAATTGAGTACGGACTGGCGCATTAATGTCAAAATGACCGATTCGGTGACCGAAGGCAAATATGCCTTATGTCGTAAAGCCTTGACCAGTCTGGAAATCTGGGCGCGGACGACCATGGAAAATGGTAATAGTCTGCAACAAAAACAGGCGGATTATGAGCGGGATAAACTGCAATGCCAGAATGCCATTGCCCATCCTGCACTCGGAAATACTGATCCTAAGCAAAAAGGTACTGCAATTGCCAATATGCAATAAACCTTTGCCCATTTAAATGTACCTATAAAAAGCCAGTCATTTAGACTGGCTTTTTTAGCAAAATAAACTTTAAAAATAGGGCATCCACACATGTTCTAATAAAAGCACCATGACACCGCAGATCAGCAGGGTGCTGCCAATCATGCGTTGAATCAGCATACGTGTAGACATGGCAGATCTCCTCAAAGATTTAAAGTGCGTTTAACGCTTCCAGATAACGACGATTTACTTCTTTCCAGTTCACGACATTGAAAAAAGCTGAGATATATTCCGGACGACGGTTTTGATACTGTAAATAATAGGCATGTTCCCAGACATCCAGACCTAAAAGGGGAATATTGCGATGCATCAGCGGAGAATCCTGATTGGCGCTACTTTCTACAATAAGCGTTTGATCTGGCGCCATACTTAACCAGGCCCAACCACTACCAAAACGGCTAAGCGCTGCTTGGGTAAACGCTTCTTTAAATTCATCGAATCCTCCTAATTCATGTTCGATCGCTTTGGCAATTTCAGCTTCGGGATGACCACCGCCGTCTGGACTCATCACTGTCCAGAACAGGGAATGATTGGCATGTCCACCGGCATTGTTGATCACGTTCTGTTTGAGTTGCTCGGGCACTTCATTGAATTTGCTAATTAATGCTTCGACTGATAAATCTTCCCACTCTGTACCCGCGATTCCTGCATTGATATTATTGATATAGGTTTGATGATGCTTGCTATGATGAATTTCCATAGTCTTGCTATCGATATGAGGCTCTAGCGCATCATAAGCATAAGGCAGTACAGGCAAGGTGTAACTCATTGGCAGGATTCCTTGGGGAGAATGGAGTTAGGTTATTTTTCATTAGATTTAAGATACGCCCTAATTTAATATTTATATATGAGAATAGTTATCATTATTGTTAATATGTGTTGATCTTATGCGCTTTCAGAAAGGTTGTTATACGTATGAATCCTCTTTTTAAAAGTAATAAAAAAAGCCCCCAAGAAGGGGGCTTTTTCAAACAGCAACGACTTAAACGTTAAAACGGAAGTGTAAAACATCGCCATCCTGAACGATGTAAGTTTTACCTTCTAGACGCCATTTACCTGCTTCTTTCGCACCGGCTTCGCCGTTGTACTGCACGAAATCATCATAAGCGATACATTCTGCACGGATAAAGCCTTTTTCAAAGTCGGTATGAATCACGCCTGCTGCCTGTGGTGCAGTTGCGCCAACTTTTACGGTCCAGGCACGAACTTCTTGCACGCCCGCGGTGAAGTAAGTTTGTAGGCCCAGTAATGAATAACCTGCACGAATTACAACGTTTAAACCCGGTTCTTCCATGCCCATTGCTTCAAGGAATTCAGCACGGTCTTCATCTTCAAGCAATGAAATTTCAGCTTCAATCTGGTTGCAAAGTGGAACCACAATCGCATTTTCTTCAGCGGCTAATTTTCTGACTGCATCTAAATGCGGGTTGTTTTCAAAACCGTCTTCAGCAACGTTGGCAATATACATCGTTGGTTTAAGCGTCATTAAACCAAAGCCACGTACCAGCTTGCGTTCGTCATCATCTAGGTCCGCTGCGCGAGCCGGTTTACCTTCATCCAGTAAAGGCTGGATTTTTTCCAGAACAGCTTTAGTGGCAAGCGCTTCTTTGTCGCCACCCTTGGCAGATTTTGTCAAACGCGTAATCGCTTTGGCTACAGCGTCCAAGTCTGCGAGCGCAAGTTCGGTATTAATCGTAGCGATGTCATCCAGTGGATCAATACGACCATTCACATGAATGACATTTTCATCTTCAAAACAACGCACAACGTGAGCAATTGCATCAGTTTCACGAATGTTGGCTAGGAACTGGTTACCCAAGCCTTCACCCTTAGAAGCACCCGCTACCAGACCTGCGATGTCTACAAATTCCATAGAAGTCGGAATAACACGTTGCGGTTTAACAATTGCAGTCAATTTGTCTAAACGTGGATCAGGAACAGGTACAATCCCGGTGTTTGGTTCGATCGTACAGAAAGGGAAGTTTTCTGCAGCAATAGCAGCTTTGGTTAAGGCATTGAAAAGTGTAGATTTACCAACGTTCGGCAAGCCGACAATACCGCAATTAAAACCCATGAAATAACTCACAAAAGCGTTATATAAAAATTGCCCCCGATTTTACATGAAAGCACGACTAAAGTCAGGTCATGCGCTTGTGGTTTATTGCAATCAAATGCTTCTGGCGACCTAAAATGACTCGCTGAGCTTTCCAGGATGTATGGTGAGTCCACCAGCCATAGAGGAATAATCAGCCAGTATTTTACTTTTGAATGAAAATCACATTGTTTTTCTAAAAGTGAGTGACTAAAGTATCTGAATAAAACAGCGGCCTACACGCCCTGATCCAATAACGATAAACATGGAGCATACATGCGAACTTTATACCAGTTTCCTTTATCTCACTTTTGCGAAAAAGCACGTTGGATGCTGGACCATAAAGAGCTGTATTATGTTGCTCACAATCTGATACCCGGGGTACACCGCGCTTTTGCCCGCCTGAAAACAGGCCAGAATCGTCTGCCTATTTTGCGTGATCAGGATCGATGGATCGCAGATTCCACCCAGATTGCTCTGTATTTGGATGATACTTATCCAGAACATCGTTTACTGCACGCAGAAGGGTATTTTCGAAATAAAGCTTTAGAAATTAATGAAATTACTTTGGAATTGGGTCGTCATGTCCGTCGCTGGATGCTCTCTCAAGCACTGACTTCTGATCATGAATCTCTGGATATTTTAATTGGTGAGCAGGGTTATCTGCGCCAGTTTGAAAAATTTTCTAAACCTTTATTGAAAGCGATGGTGGCCAAGGGTTATGCATTGAATGAGGAAACTGTGGCGGAATCCAAACAGCATATTGATGTTGCGGTACAGCAGCTCAATCAGATGCTGGTCAGCCAAGGTGGGCATTATTTTGTCGGAAATCGTTTAGGTCTGGCGGATATTGCAGTCTGTTCCATGTTGGCACCGCTTTTGGCGATTCCAGGTACGCCGTGGGAAAAAGAAAATTTTGAAACCTTGTCCGAAGAATATCGTGACTATCAGCAGTATTTGAATGAGCTACCACTGGGTGAATATATTTGTCGTATTTACCGAACCGAACGCAATGCACGGGTAGACTGGCGTGGTGTATAAGTTTAAATGCTAATCCAAGAATTAAAAAAACGCGCATGAAGCGCGTTTTTTAATGAGATTATGATTAACCCCAAGGATTAGTCTGGTCGATATCAATATTTTTAGTAAAATTATTGAGGAGTGAACCAAAATCAAATCCGGATGAAGAACCGCCACTGCCGATATTCTGAATTGTATCTTTAATGCCCGGCAGGATAGCAGACAGATCAATATTGGAATCAGTCGTACCCACACCTTGGACAAGATCACCGAGGTCAGGCAATTCAATCGAAGAGCCACTACCAACCAACTGACCAACACCTTCGGCAATACTGCCTAAGTCAAAGCCGTTTGAAGCAGAGGAAATACCTTCGATCATACCACCCAGATCCAGATCGCTACCGAGATTGAGATTGCCTAATAATCCACCTAAATCTATGCCATTTGAACCATTCGCAATCAGACCGCTCAGTAAGTCAGTGAAGCCACCGACATCAAAACCACCTGTTGCATTTCCGCCTACAAAGCCGCTAATTAAATCGGTAATAGCACCAAGATCAAAATCACCGCCTGCATTGCCACCGATTAAGCCACCCACCAGACCTGCAATTGCTCCAATATCTATATCACCTAAACCGTCAGAACCACCGATCAGACTACCGACTAATTCAGCAATTTGTGCGATATCAATTTCACCATTACCGCCAATCAGGTTGCCGACCAGACCTGCGATGGCACCAATATCTACACCGCCCAATCCGCCAGAACCGCCGATCAGGCCACTAACCAGTTGAGCGATTTGCGCAATATCAATCTCGCCATTGCCACCGATTAAGCCACCCACCAGACCTGCAATTGCTCCAATATCTATATCACCTAAACCGCCAGAACCACCGATCAGACCACCGACCAATTCAGCAATTTGTGCGATATCAATCTCGCCATTACCACCAATTAGGTTGCTGACCAGGCCTGCGATGGCACCAATGTCTACGCCACCTAATCCGCCAGAACCACCGATCAGGCCACCAACCAGTTGAGCAATTTGTGCGATATCAATTTCACCATTGCCGCCGATCAGGTTGCCGACCAGACCTGCGATCGCACCGATATCAATATTGCTTGAACCGCCGATCAGGCCACCGACCAGTTGAGAAATTTTACCAATATCAATATTGCCTGTACTGCCGCTCAATAAGCCGCCCACCAGTTTAGAAATAGCCCCAAGATCCAGGCTGCTGCTATTGCTCCCCATTAAGCTCTTTAATAAGTTGGTGACTTGGGTAATATTAAAGCTACCGCCATTGGATTGAGTTAAGCTACTGATCAGGCTTTGAATATTTAAATTTGAGGCATTCGAACCAGAAAACTGAGTTAATAAATTGCTGAGATTTGTCGTACTCAGGCTGCTTCCAGAAAGGAGATTATTTAATAATGAGCTGACTGAAGGTTGAGTATTGGATCCGGTGAGATTGCCAATAAGATTGGTGAGGGTGCCTGATGTCGTTCCACCGAATAAGCCGCCCAATAAGCTCTTCGTTTGGGTTTCGACGGTTAAAACAGGACTCACTTTTGTTTTTATCAAGCTTAAAAGTTTAGAAGCCATGACCGTTCCTTGTGTAATATTTTTGAAATTCGCTATTTTTGTTTTTAAAGCGCCTTTGTTTTAATCTATTTCTATACACTTGTAAAAGATGGACGGTTAAGTCGTGTAGGGGCTGAGAGGAATAGCCTATCTGTTGTCGTGTTTACCCAATTTAAATAATTTAAAAATAAAGATTTAATTAAAAATACCATTGGTCATATTTTTAATTAATGCGATTAACGGTCATTTAAACCCTCCTGAAAACCGTATTTATAAAATAAAATCCCATTTGGAAAAAAATTTCAGAATATGAAATTTTTGTGAAAAATAAATAAATATTGTATAACAGAGATGGCGCAAAATTTTCTGCATCTATTGATTATTGATATAAGAGTATAAAAATGGAACTGGATCGTTTCGATAAACATATTCTAGAAATATTGACCCATGAAGATGTCAATCTGAATGAACTGTCCGAGCGGGTGAATTTATCTGTCAGTTCGGTGCATCGCAGGATCAAACACTTAATCGATCATAATATTATCAGTGGCTTAAAACGTGAAATCAATTACCAGAAATTAGGTTTCAGCCTGCATGTGCTGTTACAGGTATCCTTAAGCAAACATGATAGCGATACTTTTGCTAAAT
Organism: Acinetobacter lwoffii; assembly: GCF_022967985.1. GTDB lineage: Bacteria > Pseudomonadota > Gammaproteobacteria > Pseudomonadales > Moraxellaceae > Acinetobacter. Next base: position 4,684 of record NZ_JALJVC010000017.1, on the reverse strand, counting down.
TCCTGGAAGAACTGGAAAGTATTCCCGAAGTGATTAATGCCTTTTTGGTCACCGGTCAGTCTGCGGACTTTATTGTCGAAGTGGTGGCAAGGGATATGGAAAATTATAGTGAAATCCTGCTTAAGCGGATTGGAAAAATTGAGCATGTGGTGGCACTGCATTCCAGCTTTGTCATTAAAGAATATAATGTCTTTAACTGTAGCGGATTACTCAATAAAGTTTAATCAAAGCTAGGGTGGTCGACAGCCACAAAAAAACGCACCCTAAGGTGCGTTTTTTGAATCAGTGACAGTTAAGCATCAAGTTCTGCTAAAACAGCATCTGAGAATTCAACGTTGGTATATACGTTCTGTACATCATCCAGATCTTCAAGCATATCAATCATTTTCATGATTTTTTTCGCTTGATCGATGTCGGTGATTTCTGCTTTGGTTGAAGGACTCATCACCACTTCAGCATTGTCAGATTTTAAACCTGCAGCAGTTAAAGCATCTTGAACATCACCGAAAGCTTCAGGTGTAGTAATCACCAGGATTTCATCTTCAGTGACTTCGATGTCTTCCGCACCTGCTTCTAATGCCACTTCCATGATTTGATCTTCCAAAGAAACATCTTCAAAAGTAATCTCGCCACGTTTCGTGAACAGGAATGCCACCGAACCGTTAGTGCCTAGGTTACCATCAGTTTTAGAGAAGCAATGACGTACGTCAGGCACAGTACGGTTCAAGTTGTCAGTCATGGTTTCAACAATAACCGCAACACCACCTACACCATAACCTTCGTAGGTCACTTCTTTCAGGTCGTCGTTATCTTCGCCACCAGCACCACGTTGAATGGCACGGTTGATCACGTCACGTGTCATATTCACTGATAATGCTTTTTCAACCACAGCACGTAGACGAGGGTTGCTTGCAGTATCTGGACCACCAAGCTTTGCAGCAGTGGTTAATTCACGAATGTATTTGGTAAAAACTTTACCACGACTCGCATCTTGTTTTGCTTTGCGATGCTTAATATTGGCCCACTTGGAATGACCCGCCATGCGAACTATGCTCCTTGTAGATTGGCTGTATGCCTATCAGAATGCCGAAATTCTACCATAAGCGTTTTTTTAAAAAAAAGTGCCTGGATTTGAGATTTCAGGATAAAAACAAAAAAAGTGCAATATCGAGGAAAAATAGAAAGAGGATAGGGGGATTTATAATTCTATTTATACATTTATATGTACAGATGACTTGGACATAAACAGCAGAATCGCTGATTATGTCCGTGCTTTTATTTTTAAAAAGCTTACTCTGGAATAACGATATCCAGGCCAACCTTGTCTTTATATAGTTGCTTGATCAAAGCCAGGTCATGCGCAAGGTCTGTCGGATAGATCTTGCCAAGAATGCCACCTTGCTTGGTTCTGGAATTGGCGTATAACAACACGATTGGTACATTGGCAGCCTTGGCAATATGCCAGAAACCGGTACGGATTGGTTTGCGTGCTTCACCTTGTTTAGCCCGTGTTGCTTCGGGAGCAATCACCAGATTGAACTTTTCATTGTTCTGAAAATGTTCCACCATCTGGGTCACGATATCTTTACTGGCCTTGCGGTCAACCGGAATACCACCCACAGCGTTCAATAGCGGTTTAAACGGTCCTTTAAATAATTCTTTTTTAATCAAGGTATGAACCTTGAGGTCATAAATCTGGAACAGGGCAATTGACAGTACCGCATCCATCATTGAGGTATGTTCAAACCCAATAATGACCTGTTTATCTTCAAGCACATCGGGTTCGACATGATATTGCCAACCTGCAAGTTTAAATGCAGATTCGCCAAGGAATTTATTTAGCATAAGTACGGAGAAGTAAAAGCTGTATGTAGAGAACTGCATAATTTCATCTTGTTCGCCCATACAGTCAATAGGCTTTCCAATAAAATCAGCGAATAATGTAAAAATCTATGATTTATTCATCTTTTTAAGTTGCAAGATTAAGAGTTAATATATATAAATAAAACAATATTAAGATCTTAAAAATATTAGTAGATACAAAAAAAGTCTTAAAATGATGAAAAAATGACTATCCAGAGCACACTTTAGTTATTAGACTTTTGTCGAAGAAGAAGACTGATACATGTCTTTTCTATTTTCTTATTCTTTCTACTCTGAGATTGAAAAGTATGACGTACATGACAGGCTTCGTAGTCTCCCTATTGATTTTTGCGCTTATAATTGTATGGTCTTTGATCGAAATTAAGCAGGATTTACATAAAGACGAAGAAATGAAGTCTGAATTCTAGTCATTCTATCTTCTTTAGTTCTAGGCTATTCCTTTAACATTGCTGCCTGAGTAATAAAGAATTTTGATACCTTATAGATATACTAAGACCTTAAATCTATCAGTTTTACGCTTACTAAACCGGATTAAATTCAAGATACAGGCTCATTTATCTTAAATGATGCAGCATGTATCTCATTTTTCTATATGCCTCCTATACTGAAGTCTTAAGTAACTGAAATTTTGGCCAAGACTAGTCGCTTATGATTGCTGCCTAAATGTTCAAGCAGTTATAAAAGCACTTGTCTTTCCAAAAAATCTTAGCTAGTATTCATGACGCCTGAACTTATTGATAAATAAAGTTTTCAGCATATAGGGCCTATAGCTCAGTTGGTTAGAGCAGCGGACTCATAATCCGTTGGTCGACAGTTCAAGTCTGTCTGGGCCCACCAAATTCATGTGTTTATATAGTAAAATACATACTTAAACCCTTAATTCTAAAAGAGTTAAGGGTTTTTTAATGTCTTAAGAATACTCAGGTGTACTCGTATAAAAACACCCTATTTGTATCCTGGCTTGTATCCTGTATAAAAAATAGAACTCAGGATACAGGAGCCTAGTTTAATCTAGGAAAATCAAAATTTTATAGCTAAATCTAAATTACTCACAGATACCCAATATGCAGCGTTAAAAGCACAAGAATCTGAGTACAGAGTTTCCGATATTTCAGGTCTGTATTTAAAAGTTGGTGTAACAGGTAAAAAGTCATGGCAGTTAAGATTTAAGAGTACAGTTGGTAAGTGGACATGGCTTGGGTTAGGAAGTTACCCCGTAATCTCAGTCAAAGAAGCACGATCATTGGCGATTAAATATCAAAATGGTGAAATTATTTTAAAAACTAAAAATGAGAAGTTATTGGAGGCGAAACAACAAGAGAATATGTTGTTTGGTAATTTACTGATTAAATGGATGAATACGAAAAAAGGTGTATGGACTGATAAAACTTTTAAGAAAGAATATCAGTCTATAGAAAGGCATATATTGCCAGTATTTGGTCAACGTCTATCTAAAGAAATTTCTGCGTCTGAGTGGAAAGAATTTTTCAGAAAAAAACAATTAAATGAAGGGATATTTAATCGTCTTGAAAAATTAATTTCGTATTGTCGTAATGCGTATGATTATGCAATTGATGATAATTTAATCAGCTACAACCCTCTTGCAAGAGTACGAAAAGGCCTAGCAAATCATACTGCAGGTTCAATGAAACATGTCGTAATGGATGAACTTCCAGACCTTGTTAATGCAATCCGTAATTATCGCTCTGAAACTACTAGTATTGGACTCGAATTGCTAGTAGTGCTATTTCCTAGGCCTGGTGAGTTAAGAGCCGCACGTTGGGATCAATTTGATTTTGAAACAAGCGTATGGCTTAGACCTGCAGATATTATGAAAAGGAGAATAGCTCATGCGATACCGTTACCGAAGCAAGCAATTAAATTATTGCTTCGATTAAAAGAGATTTCAGGGGATGGCAATGAATATTTGCTTCCATCAAGAAGTAATTCAAATGAAAAATTTATATCTGACGTGACCTTCAATTCAGCATTGAAATGAATGGGGTATGCGGGGAAGCAAGATCCTCATGGATTTCGCCACATTGCGAGTACCTATTTGAATGATGTTTTTAGCGACAAAGAGCAAGTGATTGAATCAGCATTGTCTCATCAAAAGTCAGGTGTGAAGGGTGCCTATGATAAAGGTGCTCACTTAAGGGAAAGGGTGGATATTATGCAATTTTGGGCTGACCACTTGGATTCGATCTGCGGCGAAAGAATATTTGATTAGCGTGTTCTTGTTATAATTTTAGAAGCCGAAACGTTATTTTCGGCTTTTTTTTTTGCCAAATAGGACGGTTGAAGATGTCATTTTTCTAATGTGTGTATATTAATTGGTTTTGATAGGTGTAATAACTTTATGAAACCTTTACTAAATCCCCATAGGAACATAAATCCAACTTTAATCAAACTTCGTGAAGAAAATGTATGGCGTTGTTCAAGTAGTTTAGTATGTGAAATTTTAGAAATTAATCGTCAGCAACTCATCAAACTTCTAAATGCCTTTCCTAATTTTCCAAAACCCATGAGAGATCGAGAGACTCGACAAGCAGTGATGTACTTTGATGTTGATGAGATTTTTCAGTGGTGCATAAATGAATTTCATTCTGATTTTTGAGCAAAATTGAACGAATCGAGACGGTTGGAAAAATATTTTTTTTAGTTTGCTATGATTTTTTCTTTTTTTGAAAAAATACTTATGTTGGAAATGAATATACCACAATCAACTGTAATTCAAGCAAGTGAACCGTTCGCTTTAAAGTTTAATGATGTAGCAAAAAAATTAGGATTATCGAGGACG
>NZ_JALJVC010000016.1 GCF_022967985.1 Acinetobacter lwoffii | reverse complement strand
CAAGGTGACAGCTTTGTCTGCGTCGAAAAGTCTAAAAATGTGACTTACTATAAAAAAGAAATTTTCCATCCAGATGCTTGGAATCATGATTATTACGTCTGTGAAAGCACCACAGATCAGCAAGCACGCAACTGGGTTTATGATATTCCATCCCGTTAATTGCATCTATTCAGGCTATAAATTAAACAATTATTAGAAGCAATAACTTGCATTACATTTCTGTGGTTGATTTTTCGTCCATGTTTCCTAAAACTGTATGAAAATAAAGCCAATAGGGAATGTTATGACTTATGAAATAGATGCCTTTGGCACTCTAGTAATTGCTGTTTTTTTCTTTTTATTGGGCGGTATCTTGTTAGTAAAATTAGCTTCTTTAGGAACTATAACTTACCTGAACCTGTAATCGGTGGTTTAGTCGCAGCGATTACGGCCTTTATTCTCTATAAATTGTTTAATATCAGTGCCACATTTGACGCACAAATTCAAACTATCCTAATGCTGATGTTCTTTACTTCTGTTGGCTTAAGTGCAGACTTTTTGAAACTGAAAGAAGGTGGAAAATCGCTCCTGACCTTCTTGGTCTGTGTCATTTTATTTGTAGTCGTGCAAAATGCGGTTGGTATGAGTTTAGCTACAGCGCTTGGACTTGACCCATTGATCGGGTTGATTGTTGGTTCTGTCACATTAACGGGTGGCCATGGTACCGCCGGTGCCTGGGGCGAGGTTCTGGAAACTCAATATGCGATCCAGAGAGCAGTTGTCCTTGGTATGGCAAGTGCTACCTTTGGCTTGATTATTGGTGGACTTGTGGGCGGTCCAGTTGCCAAGTTCCTGATTAAACGCAACCAACTGGCTGAAACATTAGCGCAAGAGACCAATGAACAGCAGCTCGAATCGCACATTAACACCGCACCCTTTGAGTATCCAAAGAAAACCCGATTAATTACATCCAGTAATGCCGTGTCGACTTTGGGGATGTTTGCCCTGTGTGTTTTTGTCGCCAATCAGATGACAGACTTCAGTCAGGGAAGATGGTTTGAATTGCCCACTTTTGTATGGGCTTTAAGCACAGGTGTGATTGTGCGTAATGTCTTGGAGCATGTGCTAAAAGTCGATATCTTCGATCGTGCAATCGATGTATTTGGCAATGCGTCTTTATCTCTGTATTTATCTATGGCTTTACTATCACTGCAACTCTGGTTACTGGCCGATTTGGCAGGTTCGCTCATTACCATTTTGTTGGCGCAGACAGCGGTATTGATTTTATTTACCGCAATTGTGACCTTTAGAATTATGGGCAAAAATTACGATGCAGCAGTATTAGTAGCAGGGCATTGTGGTTTTGGTATGGGGGCAACACCGACAGCGATTGCCAATATTCAGGCGGTGACCAATAGCTATGGTCCATCACATAAAGCTTTTTTAATTGTACCGCTGTGTGGTGCATTTTTTATTGATATTGTGAATGCTGTGGTGATCCAAAGCATCATTGCATTTTTCGGCTAAATGTTAATACGTTTTTAAAATCATACATGCAATAAAAAGCCCCATGGTTAAGTGCTATCCCAAATAGCTGAATTATAATAATATTCTATGGGGTTTTTTAATAAGACTATATAAAACAATAAATTAAATAAAAATGAATAACATGATACACCCTAAAAACTTCTTCTTAAATCCATTCTAATTGAACATATTGGACGTTTTGGACGAAAAATAAGTTAAGATGAAAGACTATTTACGCCAAGATTACGCCAGAAATGAAACTACCAAAAGCAAGGAAACGTGGAGAGTCATACCGCATTGAACTGATGTTTAATGGTAAGCGCATTAGTGCTACGCGAGATACTGAAAAGGAATGTGAGCAATGGGCCATGCTCAAAATTCTAGAATTAAAAACTGAGCAAAATAAAAATCAGAGCGAAGTCAAACAACACTATCCATTTTCCGCATTAATGCATAAGTACTATGAGGAAATTGGAAGGCATAAGAAATCTAGCCGAACCATTAGAATCTCAATCAAGCAGTTTCTTGATACTTATCCCGTCATCTCGGAAATGTCAGTGCACGACATTACGCCACAAATTCTGACTGACTGGCGCAACTCAAGATTAAAAAGCGTGAGTGTTGGTACTGTGCTTCGTGATATATCTTTATTTTCTGCCATCTTTACCTATGCACAGAAAGAGCTTTTCCTTATTGAAAGTAATCCGTTCTCCATGGTTAGCAAACCATCTCAGCCAAAATCAAGAAATCGACGCATAAGCAATGCTGAAATTGATTTGGTGCTAGAGGCTCATAATTATGCGAGAGGGCAGATCCCAACCGAGATACAGCATTTTATTGCCTGGGCTTTTCTTTTCGCTATTGAAACAACTATGCGGCAAGGGGAGATACTATCCATTAAAAGGTCGAATATCCATAAAGACTATATCCACCTGCCTGACACAAAGAATGGCCATTCGCGTGATGTGCCGTTAATGGATAGTGCGAAAGAGTTATTAAAATTAATTCCAGACAATGGGTCTGACAAGCTAATTGAAATAAGCAGCAGCACTTTTCAAAATACGTTTAGCAAAAGGGTGAAAAAAGCAAATATTAAGGAGCTGCATTTCCATGATACCCGACATGAAGGGATTACCAGATTGGTTAAATTAAGAAAGGTGCCAATTGAGATTCTAATGAAAATTACCGGTCACAAGACTGCCGGTATTTTGATTAATACTTATTATAATCCCACAGCAAGCGAAATCAGTGAGATGCTGAACGGGTCTAATTGACCCGTTTTGATCCGCGTTTATTTCTTTGTGGCTTTGATAGGATCATCATGGCCACCTTGGTTTCATAAAGGTGCTTACCTTCAGTTCCTTGGTTATAGCCTTCAAGCTTTTTGATGATTGTGGTTTTGGTTAATCCATATTTCTCAACCAACCACGACACTGGAACTAAAGCGGGCAAATCCTCCATCTTAAGTTGAACAATTTTCCCACCAAAGATGCTCTGTCCAAGATAAAGCTGAGGCTCAACATCAGCTTCAACTGTAATGGTGTACTTAAGCGCTCCCATCATGACACCTCCATACAACTTTCTACATCTGCGATGGCTTGTTTAATTCGAATCCAATATGGTTCTGAATAACAACCTGAAATCATGTGTTCATATTCAGCAATTTCTACAGACTCAAAATCCTTTTCAATTAACTCATGACTTTCAACAAGGCGACGCAAACCAACAGCATCAATTAAAGTTGGCTTGTCCCATGTATCTCCAGGCATGTATATCTTGAACTCACTCGCATCATCCATGCAATGAAGAACTTTTTTGGCTTCTTTTATCCCAAACTTCTTCACAAACTCGTTCGCTTTCAAGACACTTCTCCCAAACTCTTCACCACGCCATACTGATCAAACTTCGCGATATATGACGAAAGCATGTGGTAATACAGGTCAGCATTGCTATTAATCTCAAGAATCACGCCAGTACCATTGTTCACGCGCTGCCTTAAAGTTGCCTCCAGCTTGCGAACAAAGTCACTGTGCAAGTGATGTGACTCACTCGCAATGCTGTATAAAGATCCGGTCTGGCCTGCATCCAAAGCCAAATTGAAAGGCTTCTCTTTATACAGTTGATCAATGATGTGGTTGGCCACAGCAATGTTTGTTTGTTGAATTTCAGTCATTGGCTGGCTCCTGTGGTTCGATTGCTGGATCATTGCCCAACACAGACCAATGTGTGATTAATTCCTGGTTGAGTGCGTCACCATCTTCTATAGATGAGAAGCCCCAAGGTGACTTCCATTTTGCGACCAATTGTTGGTTCATAATAAAGATCTGGTACGGGCCATCAATGCGAGGCGATTCAACTGTGTAATCTTTCCACTCCGGCACCGCTTGGGCTTTGGCTGGAACAACAAGAAAACCAGCTTCATTAATTGCCTTCAAAACTGCTTCTGCTTGCTCATCACCCCATTCATGGGAGTTGCGCAAAATTGCGGTTTTTACGACTTCTTTAATATCCATCACGCCACCTTCACATCTAAATAATCAGGGTTATCCAGGTGTTCTTCATATTCATCGAATAGCACCTGACATGCCGCATTACCTGTTAAATCTTTCTTTAAGAGCACGTAACTCAGTGTCTTGCGTGTGCCTTTGCCGCTAAATGTCGAGCTGCCATCCGCAAGTTCATTTTTGGCATAACCCAATTTTTCTAGCCAAAGCTTAAAGCCAACTTCATGCTTCTTTTTAATTCTGAAGATCATTTGTACCCCCAGGTGTTCGCAAAATTTCGAAGGCAATCATCAATACCGAATAGGTTGATGTTGCGGTAAGTTCTAACCCGACCTTTGTGCTGCACAAGCAGCACGCGGGTCATAGAAGAGTAGGAATAACTCATGGCGTTAGCGCCGCTTCTTGTGCTTCATACGCTGAATTAATCTGACTGATCTGCTCCTCAGTCATCTGAGCCGTGAAGGGCTCAAAGCGTGAAGCCATAATTGCGTTAAGTGATTCCAGATCGGTCGTGTTGCTGATCTCGTTAATTACTGACTGAATTGATTCATCGGGAAAAGCCTGGGCAGCTTTTAGCTCTTTACGCTTGGCTTTAAACACTTCGCCGATTTCAGACTTAGCTGGCTCACCTAAATTCAACTCAGCAATGTCAGCACCGATCTGATCGAGTTCCTTAAGAGAAGTGGCGTTATCAATACGTTGGTAGTACGGGGTTAGGTCAATTTCTGTAGCCACCGACTCGACAGCATCTTTCTTTTTGGCCATGCGCGCTTTCAGCGATGACGATCCGCTATTTGCCTTCGTTGTACTGGTTTCTGGTGCAGTGGGAGTAATATCAATTTCCTTATCTTTTTCCTCCTCAGCAATTGCCATACCCTTGAGCACATCTGGAAAAACATCACGTAGGGCATAAGAGCGAGCACGTAGCTTTAACATGCGTTTTGGATACTGCGTCCAAGGCCCCTGTTTACCTGATAGACCTGCCTTTTTCGCATCCTCCATTGTGAATACTGAAGCAACTGGTTCTTCATTTTTCCGCTTCACAGTTACAGTGGCTTTTTGACCATCTTCGGAAATTTCCTCGCGGATGAAATCGAGCAGACCGGATCCACGAACAAGGGCAAGCATTGCATCACCCCAGATAGAAGGGCGACCATTAATCACGGCAATGTTTTGCATAGCTTGTAATGGCTGCAAGCCAATTTCAGCACCCCATTGCATAGCAACAAGAATGTTCCCAGGCTTGCGCTGGTAGTCCTTCGGCACAATGTCAGACTCGGCAAGGATGCCGGCAATCTGCATTGCTTCTTGCAGGTTGTTCGGAGTTAAGAAATTAACGGCAGCGTTTTGGCCTGTTTTAACAATTGAGTTCATATTCTTCTACCTTAAATCTTAATTAATGCGCAGCACGCGAGTGCTTGAAGTCTTCACAAATTGTTCGTAAATATCCGGGTGAGCGGCTTTCAGTGCTTTGCTATCTAGGGTGTTGCGTTCTTGGTATTTGAATGTTGCTAGACGCTTTTCCTCAGCAATAATCATCTCCGCATCTTCCATGCGGGTGCAGATTTGTAGCTTGAGGGTATCTAACTCACCACTGGCTTCTTTGATCGTGGCGTTTAGGTCCTTATATTCAGCGACCAGCTGAGCAAGGTCGTCATCTGCCTGTAGTGCCTGATCAGGATTATGAGTAGACCAGCGATGCAGAACATCATCAAACGTGGTTGGAGCTGGTGGGACGTCAGCCTGAACATGCTCATTCCAGAACTTTGAGCATTCATCTGTAAGCATTTCAAACAGCTCAGGATCGAATGCGACTTGATAGCTACGGAACTTCTGACCACCGATCAGCACACCCAAGCCACACATCGAAGCGCCTGTAATACCCATATACCACTGCACTTGCGTCAGGTAGTAATCTGGCACCTGTTCAGACTGCTCATCACCCCACAATTTAGCCAGGTACTGGTTAGCAGTCTTGCATTCCAGAATACGGTCAGTAGTCAGCTTTCCATCTTTGATACGGACATTACCTGCAATTTCTGGATTGATAATGGCACGGTCAATATTGGCACGCATCCAGTCATGTTCAGGGTGGGCGATTGTTGCATTAACACGCTGCACCTTAACGCCATTACGTTTGGCATACTCTTTGGCTACGATGTCCTCCAGCATGTTGCCCCAGTACGCAGGCTCACTGGTACTGTCTTCCAGTTCAGAGCGACCTGTCTTATCCAGCCACAATTGATAGGGAGAGCTGTATTTGCTCAAGCCTAAGATTGCCGCTACATCAGAACCACCAATACCAAGACGGCGTGATTGCAACCATTCTTGACGAGCATCTTCGATGCTTTGTAAATTTACTTGAGTATTCACTTCACACCCCCAACTGCCTTAACAATTGATTCCGCTTGATAAGCAGATTGTTTTTCGGCTGCATGAAGAATCATTACTGAAAGGCCAAAAAATACTGAAAATAGAACCATCCACGCAGCTAAGTTTTTAGTGATTTCCTTTGCTACAGATTGTTTGGGTTCTGGATGTTGATACAATCGCTCAGATGTTTGGCGCGACTGGCCGAACTCCGGCAGGTTGCTTTGAATAGGATTTTTGTTCATAATTGATCTCGCAGTTATCTGTAAAAGCGCTTCGGGTCTCAAACTTCGGCGCTTTTTTGTTGTCTACGAGAACTAAAGTAAGTTAACTTACCTAATAAGTCAATACAAATGGTAATAAAAATTACTTTTGTGTTTTAATAGACAAAAGAAAACCCATCACAGGGATGGGTTGGATGGAGTCATTAGAATGATTGGTATTACAAAAGAAGGTCAGTTAATAGAGGTAATGGATTCATCTCCACTAACCGGGGTGAAACTTATCGGTGTTTTAATTACTAATCCTAATGATTTAAGCGAAAACCATTTAAATATCGCTAATCACTTTTACCACAAAGATTCCCAACAACTTCATAAGTTAGTCCTAGAGGCTTTACGTATAAATCTGAATCACCACCATTTGTCGAGTGAGCAACCTTAACAACTTCATATAAAACCCCTTCGTCATTTTCATCTATTTCAATCCATTCACCTACGCGAGGATGGGTTTTGAATTGTCTAGCATAGAGTGATTTTGGTTTAGTTTCAGATATATCAATAACAATTAATTCAAGCATAAGTTCTCCACCCGATCCAAGAGCCGCTCGGGTTGCAGCATTTGATTAACTTTTATTAATGTTTTATAATCCATACATGGACCGGGGATTCCCAGTCGGCGAAAGGCTCTAGCGTTATGTTAGGGCCTTTTGTTTATTTATTATTTGGGAAATACTTTTAACCCATAACCGCGATATCCAGTTCCAACTCCCTTACGGCCATTCGCGCTATAAAATTTATACTTCAATACATCAAATGCTCTATTAACCTGTTCTGGCTTTAGGACATGATTACCTATAGGTCGTGCAACCAAATCAGCAATTTGCAGTCCCGATGAATTTACTTTTTTTGAAGCCATTTTGATTTCAAATGGTAGGCAAATTTTTTCGTAATTATTTCCATCACAAACCCTCCTAAATTCAAGTTCTAAATCCCTATCTTCCTGTAATCCGCGTTGTTCAAATACGATGAACGTTTTCTTATCCTGCTGATTTTTCTCTACTAAGAACTTATAAATGCGCTCTAAGCCGAACTCTAAAGCAATAAAATATGGGTTTTTAGGAGTCGCATATCTTTGAATTAAAATATCTTTTCTAACAACACATGAGATTAAAATAAAATCTGTTTCTTGCATTAATTCGGTGAGGTCACTTAAGAGCGCTTCTTTTTGGTCTTTGGATGAATAATTCTTAAAATCTCCCGTACCTTTAAGAATATCTCTTTCATGCATCACAATAATGTCGTGACCAAAATGCTTAAATTTAAGCTGCTCCAATTTCTTGATTACAGTTTCTGTGTAATATCTTTTATGAAAAATACAAAAGGCCAGAACAAATACAGGGTACTTTGCATTGTACCCATTTACGGTATGGTCCCCACTTTCATCAACATAAACAATATAATCGCTAAATTCCATACCACATCCCAATACCGACTAAGCCGCACATAGCGGCCAATCCCAACTACATAAAAAGCTGAATACGCTTAAACTTTTTATTTGCTTCAATTTCTGTTTTATAAAACTTGTCTTTATCAGTCGAATCCATAAATTTAGCAAAAGTATTGGATTCGAGTAGCCGGTATAGAAATCTTTCACCCGTCTGAAGTACTACAGTCAACAGGTGGTGCTGATAAAGCACATGACTGATCTTGTGGGAATTGATTTCAATTTTTTGCATATCACACTTCCCATAATTAAAATTGTGTTCAACCCAAGCCGCCTATAGCGTCTTTTAGTCACCGGTGAATTATTTTTCAAACATCCCGATATAATCCAACGACCTTACCAACAAGCTTGCAACCCAGGATCAATGGCATAGTCTTTTCCGGCCAATCAGGATTTAAAGGTTGTAAATACATATTGCCACTTTCAACAATCAACTTTTTGAAAGTTGCTTCTGCATCACCTTCGCAAGACATAATCACCAGATCGCCAGTTTTCAATTCATCTGGCTGAAAATCAGGATTTACATAAATCTTATCGCCTGGGCGAAAGTCTGGGAGCATTGATTCGCCCACGACTTCCAACCCATAGCCATTCTTTCCACACTTTGGATTTGGCGGAAGCCATTCATCAAATTGTGTACCTGCAGGAACGGATTCGACAGAAGTCCAGCTGCCTGCTTGAACCCATGAAATAACAGGGACAAGGCGACCAGCAAGTGGGAGGGGAATGCTAATATTATTGTCAAAGGAAGAGCCCCCTTTACCATTTAAAAGGTAATCAGAAGTAACCCCTAAAACTCTGGCTAAAGCCATTAAACTATCGTGCTTTGGAAGGTTTTCATCTTTCTCCCAATAGATTACGGATGTTTTAGAAACACCAATTGCATCAGCTACTTGTTGTTGAGTTATTTTTTTATTTTTTCTCAAGGCTTTAAGCCGAGTACCTAAAGTTTCCATAAATTCAAGCCGATCCTGTTTGTAAGAAATCTTACCATTTGACTAGGTAAGTTTTATGCTGTTTAATAAGGTAAGAAAAGTTACCATTGAGGCATTATCTATGACCAAATCAGAAGCTTTAAAACTCTTGAAATGTAATGTCACTGAGTTGGCAGACAAACTAGGCATTAGTTCGCAAGCAATCAGCCAATGGCCTGAGCAAAAAATTCCATTAGCGCGTGAATATCAAGTGCGTGATTTAGCAAATGGATTAAAACCTCTAGATTCCACTGTCTCAAACGTAGCTTAAGCCATAGCTAACTTACAAAAACGTTCAAAGGAATCTTAAATGAACATAACTGATGCGGCATACAACACTGTTCATGATTATCCAGGTGGCGCAAGTGCAATAGCTCCACGTCTAGGAATTAAAAGCCCAGCTGTGCTTAACAGCAAAGTTAATCCAAATACCGATACACACCATCTCACATTAGCGGAAGCCTCCAAGATCATGGCTATCACTGGTGACTTTCGTATTTTGCAAAGCCTGAATGCGGAACATGGCAAGGTATCCATTGATCTACCAGTAATACCTGAATGTCGGGATATAGCATTAACGGATCTTGTCTTAAGCATTGGGATGGGGGGAGGTGATGTTTGCGCAGTCTTCAAGGAAATGATGGCAGATGGACGTATAACACAAGGGGAAGCAATGGATATGTCAAAAGTAATTCATCAGCTTCATATGCTTTTAGCTGAACTGGATACACAAGTTCATACCTGTGTAGAAAAAGAAAAAGCCTGATTTCGTGGATCAGGCTTTATCAATTCAAAACTTTAGAGGGCATTGAATATGAAATCAAATTTAGCACACAAGCAGGGGGTAGACAACGATATTTCGTTACACCCATCCACTGCTAAAAAATTAGAGCGACAAGCCATGTCGAAAAAAGATGATGGGTATTCACCCTTGCCTAATTTCATCTGTGACGAAGGTTATCTGGCTGTATTAAGTGGGGATGCTATTAAGTGCATCGTTCTACTAAATCGTCACATCAAAGGATTTCACTTGGATCAAAAGTCATTAGGTGAAACCTTGGTGATGAAGATCACTGGAATTAAGGACAAGCGGACTGTACGCAAATGTATGGCTGATTTAGCTAAATACCAATTGATCAGCATCACTAAAACCTTGGGTAAAAGCAGCTCTTACGCACTGACTTTAGGTGATCGTATTTCTATTGAAGCAGTAGCATCAAATGTAACTACATCTAATGCAGTTACATCAAATGTAGTTACATCTCATGTCACCACACCAGTAACATCAAATGCTACTACACCAGTAACATCAAATGTCACCACCACTAGTGACATCAAATGTCACTCTGTAAAAGAAATAGATTTAAAAGAAAATATTAAAGAAAACTTTAAAGAGAAAAACACGCAAGAAAATTCAGTTGATCAGGTTCTGAATCTCTGGACACCAGATTTACATTCTCTGAATTCCTGGTTACAGAGATCAGGTGAAACTCCGATGACCCAAGAACTGGTGAATCAGATTTTACTTGAAGTGAATGCTCACTACGAACCACGTTTGAACGCAGGTCAGATTACAGACACCCAGATGTATTCAAACTTCGTGAAGTGGATCAAGCGAAAGTTCACTCAAAAACAAAATTCACACTCTACAGCACCCGCCCAAAACAACCGCAACGTAAATCAAAACTGGGGCCAGGTTCAACAATACGCACCCGCAACCGATGACATCGACTTGGAGGGCTTAGTATGAATGCAGCAGCTCTACTTGGTTCAAAAATTCAGATCAGCTCTGAATACTGTGACCGCCACCAAATGCAAAAAGTTCAACTGGGTAACCAGTCAATTTGCAAACAGTGTGCATCTGAAATCTTAAATCAGGCCCATCAGGATCATGCAGCCTCTGTCAATCAGATGGTTCGTGAAAAGCATTTTGAAGGCGCGAAGTTACCAGGTCGTCATGCAAACAGTGGTTTTAAGGAATACATCACCACTAACGACGGCCAGAAACATGCCAAAGCTCAGTGTGTGAAATTCACTAAAGACTTTCTGGAAGGCATCACTCTCAATCTGATTATGGCGGGTCGTACTGGTACTGGAAAAACCCATTTGGCATGCGCAGTCGCTCGCAACGTTCTGGAGGCGCGTAAATACGCCCGCTACGTCACTTCTGAAGATATGGCTAATGAGATTGCCAACGCTTGGAAAAAAGCCGATGACAACGAAGCCAACGCAATCTGGCGCTATACCGATTATGACCTTCTGATTCTGGATGAATATGGATTGCATGATCGCCATGAAAACCGCCTGCAACTGGTTCACAAGGTTTTATATGCGCGTTATGACGCAGGTAAGCCGACCATGCTGATTTCAAATATGACCAAGGATGATTTGGCGACTGATTTGGGTGATCGACTATGGTCCCGGTTCCAGCATGACGGATTGGCTGTGGTTGAGTGCAATTGGATGGATCGGCGTGTAGGGGGTGGGGTGTGAATACAACAATTGAAGAATTCTTGAAAAATGGTGGCGAGATTAAGCAAATTGATTCTGATGATCAGTCAAAAATCCATAGGAAAGTTAGCTTTGAAGATCAGATAAGTTTGATGCTTTTTGCTTGTTATGCCACTACGCCATTTTCAGTGAAGGATGTGCAAGAAGCTGTTTTTGATTTTCATAGAACCACTATTTACAGCCTGCTTCAGGAGCATGTCAAAGGTGGTTATTTGGAGCGTGTATCAGAGAGTCATTACCGTGCAACTGCATATGCCAAAGACATTATGAATGTAAAGGGTGAAATTGCCGTATGAAGGATCTAAACAAAGCGCTGATGTTTATTTTCATGGCTATTGGCGCCGTTGTATTGAGGATGTGGTGTGAATGACCAGCTACTCAATCGCTGAATACAAAAAGATGGTGAAAGCCACCAGACCAAAAGTGCGCTCCAAGCGTCCTAAGGTGAAAGGCGAAAAAGTACCGAATGAGTTTGAAGCGAAACTGGCCAGAGAACTCAAAACTTTAAAAATTGAGTTTGAGCAGGAATTTGAGTTTCACCCAAAGCGGAAATGGAGAGCTGATTTCCACCTGGTAGGAAAAAAGATACTGGTAGAGGTTGAAGGTGCGATCTGGAGTGGAGGAAGGCATACCAGAGGCAAGGGGTATATCGGGGACATGGAAAAATATAACGCAGCAACAATGATGGGTTTTCAAGTAATACGGTTTAGTACAGATCAAGTGAAGTCAGGTTTAGCGATACAGCAAATTGAGAAGATGGTAGGGGATTTGGGATGAATGCGACGGTAAAGGCAGAAGTAATGGATTGGGCGAAGTACAACATTGATGGGTGGTTGGAACAGTTTGGGGCATGGTGTGAAACCGTTCGGATGAAGGGCGGAGATTTGCCAGATGGGTTACATGTAAATCAAATTTATTGGTTGATCCGTGAGGCTGATAAAACTCCGCGTAACTCTAAATGCTATATCAAGTGCGAGATTAGTGATTTTGAAGCGGATAAAGTTCAGGAATTACTGAAAGGTGTATTTCAGGCCGATACAGCGGATTTTACAACTAAGTTTGCTTTAATGTGTTTAGTGAAAAACAAAGTGGAAAATAAAGGGCTGAGTCGAGTGGCTCAAGAAACCAATCAGTCGAAAGCTCAGGCAGCAATTATGGTGAGTTGTGCTAAATTCTATCTTTCAGGACATGATAAAAGGCTGAAAATTTAAATGGGTAGAATAGTCATTACCTGTGGGAAGGCTAGTTATTGGCTGGCTTTCGGCATGATGAGGGATGGTAAGTTTCCTCTAGAAACGGTGGTAAATAAATTTATAGATGGAGATACGGGCTATATTTATATTGAGGCTGATGAATTGGAAATCAATGAAATTGAAATACCTCAGGTAATGAGAGCAGTATCAAGCTTGGTAAAAGAAAAAGAGCCTAAAATTAACGTGTTTAAGGATTGACCGTCTAGACGAGATATGGCATATTTCTGTTATAGTGATCGAAGTG
Source organism: Acinetobacter lwoffii (assembly GCF_022967985.1). Lineage (GTDB taxonomy): Bacteria > Pseudomonadota > Gammaproteobacteria > Pseudomonadales > Moraxellaceae > Acinetobacter. Next base: position 77,352 of record NZ_JALJVC010000016.1, on the reverse strand, counting down.
TACGTTAAAGCACTAGATTGATTTAAAAGCTCGTCAAATGGTGGGCTTTTTTGACATTATTTATTCATAAAATTAAGTGATAATGCCTTTTTGTTTTTGAGCTCTAATTGAAATGGCGATTTTAACTGTTAAAAAACTAGAAGATACTCTCGGTAAATTAGTGGCTGAAGGCGAAAAGCCTGAAAAGATTTTATTAGGCTATAAAGCGTATGGCGAGCTAATGAATGATCGTAGCTTTTTTGAGGAAGTGGCTGGCTCGGCAATGGATCCAAACAAGCGAAAATATAAAAATATTAAAATTAAAGTCACTCAAGACGAATACCAGTTTAACGTGAAATGTCAAAAATAGGTTTAAGCATCAAGGAAAGCTCGCCAAATGGTGGGCTTTTTTAATATTTCTTTAATCAACAAGATGTCATACTTGGAACTATATTCAGAGCAAGTGAGTATAGTCTTGGAACGTAAAAATCTTATATTTGTAGGCGGAATATTGTTCACGTCCATATTTTTATTATTTTTCTGCTTCTATCAGTATAGGTCTGATAAAAAAAGACAGATTGAAAATCTTGAGAAGGTAGTTGAAAAGATAGAGGCCTCCAAATAGATTTCTTGAGGCTAAACTGAAAGCTCATTTCAATATAGGATTTTTTTTGATGATTAGAATTTATTATTTGAAAAGAAAATTAACTCAAGCTCAACATTTGAAAACATTTTCTTAGTATTTTCTATACTTTCTGGTTAAAGCGTTAGTGCTATATTGTTTTTGCGATAAGAAGAAGATGCAATACGAAGAAAGTGACTACAGCACTGGCCCACTTATTTGACGAGTAAGTGGGCTTTTTATTGAACAAATAAAATGATTTTTACTGTTGATTAAAAAATAAACTTAGATAGAATAGTCACCTAGATTCTATGCTGTAGAGTCTTTCTAATTCTGCCTCCTTTCCCTATAAAGGAGGTATTTTTTTGCCTATATTTTTCTTATGTCATGTGTTGCTACATTGTTTGATAGGTCACATTTAATAGTGAATTGATACAAGCATCTATAATTAAAAAACATAATATTCTGATAGATTAAAATTACAACAAAAAGTCTGGAGGTTTGTATGACACGTATACCAAACGGAACACAGGTTATTCATCATATCTCACTTTTCGATCATGCTTACTATAAGGAAGAGAATGGAGTCTTAAGGGTTTGGAGCAAGGGAGAGTGGATAGAGGCACTGATACCCAGTATTAATAAAATGATTGATAACGGTTTTGAATTAGAAGTTCTTCATAGCTAAGAATGTTCAGGTGATGAGGAATTGTTTTCCCGCTTAATAAGCTGTAATGACCCCATTTTTTAGTGGGGTTTTTAATATCAGGAGAAAAGTATGCTCCAATTTATATTCTGCTTATTCGGTCTTCACGGTGTAACTGAGATCAGTGATAACCAGAAAGAGTGCCGTGATTGCTTGAAAGAGGTTGGGTGATTACCCCTTGGTCTAAAGAAGCAAATAATTATATTTAGTTAGATAAATTATTTGCTAAGATACAGGTGTATAAAAACAATGAAAGAAATTGTTGACCTGACATGAGCCTGCTTAATTTGGGAGAGTTAAGTGGGTTTTTTTAAATTTCAATATTTAAAGAAGTGTATTAACATTGTTGATATGGCTAGGCTTGCTCAAGCCGACCTAGGTATCATCCTGCTTTTATATGTTAAAGATAGAAGCTTATGAAAATTATTTATAATGTGTCACTTATTATTGCAGCAGTGACTTTGACTGCTTGTGCAGGTACTCCTGATACAGAAATTGTTCACAAGCCTGAGATGATGAAAAAATGCGTGCCTGAAAGTGCAGCAAAATTAGCACGTACGACATTATCGAGCGAGGCTGATATCAAATCAAAAACAAATTCTGAGGTTGTTAGACTGGTTGCACCGGGCCAACCTATAACTAAAGATTATCATCCAGGACGAGTTACTGTAATTGCTGATCCACAAACCCAAACTATTCTTAAGGCATTTTGTGGTTAAAATTTAAATCTATGCATAGAACCTCCTTTGGGAGGTTTTCCCGTTATCACTGTTAAAAGTCTGGGGAATGCACTAGATAACTATTGCGACAGTTCATTATTTTTCTGATTAAGCAGAATATATAGACTGTTGTTAAGCCTGCAACCGATACTTTCTTATTCGGTATGATTAATTTTTTATTCCAACAAGACAGAAACTTATGAAAATTATCCAGAATTTATCTTTAATTCTAGTAGCAGTTACATTGACGGCGTGTGCAAATAATCCTGAACAGATGCCTTCTCATCAACCAAATACGATGACTAGCTGTGTAGCAGAGGAAGCAACCAAACTTGTTGGACAAACTGGTTTATCTGAAGCAGCAATTAAAGCCAAGACTAATGCTGAAATTGTACGTATGGTAGCACCTGGCCAACCGGTAACTTTAGATTACCGTTTAGAGAGAGTTACGGTAGTAACTGACCCACAAACTAAAATTATCGTTCAAGCATCTTGTGGCTAATAGCTCAAGACTGAATAATAAAAAACCATCTTCGGATGGTTTTTTATTGGGTAATATTCATGGATCCAGACCTCTATAAATGCTTAACCGCCAAAGGCCCAATCAAAACCAAACCCCGCAATAAACCTCTACCTAAGGCTAGAGAAAAATATTTAGAAGCTGAAGAAACCTTATTTCAAGAATTAGAAGAATACCGAATTGGCTACAGACGGAAGTTTCAATTTGAATCAACCAAAAATTGGCGGTTTGATTTTTATATTGTGAAGTTGAATCTTCTTATAGAAATTGCGGGCAGTCCATGGGCGGTTGGTCGCGGCGGAAGAAAGATAGCGAATTCATTTAATAAGTATGATCTTGCTGAAGATCAAGGTTATATATTTGTGCGTCTTGAACCCCATCAAATTGAATCAGGTTATGCAATTAACTGGATTCGAAGTCAGTTAGAGAGATTAGAAGATGGAACAGTTCAGACCATTCCCACCGACGGATCTGATTGATCAGGCCGAGGAAGAAGAAGCCATTCGCTTGGCACCTGCACCAGAGCTTAAAGAATGGGTTATTAAAAACTGGCTCACTTTAGGTGGTGAACTTCATAACCCGGATCATGACCATATTGCTGAATTACTCCATGACAATGAAGAGTTCCTTGCATTCGCCTGGGCTTCATCGGCCGCCGTAGCGAAAAAACGTATGGTGCTTGGGCAATGTGAAAAGGTCATGTTTAACGTGGGTGGCTGGAAGAAAGCACGCCAGGAACAACAGATGCGGGATTGGTTCGGCTTTGTACCTCAATATCTGATTACTGTGGATGCTGCTTTCTGTGAACAAGCCTCAGATCGTGAATTCTGCCGTTTGATTGAACATGAGCTGTATCACATTGGTGTAGAGCGGGATGCTGATGGCGAAATTATCTATAGCGATATGACTGGACTGCCTAAACATTATTTGGCTGGCCATGATGTCGAAGTGTTCTTTGGTGAGACCAGACGGTGGGGTGCAGACGAGTCTGTCAAACGACTTTTGGAAATTGCTAAGAATGCGCCGTTTGTATCCGAAACAAGTATTGCTGCGTGTTGTGGGAACTGTGTGATTAATTGAGCCTAACGGCTATTTTTTTTTGCCTATCTTGTACGACGTAGAACGACAAAGAGGTGTTTATGGCAGCATTAAAAGAGCCTGTAAAAATGTTTATAGTTCAGTCTCTTGCTTGCTTTGAAACCCCTCAACAAGTAGCAGACGCGGTAGAAGAAATATATAAGATCAAGATTGATCGAAAACAATGTCACAGTTATGACCCGACAAAATATGCAGGTCGTAATCTCAGTAAAAAGTTAAAGGATTTATTTGAGCAAACTCGCAAAGAGTTTCGTGAAAATATTGATGATATTGCGATTGCTAACAAGGCGTTTCGTTTACGTGAGCTTCAGAAGATGTATGAGGATTCTGGAAAAAATAAACGGGCAAAACAAAATCTGCTGAAACAGGCATTCCAAGAAACAGATGGCCGTGTGACAAAGCAAGAAATTACTGGTCCAGACGGCGGGCCTATTCAGCAAGAAACCAAATCAACACATCAATTCACACCAGATGAGCTTAACGGACTATCCGCTCAAGAGCTTTCGCGTTTAGCAATTAATGGCAAGTTATGACTTATGCAATCGAAGATATAGCGCCACTAATTAAAGAGTGGACGATCAATACACGTCTGCCTGAAATCATTGAAGAAATGAAACGGCGTTATTACTACCGGATGCTGATAGAGCAGAATGAACTAAGTCGAGAGGCTGAAATCTACAGATGTAAGAATGATCCGGCTCATTGGTTTAATCACTGGGTATGGACTTACGATCCACGGGGCATGCCTTTTGGACTGCCTGCGAATATTCCTTTTGTTTTGCGTCCTGGTCAGGTTGAACTCGTTGATTGGCTGATTGAACGTGAAGGTACCCAGACACACGGTTTAATTGAAAAAAGTCGTGACGAAGGGATGAGCTATGTAGTCTTGGGCTTTTATTTGCACCGGTGGTTATTCGTTGAAGGCTTTGCTGGTGGCGTCGGTAGTCGTAAAGAAGATCTGGTTGATAAAAAAGGCGATCCGAAAACGTTACTGCACAAATTTAGGGATATGTTTTCCAAGCTGCCAGACTGGATGAAACCTAAAGGCTTTGTCGAGAAAGTGCATGACAACTACATGCGAATCATCAACCCGGACAACGGCGCAACGGTTACGGGTGAGGCTGGTGACAATATTGGCCGTGGTGGTCGTACCACAATGTACTTTCTGGATGAATGGGCATTCGTAGAGCGGCAAGAAGCTGTTGATGCTGCCATTTCTCAAAACACAAACGTACATATCAAGGGATCTACACCAAACGGTATTGGGGACAAGTTTCACCAAGATCGTTTTAGTGGTCGTTACGCCGTTTTTACGATGGCATGGCGTGATAACCCAGATAAGAATTGGCAGGTCGAATTTAATGGCAAATTAATTTACCCCTGGTATGAAAAACAATTAGCCACTCTTGATGACATTGTTTTAGCTCAAGAGGTTGATATTGATTATGCCGCCTCGGTAGAAGGTGTGTTGATTCCATCAGCATGGGTACAAGCTGCCGTTGATGCTCATCTTGAATTAGATATTCAGCCGTCAGGGGAATGTATAGGTGCGCTTGATGTGGCAGATGAGGGCAAGGATAAAAACTCTTTTGCCGCACGTCATGGCATCGTACTGCAGTATTTGGATACTTGGTCAGGCGTTGGTGATGACATCTTTGGCACAACTCAGAAAGCTATTGATGCTTGTCTTGATCTACGTTTGAACTCGTTTTATTACGATGCCGATGGTCTTGGTGCTGGTGTGCGTGGTGATGCCCGAGTCATTAATGAGCAAAATAGATCCAAAGGTATTCCGGAGATCGAAGCAAATCCATTCCGAGGCTCAGGTGCGGTGCACAACCCGGAGCAGGAAATGGTTGAGGCGCGTAAAAACGTAGACTTCTTTGCCAATCTTAAAGCTCAGATGTGGTGGTCATTGCGTATCAGATTTCAGAATACTTATCGAGCCTTACAAGGTATGCAATATGACCCAGACAATCTTATTTCGCTTTCTACCAAAGATATAAACAAGCAGGAGCTTGAACAGCTCAAGCGAGAGTTATCACAACCCACTTATACGAAGAATGGTGCAGGCAAAATCCTAGTCAATAAGCAACCGGACGGGGCATTGTCTCCAAACCGAGCAGACGGCGTCATGATTTGCTTTAGTGATATCCGTGAGCGAAAACGGAAAAAACCTGCAGGTGCAGGTACTCGAACCTATTGATAAGGAAAAAACATGGCAAAGTCTAAAAAGGACAAAGCGTCAAAGAAGGCTTTGTCTTACGGCAATTTATACACTCAAGAAGCAGTCACTCAGTTTCTGGTGAACTTTGGCAAGCAACCAGATACTGATGAAGTGCTGCGCAAAGCTGGAATTACACGCCACAGATTGCGTGTACTGCTTGATGATGACGAGATTGCACAAGTAGTTGAAACACGGATTGATGCACTTTTAGCAACGCCATTGCGAATTGAACCAAATGATACGGATGAAGCGGAAAAGCTGAATCTCATCCTGAAAGAATGGTTCCATGAAATTGCGACTGCTGCCATGAGTGCACTGTTCTTCGGGTACTCGGTTCAGGAAGCTGTATATGAGCTAAAGTCGGAAGGTTATATTGGTTTGCAATGGATTGGTGAAAAACCGATGCAATGGTTTGAGCCTAAGAATGATGGTCGGCTAATCTATCGTCAGGATGGAAACAATGCAGATCATGAGGTAGATCAAGCATTCAAATTCTTCTTAACACGCCGTAAAGCCACATACGAACAGCCATATGGTAAAGCGCTATTAGCCACGCTGTATTGGTTATTCTTCTTTAAGCAGAATGGCTTCAAATTCTGGGCGAAATTCCTCGAACGTTTTGGAACACCAATCTTACTGGGTAAGTGCAAAGATACTGAAACTGATGATATGAGCAAAGCCTTGTTAACTGCTCATGCTCAAAGCGTATTATCGATTGATGCAGATGATGATGTTCAGATTCTTTCCGCACCAGGAACAAACGGTTCAGCAGGGGCAGCGTTTGAGGCATTTAATAATCAGCTGATTCGTCAGATCCAGAAAGTTGTACTAGGGCAGACGCTTACCAGCGGAACAGATGGGAAGGGAAGCTACAGTCTTGGTCAAGTGCATGAAAATGTACGAATGGATAAGCTTAAATCTGATATTAGGCTTGTCACACCGACTTTACAGGCTGTGGTCAATGCTCTATGCGCTTTAAACGGTTGGGGTGATTATGAAGTAATGCTTGGTGAAAAGCCAAAACCGCTGAATAAGGATCAGGCTGAGCGTGATGTTCATTTAAAGAATGCTGGGGCCAACCTTTCTAAAGATTATTTTATTCGTGAGTACGGACTGCAGGATGGGGATCTGGTTGAGCAAACACAAACTGCCTTCAATCAATTCTCTGCAGTACCGCGTCAGGCATTCAACTTTAAGGCATCAGCAAACAAGCTTTCACCTGAACAACAGGAAGTTGAAGAACTGACTGATGGCCAGGATGAATTGCAGCTACTGAAACCGGATCAGGTCAAGGAATTAGTATTCAAATCTGATAATCCTGAAAGTCTGGCTTATAACCTGATGCAATTAATACCTGGTGCAACTCAGACACAATTCACGGCCAATCTGGATCAGGCTTTGTATGCTGCAGATGTATTGGGGTATGTGACGGCTCAAAATGGGAAGTAAGTTATGCAACCAGTCACGTTCCTTGAGGCGCTTCGGTACGCTCATAGCAAAAAGATCGTGCTGCCTGATGAGTTTTATTCGATGGATCTAAAGACTCGGCAGATGGCAACCACGGTTAGCTTTCTATCGAGTCTTGAACAGATTGAGACGGTCATTAAGGCAGTGAATAAATCGATTGCCGACGGCGGTACTTTCAAGGATTTTCAGAAGTTGATTGAAGAATCTGAAATCATTCTGCCAAAGCACTACCTGGACAATGTATTTCGTACGAACATCCAAAGTGCTTACGGTCATGGTCGATGGATCCAGCAGCAACGGAACAAGAAACGCCGTCCTTATCTAATGTACTCAGCTATCGATGATAGTCGGGTGCGTCCTAGTCATTTGGCTTTGAACCGGATCGTATTGCCTATTGATCATCCGTTCTGGCTGACACATTATCCGCCGTTGGGCTTTCGTTGCCGGTGCACCGTAATTGCTTTAACAGAGAAACAGGCGCTGAAATACGGCATTACACCTGATGATCAGTTACCAGAAATTGCCGAGGCTTTGGATTGGAGTTCTCATCCATTGCAGTTTGGTGAACTTGAATCTTTAGTTGATAAAAAGATCAGTGCTTCAAGTCTAGATAAGCAATATCTCCTCGAGCAGAAGGAACTTATAAGAGCTGAGTGGACGGCGAGTAAAAAGCTGACCAGTCTGTTCGCTCCAATGGATGATAAGGCTCGGGACCTATTCGACACAGTGGCCAATACGGTTATTCCTCTTGATCCGAGTATCCGACCTAGTGCGATTCGGACTCTCCTTGATTATGTACAGGGAAATGATGCTTCACTGAGCAGCTACTTAAACTCTGCTACAAGCTCTCTGGCTGATGATGTACTTAAGCGCTGGCTGAGTACCGACATGACAGCTATTCAAATTGTGGCGAGCAATACAGCTTCAACCGTGGTGGGTGCTGCGACACTTAATCAAGTAGCGGCTTATCAGGTGGGGCAGACAGTTCAATTGAATGCGCCGTTACTGATGGTTGATACAGCTTCAGATATCGTAATCAAGATTGAGAATGCAAAAGGTTTAGGTATTGATCTGGATGCACTGAATGCTGGCAACGGCGTTCTCATGCCGATGGGATTGTCTTTTGAAGTGGTTTCGATTGAAACGGTTGAAGGGCAAATGGTTTATACACTCAAGCCCTTGTTGAACTAATTTAAAAATGAATATGACCGCCTTCTGGGCGGTTTTTTTATGGAGCATGAAAAATGCCAGATCCAAATGAAGAACGGCTGAAGTATTTATTCAATGCCTCAGCAATCGAAGTACCGAAAGCCGAAGAAGGGCAAAAACGAAAATTCAAAGGCACTGCCTATGCCGGTGGTCGTGTAGATGGTCACTGGTATTGGGGACGCTCAGGTGTGGTCTTTGATCTTGATGGGATTGAGATTGATAAGCCAACAGCCTTACTTGAAGAACACTTTGGTTCAAGTCGAATTGGTGTTGTTCAAACCGTAGATACCAACGGGAAGATTGATGTATCAGGTGACTTTCTCACGAATGCAAAAGCACAGGAAATTGTTCAGGACTCCGATGATGGTTTCCCTTTCCAGATGTCCATGATGATTGATCCGGGATCTGTTGAGGAAGTTTCTCAAGGCAAGACAGTCATTGTGAATGGTCAGTCGTTTGAAGGCCCAATCACAATTTTCCGTCAAAACCGCATTCGTGAATTTACGATCTGCTCGACTGGTGCTGATCGCAATACATCAATCAAAGCCTTCTCGGGCAAAGCTAATCCAAACCCAACCAAAGAGGACACAGACGTGACCGAATTAGAAAAAGCACAACAGGCCAAAGAGCAGGCAGAGCGTGAACGTGATGAAGCACTGGCTGAACTGAAACAATTCAAAGCACAGAAACGTGCTGATGAAATTACAGCTTTAGAAACTGAGCTGAAAACACAGTTCAGTGCTGAAGATAAAACGGCTTATACCAATATGGATGATTCAGTTTTTGCCTTTACTGCAAAGCAACTTCGTCAGTTCTCGGTAGGTAGTCAACAGCAGCCAGCTGCACCACAGCCACAACAAACACCAAGTATGAATCCAGCATTTGCTCACTTGTTTACTCATCAAGCAAACCCGGGGCAGGGTGGTCAAGCTCCACAAGGCTCGGCTTTAGATCAGGCATTCAATCAGTTTATGGCAGCGCAGCAACAAGGAGCTAAATCATGAGCCAAGTATTAACAGGCACTATTGAAAATAAACAGCTAGTGGTCGGTGATGGCGTACGTACAGAAAATGCCAAAGTAAAAACTGGTACAGCATATAAGCGCGGCGATTTACTTAACGTAGATGCCAATAATGTGGCTGATCATCCTGCAGTTACCACGGGTGTGGTGGGTGACTGGAATGCTATTGCTGTATCAGATTTCACAGCAGAGCAAGCTACTTACCATGCTGCAAATAATTTTGAAATGCCGCTCTATGTACAGGGTGCATTTGATATTGCAGTAGTAACAGTGAATGGAACGCCGCTGACCACCGCTCAATATGATGCTGTACGCGCACAAGCATTAAAAAACAAAATCGAACTTCGTAAAGTTGTGGGGAACTAAGACATGAGTCAAACTTTTACATTTCAAAATGCACCGGTTGAATTGCTGGATGTGCCACAACTTTTATTGTTAACAGATACCACTCAAAAAGTTGATACCTGGTTGATGGATCGCTTCTTTCCACAACGTGTTTCATACACTAAAAAAGAAGTACCAGTTGGTGAGTTAAATACAGCGACTCCACTTGCGCCGTTTGTTACCCCAACTGCAGCAGGTCGTCAAATTAAAGTGGGTGAATCTGGCAACGTGAAATTCGTTAAGCCGGCTTACCTGAAACCTATGATGACGGTCATGCCAAGTGAGGTGCAGAACACAGCGCTTATTGCACGTTTACGTCGATTTGGTGTAATTGCGACCGGTTCAAATCGTTTGTCTGATGCGGATCTATTGCTGATTGATCAGGCTCAAAAGGCTTTATATCTTCGTCAGTCAATTGAAAACCGAAAGCTATTAATTGCGCGTGATGTGCTTCTCTACGGTAAAACTACTTTTGCTTCTGCAGACTTCCCGATGTACGAAGTGGACTATGAGCGTAATCCAGCTTGTAACTACGCACCATTAATTAAATGGGGACAGGTTGGTGCTACTCCAGTGAAAGATATTCAAGCCATGATTGACTTGTCTATCGAGCACTCAGGTACATCACCTATCATGGCCTTGACCACATCTAAGGTATATAACACCTTAATCAAGGATCCAGAGTTCAAGGAGAAGTTCATTGCGCCGTATGCTGGTATCAGTGTTCCATTAACTCCGACTTTCGATCAAGCTGATAAGCCCCAATTCCGTGGCACAGTGGATAACATTGAAATCTGGACTTATGACGTGAGTCACAATATGGGCGGCTCCTCTGATCGCTTTATTCCTGAAGACTTTTTTGGTCTTGTTTCGGATGCGAATGGATGGATTGCACATTGTGCATTACAAAACGTTGAGGCATTTGGCCAAGCTCTAGAATTCTATTTGGGTCAGTGGCAAGAAAAGAACCCTTCAAGTATTCAGATGCTTGCTGAATCATCTCCGCTTGCTGTTCCAAACAACAAGAACGGTTTAGTCGGCGGTCGTGGATTCGTTTAAGGAGTAATACATGTCGAAGTACATTGCAAAACAATCGATCGGACATTTTCGTCCAGGTCAGGAAATCAAAGGGCTTGAAGCTAAACAACTTCAGGCCCTTTTAGCATCTGGCGCTATTGAAGAATATCAAGAGCCGGAAGAACCTAAGGCAGATGGCACGGCCGCACGCTTGGCTGAACTTGAAAAGTCCAATGCTGAGTTAACAGCAGCAAATAAAACCTTAACTGAAGCCAATCAGGCAGCAGTTGCGGACAAGGCCAAGGCTGATCAAGAAGTTGCTGAGCTAAAGGCAAAAGTGGCTGAACTTGAAAAGGTGAAACCTGCCGCAAAACCTAAAGCCGGTGAAAAACCTGCTGATGAAACCAAATAGGTGATCTATGTATGCGACTAAAGATGATTTAGTCGCTCGATTTGGTGAAAACGTACTTAACCTTGCGCTCATGTTTCCTGCTGATGCTCCAGATCCATTAGACACAGCATTGCAAGATGCTTGTGAGGAAGTGGACGGATATCTAGCAGTACGTTACCCATTACCCTTGCCCAATGTGCCTAATAATTTAAAGCGAATAGTGTGTGAAATTGCTCGCTATAAACTTTATTTCGAGGAAGCACCTGAAGCTACCGAAGTCCGTTACAGGATGGCGATAGATTTCTTAAAGGGTGTGCGTGATGGTAAAAACTCACTGGCAATTCTAGATACCAGTAACCAAATCAGCGACGACCAACCTAAAGGGCGACCTTCGACGGCGCCAGTCGGTACTTCATATACCGGTGGTGTATTTGGGGATTCTATCCTAGATCAAATGCCCAGCATGAAGTGAGGTGTTTATGGCTTTTGCAATAACCATTCAGGCAGATAGTTCACCTATTGAAGCGGTGCTGAATCAATTAGGTGACTTTGATTCACTCAAGAGCCAGTTGTTTGATGAGATCGGTGCTGGGCTTGAAAGTAGTGTCCACAATCGGTTTTTAACCGGTACTGGTGTGGATGGTAACCCGTGGAAGATTTCATGGAGAGCCAAGCTGCAAGGTGGCGAAACACTGCGTGATACTGGTCGTCTAATGAATTCCTACACACACAATGTACTTTCAAGTGGTGTGGAGGTGGGTACAGATGTTGTGTACGCACCACATCTGCATTACGGCGCAACAATCCTGCCCAAGAATGGCCAATACATCACTTTTGCAGTGGGTGGCCAATATCGGAAAGTTAAGCAGTCGATTTTACCGCCTCGGACTCAACTCGGTCTTGATGCTGAAGATGAGGTTATGGTTTTGGATATTGTTGGGAGTTTTATAGATGAGCACCTTCTTCGCGGTGCGTGATGAGATTGCAGAAAAGCTGAAAGAAATTCCAGAATTTAAGCAGATCTATACGCCGTTGAATTCAGTCACCGTAACCGAGATGTCGCAGGTCACGCCGTCAGCACATGTCAATTTTGTCCGCATAGACAAGAAAGCTAGTGCAGGTCGTGGAAGCATCAATCAGATCGGTCAGCAATGGGCGGTTACGGTTGCATGCCGCAATGCTCAATCTCAAATGACCGATGGACGTGCTGTAAGTGATGAAGCGGGGCTTTTGACTGAAAAAGTAATTCAACTACTTTCCGGTTGGCAGCCTCAAGCATCACGCACAACACTGGATTTCATATCGGTTCGGGATGGTTATAGTCCGGGCTTTGCATACATCACTATTATTTTTGAATCACAGAAATTCATTTAGGAGCCAGTCATGGCAAAACAATACAAGGCAACTCAGCCTGTCGGTCGCTTTCAAAAGGGCGATGTGGTAGGTGGGCTAGATGATGCACAAATCCAAGATTTATTGCAGCGTGGAGTGATTGAGGAAGTCAAGCAATCACAAAAAGCTACAGTAACAACTAAAACAGAAAAAGAGGTGAAAGCAGATGTCAAAGCCTGATTTAATTTCATTACAGGGTGAATGGTTTGCAGCAAAATATGTTGAAGGTGTGGTAGGTGCATTGTACCCGATGGGCAATACGACTGACGCTGCTATTGCAATTACTACTGAAAGTACAGACCATTACACATCGAAAGATGGTACACGTGCAAAAGATATGGTTCTGCGCAAAGCAACCGGCGTGACTGGATCCATGACTGCTGAAGAGGTAACTAAGCAGAATAAAAATATTGTGTTCAGTGGTAATACAAATACAGTTGCTGAGTCCACTATTACTGATACCACACTTGGCACTGTAACCGTGGGGCAAATGATTAATCTTGGAAAGCGCAACCTGAGCAGCGTTGTGTTCAAATCTGGTGAAGATACAGTCGGAGCATCAACGTATGTGCTCGATCCGGTATTTGGAACTGTGATTTTTAATCAGGCACCAGCAGGACCAGTTGTTTGGTCTGGAACGTCTGGACCTGTTGAACGTACTTCAATTGCAAACAACCTCGGTAATGAGTATGCCTTGTTATTTAAGGGCATTGACACAGTAACCGGGGATAAGCTAGCTGTTGAATTATGGCGTGTTCAATTTTCACCAGAAACTGAATTTGCGCTGATTAATGAGGATTTTGCTAGCTTTGACCTTGAATTTGAATGTCTTGCTGATTCAACCAAAGCGCAAGATGCGCAGTTAGGCCCATTTGGTGTGGTTGAGCGTTTTAAAATCGCAGCATAACCCCACGCAGGCACAAAGAACTCCACGGCGCTATGCGTCTTTTTTTGTGCCTGCCTTATAGTAATAAGTCTTAAAACATTTAAGATGAAACTTAATAAATAGTAAAAAATAAAGATTATGTAATCTTTTGTTATTCTAATTTTCATCTGATGGGGATATAAAAGATATTCAGTTCATGTTAAGAATAAAACTGCTATGACTAAAATAGAAATATTTGTCTCCATCCTAGCCGTAATAATTATTTCTACTTTTATTTATTTTGTATGTCAGTAAGTTAGTAAGCTAAGAACCGCCTTTGGGGCGGTTTTTTGATAAGTGGAAGTTTCACCTGGATATATAGGGTCAATTTTAAAAAGACTTAAAATAGTAAAACATAACTTTACAAATCCACTCTCCCGAGGCTTTAAATAAGATTGAAAATTAATGTAAAGTGTCGCCCTTAATACATGGGGATATTATGAAAAATTTAAGCTTATTCTTTTTTATTGTGATTTTAGCTGGGTGTGGACACAAGGAATCTAGTGGTCAGCATCTTGATTTAGAAACAAGCAAAAAGGAACAGCTTGAATTTGCAAAAGAAGCTACAAAAGAATTTATTCCCAACCCTGATTCGGCAAAGTTCCGCAATCAAATAGGAGAGTGTGGAGAGGTAAGCTATAAAGAAGCAGATAGTGATTATGTTCCCTTCCAGCGTTTCATTGTGCTTCAGAAAAATATAGTGCTTGTAGAAAATCAGACGGATCAAAAGCAATTTGAGTTGTCATGGAAGAGTGCTTGTACGCCAAGCTGGAATTAATTAAAAAGCCCTTTAATTAAGGGCTTTCTTTTATTCACCAGATGATTCGGATTTTTGGTCCTTACCATCTCCATATTCTAAAGCAACCTGTTGCGCTTCAGCTGCGGCAGTGGCTTCTATTGGAATCGAGTCAGCTGCGATAGCCACGGTACCAGTAAATCCCATTAAAGCTAAGATTAGAATTTTCGAATACTTTTTCAATTGAATTTCCTCTACGTTTCTAAGACCTAATTTCAGTGTAGAGAATGATTTAAATCACGGATGTATCAGCTATGTCGGGATATGTAAGATATTCAGGTCTAAAGTTATAGGTTTCTAGGTTTGCGTAAGAATGCTTTTCTGATGAAATTATTTTGTAGATTTGATTAACGAAATGTTAGTAATTTTCACAACATAGACGAGTACTAGACTAAATCTTTAATAGAAAGCACCTTCGGGTGCTTTTTTAATGTCTAAAATTTATTTCAGAGACCCATCATGAATGATTTTTTCCTAGCAACGAATCGGAACCTCAAAATCAATGACATTGAAGTACGTCAGATCCAGATGAAAGACTTCGACACTTGGGCAATGCATGCTGAAGTATTGAAGAACTTCATCAAAGACCAAAATAATTCAGATGAGATTTTGACAGGGCTATTTAAAGCTCACGGTGTGCAGGTCATTTCGACTGTGGCATGCGTCACCGATCTGGATCATGAATCACTGGTAGAACTTGCTGCTGATGAGCAAAGATTCAAAGATCTGCTTAAAGCAGTGCTTCTCGTTAATCAGGCTTACTTCAAATATGAAAAGCCAAAGCGTGGAGCTAAAAAGAAAGATGACTCGACTTGGTTTGATTCATTCCAGTTTCTGGTATCCATGGGCCATCAGCATAGCGAGATCATGAAAATGACCTACGGCGCATTCCAGGGCTACGTTAAGGCTGCAAACAAGATGTATAAACAGGGAATCTTTAATAACGCCGTAGCTGCACGTGTGGCACAATCTGATAAGAAAGGCTTTGAGTCATTTAAGATAGAAATGGTTTCTGATTGATCGTGCAGCGCCCTAAAGTTATGATTGGAAAATAACTATTTAGGGGGTTATTGTGAAAAAATTATTATTAGCTTTATGTTTGGTGTCGGGGTTCACGTATGCAGAAAGGACAACTACCAGCATTCGCACTCCATCCGGTGATTTGGTAAGAATTGGGGATAGTCATCAGGCACTTAAAAGTAAACTTGAGCTTGGTAAGCCGAGATTCTACGTCCTGGAAGATGGAAGACTTCACTGTGCAGCTACTGAATATGTAAAAAGTGTTGATCTTCAGGAGTACACCATCATTTTATGCCGAGACAGAATTGTGAAAATCTTATGGCGTAATTTGTAATGAAAAATAAATTAATTGCAGTATTCCTTTGGTTTTTTGGGGTGGTCTTTATTATTAGAGGGTTGTCACTGCTTGGCGAGAGCTTTTTAGGCAGTATATTTATGATATTGGCTGGTATTTTGATGTTACCCCCAATTCAGAAAAAGATAACTGAAATAAGTCCATCTATTAAAGGTCTCTGGTTGGGTGTGGGTATATTTTTCTTATTAGGTTTTTCAGGCATACTCCTTCAAGCTTCTGAAGAGAAGGCTTTAAAAAATGGAACAGCAAGTCCTGAGCTGCTAGCTCGTGAAGCAGACCGTAAAGCACGCTCTGAAGAGCAACAAAGGATCGAGGCTGAACGTGAGGCCACTAAATTAGCTGAGAAAGAACGGCGTAATCGGGAGAGAGAGGCACGTGATCGTGCTATTGCAATGCAGGTGGATGCTGAAATTGCATTGAAGAACTTCCTGAAAGATCCTGAAAGTGCACAAATACGTAATCAGAACGGTATGTGTGGTGAAGTAAATAGCAAAAACAGTTTTGGTGGTTACACTGGGTTCAAACGATTTATAGCAAGTCCTGCGATAGTTGCTATCGATGGGGAGAATATAGAATCTAGTGAGTTTCAAACTGTATGGGAAAAGTTTTGCACATAATGCTTAACATCTAATTTTTATAACCCTGCCCCTGAGCAGGGTTTTTTATTGCGCAAAGTTCAGAGGTTTATATGTCCGGTAAAAACTTAACCTTCAAATTGATCCTGGATGGAGATTCCAAGGGATTAGTACAGAATGCTAAAAGTGCAGAGAAGGCTTTTAGTGATTTACAGCAGGCAATTAAACAGGGGACAGCCAGCTTTGAGGGTGAGGCTAAAAAGACATCGGATGCTGTTTCTAAAATTGTGCCGAAAGAATCCTTGGAATTAGCTGATAAGCTGAAAGCCACACTAAACGGTGCAACGGAAGCAATCAAAGGTGCAGGGGATGGAGCTAAAGAAACAGCTGATAACTTCAAGGACTTTGGTAGTAAGGCTGAGAAAGCACTTGAGCAACTAAAAGCTGATCTGGTTGGAGCAAAGCAATCACTCCAAGAATTTTCCAAAACCAATGCTTCACCACACGATATTGAAGCAGCTAAGCAAAAGGTAGACCAGCTGGAGCAGGAGGTAGAGCAAGCTGAGGTAGCATTCAATGAGTTTGACACCGCTGTAAATAAAGCCAATACAGAACTCAAGGAAACCAGTAGTGCAGCTGATAAGGCCAAACAAGGGTTTAATACCGCCAAGGCAGCAGTAGGGACACTGGCAGCAGGATTAGCAGGCCTGGGTCTTGGTCTTACTGTTAAAGAGCTATTACAGACAGCCGATGCTACACAGCAGATGGGCGAGCGTATCAAGAACGCTACTAATAGCACAGAAGAATACACCATGGTGCAAGCTAGGTTGTTAGATCTGGCCAATAAGACCTTCCGGCCACTCCAAGAGGCTCAGGAGGTGTATCTAGCGACAGCTGGTACGATGAAGTCGCTGGGCTACACCACAGAGCAAATTCTAGCGGTTACAGAGAGTCTATCACTATCTTTTACGCATAATGCCACTAGGGCAGACCAGGCATCATCAGCACAGGATGCTTTAGCAAAATCCATGGCTAAGGGTGCAGTGGATGCAGATGCATGGATGTCAATTATTACGGGTGCAGATAATGTCGTAAAAGACATGGCTGAAAGTACTGGGCGCACCGAAGAAGAAATTCGCCAGCTAGGAGCAAGTGGTAAAGTCTCAATTAAAGAACTCACTACGGCGCTTATTGAGTCAAGAGATCGCAATGAAGAGTTGGCCAACTCAATGGAGAATTCTACAGCCGATGCAGCAGTAGCACTTAGGAACAACTTAACAGACGTTATTGCTAAGCTAAATGAAAAACATCAGATCTCAGCTCGGCTATCAGAGGCCATGCTTACATTGGGTGGGGATATGAGCTGGCTCACCACCTTGTTTGAAGATGCTATAGGTGCTGTAGAGGCCATAACAGAACGATATGCAGGGCTAGAGTCAGAAACTCAGGCATTAAAAGACGCTTTGAGTTCAACTTATGAGCTATTCAAGAGCATTATATCTGGAGCTTGGGAACTAGGAAAAACTATAGATGATGTATTAGGGGCAGCATTCACAACCTTTGCATCCCTGCTTGGCTCATTTGTTGGTGATGCCACATCTGCTGGAGAGCAAGTAAGTTTCTTAACAAGGGTTTTGCAAGGATTATCACTTGTTTTTGGCATGGTTGAAGATGGCATAGCAGGCATTAAGATTGGACTTAATCTGATTACAGGCGCGTTCTACACTTTGGCCTCAGCAGCCAATAGTGTTATGGCAGCAATCACATGGGGTGATGTGAGCAAGCAATTTGCTGCCAATGCTGATCTGATGAAAGACAAGGCTAAGCAGTATTATGCTGAAGCAGACAAAGAGGCTATGGGGTTTAAGTCCAAATACGTTGAACGCCTAGAGGAGATGTCCAAAACTGAGCAGCAGAAAAATCAGGAAAAGGCTGATAGCGCCAAAGCTACTCTGGAGAAGATCGATGCAGACGAGGCATCTAGTGCACAGAATCGGATTAAGGCAGCACAGGATTATGCCAATGCAGCCATAGCAGCCAATGAAGGCGTGCTATCAGAACAGCTCAAGTCCGAACTAGCGGCCAAGGGCTACGCCGTAGCAATGGATGAGGCAGGGAAGGTCACAGTTGCTGCTATGGATGCTGCGGGGCAGAAACTGACAGAGGCACAGCAGAAAACTGAAGCCATTAAAGTGGCTACGGAAAACCTCAGAATAGCGGATGAAGAATATCTGGCATTTCAGAAGCAAGCCGCTATTGAGCGCGCAGCTCTAGAAAAGCAGATCCAACAAGCCAAGGCTTCTGGTGACCTGAACGAGCTTAAACAGGTTCAAGACAAGATCAACCAGATCAACACCAAGGAGCAAGAGCTACAAACTAATCGAAATCAGAGACAGACGGAGTTACTGGCACTTAACCAGAAAACGGCTGACGGCTCTGCCACGGCGTACACAAGAGCTTCTGAGCTGGCCCAAAAATTTGGGGTAGATCTAGATAAAGCGCTTAACAAGGTATCTGAACAGTTTACTAAATCTAGCGAGGATATAGATAAGCTAGGTGTGGACCTGAAAGAGCTTGGTGTCAATGGTAAACAGGCCGGTGATGTCACCTATGAAGCATGGTTAAAATGGCTGGAAACAGCGAAAAGCCAAGCTGAAATTGATATGGCCAAAGCAAAACTTCAGGAGTTCGGGGACCAGGGCAAAGTTTCAACAAGTCAGGTAGAGCAAGGCCTCATTGCTATCAAGTTGCAGGCTCAAGGACTACCGGATGATATTGACCCGGTAACCGAAGCTTTCAAGCGTCTAGATATTCAGACCAAAGAGCAGCTCAAGCTTTCCGCTCAACAAGCTTTGATGGATTACATCACAATCCGGGATAGCGGCAAGGCTACAGCTGAAGGTATCCAGAAAGCTTACGAAAAAGCCGCTCAGTCTGCCGCTGCATCTGGTGATGCTGGCGTTATTGCTGCAACCAATGCTGCAAATGCTGGGCGTAATCTTGAAATTCAAATTGATGACACAGGCGTTGCTGCCGTCAAATCCATGGATGAGTGGGAAAAATCTAATCACCGCGTCAGAGATTCTGCACGCGGTATTGGTGATGGGTATCGTCATGCTGGTCAAATCGCAAGAGAGGAGGCCAAAACTTCCACTGAGGCTTGGGCTGATGCAGTCAATAAAGCCAAAGGTGATTTCAATAAAGAGATGAAACGTCAAGGCGAAGCATTGAGCAAGGGAATTTATGGATATGACTCCTATACCAAGGACGATGTCTTATCTCAACTCAAGAGCAAAGGCTACAGCGATAAGGAAGCACAAAAGCTTGCCGGCACCATCTGGTCTAAGGCTTTGGAAGCAGATCGTGATGCTAAAGCTCAAGGGCTTGGTAAGGATGGCAATCCAGCCATGAAAGCATTAATCAATGCTGAATTTGATCGGGCGGCAGCGAATGGTCTGACCACTCAGCACGGTACCAACAAGATCAACGAATTACTTCGTAGTATCAATATGTCTTCAACTGGATCGAGTGGCCTGAATGACTATGCGCCGTCTATTCCTTCGGTGCCATCTGTCAGAGATACTAGTCAGCCTACCAAAGAAGTTACTTATAACTTTGATTTCAATGGTAAGCAGATGCAATTTAGTGGACCAGCAGGTCAGGAGTCTTTAATGAATGAGCTTGTGAATCAATTAAAAATACAGGCGAGATCTACATGAAATTAATCCGCTTAAGCACATCCGAAACCGTCCCATTAGAGGACGGTTTTTTATGGCCTGATGAATTCTCCTGGAAGGCCATTGAGCAGAATCAAGGCTATACCATGGATGGCTCCCTGATCATTCAGGAAGGCAAAAAGAAGTCTGGTCGGCCAATCACCTTGCAACCGGCTGATCCACAGATGGGCTGGATCAAGCTGCGCGAACTGCGGACTGTTTTGGAGTGGTCCAAGCTGCAGGGTGAGAATTTCAAACTGCAGTTTGAGCAACCACATGATAGCCGTGAATTCACTGTCAAATTTAACCACCAGGATGGGGCTTTAGAGGCTGCACCGGTGAAAGGAATTCCGGCCGTTTCGCTGGATGATTATTTTAATGTGACCTTGCGCTTTACGGAGTTAGACGATGGCGATTGAAACCAAGGATTTAGTAATCTACAAGTCTGAACGCTTGACGGATAACTCGGATGGCGGTGGTAAGTATTCCGGTGTTGTGGTGCAAGATGGCATCAGCAACAACCTATTCAATGATGTGTCCGAGATGGATCGAACCATGGGTGATGTATCAAAGCGCAAGGTCTTTCCAGCGGTTACGACTGAAGACACTGATTTACTCATGGGAGCAACAGTCTTTATATCTGAGCTGCCAAAGGATCCAAACGTATCAGCATTATTGTTCAGCACCAAAAGCTGGACGGATGAACGTCAGTCTGCTCAAAACCGGGTAGAAAACTACTTGGCCAAAGGTGGTCAGATTGCCGGTATACCACTGGACACGCATTGGCAGGGCATGTCATCACTGCAAGTGGCCATGTTTCCGCAAGAAACTGAGTCCTCTGTGGGGGATACCATTGTGCTGATCAGTGATGAGGGTAAGGCCTTAGAACGTGAGCAGTATGTGCGTATTACCAAGGTTGAGACCCGTACTGCAATCATGGTCATCGATGGTAAAAATGTTGAATACAAGATTGCCACTTACTCACTCAATGATGCATTGGAAATAGATTTTGTAGGGCTTTCATCACGTCAGTGGTACAACGGTGAGAAATCAAAAACCATTATCCGGGATACGATTGTTGCTGATACCGGTCTGTACTACTCATCCACTGCATTAGCATCTGATGCGAATGTAGGTGAGTTCACAGTCAATGCCCAAAGTATCTTTGCTCAGTTAATTCCATCTGCTCAGACTGAAACGCCAATTATTGATGTGAATGCAGCGGGTGAAAGTGTGGTACTGGTCGCAGGTAATGAAAGCACTATTACAGTCAATTACCCGAATATGGTGATTGGTGTCAGCCAGAACCTTTACATTGGCTCTGCGGTAATTCCATCAAGTCTGTCTTTTAGCTTGCAAGGCCAGCAAATTAATGACCAAGGTGGGTTGTTAAAGAATACTCAAGGCACGCAAGTCGGTACGATTGATTATCAACGTGGCTTAATCCAATGGACTGCAGCAGCACCGGCTGGAACCATGAGTCTGAATATTGCATTCAAGCCCGCCGCTGCACCGAATCAGTATTACCAAAGCTACGCCATTCCGGTGACCCAGAATAACCAGAGTACCAGTTGGACCGGAGTATTGATTCCAATCCCTGCACCGGGAGCTTTATCAATTTCCTACATGTCACAGGGCAAGTTCTATGAACTTAAAGATGATGGATCAGGCCAATTAAAAGCTTCAAGTTCGTCTTTTGGTTCAGGCATGATCAACTATGAAACAGGCTCGTGGCTATTAACCACTGGTGCACTGCCTGATGTAGATACGCCGATTTTGCTGAACTGGGGCACACCAATTGTCACTTTCGTGCGATCTAATTTAAGTGTGGAAAAAGCAGCATTTGAGTTTGACTTAGGTCGACCAGGTGTATTGCCGGGTATTACGATTAACTGGATGCTTGAAGGTGTTGCCAAAACTGCCACATCAAATGCTCAAGGCAAGTTTACTGGTGATGCGACAGGTGAAATCAACTATGCCACCGGAGTTGGAAAGATCATCCCAAGCAAGCTACCCCAAAAAGGCACAGCTTTCTCCGTGATCTATAACTACGGGTCGTCAATTAATCAATCCAAACTAGATATTACCCCTGCTAATCAAAAGCTGACCTTTACCATTGGTACCGGACCAGCAATTCAGCCAAATAGTGTTGAGTTAAAAATTCCACTTCAAAGCAATGAGGGTATTACAGGGTCTGTAACCCTGACAGATGTGCCAGTGAATGCCACCATGGGGAATTTAGTGAATAGCCGTGGTCAAGTGCAAGGCACCATTCTCTATGCTACTGGCGCAGTTGAAGTCACACCAAAAAGTACAGCAAGCAGATTTGTGCAAACCTTTACACCTATGGCTATCTATTCGGCTGCCTAGCGAGGAAATATGTCTTTTTATTCTCCACAAACATCAGACATTCAGGGTCAGCAGGTTGAACTAAAAGCCCTTAATACTATTGATGTTCAAGTTAAATACCGTGATACATCCGGCTCCAATTCAGCAACCCACACCGTGACGGCCAACAAGTTAAAGCTGAATCTATCCTCTGGCTTTGATGAGCAGATTTTGACAGGCTCAGCCCGATTCAAAGTTGGTGCGGACACTTATCTAGATCGCACTGGCTTGCTGTATCGCAATGTAAATCCGGCGAATAACAGCGGGATTCAGTCTGGTGTGATCCAGTATGGTACCGGTATCGTTGAAATCGACTCATGGACACCGAATGCAGATAACACAATTACTCTGGAATCCTTGACCACTACAACTGACTTGTTGCCAGTCAATAAGATTAGCTTTAGATCGCCGATCATGCCAATCCGACCACAGTCTTTAACCGTGGTGGTGGGTACCATTGAATTTGGTCAGCTCACACTAACCGCTGATGAAAATGGGATAATTGAGACCAGTCGGGCGCATGGTCAGGTGAACTGGGATAATGGCTTTGTGACGATTTACTTCTACACTAAAACCAAGATCACTGAAGCCAACCGGACAGAGATCGAAGCGAATGACTGGTATGATCCACTGCTGGAATATCAGGAGGGGGCAGATACTTATATCAATGTCCCAGTCTGGGTCGATGCTTCATCCGTACGCTATAACGCAGTCGCTTATACCTATATTCCACTGGATTCTGAAATTTTAGGCCTATCAGCAACTCGTTTGCCGATTGATGGCCGGGTGCCGATCTTCCGGATTGGCGGCATCGGAATTGTCAGCTCAAGCAAGGCGCAAGAGTTACCAAATGCAATTGCAGGGACCACATATGACCTGAACGATCAGCGTATTTCATGGGCTGAACTTGAAGATGCTAACGGAACGAAAGTAGCTTTCGATTTATACACAGTTGATTATGATTATGGCCGTGTGACGTTGGGTGGTGATTTTGTACTGGGTAACCTGGTTGCACCGCTGACAGTGAAATATCGTTACCAAGACATGGGATTGATCCGGGATGTACAAATCAATGGTCAGTTGACCTTCACCAAGCCTTTAACGCATAACTATGATGCGGTGGATACCATTGTTGGATCGGCGCTGGTGATTGGTGATATGCAGGCACGTTACACGCGTAAGTTCGTACAAGGATCATGGAGCAATGCCTGGGCTGACGAACCAAGCTCAAGCATTTTAGCGAACTATAATGACTCGCTCTATCCACTTCAGGTGACTAATAAAGGAGCGATTCAAGAGCGCTGGGCATTGATCTTTACTGACGCACAATCATTTCGCTGCATTGGTGAATACTCTGGCCAGATTGGTACCGGTACCACCAATGCAGACTATGCACCAATCAATCCCGTCACTGGTGTGCCGTACTTCACCATTAAAAAAGAAGGTTGGGGTAGTGGTTGGGCTAATGGTAATGTCTTGCGCTTCAATACGATTGCCGCAAACTTTCCAGTCTGGGTGATTCGCACAGTGAAACAGTCTGAGCCGGCAGTATTGTCAGACCAGTTCCAAATCATGCTGCGTGGTGATATTGACCGCATGGTTTAAAAGTTAAATCAAATATGGCCGCTTTAAGCGGTCTTTTTTATGAGTAAAAAAAGATGGCAGGTTTAGTAAAGCATTATCAAAACTCTATGCAAGGTATCCCGCAACTGGGCAATACGTGGGGTTCCATGATCAGGCTGCTTGATGCGGTATTGGTGAATGGCTTTAACCATGTACCTATACTGGGATTAACGAAAGCAAACGCAGAATCCATCACAGCAACAATTAATCTGGGTAGCAGCCATGGTTTTATTGATCGTCAGGTGGTGCGCATTGCTGGATCTACAAACGGATGGGATGGTGATTATAAGGTTTTAAGCGCAGATAGCACATCAATCACAGTTGAGTGCACCGCCACACATGCGAGTGCAATTTTAGGCACAGCAACTTGTTTTACTGCACCACTGGATTTTGAAATTGTGCATCAGACCCCGGCAGAATCAACAACTCCAAAACGCGCATATCGCTCTACAAACACTGAATCACTTGGCTTAATTTTACTTGTGCATGATTTTTGCTCCTCTGGTGCCAATGCGTCGGGGGCAAAATTTGCAAAAGTGGGCATTGTATCCAGCATGTCTGATATTGATACGATTACAGGTATTCAGATGCCGTATTCTGAGGCAAATCCACAGCGAAACTGGACATTCAGTGGTGGCATGCATGGTTGGGCAAAATGGTACTACAGAGTTCAAAATACGAACGCAAGTGTGCAGGATTCTGTAGCCCCGCCAAACACGAATGCGGCATTCAATATGGTTGGTAATGATGAAACATTCTTTATTGATTGCTTGGTTGGTGGCTCAACTGGTTATGCACTATCAGGCGTTGCAGAGTTTCATGATTCACATCTTAATGCCAAAAATATAGCACTATTTGCAGCCGGAATAATCACACCGAGAACGGAAACATGGTATTACCAAGCCAATTCTCAAGGTGCTTATTTAAAATCGATTTCGGATGGTCATGCATCAACACAAGTGAGTGCCAATATTTTCTTTAATAAGGACGGATTAAATATCCCTGAGCCACTCACAAAAAACATAACAATCGCGGCCGCGTCACAAAGTGACAGTATTCTTGTTGATGCTGTTGTATTTGATAACAACAACAATCCGCGTGGTGTAGTTCCATTTGTAAAAAATCATGTTTCAACCACAAGCAAAATTACATATCTTCAAGATGCTGGTAAAACTGTTTTCCGATACATATCCGATCAATATGCAACCTTACAGTATGCATTAACATTGGAGAATGAGTAGTGTTATTAAAGGTTGGAGTGCATAAGGAATCAACAAGCCAGCAGCATGTGATTGCGGGGCAAATTTTTGAGCTAGGGGTGCCAGTTTCTCGGCTAGTATATGTATTTTCCAGAAACTCAGGGAGGCTGCTTGCAGGAACAAGAAGTGATCCAAATGGACACTATAAGCTATATGTACCTCGGGATATGGCTTATACCATAATCTCAAAAGATCCAAACCGAAAATTTAACGCAGTCATTCAAGACAACGTGGTGCCAAAATGAGTAAAACATCAGTCAATGCTCAGCTTGCCATGATTCAAGCCTTTGCAAATTTTATGGATAGCGGTAGCCAAAGTGCTACCGTTATTTTTTATGAGGGTGTGCAGCCTGCCAGCCCTGCGGTTGCAGCAGATTCGAATAATGCTTTGGTAACACTGAATTTTCCAGAGCCATGTATTAAAGAAGTCACAGCCAGTTATGTAGAGCTTCATCCAACCGACACAGCAACGGTTATTAAAACTGGTACCGCAACTTGGGCGCGAATCTACAACGGTGCTGGCGGGGTCGCTGCCGATCTTACTGTTGGCACAGATATATCTTTAGCGAATACCAATCTGGTTGTGGGTGGTACCTTGTCTATCCAATCAATAAAACTCAGACCTTAATTTAAAAGGGTGCTCATGTGGATTTTAAAAATAAGCTCGGCACCGTTGATGCGCATAACCTAAACCTAAACTTTAAGCCTGATAATACTGATAGCCATAACATCATTCTGAATTTTGAGCATCTAGCCGACGGATCGACCAATCTCAATTTCGGTGATGATGTTTCTGCTGTAATCGATACAGTACTTGATACTGAGTTTTCACTTGAAGTCACAGCAGTCTATGCAGATAGTGGTGCAAACACTGCAGTTATAGACACGGTAATTGATATTGAGTTCAGCTTTGATGTTGTCGCAGTCTTTAAAGAGAACACCGATGTCATTGGGCACATTGATACAGTTTTAGATAAGAGCTTTAGTTTTGAAATCGAAGCGGTATTTAGTGAAAACCTGTGCACGATTGATACGGTTTTAGATACTGGGTTTTCATTCGAAGTTAAAGCACTATTCGATATCAATCATCTGGTGGGCGTGTCTTATGGCTTTGATATGCGATATAAGAAAGCCATCGCAGCCTTGAGCACCACAGAAATACCATGGGCCAAGCCTATATTAAGAGTCTCAAATGAGGCTCTTTTTTATGACCAGGGTTTGGTGATTTCCAATCAGAAAAATATTCAATATGAGCAAGCAGGGTCATTGAATCGCGCGGTTAGATCGATACATGAGCAAGCAACCGGTTTAAGTTCAGATGCATATGTGATTTGGGAAGAGGGTGATAAACGCTTTATTCATCAGCGATATGTGCATGAAGAAACCGTCAAGCTGCGTCATAACCGAGAAACAGTCTGGCAGGAGATGATCCGCCGGCGCAAGACGTTTACTTATTCGCATGAAGTAGCTCAGGTCTTTGAGCACCGTTTTTCATTTGAGTGGGATAAAGGCCTTGAGATTGTCACCAAGTCAGATTTGCCCTGGGATAAAGCCAAAGCGATTCATTATCGCAAGCATCCGGTTGTGCCTTGGCCAAAGCCTGAACCTCAGCCATATCAGGGTAGTACAGATTTAAACTTTATCTGTCTCTGTCATGACGTTGATTCACACAATGTTATTTTAAATTTTGGTGCAGATGACTGTATTCCAGCACTGCCGAACAGAAACTGGTGGTATATCGTGAATACATTAACAGCCGAGCGATTGGATACCGGCGAAAAGATCCAGGTGATGGATGGTACCTACAGTGCCAGCCGATCACAGTGGTGCTGGACCTATTCTGTGACAGTTGCTCATACTGAAAAGGAAAAACTGCAGCCGATTGATGACCAGCCGGTGATTCTTAAGGTCATGATCAATGGATATGAGCACCATATTTTATTGGAAGATCCAGAAGAAACCCGGCGTTTTGCCAGTGTTTTATATACTTATCCTGGTCGAAGTGTGACTGCATTAAATTCTGATAAATATGGGCCTTTACGTTCGTTTATTCAGGATAACGAGAGAACATCAGTGCAACTGGTTCAGGCTGAACTGGATCGAGCGAATAGCGGTACCAGTTTGGATTGGAAGCTGATTGATGAACTGGGCTGGATCGTGCCTACTGAAAGCCTGAGTTATGCGGAACTTGCACCCATCGATGCAATCAAGCAGGTGGTTGATGCAGGTGGTGGCTTTATCTATAGCCAGAAAGCCGGCAATATACTGTCGATTTTGCCCCGATATCAAAAAGGCTATTGGGATTCTTTGACCGTTGATGATTACGACATTCTATTGTCTGAAAGCCTGGTGATGCAGCAGAACATCAAGAAGAACGATGAATACATTGCTGACTTTAATGCCATTACCATAGTGAATAGTCGAAGTGGCGAAAGCCTGAAGGTACAGCAACGTGGTACCTCGGGTGATGTGCCGCTAGAAACAGTCACGGGGCCATTATTTAATGTGGTATCGGGTGCCAGCTATGGCAAAAATGAACTGGTGAAAGCCAACATTCAGGAGTTGCACACCTTTTCTGATATTCCAGTCAGTCAGGAAATTGGCGAGATGCTACCCGGCAAATCGATTGCATTTAATGGCCAGTGGTGGGGCGTGATTGATGGGGTGAGTGGCAGCTTTTCGCATGAAAAGGTGAATGAAACCATTACCGTGGAGCGTATCAGCCGTGACTAATCCTTTATTTGAACTGCGCAAGCTGCTTAATCCGACCCATGCTGAGTACATCGGCACCATCACATCAGTGAAGCATCCAGAGTATCGGGTGCAGATCGATGGTGGATCTGGTCCAGTGCTTTGCACATCAGGCACAGCTTATAACCTGGGTGCCAGAGTATTTATCTCAAATCAGGTGATTTTAAGGCCAGCACCAACTGGTCAGCATTCAGAAATTGAAGTTTAAGTAAAAAATACCAATCGCACCCAACCGGGTGCTTTTTTATTGCCAAAAAATAGGGGTATGTATGACTAAAGGGGATGTATATGGACTTTCTTAGTCAAGTATTGGAAAGCATAAAGAACCATTCACACATCCTTTTTACAGGTGTGCTGGGGGCAACTTTTGGCTTTCTATTAAGTAAGGAGCCTACTCGGGATCGCTGGATAGGATTCTTTGCCGGCTTCATTTTATGTGTGGTCTTTGCTAAACCGGCAAGTTTATTTCTTGCTAGCGGTAACTACCCAGAGCTATTTGGTTTCATTCTGGGCGCTGCTGGTAAAAGTACAGCTGAAGCATTGCTGAGTTTGGCTCGATCAAGAGTTCTTGGTTTAGTCAAAAAGGAGAGTGAAGATGCTGCTAATCATAAGTAAAACAGCTTTGGTGTTATTTATAGTTTCGTTTGCAATCATGGTGTTCCATCCAAAAATTAAACTACCAAAGCACATCGATTTTCTTTTGATGCTGTCAATTATTTTTGGGGTGGCGCTCTTTGTAAAAGATGACTATTCACCTAGTCCAGCCGGAACTCTTTTTTACACCACGGTAAGTATTGTATTTGTGCTTTTCACCCGACAGCTTTATATCTGGGGGAAGGAGGGTGCACGTCCTAAATTTTTTAATACGGATAAAGATGATGAACACCACTCAAATTAAAAAACTCCAAAGAGCAGTAGGTGTGCATGATGACGGCATCATTGGCCGTGGCACATTGACTGCAGTATTTAAAAAACTAGGTGCCAGTCAAGCGCGTGCTGAAGAACTTGGTCTGGCTGCCAATGTTCACATGCGGACCTATGGCATCCTGGACAACTCACTTCGCTTTATTCACTTTCTTGCACAGCTGGCACATGAGTCCGGCAACTTCCGCTATATGGAAGAAATCGCGTCAGGTGCAGCGTATGAGGGGCGAAAGGATTTAGGCAACACACAGCCAGGGGATGGCAAGCGATATAAAGGCCGTGGACCAATTCAATTGACCGGCCGTACCAACTATCGCAAGTATGGGCAGCAGCTCGGCATCGACTTTGAAAACAATTCTGAAATTGTGGCAATCCCAAGTATCGGCCTTATGGTTGCTTGTAAGTTTTGGTCTGATAATGGCTTGAATGCCTTGGCTGATAAAGATGATGTGCTGACCATCACGCGCCGGATCAATGGTGGCACCAATGGCCTTACAGATCGTAAAGCGCACTTAATGAAATTAAGAGCACTTGTTTAATAAAATAGATAAATGCCCTCACATGAGGGCTTTGTTTATCATTAAAATAAGTGACTGGTTATTAATTAATCCTCAGAATCCCTTCCCAACTAAAATAGTTCTGAGTCAGGTTTTGTCTGGCCATTGCCCATGCGCGACCATGCATTTTGCATGGGCCAATTGCTATTTTCTTATCTCCAAATCTCACCTTAACCTGCTCAAGGGCAGATTGAAGTTTCTCATTTTTCTCTATTTGAGTACTATCAGATAGAAGGTCATATATGTATGTCGATTTTGGCTCGATTGCGGTCAATATCACACCACATTTCTTAAACTCGATTCCTTCTTGAAACAGCTCATTCATTCGCTTCATTACAGCCCGGTTCATAACAGCAGCACAGTCAGTCGGCTCAGCAAATCCGATATTGATCGACTTGTTATAGAAAGGCCTGTTCTTATCAAAAGGATTGGATTGGGCAAAAGCAATCACACAACCACAAAGAGATTCATCTTCTCTTAACCGCTTAACAGCGTTATGCAGGTAATCACTCATTGCCTCAGATAATGATTCAATATCGGTTACCCGTGCGCCAAATGAGCGTGATGAAATGATTTGCTTCTTGGTTGGCGCAGCCTGCTCAAGTTCGATACATGAAATCCCTTGCAGTTCCATGACAGTCCTCTGCACGACCACTGAAAACAGTTTTCCCATTTGATGTGGATTAGAAGTGGCTAAATCAAGAACAGTATTAATACCTAAGCCTTTTAGTTTTTTACTATGCTGACGACCAACTCCCCAGACTTCGGAAACATCAATCAAACTCGAAAAATAATCTCGGTGCTTCGGATCCATAGAAACCAGATCACAAACCCCATTAAAGCGTTTAGCCTTTTTAGCCATATGATTGGCAAGCTTTGCTTCGGTTTTTGATCGACCAATACCAACACAAACCGGTAATCCGATCCACTGCAAGATCCGCTGTCGCATATTTTGCGCATATTCAACCAGGTCATAATTTTCAGAATAGGCAGTAAGCTTTAAAAAGCACTCATCAATCGAATAAACTTCCTGTTCACCTGGCGCCACGTAATCAGCCAGAATTGAATGGAAACGTTGAGACATTTCAGCATACAAAGCATAGTTACTCGAAAGTACCTGTACATTATGTTTTTCGACAATATCCCTAATCTGGAATAGGGGAACACCCATCTTAATACCAAGATCTTTTGCTTCTTGGGAACGTGCAACTGCACAGCCGTCGTTATTTGAAAGAACAATGACCGGCACATCTTTAAGTTTAGGATTAAATAGGCGCTCACAGCTTACATAGCAATTATTTACATCAATGAGCGCGTATATTTCATTGTTATAGCTCATCTGAATTTCTTGATTACATTTGTGACTACACCCCAGATTTCAAATTGCTGACCTTCTTGGGGATGAATATCTGGATAACCCTCATTCTCAGCTTTCAACCAGCAACCTTTCGCATCAATAATTAGCCGTTTCACTGTCAATTCATTATCGATACTGGCAATCACAATATCTCTATGCCTAGCCTGAATACTGCGATCTACAACCAAGGCGTCATTAATATCAATTCCTGCATTTAGCATAGAAAGAGAATCCGCACGAACAATAAAAGTAGCATTCGCATTATTAATGAGGTACTCATTCAGATCGATTTTTTTATCAATATAATCTTGAGCGGGCGAGGGGAATCCAGCTTGAACGCGTTCGGTTGCCAAGGGTATTTCTATTTTTGTGACAGGATCAAACTGACGGATATCACTAATTTCATTTTCTTTTTTAAGAGATTCTAGGTATTCTTTAATATCAAGAATTTTAGATTCAGGCACTCGAATAACTTTAGTCTCTTCAGACTTTTTTCGACCGGCTCCAGCACGAAAGCCCCCATGAGTACTGTTCATAACTTTACGACTCCTTGATTTTTGTAACAATAATCAAGATTGTAAAGATTCAATAAAAATCAAACAAATAAAATAAATCTTTTAAATTCAAAGATGCGTCATAGAGTGACGCAAAATTATGATATTTCGGATGAACGGTTACAGTACTAATTGACTTGGTAAAGACTCTTAGGCAGAGCTGCACAGCCCATTCAATTACGACGAATGTGAATGTGGGGATATGTGTGAGGGTAGTCTAAGCTCTATAATACTGGCGTAGCTCTTCAATTACAGATCTATATTTCATCCTGCTATTTTCACACACCTCATTATACTTTTTAATGAAATCATCAGGCATAGGGGCATGAAGATCCCTAAACGTGTTATCTACAACCCCATAATATTCCTCTAGATCATCAATAACTTTTTCTAAGTTTGGTAAAATTTTTTGGTTATATTCATTTTTTGGTATTATGTGGCCTAATATAGATAAGGATGAAGCCATAATATCTATAACACCTCTAAGCTTATCCAAGTTGATATCGAACTCCTGCGCATAAAAAACCTTGTTAGGTGAACTTAAATAATCTACAAAAAAACTGTTAATTCTAAGAAGAGTTAAATCGCAATCGTAAATTGAATTTATAACTTTCATGCAAAGTTGTGCATCCATGTTTTTATTGTGACTGATTCTCCAATCATTAAATAAATAAGCAGCAATAAAAGCAGCCCAAAGGGTCGCAACCCCTCCAAAATAACTACCTAAAACATTAATAGCCTCCCTAGCTGCATTAGGTGAATCGAAACATAAAAATAAAACCCAAAATAAAATATAGGTTGCTGCGAATATAGACACCCCGCCGACAACACTTAAAGCCAATGGATTGATTTTTTTCAACTCCACACCCCACTCAAAACCACATAATTACTCTTTAAATTTAAACCCCACCCAGATTCCTTCCTAAAAACCTCTCCATTCTTAATCGTGTGCTCTATGTAAAAGTAGGTCCATGTTTTCATTTTTCCATCCATTCTTTTTATTTCAAGATGAGTGATATAATAAGCATAAACAAGAAGTTGTTAGCTGTGGATAACTTTAGGATTACGCCAGTTTTTCGCCAGTTATTTATAAGTATTTGTTTTCAGGCAATAAAAAGCCCCATGGTTAGGGGCTAGTCGTATATAGGTCAAGCCCATATACTGTAAGAGGCTCATCTCAAACTAAGCGTATTAGAACACAGCAGCCTGCAAATAACCATCTAAATCTGATTTAAACAGCCAATTGTTGCTCAATCACCGGCCATAAATTCTGATGCGATTTCTTAAACATCAGCATATGACCAATGGCCTTATAGGCATAACTTTTAGGTTTAAGTTCAATTATTTGAGTTTTTGCGTTCGGATATAAACGCAGTAAATCTTTCACGTTGGCTTCCGTGGCAATTTCATCATCCGATGACCAAATCGAGGTAATCGGGCAGGTGATTTGAGTATGAAAATCTGCTTTAGGTGATACAAGTTTACCGACCGCATTCATCACATAGCCCGGTTTACTGCAAAACAGTGCCCATTCTCGTGCCACATCTTTAGGCAGGTTTTCACCCATACCAATCGCTTGAGTCGGGCCATAGCCTTTAGTGATGCGTGCCAGTGGGAAAATAACATTAAACATCACTGGCGCAAGTAACTTGGTTTTACCTTTGAGTCCTTTCACATGTCCAGTAGAGCCAGAGACGGCCACCACTTTTGCGACTTTATCGTAATTTGGCACAATACCTAAAAGCTGACCACCGGCACTATGTCCAAGTAGTATCACTTTTCTTGCATTGGTACGCGTTAATAAAGCATCAATCGCGGCCGGTATATCCAGTTGACCCCATTGCACAATACTGGCTTTTGAATTTTTCAACGGGCCATGTAGTGAATCACCAATCCCCCGGAAATCAAAGACCATAACGGCATAGCCTTGAGCTTGTAACCACACACAAAACTGATGATAAAACTGTTTAGTAATGCCAGTTGCCGGACAGACTAATACTGGAAGTTTGTCAGTTTCAGAAATAGCTGCATAAAAACGTGCACTTAAGCGATAGCCATCTTGGCACTGGAGAGTCAATGTTTCAAATTCAGACATACGTTACACTATATTTTTTAGAATCCTGATGAAGCTTTTACTGTATAGATTTTTAGCAGGGTAGCTCGGGGAAAACATGACTTTAAAGTCAGTCAAATAATAAACATGGAATGATCTTATGCAGCTAATGGAACTTGAGCTGGCCGTTAAAATCGGCATTATTTTTAGTGGAATCTTCTTGTGGATCGGGATGTTTACTGGTGTCTGGAAATATTGGCAGATCCGTCAATCACCTCAGTCACGTGCACATTATTATGTCGATATTGCCCATCGTAGCAGCCTACTTTATGCGCCCGCGACCTTAATTTTGGCAATGCTGGCCTATTGTTCAGTGTTACCGAGTATGGTGAATCTGATTTGCGTACTAGTCAATATTCTGTTTTTTAGCTTCTCGATTGCCGCTTATATGCTACATGGTTTTCTGCAAGACACGACGAATCAGTTTAAACAACCGCATCAGCTGGGTAAGTTTCATTTGCCAGGAAGTTTGATGACTTTAGCCATGCTAGGTTTAATTATCGCAGAATTGGGCGGGACGGGGATCTTGCTCTATGGAGCATTTATCGGATTATTTTAATGTTCTTTTTATAGTTATTCTGAAAGGATGCTGGAATTCTTGAAAGTTAAAACACTTTTTTCACCAGATGGATGACTGGCCAAATCATCCATCTGGGCTAATTAAAAATTTGATTATCGGTATTTCTGGTCTATGGCAGCCCATAGGAAAAACGCAGCTGAGACAATCAGTGCATAGCCGAAGTATTCAAGTTTTAAATTACCTTGAATTAAGCAATGGACGGTTAAAGTCAGCATGAGTGCAAAAGTGGTGCATATAAATGTCACCAGATTGGTGTTGTTGGCTTTAAGAGCGTCAATGAAGACTTGCTTGTTGAAATGTAATGATAACATCTCCATCCCTCCCATTTATTTATGTTATTGAAGATTAAAGCAGATTTAATCAGTCAGAATTGAATATATAGTTGTACTGTTTAATTTGAACCTTTGCAACTGCTGTGGCAGGCTTTTACAGTCAAAATGGCCATCTTTAGTCGTATAACCACATAATCACTTGATTAGGCAAGAATTATATTTTCAGATTTCACCTCCAGTTAATTTTGGAAATAAGATGTAGTCATCATTTAATTAATGCGACCAGATAGAAAATGCAAATTTTACGCCAAAGATATGTAGGGTTAATCAATACTTTGTAAGTCTGCGTATGACTCGGAAGGGAACTTGGTTTAAGTTGGCAACAATAAGTATCTAACATCAGAAAATCAAAAGTTCTGTTTATATTTATATAAAAAATAAAATAATTAAAGTGCGATCTTATTTATAGAAACGATTTTTTATAGAAAATCTTAGTATCAAGATTTACAGCGGTGATTTGATGTCATCATTAAGAAACAATAAATGTCCGTTTGGATAAAACCTGACAATTATTGATCACGCTCAAACCGGATTTTGGGTAAAAATACGATTTTTCAGACATCCTAGAAATTTTAGTTTCTAATACGGTCAATCACAGCTGTAATCAGCAATACAATCATGGACGGGATAAACCAGGCCAGACTCTGTTCTGATAGAGGTAAGTTTTGCAGTAATGCAGGCAATTCAAAGCCAGCGACTTTTAATCCGTCAAAAATACCAAAGATAAAGGCTACCAAGGTCGCTGGTGCAATCACATGAGCTGGTTTCTTGAAGAAGCTTGCACAGAAGCTCAGCATAATGACGCTAATTGCAGGTGGATAAATCGCGCTCAAGACTGGAACCGAAACAGCAATCAGTTTGGTTAAACCCAAATTTGAAATCACCAGTGAGAAGCCCACTAGAATGAATACAAAAATCTTGTACGGAATCTTGGTCAAGCTGGAGAAATACTCAGCGCAGGCACAGGTCAGACCAATTGCAGTCACCATACAGGCAATAAAAATCATGCCAGACAGGAAGTAAGCACCCATATCGCCAAAAGCATGTTGTACATATGCATGCAGGATAATGGCACCATTGGCTGCATTGGGGGCAATCTCATGGCTACCCAGTCCAAGTTTAAACAGACTTAAATACACCAGAGTTAAACCAATACCAGAGATAATGCCGGCATTGACCGCATATTTGGTAATCAGTTTTTTATCGGTTACGCCACGTGAAGTAATGGCTTTGACAATCACAATACCGAAAACTAAAGCGCCTAAAGTATCCATGGTTAAATAACCATTCACGATGCCTTCAGTCACTGGACTGGTAACGTAATTATCGATCGCTGTAGGCGGATTACTGGCAGGAATCATCACGGCTGCTACACCCAAAATTATCAAAGAAATAATTTTAAGTGGCGACAGGAAATAGCCGACAGTATCCAGAATCTTGTTTGGATATAAGGACACGATGGTCACCACAGCAAAATAGATGATGCTGTAAATGAGCAGACTGCCAGATTCATTGCCAAAGTAAGATGAAAAACCGATTTCATAAGAAACGGTTGCGGTACGTGGCGTCGCAAATAAAGGACCAACAGCTAAGTAACAGATTACAGTCAGCAAAATACTGGCTGCTTTGCCCAGAGGCGAGCTTAGTGCCTGAATGGAGCCTTCAACGCGAGACAACGCAATAATGGTAATCACGGGTAAGCCGACTGCTGTAATAAGGAAACCTAAAGCAGCGAGCCATACGTGTTCACCGGCTTGTTGAGCCACAATCGGTGGGAAGATAATGTTGCCCGCACCAATAAACAGTGCAAAGGTCATAAAACCTAGGGCGACAATATCCCGAGTACGCAGACTTGTCATAAAGGGAGATCAATAGAACAAAAGAAAGCGATTTTAGTGTATATGTCCAATTTTTTGGAGTTTATTTTAAGGCTGGAAGCCTTGATTCTAGTGAGTTTGCGGATCACATAACCGGTCATTCAAATCTTGGTAGAAATATATGTTTGATAATTCGCTGAAAAATATATTTTTCCTTACAAGCTCAAAAAATATCTGCACTTGATATCAAAATATGTCAGTTATTGTTTGTACAAATAAACAGCAGTGAAAATTCCTATTTCAAGGAAAATTGCTGTGCCGAAACTCAACAACTGCCACATATTTCGCAAAAAAGGGATTATAATTCAGGGATTCATAGTGAGGATAGGTATATGCGCGCTCCAGCGATTAGTCTTAAAACTGAGCAAGATGTTGAAAAATTGCGGATATCTGGGCGTTTGGCTGCAGAGGTTTTAGCGATGATCGGGGAGCATGTCAAGCCAGGTGTCACGACTGAATATCTGGATGATCTCTGTCAGGATTTTATTGTAAATACATTAAAGGTGACGCCAGCCAATATTGGCTATTATGGCTATACTAAAACCACCTGTATTTCACCGAATGAAGTGGTTTGTCACGGCATTCCATCATCGAAACTCGTTCTGCAAGATGGCGATATTATCAATATTGATGTTGCCATTATTAAAGACGGTTATTTCGGTGATACCAGCCGGATGTACTATGTTGGAACTCCATCTCCAGAAGCCAAGCGACTGGTCAATACCACTTATGAAGCCATGGTGGCCGGGATTCATGCGGTGAAGCCGGGCGCGACCTTGGGTGATATTGGTTATGCGATTCAAACTGTTGCACAACGTGAAGGCTATTCCATTGTGCGTGAATATTGCGGTCATGGCATCGGCAAGGTCTATCACGAACAGCCAAACATTCTGCATTATGGTCAGCCAGGTCAGGGCATTAAATTGGTTCCGGGAATGGTGTTTACTATTGAGCCAATGGTGAATATGGGCAAAGCTCGCGTCAAAGAGCTGAAAGATGGCTGGACTGTGGTCACCACGGATAAATCCTGGTCTGCCCAATGGGAACATATGGTTTATGTGACTGAAACCGGGTTTGAAGTCTTGTCGCCTTGGCCTGAAGGCACAGGTGAGTATCCGGAAATTTAAAATATTGATTGAATGATCTTTATTAAGATAATCCACTTACATAAATTACAACTCACTCGTTCTTGCTGACGAAAACATACAAAACACTACATTAAACAGTGGTTTAGGATTTTATATCTGATTAAACTAAGAGTCAGATACATAGGTTCCCTTTTTTTCGCTCACTATGCTGTAGTGAAAGTTTCTCTAGCTCATTTTTCCCCAAGAATGAGCTATTTTTTTGTCCAGTTTTTCTCAAAAGTACTTCACTTAGCGCTGATTTAATTCAGCAACCAGATAATCAATAAAGACCCGGACTGCGGGCAATAAGCCGCGACGTGAAGGATAAACCACATGGAAAATACCATGTGGTGCTTTCCAGTCAGGAAGCACCCGAACCAGTTCACCACTTGCCACGTACTGCTCGACCACGTTATCTGGCAACAAAGTGACGCCTGAGCCTGACGCGGCCAGTTGTGCCAGCATATTTAGGTCAGAACCCATGACGGTGGGACTGACACGGATTTTTTTCTGTTCCTGCTGTTCATTTTGTAAGGTCAGAAACTGTTCGGTATGGTCTTCGGCCATACTCAGGATTTTATGCTCAGCCAGTTGCTCAGGGTTTTTCAGTTCACCAAATTCGTTTAAATAACCCTGACTGGCGAATAAGTGCTGCTCAATTTTTTCAAACTGGCGAATCACCAGATTCGGATCATCATCCAGGCTGGAACGGACACGTAAGGCCAGATCAAAGCCTTCATTGATAATATCGACCCGTCGATTGGTGATCATCATCTGGACTTTAATTTCAGGATATTTTTTCAAAAAATCCGGCAGAATTTTTGCCAGTTCGTTTTGGGCAATAGAGACGGGCAAGCTGACTTTAATAGTTCCGCGCGGTTCGGTACTCAGGTGGTCCACCAGATCATGCGCCGCCTGTGCAGCACTCAGCATAACTTGGGCATGCCGGTAAATATTCATGCCGATATCGGTGACGGCAAAATGACGAGAACTGCGCTGAATCAGACGTACACCCAGACGCTCTTCCAGATTAAACACCCGACGGCTGAGTTTGGATTTGGGAATATCGGTCGCACGTTCGGCTGCACTAAAGCCGCCATGTTCCACCACCTGAGCGAAACAGTAAAAGTCATCCAGATCAGACAGCATGGTTTAATTCCATCCTTGCAACGATAAGCTGATTAAAAATTGATTGTTGCATACTGTCAATCAGAGAATGCAGCATATAAAAAAAATTTAATTCCCGGATTTCAGTAAACCTAGCAGTGTTTGCATGCCATCGGTCGCGTTTTGGGGGATTTTGTAAAACTGTGCAGGCAAATGCTGCTGCTCGGCTTTCGGGTCGATGTAATAGGCCGGACATTTCGCAGGAATCTCATGAATTAACCCGGCAACTGGATAAACTTGAAGGCTGGTGCCAATCACCACGAAAATATCGGCATCCTGTACACAGTCTTGAGCTTCTTCATACGCGGGTACGGCTTCGCCAAACCAGACCACATGAGGACGCAGCGGATAGCCTGCCTTACAAAAGTGTTGATTTAAATCTAATTCAGAGCCTTCAATTGGATAAAACTCGGTTGTGCTTTGTGCATCGGGGCCTGAGCTTTTGGCCAGGCGAATATTGCCATGTAAATGGATCACCTTGGAGCTGCCGGCACGTTCATGCAAGTCATCAATATTCTGGGTGATTACATGCACATCAAAGTTATCTTCAAGATTGGCGATCAGCTGATGGGCTGCATTTGGCTGTGCTTCCAGAATGTTTTTACGGCGGGCATTATAAAAGCGTTGTACCAGTTGTGGGTTTTTGGCCCAGGCTTCGGGTGTGGCGACTTCTTCTATACGATGCTGTTCCCAAAGTCCATCACTGTCACGAAAAGTATTAATGCCACTTTCGGCGCTCATGCCTGCACCGGAAAAGACCACCAGCTTTTTCATTATTCTGTCTCCTGAATCTTTAGGTAGCTGAACCGCTAGATTGCGAATTTTCTTTCAAGAAGATGCCAAGTTCTCGGGAAAATTTTAGCGGTTCAGTCAGTAAAGGCGTATGGCCAGACTTGCTGAAAATTATCTGTTTGGCATGAGGCAGGCTTTCTGCAATCAGGCGCTGACCTTCAAAAGGATACAACTTGGATTGTACACCGCTAAAGAAGGTCACCGGACAGCTAAGCTGAGCTAGAGCCTCGCGGTAATCTTCACGATGATATAAATAATTATTGATATACCACGCCATATAATCCACCCGGCTGGAAGGTAATAACAGGCTTTGCAGGCGAGGTTGATTTAGGATAAATGCGAAAGCTTTCAGACTATATTTTTGTTCATTTTGTAGCTGAATAAACTTTAGCCATAGGGCAGCGATTTGTTTACGTACCGAAATGTCGAGATCGCGGATCAATTCAACTTGCTGGTATTGTGCAAGTAGGGCAGAGAGCTGCTGCAGGATGTCGATAAATTCCTGATGACGTGGACCAAAAAGTCCAAAAGCCCAAGCATCATCGACCGGAATTTTAGGTGTTTGATCGATATGTAAATAAGCAGAAATCTGACTGGAAAAGTTGCCATAATGTATGCCGTGCATTGCTGTGGTTGCGCCCATAGAGTAAGCAAGCACAATGAATTTATCTAAATTGAGCTGTTGAATTACCGACTGAATATCCAACCAGTGACTGGAAATCGCATCCCTATCTGGCGGAATTTTACAGCGACTGGAAGCCCCAAAGCCGCGCCATTCTGGAATAATGAAACGGAAATTTTTCTGATGCGGATAGAGAAAAGCTTTCCATTGCCAGCTCAGCATGCCAAGTCCAGAGAGTACCAGTACCGGCTGTCCCCGACCGTATTCGCGTACAAACAGCTGTTCACCATCGGGCATGCGATAAAAGGGCATGTGTGTCTCCGTATTTATAATTGTTGTGCGTCAAATTGTTGCAGTCGCGGAATAACCTGTTCCAGCCAGGAAATCCAACCCAGTTCCTGATCAATTCCCAGTTGCAGAATCATTTTATGAATATATAAGGTACGGTCAGTTTTGTCCGCTTGAGCAAAGTCTTTGGCAAAAATCTGCTGATAGGTTTTCAGTTTTTCTTTATGCAGTTCCAGATGGCGTTCCAGTTCTGCCAAGGTGTTATTGCCACCAAGTTGGGCTTCGGCACGCAGACGTACCATTAGTTCTTCGCGCAGTTGTGCCGGTGGGCTTTGTTGTAGCATCCAGTTGGCCAGTTCTTCCCGGCCCAGACGTTTTACCTGATAAGTTTTTTTGCGGCTATTCGAGTCTTCCTCTTCTATCGTCGAAATCCAGCCTTTTTGCAGCATGGCATTCAGCTCGCGATAAATCTGCTGATGAGTGGCATTCCAGAAGAAGCCCATGGAACGGTCAAAACGGCGAGCCAGTTCGATTCCGGTGCTAGGTTTTTCAATCAGGCTGGTCAATAAAACATGCGCTAAAGACATAAACGTCTCAAAAAAGTGACTCGGGATTATTATGCAACATGTTGCATAAAAATCAATTCTGGCATATAAATTAGTGCAACAAGTTGCATTAAACTGGAAAGATTGAGGGATCAAACTGCCAGTTGCTAAAACAATAGCCAGCCTAAACGCATGCTCAGGAGTTGAAATGTCTAAATATCCGAATTTACTTGCCCCATTGAACTTGGGTTTTACCACACTTAAAAACCGCGTATTAATGGGTTCCATGCACGTTGGTCTTGAAGAAGCACCCGGCGGATATGATCGGATGGCAGCTTTTTATGCAGAGCGCGCCAAAGGTGGAGTCGCTTTAATCGTCACCGGCGGGATTTCACCAAATGATCATGGCGTAACGTTTCATGGCGGTTCCAAACTTGACACCATTGAAGAAGCTGAAAAGCATAAGGTGATTACCCAGGCCGTACATGAAGCGGGCGGGAAAATTGCCATGCAGATTCTGCATACCGGACGTTATTCTTATCAGGCTGAAAATGTCGCGCCATCCCCAATTCAGGCACCGATCAATCCAGTCAAACCGCATGCTTTAACTTCGGCTGAGGTGCAGCAAACCATTGATGATTTTGCCAATTGTGCCAAGCTGGCTCAATACGCCGGTTATGACGGTGTAGAAATCATGGGCTCGGAAGGCTATCTGATTAACGAATTTATTGCAGCACGTACCAACCATCGTGATGATGAGTGGGGTGGAAGCTATGCAAACCGCATCCGTTTCCCGATTGAAATCGTACGCCGTACCCGTGAAATGGTCGGTGAGAACTTTATCATTATTTATCGCCTATCTATGCTGGATCTGGTCGAAGGCGGTTCAACTCTGGAAGAAGTCATCCAGTTGGCCAAAGAAATTGAAAAAGCCGGTGCGACCATTATCAATACTGGCATTGGCTGGCATGAAGCGCGTATTCCGACGATTGCCACCAAAGTGCCACGTGCAGCCTTCACTTGGGTCACGCGTAAGCTGAAAGGTCAGGTGAAGATTCCTTTAATCACTTCAAACCGTATTAATACTCCGGAAATGGCTGAATATGTATTGGCGTCTGGTGATGCTGATATGATTTCTATGGCCCGTCCGATGCTGGCAGACTCTGAGTTTGTCCTGAAAGCGGAGCAGGGTCGTAGCGATGAGATCAATACCTGTATAGGTTGTAATCAGGCCTGTCTGGATCATATTTTCTCAATGAAAATTGCCACCTGTCTGGTCAATCCACGTGCCTGCTATGAAACAGAGCTCATTTTTAAAGAAACCAATGTAGCAAAAAATATTGCCGTGATTGGTGCGGGTCCTGCAGGTTTAAGCTTTGCTGTATATGCAGCAAATCGCGGTCATCAGGTGACGGTATTTGAAGCCGCTGCTCAGATTGGCGGGCAGTTTAATATTGCCAAGACCATTCCGGGCAAGGAAGAGTTTTATGAAACCTTGCGCTACTTCAAGCGTCAGATTGAATTACAACCACGTATCAAATTGCAACTGAATCATAAGGCGAGTCTGGAAGAGCTGGCTCAGTCAAGCTTTGATGATATTGTGGTGGCAACAGGCGTGACACCACGTCAGCTTGAGATTCCAGGCATTGATCATGCAAAAGTACTGTCTTATCTGGACGTTTTGAAAGAACGTAAGCCGGTGGGTCAGCGAGTTGCCATTATTGGTGCAGGCGGTATTGGTTTTGATACAGCCGAATTCTTGAGCCATGAAGGGGAAAGTGGCAGTATCAATCCGGAAAAATTCTATGATGAATGGGGTATTGATACTGACTATGAAAATGTCGGTGGCTTAAAAGCTGCAAATGTAGAAAAACCGCAACGTGAAATTTATTTATTGCAACGTAAAGCTGCTTCAGTCGGCGCGAGTTTGGGTAAAACCACAGGTTGGATTCATCGTACCGGTTTAAAACACCGTGACGTAAAAATGATTGCGGGCGCCAATTATGAAAAAATTGATGATCAGGGCTTACATATTGTCGTGAATGACAAGCCTGCTGTGTTGGAAGTCGATCACGTGATTATTTGTGCCGGTCAGGAATCTTATACCGCCATGTTTGATGAGCTAAAAGCGGCGGGTAAAAATGTGCATCTGATTGGTGGAGCGAAAGAAGCGGGTGAGCTGGATGCCAAGCGTGCAATCCGTCAGGGTGCTGAATTGGCGGCG
This sequence comes from Acinetobacter lwoffii, assembly GCF_022967985.1. Lineage (GTDB taxonomy): Bacteria > Pseudomonadota > Gammaproteobacteria > Pseudomonadales > Moraxellaceae > Acinetobacter. Next base: position 34,133 of record NZ_JALJVC010000016.1, on the reverse strand, counting down.
GTGATCTGAAAATATTAAAACCTGCTTTTTCCCCTCTCCTTTATTAAAGGAGAGGGTTAGGGAGAGGATTTGTAAGAAAGAATCCCCCCTTGCGAAGCAGTACTTCTCACCTTTAATAAAAGGGGGAATTCTTTCAATTAAAAGAAAGAAGTATTTAAGCTTTTATTAAAAAATATCAAAAAAGAAGGAATCCAAAATGACCATCGAAAATACCAGAAAATCCATTGCACGCTGGCATGAGATGCTGGAAACCCGTGATATGTCGATCTTGAATGAACTACTTGCTGAAGAAGTGGTATTTCGTTCGCCTGTGGCTTTTCAGCCTTATCCTGGAAAACAGGTGGTATTTTTTATTTTGACCAATGTCATTCAAGTCTTTGAAAAATTCACCTATCACCGTGAATTTATAAGTGAAGATGGTAACAATGTCGTACTTGAGTTTTCTGCCAATGTGGGCGATAAAAAACTAAAGGGAGTTGACATGATTCAGTTTAATGAAGAGGGGCAGATGATTGATTTTGAAGTCATGATTCGACCTAAGTCCGGACTTGAAGCCTTGGCTGTACAGATGGGCCAGCGGATGCAATCATTCCAAGCTAAAACTTAATTCGAACTATTGATTCAAGTCGGCATGAAATTTGTAAATCACAGCTAGTACAACTAGAGGGGGATGACAGATGAAAATGTTGCTTAAAAAATTGGGTCAGCTTTCCAGTGAGTATCTGGATCGTTTCAGTGGAGCAGACGAGCCGACCCTGTATTACAATCCGAATGGTGTATTTTCAGGACTCATTGAGCGCTTACCGCAGCTGCAACAAAAATATCGTCCTACACCTTGGTTAGCCAATGCACACGCACATATTCTGTATTTCGATTTAATTAAAAAACGTACCATTAAGCTGAAATATGACGCGCTTGAACAGCTGAAAATGTCAGATGGCGGAATTACCGGTATTGCCTGGTATGGACTGGATCTTCCTGCAAATACCCCTACCATTGTTTTATTGCATACGATAACCGGTTCTCCTGAATCAATGCGTGAACTGGTTCGTGATCTGCATAAATATACGGGTTGGCGTGTTGCATTGTGTTTACGCCGTGGTCATGCAGATTTACCCATGCCTGTGCCTAAAATGAACCTGTTTGGTTCAACTCAGGATTTGCGTGAACAACTCTTGTATATACAGGACAGATTTCCTCAGTCCGATCTCTATGGGGTTGGCTCTTCTGCGGGTACGGGATTGTTAGTGCGTTATCTGGGCGAAGAGGGTGAACAAACCCCATTAAAAGCAGCTTTTGCTTTATGTCCTGGCTATAACACTGAAACTGGTTTTGCCAATGTGCATCCGTTTTACAGTAAAGTTATGGCCAAAAAACTGATTAAGCGCTTTATTCATCCTTATCAGGAAACCTGGCAGGTCTGCCCAAGCTGGAAACAGTTATTAGAAGTTAAAGATCTGTCCGAATTTGAAAAACTCTATTTTGAACTGGCCGGATTTACGGATTATGCCAGTTATACCCAGGCAACCAATCCGATTTATGTATTTGAAAGTATCAAAATTCCGCTGATGATTTTAAATGCGGAGGATGATCCGGTTTGTCACATCCGAAATTTAGAACCTTATAAAGAAAAAATTCGGGCGATGTCCAATATTATGGTGATTACCACCAAAAAAGGCAGTCATTGCGGCTTTTATCAGGGCTTGATGCAAACCGAATCTTGGGCTACCCGACTAATGGCAGACTATTTGATTCACTTATCTCGTGCACCGGCAACAGTATCTGCTTAAAAAGTTCCAATAAAAAACCCAGCATCTGCTGGGTTTTTTGATGAATGATCCTGTAATTAGTCAAGTGCTGGCATCGCTGCGGCAATCGCGTCAGCAACCGCATCATCCTCAGACTTGTTTTCTGGATTTGAATTGGTTTTAGGTGTGGTCTCAGCAGGCTTTGACGCAGGTTCTTCGCGGGTTTCAGGCACTGGTGCCGGCTCAGTAGTTTCTGGTTTTTTGATTTCACGACGGATTTCAGTCGTGGTGTTTTCAGTTTGCTCACGTTGAATTTCAACCGTTGGCGCTACTTCCTCTTCAATTGCCGCTGGCTCTACAGGTTCAAGCGGTTCAAATTGCGTTGGTTCTGGAGTCGAGATTTCAGATGCTGGAGTAACTTCTACTTGCTCTTCTTCTTTTGGTGCTTCTTTTTTTACACACGCAGTTAATGTCAGGCCAGTCAGGATTAGGGTGGAGATTAAAAGTTTCTTCATCATCATTGCATCAAACATAAAAGTGTGGAGTGGATACACTATTATAGCAGCAAAATGCAAGATAGAAATCATATGAACTTACTGTAATTTTTTATAGGAATTGCTGTTAGAATAGTCAATTGTTTATTGTTCTTTGAATTGATGCGGATTGACTTTGCTTTCTAGGTACAAGGTAAAGTAAAATTGCGCAACATTGCAGGCCGATTTAGGCTCGATTGTACGAGAAACCCAATGACCCATTTTATTTTCGTTACTGGTGGTGTAGTTTCATCACTAGGTAAAGGTATTTCAGCTGCTTCTGTTGCTGCACTTTTAGAAGCTCGTGGTTTAAAAGTGACCATGGTAAAAATGGATCCATACATTAATGTCGATCCAGGGACAATGAGCCCATTCCAGCATGGTGAAGTTTTTGTTACAGAAGATGGTGCTGAAACAGACTTAGACTTGGGTTACTACGAACGTTTCTTGCGTCGTGCGAAAATGACCAAACTAAATAACTTCACATCAGGCCGTGTTTACCAGGATGTTCTAAACAAAGAACGCCGTGGTGACTATCTAGGCGGTACTGTTCAAGTTATTCCACACATTACTGACAATATCAAAGAGCGTGTACTTCGTGCAGGCGAAGGTTATGACGTTGCGATCGTAGAGATCGGCGGTACTGTAGGTGACATTGAATCTCTCCCATTCATGGAATCTGTACGTCAGTTAATGGTTGAACTTGGTCATAAACGTACCATGTTAATGCACTTAACGTTACTCCCATACATTAAGTCTGCAGCAGAATTAAAAACCAAACCAACACAGCACTCTGTTAAAGAACTCCTGTCGATTGGTATTCAGCCAGACATTCTCATCTGTCGTACAGAGTACGATGTAGATGCAGATACGACGCGTAAGATTGCATTATTTACCAACGTTGAAGCACGTGCCGTTGTGGTATGTAAAGACGCACGTTCGATCTACCAGATTCCACGTACATTCTACGAACAAAATGTTGATGATTTAATCTGTGAACGTTTTGGTTATAACGATCTTCCTGAAGCTGATTTAACAGATTGGGATAACGTTGTAGAAGCATTACTGAACCCTGAATACACCGTACGTGTTGCAATGGTCGGTAAATACGTTGAACTTCCAGATGCTTACAAATCTGTCAACGAAGCACTTTTACATGCGGGTATTCAAAACCGTGTGAAAGTTCAGATTGACTACGTAAACGCTGAAGAGCTTGAAGGTCAAGATGTAGCAGAAGTATTGAAAGATGCTGATGCGATTCTAGTTCCTGGTGGTTTCGGTGAGCGCGGTACTGAAGGCAAAATGAAGGCGATTCAGTTCGCACGTGAGAACGGTGTGCCGTTCCTCGGTATTTGCTTGGGTATGCAGTTGGCTGTGATCGAATACGCACGTAATGTTGCTGGTATTGCAGACGCGACCTCGACTGAATTTAACCGTTCAACCAAATCTCCATTGATTGGTTTAATTACTGAATGGTTAGATGAGCGTGGTGAAGTTCAGCAACGTTCTGCTGATTCTGATCTGGGTGGCACGATGCGTTTAGGCGCGCAAAAATCTGAACTGGTTGCAGGGACTAAAACTGCAGAAGTTTATGGTTCTGAAGAAATCATCGAGCGTCACCGTCACCGTTACGAGATGAACAACCGTTATATCCCAGTGCTGGAAGAAAAAGGCATGAAGATTTCGGGTTATTCTCCGGTACAGCATCTGGTAGAAACTGTTGAAATTCCTGCACATCCTTGGTTTATTGCAGTACAATTCCACCCGGAATTTACCAGCTCGCCACGTGATGGTCACCCATTATTTGCAGGTTTCATTGATGCTGCGAAAAAGCAGTACCAAAAAACCAAATAATCGGTGCGTAGGACACAACTAGGGAAGTTTAAATGTCGCAATTAAAACCACAAGAAATTGTACGTTTGGGCGATATACAAATGGCAAATCATTTGCCATTTGTATTATTCGGCGGAATGAATGTACTTGAATCTAAAGACCTGGCTTTTGAAATCGCAGAGACTTATGTCGATATCTGTACACGTTTGGGCATTCCTTATGTGTTCAAAGCCAGCTTTGATAAAGCCAACCGTTCAAGCCTGAACTCTTTCCGTGGCCCAGGCCTGGAAAAAGGTCTCGAGTGGTTAGCTGACATTAAAAAACACTTTAATGTGCCGATCATCACCGATGTGCATGAGCCGTATCAAGCGGCTCCTGTTGCAGAAGTGGCAGACATTATTCAATTGCCAGCTTTCTTAAGCCGTCAGACGGATCTTGTGGAAGCCATGGCAAAAACGGATGCCATCATCAATATCAAAAAAGCCCAGTTCCTGGCTCCACACGAAATGCGCCATATTCTGCATAAGTGTCTGGAAGCTGGAAATGACAAACTGATCATTTGTGAACGCGGTTCGGCATTTGGCTATAACAATCTGGTTGTAGACATGCTGGGCTTCGACATCATGAAAGAAATGAATGTCCCGGTATTCTTTGATGTGACCCATGCCTTACAAACCCCAGGCGGCCGTGCAGATTCTGCCGGTGGTCGTCGTGCGCAAATTACAACGCTTGCGCGTGCGGGTATGGCAACGGGTCTTGCTGGTTTGTTCTTAGAGGCACACCCAGATCCGGAAAAAGCCAAGTGTGATGGTCCATGTGCGCTGCGCATGTCTCAGCTTGAGCCTTTCCTGGCACAGCTAAAAGAATTGGATACCTTGGTCAAAGGTTTCGAAAAGTTAGATACACACTGAGTTTATCACTCTTGCGCTGCCGTATAGGCAGCTCATATTAATCAACTGAGGAATAGTTCATGAGCCAAATCGTTGACATTCGTGCACGTGAAATTTTGGACTCTCGTGGTAACCCTACCATCGAAGCAGACGTAATCTTAGCATCTGGCGTAGTTGGCCGTGCATGTGCACCATCTGGTGCTTCAACTGGTTCTCGTGAAGCTTTAGAACTTCGTGATGGCGATAAAGCGCGTTACTTAGGTAAAGGCGTTAAAACTGCGGTAAATAACGTAAATACGTTAATCCGTGACGCTTTGGTCGGTAAATCAGTATTCGAACAAAAAGACATCGATAACACGATGATCGCGCTTGACGGTACTGAAAACAAAGAAAAACTAGGTGCAAACGCAACTTTGGCAGTGTCTTTGGCTGCTGCTCGCGCTGCTGCTGAAGAAAAGAAAATTCCTCTTTTCCAATACATCGCAGATCTTCGCGGTCAAACGATTCTAACTATGCCTGTACCAATGATGAACATCATCAATGGTGGTTCACATGCAGACAACAACGTCGATATTCAAGAATTTATGATTGAGCCAGTAGGCTTCACTTCATTCTCTGAAGCGCTACGTGCCGGTGCTGAAATCTTCCATTCACTTAAATCAGTTTTAAACAAAAAAGGTTTAAACACTGCGGTAGGTGATGAAGGTGGTTTTGCGCCGAACTTACGTTCAAACGAAGAAGCAATCACAGTTATTCTTGAAGCAATTGGTCAAACTGGCTACAAAGCAGGTTCTGACATCATGCTTGCGCTTGACTGTGCATCTTCAGAATTCTACAAAAATGGTCAGTACATTCTTGCTGGCGAAGGCAACAAAGCGTTCACAAGCAACCAGTTCTCTGACTATTTGGCAGGTCTGGTAAACCAATACCCAATTATCTCGATCGAAGATGGTCTGGACGAATCTGACTGGGAAGGCTGGTCTTACCTGACTTCTATTCTTGGCGACAAGATCCAGTTGGTTGGTGACGACTTGTTCGTAACGAACCCGAAAATTCTGCAACGTGGTATCAACGAAAAAGTGGGTAACTCGATTCTGATCAAATACAACCAGATCGGTACCTTGACTGAAACTTTAGATGCCATCTACCTTGCGAAAGAGAATGGTTACTCTACTGTAATTTCACACCGTTCAGGTGAAACGGAAGATTCAACGATTGCTGATCTTGCAGTAGGTACAGCAGCGGGTCAAATCAAGACTGGTTCACTTTGCCGTTCTGACCGTGTAGCGAAATATAATCAATTACTTCGTATTGAAGAATTGACTAATGCTGCATATCGCGGTAAAGCTGAGTTCAAAGGTTTGAACTAAGCGACTTATGTCAATGTTAAATGTATTCGACTCGACTGCGAGTAAAGTACTGTTGGGCCTTGCGATCATTTTGATCGCAGGGTTTCAATATTTATACTGGTTTGGTGAAGGTGGTTATCATGATCATCAGCAACTGACCCAGAAAATCCAGCAACAAATGGAATTGAATGATGAGCTGAAAGAGCGTAATCGCGTTCTGGCGGCAGAAGTTTATGATTTGAAGAATGGTATTGAAGCCATCGAAGAACATGCGCGTTTAGATCTTGGTCTGATTAAGCCACGCGAAACTTTTATTCAAATGAGCACGATCAGTACTCAATATAAACCGATCTATCTTAATCCTAATTCTAAAGTAGACCTGCGAACCAATGAGTCAGCTGAAGCACCAACCACACCCTGAACTTTGGGTCATTCTTCCAGCTGCAGGTTCGGGTAGCCGTTTCTCCAAAACAGAACTGAAACAATATCAGATGATTCAAGAGCGAACTGTTCTTGAACATACGGTGGCTCGTCTGAATCAACTGCCTTTGGCGGGTTATGTCCTGGCGATTGGTGAACAGGACAACGTCGCAAAAATGCTGCCATTTTCCAGTCAAGAGAAAGCCCATTTCTGTCTGGGCGGTGCCGAGCGGGTGAATTCCGTGTTAAATGCACTCACGTATTTATCTCAAATCGCTTCTGAAGATGAGTGGGTGCTGGTACATGACGCGGCGCGTCCCTGTGTCGGTCTGGATTGTCTGCAACAGTTAGTCAATACGGCGATTACAAATGATCAGGCTGCGATTCTGGCGATTCCAGTAAGAGATACACTTAAGCGTGTAGTAACCAATTTTGATATTGAGGAAACAGTGGATCGCTCAATGCTATGGCAGGCACAAACACCACAAATGGCCAAGCTAGGTGTGTTGAAACGGGCGATTGAGCAGGCTTTGCAAGATGGTGCTACGATTACTGATGAAGCCAGTGCGCTGGAACATATCGGCGAACAGGTGAGTGTAGTACAAGGGCGTTCCGATAATATTAAAATTACCTATCCGGACGATCTGGAACTGGCCAAGCTGATTTTACAGGCTCAGGCTTAAAAATATATTCAAATAATATTTAAATAAAAGCAGAATAAATCTGGCTATAGCGATCTATTCGCTATAGCTTTCACTTATAATTTTGCCATCATTCTTTTTCACCTTTTGGCCAATGATACCTTCACAGCAGTATCGGTTTTTACGTCACTCTTTGCGTGATGGACGTAGTATTAACCCGCAAGATTCATCTCGATGGACCAAGTTGCACCTTGATCCCTGGTTATTGTGCTTTCTAGTTCTCAATGCAATCCTGGGTTTAATGGTGGTGTATAGCGCGACATCCGAAGACTCTGGCATGGTGGTGCGTCAGGCGATCAGTTTTGGAATTGGTTTTGTGCTGCTGTTTATCTGTGCGCAGATTCCACCGAAAGTCTATCAGGCGATTAGTCCATACCTGTATGCCTTCGGGATCTTCATGCTGCTTCTGGTCTTTGTGATTGGTGAAAAACGTTTGGGTGCAACCCGCTGGATTACCTTGCCAGGGGTGGGAAGCATGCAACCGAGTGAGGTGATGAAATTTGCCATGCCTTTGATGATGGCATGGTATTTTGCACGTAAGCCATTTCCTCCCAAATTTTTGCATATTGTCGGGGCTTTGATTCTATTGGGCGTACCATTTGTTTTGGTGGCACTTCAGCCTGACTTGAACATTGGCTTGGTAATTCCTGGTATTTTTGTTCTATTTTTAAGTGGGATGTCGTGGCGTCTGATTGGTGGTGCAGCAGCGGCGGTAGCTGTGGCAGCTCCGGCTGCATGGATGTTCGTACTACAAGAGTATCAAAAAAAACGTATTACCACGTTATTTGATCCGGAATCGGATGCCTTGGGTGCAGGCTGGAATATCATCCAGTCCAAAATTGCGATTGGTTCAGGTGGTTCCACGGGCAAAGGCTATACCGAAGGTACCCAATCACATTTAGGTTATCTGCCTGAACATCATACTGACTTTATTATGTCGACTTATGCCGAAGAATTCGGTTTTATCGGTGTTTTCCTGCTGTTTAGTTTATTCACTGCCATTATTATTCGCTGTCTGATGATTGGTTTAAACAGCTTTCATAACTTTGGCCGTTTATATGCTGGAGCCATGGGACTGACTTTCTTCTTCTTTGTATTTTTAAACTCAGGCATGGTGAGCGGGATTTTACCTGTAACTGGAGATCCATTACCGCTCATGAGTTATGGTGGAACGGCAGTGATTTCCATGCTGGCCGGGATGGGCATTGTGATGTCGATTCATACTCATCGATAAATCATTCTAAAAGTCGGACTGGTTCCGGCTTTTTATATACTTAAAATAAGTTGTTTTAAAAATCCTGTTTTGGCCAGAAGAAAAAAGAAGAATATTTTAGAATTCGTATGAAATTAAAAAGCCCTCAAATGAGGGCTTTTTAATTTCATACTTTAACTGAGAAACCAGGTGTAATAACCCCAGATCATTAAAGGCCATGCTAGGAAAGGGCTAAACAACCATTTCCAGAACCAGTGGCGCGGCATAAAACCAACACCATGGACAAAGCCTCCAGAAATACCAATCATGATATACATCATGGCACTATGGCTATATTCACCGTTGGCATCCAGCATTGCAGAAGGATGAACCAATAACACTGCTGCGAGAGGAAAAGCCAGGAGGCAGGAAATCATCATCGCAAATTTGTTTGGTTTCTTGTCTACAACGGTTTTCTCAAGCGCAGCTTCGGTCATGTTTTATTCCTCATCTAGGTCTTGGTGTTGTTCCATGTAAATGGCAGCAATCACACTGGCAAAACATGCCATCAGTACACCCAGAATCCAAGCAAAATACCACATAGTTGTCTCTCCTTAAGACACAGCCCTTAGTACAGGCTGTGTGAATTATCTTCAATGTGTTTGTTGGTAATCACGCCCCACATCTTGTAATAACACCAAGTGGTATAGATCAGGATCAGTGGAACAAAGATACAGGCAGCAACGGTCATTACAGTCAGGGTATTTTTACTGGATACCGCATCCCACATGGTCAGACTTGCAACAGGATTAATGCTTGAAGGCATCAGGAAAGGGAATAGGGCAAAACCGGCAGTCAGGATGGCACCGATGACAGCCAGAGATGAACCCAGGAAGCTCAAGCCAGCTTTGTTTTTACCTGCTGCCAGTACAATGATCAAGCCACCCAAAATGCCAGCAATAGGCGCTGCCATCGTGATTGGATAAGTCGAGTAGTTATTCATCCAGCCTGGATTGGCATTGGTCAATACTTCTTTGGCGAGCGGGTTGGCAACACCATTGGTATCAAAAGGTGTAACTAAGGTATAGCCCTGAATGCCACCAAAATACAACCATGCACCGGCTGCCAGGAAAGTTGCTAAATACACTAGTCCCATGATTTGTGTTGCTTTGGCAGAACGTTGGCGTAGGTCACCATCAGTACGCAGCATTAACCATGCACCACCATGTGCACACAGCATCGATAAACTGACCAGACCACAGACAATCGCAAACGGATTCAGCAGGGCAAAGAAGCTACCAGTATAAGTAGAACGTACAGTTTCATCTAAAGTAAATGGTACACCGAGAAACATGTTGCCGAAAGCTACACCAAAGACTAATGCAGGCACTGCACCACCAATGGCTAGACCCCAATCCCATGAATTACGCCATTTGGTATTTTCCAGTTTTGAGCGATAGTCAAAACCGACTGGACGCAGGAACAGGGCAAACAGGACCAGCAACAGTGCCCAGTACATACCAGAGAAGGCGGTTGCATAGACCATTGGCCAGGCAGCGAACAAAGCACCACCGGCAGTAATAAACCAAACCTGGTTGCCGTCCCAGTGCGGCGCAATGGTATTGATCGCTGCACGGCGCTCGCTATCATTTTTGCCCACAAATGGCATGATCGCCATGGAGCCCATATCGAAGCCATCAGTGAGGGCAAAGCCAATCAGCAATACGCCGACCAGCACCCACCAAATGATTTTTAATAATTCATATTCGATCATGCTTGAGTCTCCCCATTTGCCTTCTCTGCAGCTGCAAGCTTTTCAAAATGGTATTTACCGGTATGCAGTGAGCTTGGGCCAAGACGTGAGAACTTGATCATCAGATACATCTCAATAATCAGTAACACGGTATAGAATGCTGCTAATGCAAGGATTGAACCCCATACATCACCTGTGCTTAAGCTTGATGCTGAAAGATGCGTCGGTAATACCTCACCAATGGTCCAAGGTTGACGACCTACTTCTGCCACATACCAGCCAGTTTGCGCAGCAACCCAAGGTAAAGGCAGTGCAAATAAAGCAAATTTCAATAACCATGGTTTGTTTTCAGCATTACGTTTTGCTACCGCAAAGGTTGCCAGTGCAAATAGAAGTAGCATCAAGAAGCCGGAAGCCACCATGGCACGGAAGGCCCAGAACAGGCTTGGTACGTGTGGAATGGTATCTTTAGCGGCTGCTTTGATTTGCTCTTCAGAGGCATCAACGACATTTGGCGTGTATTTTTTCAGAAGCAGACCGTAGCCTAAGTCTTTTTGGCTTTCTTCAAAAGCTGTTTTCAGTTCTGGAGACTGATCACCAGCACGTAATTTTTCCAGTTGTGAATAGGCCACCATACCATTACGGATACGCGCTTCGTGCTGAACCAGCAGGTCTTTAATACCCGTAACTTGTTCAGTCGTAGAGCGTGTAGCGATCAGACCCATTACATAAGGAATTTTCACTGCATAATCTGTAGTCATGGTTTCCTTATTCGGAATGCCGAACAAAGTAAATGGCGCAGGTGCAGGGTGAGTATCCCATTCTGCTTCAATCGCTGCCAGTTTGGTTTTCTGTACATCGCCCAGCTCATAACCTGATTCATCACCCAGTAAAATCACTGAAAGTGTGGAAGCAAGCCCGAAGATGGCTGCAATGGCAAAAGAACGGCGTGCAAAAGGCAGGTCACGTTTTTTCAGCATGTAGTAACTTGAAATAGCCAGTACGAAGATGGCACCTGTGACATAACCGGCAGATACTGTATGCACAAATTTAACCTGAGCGACCGGGTTAAAGATCAATGCAGCAAAGTCCACCATTTCCATACGCATGGTTTCATAGTTAAATGCCGAACCGACCGGGTTTTGCATCCAGCCATTGGCGACCAGAATCCAGAGTGCGGACATGTTCGAACCCAAAGCGACTAGCCAGGTGACTGCCAGATGTTGCACTTTGGACAGACGATCCCAACCAAAGAAGAACAAGCCAATAAATGTCGATTCAAGGAAGAAGGCCATCAAACCTTCAATCGCCAGCGGTGCACCGAAAATATCACCGACATAATGCGAGTAATATGCCCAGTTGGTTCCGAACTGGAACTCCATGGTCAGGCCTGTGGTTACCCCTAAGGCAAAGTTAATACCAAACAGTTTTCCCCAGAACTTGGTCATGTCTTTATAGATTTCTTTGCCGGAAATCACATAGGTGGTTTCCATAATGGCAAGCAGAAAAGCCAGGCCTAAAGTGAGTGGAACAAAAATAAAGTGATACATCGCGGTCATGGCGAACTGGAACCGCGAGAGATCGACCACGCTTTCAGAAATCATCAACGTGTCTCCTGGATTTGGGAAGGATTGCCGGCGATACGCTCGGCGACTTGGTTATCAAAATTTTTAGGAATCGTAGGCGCATCAAACCAGATGTTTTTAATTACCATCAGTAAAATAACCTTGATAATTAAAATGGCGGTTATTTCTCTAACCACTCTCTGGTTTAGATTTTTGGGAACTAAGCTCATTCGACTAAGCCTGTTATATGACTTGTTGTATATTATTAATCTATTGTAACTAAAAAATAAATAGACGATACAGTTTAAATAAATATATATTTATAAGTATTTGAAAATAATAGATATATATTTATATGAGTTAAAATTTATTATAAATATTTTTTATTATTTTATGTAATTTTATTGGTTTTTAAATCCGACTAAAATGCTTATATTTATATATTAGAATGTAGATTATTTTAGTTGGATTAATATTTTTTAATCTGATTAAAATGCTTGGTTTTAAAATAAAGAATAAACTTAATCAAACTAAATTGGTTGGTTCTATAAGGGTTGAATATCAGTGTCACAATCTTTCTCATCATTTTATATTGATAAAAAACACGCAAAAAAAAGAACATGCTGGAGGCATGTTCTTTTTAAGCTTTTTTGTGAGGGAGACTGGACTTAGAAGTCGTAACGCATGCCTAGAGAAAGACCTAGGCTGTCTTCACCGCGTACGCCCCCTACAGTATTGGTACGACCTTGTGCCCAAGGGGTAAGGTTTGAGTTTTCATCATTTAGTACAGTTGCTATGTTGCCATAAACGCGGACTGTTGGATCTAAACGGTGTTCAAGCCCGATTGCCAGTAAAGTTGCATTCGCATCATCCGCATCGACATCGCGGTGGAATACTTCACCACGGAATGAGGTTTTTGGTGCAAATTTATATTCACCCGCTACACCAAATACTTGTGCATCTGGGTTTGCTTCAGAATTATCATGTTGAAGGAATTGGTATAAACCACCCAGGTTGAACTCAGGTGTGATTTTGTAAGCACCTGCAATACGGAAACCATCACGTTCGCCACGGGCAGCTTCTTCTTCATAATGTTCATAGGCAGCAGCGAAATCAACTTTACCTTCTTTATAGGTTAAAGCGAGGTCGTAAGCTTTATCTTTGTCTTTAGCACCATCTTTAGTGGCATCCGGGCTATTTGTTTCATGTAGTGACATCGCACCTAATACGTTGAAACCGCCACCAAACTTAGGTGATTTATATTCAATGGTATTGGCATTACGTTCATCAAAACGCAGGTTGCCTACACGCGTGACGTTACGAACGTCACCGACCATATCGCCAAAGAAGTTGACCGGGCCACGTGCTACTTTGAATGGGCTGTCAAAACGGCCGATACGTGCTTGACCGAAATCACCTTTTAAACCAACAAAAGTATCGCGAGTTGCAAATTCAACATCATCGTTTGCAGAACCACTTGCAAAGTTAATTTCCTGTTCGATTTGACCAAATACGGTCATACCATTTTCTAATTTTTGTTCAGCTTTAAAACCCAAGCGTGAAGAATTTGAAGAAAGACCTACTTCGTTATAATCCTGGCCATCATCCAGATAATCTAAAGAAACGTGTGCACGACCATACACTTTAACATCAGCCGCGGCTGCCATCACTGGTGTTAAAATTGTTGCCCCGATTGCTAATGCAGATAACGTTTTTTTCATGTGTTGCTCCAATAAAGACTTTTTTATTCATCGTCTTAAAAACAAGTTTCAGTATTGTTTTGAAACATCTACTGCTCTATTGGTGCCAAGTATTCATTACAAATAAGTCAATATGATTAAGGAAATATTTCAGAAATATTAAAGACAATCATTGTCTTATTTTTTATAGGATTATGAGTGGGATTAGCAAGATTGATGCAAATACAGCTAAGCTCGGTGTTTGCTGCAAAACTTAAAAATAGGCTAGGTGACTTTTACTGATATTTTATTGGCTTAATCAAGAGTGAAATACATTAGACATAAAAAATGGAGCCGAGGCTCCATTTTTAGGTATTAAGAATAGCTTAAAGGGCAGCTTTAATTTTCTCAGCTAGCGCTTTAATTTTTTCCTGGTCGCCCATTTGTGCTGCATGTTTGCCCAGATTGTGCAAAGAGGTAGGAACCAGATGGAAATGTACGTGTGGTACGGTCTGACCCGCTGCGGCCCCTGATAATTGCATCAGCACGATACCGTCCACACCTAAACCTTTTTCAATAGCTTTTGCAACTTTCTGTACGATCTGAATCGTATAGGCTGCAGCTTCAGGGGGTAGATCCAGTAAAGTGATCGCCGGAGTTTTCGGAACCACCAGAGTATGACCTTCTGCCTGAGGCATGATGTCCATAAATGCAAGAACCTGGTCATCTTCATACACTTTTATCGCAGGAAGTTCACCGCGTAGAATTCGTGCAAAAATATTCTGATCATCATAAGTCATAAGTACATTCCTTGAGCGTTATTAAACTGAATTATTTACAGTTCAATTCTTTCTGACGATCTTTGATCGCGTCAAGACGTTGTTGCTCTTTTTCCGAGAATTTTGGCTTGGTTGTATAGCAATTGTCATTACCAAACTTGGCTTTTGCTTCAGGATCTTTGAAACAGAAACCTTTAGACGCATAAATCACGTCATGATCATTTTTTAATTTTTTGCACTCTTGTTCAGATGCAAGAACCGATGTTGAAGCCCCGAACAAAGTTGCAAAGCTAATCAATGCTGCAACAGAAAATTTCTTCATGAGAGTTTCCTCTGGGTTATCCACTATATGTGCCTGCCTACTAGTCACAATATGAGGTTTCGTTATCATTATTCAATGGCGAGATATTACTCGATGGTAATATTACTCCATGATTCATACATTTTCACAGCACTGGAAAAATCACTGTTTTTATCCGACAGACCGCTGGCCGCCTGAATCAGATTCTGGGTCAACGAGAGCACAGGCGCAGAAAGTTTGGCTTCACGCGCAAGGTCGATTGCGATACCTGTATCTTTGGCCAAGAGTGGCAGGGCAAAGGTTACAGGAAAACTGCGATTTAAAATACGCTGTGGTAATACGGTTTCAGTCACCATACTTTTACCACTTGAAGCATTAATACAATCCAGCGCTTCATGAAGGTTTACCCCATGCGCTTTCAGTGTAGTAAAGCCTTCTGCGACGGCACACAGGTTTACAGCCATTAACATATTATTTACGGCCTTCACTGCAAAACCCGCACCAGACTCACCGACATGCTTGATCAGCTTGCCAAATGCCTGCATCGCAGGAAGGGCTTTTTCATAGCCCTCTGCATTACCGCCCACCATCACGGTTAATGTACCATTTTCAGCGCCAATGGTTTGACCGCTGACCGGTGCATCCAGAAAGATTACCCCATGTTCAGCCAGTTGTACTGCCAGTTTTTGGGCAGAATCCGGTACACCACTGGTGCAGTCGACCCAGACTGAACCGGATTTAAGCGGTAAATTTTCCAGAAGTCGTTCAACGTCAGCGCTAGTTGGCAAGCATGAAAAAATCACATCTGCCTGTACGGCCTGTTCCAGTGTGACGGCTTGGGTGCCATATTCAGCAGCATGTTGCTCTGCTTTGTTAAAGCTGCGGTTCCAGACATAGACTGTATCAAAATGCTTGGGCAAATGTGCTGCCATACGAAAACCCATTGCACCTAAGCCGATAAATGCCACTGACTGAATCATGCTGTACCCTCTGAATATGTTTAAATCTATGGATAGTTTTTAATGTTTTTGCCAGTCTGGGGAATCTACACTAAGCATCAAGACGCGTAGAGCGCTGCACCAGCCAGGTCGTCATTTTTGGCCAGAATGTATTTGCCGTTTTCTGATTAGACATGAGTCCCAGATGACCACCTGGAATCAGAGTAAACATCTTATCCTGGCTACTTGTCAATTTCATCAAAGGCTTAGCTGACTGTTCTGTGACAATCTGATCGGTTTGACCTGCACCCACCAATAGGGAGCAACTGATATTTTTAAGATCAATGATACGACCATTCAAAGTGATAGAACCCTGTTTTAAAGGATTTTGCAGCCATAAATGCAGCACCATGTCCTGATTAATCCCACCTGGATAATCAATCATCTTGTTCAGGAAATTTCCCATGGTGGCATGTTCATAGACATCTTCGACATGATCCAGATTCAGCAAAAACTGCTTCTGGCTTTTGAGCCAGCCGATCGGATCGAGTAATTTAAAGCCCAAGGCATTTACAATACCCGGCGTATGAATATATTGCTTTGGAATCAGTCCTTGATGAATGGCTTGTTGCAGATTTTTGTTTTTAGAAATCAGTTTGTTTGTCGTAGAAAAAAGTTTGCCGACACGTCCTGACGCATAACTGTCGATAGGACTGCCCACCACGATCAGATTCTTGACATGTTCAGGCGAATGTAGGGCGGTATAGAGCGTGACAAACACGCCAGCCATACTCCAGCCATGCAGGGAAATGAACTGACTGCCCGAATGCTTGCAGATGGTTTCAATGGATTGAGGAATGGCTGCATCAATAAAAGATAAAAAGTTCAGGTGGCGATGTTTAAAGTTAAAACGTTTCCATTCCACCAGATAGACATCAAAACCGCTATGCTGAAAATGCTTGACCAGAGAGCGATAAGGATACAGATCATAGATATCCATCTTAATCGCCAAGGGTGCGATGAAGACCAGAGGCTCCTTATATTTTTTCTTGGGTGAAGCGTAATAGCGAATCTTGCAAAACTCGGTGCCGGCAATATATTCAAAAGGGGTTTTTTGCGACAGGATCAGTGAGGAGGCATTAAACATCCGGGTGCTGAGGTGTTTCAATTTTTTTTGCTGGCGCTGAAAGTTTTGTTTTAACTGAATCATGTAAATAAAATATCCGTATCCG
This sequence comes from Acinetobacter lwoffii, assembly GCF_022967985.1. GTDB lineage: Bacteria > Pseudomonadota > Gammaproteobacteria > Pseudomonadales > Moraxellaceae > Acinetobacter. The sequence goes on along the minus strand of NZ_JALJVC010000016.1, from coordinate 17,220 downwards.
CGGGAGGATTGATCGAAGTCTAAGCAATAATCGCTTATTATGCCTTGACCTGAAATAGCTTAGGCGCTCAAAATGTTGGCAAATTTTTACAAAAGGCAGCCTGAGGGCTGAGGTAAAGCGATGAGCCAGCAAGATGATATTTCTTACCAATTAGAAACTTTAGCCATTCGTACCGGCCATACCCGCACTTTTGAAGGTGAGCATGGCGAACCGATTTTTCTAACATCGTCCTTTGTTTATGAAAATGCTGCAGAAGCCGCAGCCAAATTCTCAGGCCAGGAACCGGGCAATATCTATTCTCGCTTTACCAATCCGACCGTTGCCATGTTTGAAAAGCGTCTGGCTGCACTTGAAGGTGCAGAACGCGCCGTCGCCACCAGTTCGGGTATGGCAGCCATTATGGCAGTGATGATGGCATTCTTAAAAGCCGGCGATCATGTGATTTGTTCACGTGCAGTCTTCGGTTCTACGGTTTCCATGTTTGAAAAATATGTCGCAAAATTTGGTGTCAGTGTTGATTTCGTCGATTTGACTGATCTTGATGCATGGAAAAATGCCATCAAGCCTGAAACTAAAATTCTCTTTGTTGAATCTCCATCCAATCCTTTAGCAGAAGTAGCCGATATACATGGACTCGCCGATATTGCGCATGCCAATGATGCTTTACTGGCGATTGATAACAGCTTCTGTACCCCAGTGTTACAACAACCACTCAAATTTGGTGCAGACCTGGTGGTGTATTCTGCGACTAAATATCTGGATGGCCAAGGCCGTGCGCTAGGTGGTGCTGTCGTGGGTAATCACAAGCTGCTTGAAGAAATTTTTGGCTATGTGCGTACTACCGGCCCATCAATGAGCCCATTTAATGCCTGGGTTTTCCTAAAAGGCTTGGAAACACTACGTTTGCGTATGCGTGAACATTCAGCAAGTGCACAGCAGCTGGCTGAATTTTTGAATCAGCATCCAAAAGTAGAAAAAGTATATTATGCGGGCCTGCCTGAGCATGTCGGTCATGAAATGGCAGCCAAACAGCAGAGCGGTTTTGGCGGTATTGTGTCTTTTGAAGTGAAAGGTGGCCGTGAGGAAGCATGGACTGTCATCGACAATACCCAGTTTATCTCGATTACCGGCAATCTGGGCGATGTGAAATCAACCATTACCCATCCGGCAACCACGACACACGGTAAACTGTCGCCTGAAGCCAAAGAAGCTGCCGGTATTCGCGAAGGTTTAATTCGCGTATCTGTTGGTTTGGAAGAGATTGGTGATATTATCCAGGATATTCGTCGCGGTTTAGACCTGATTTAATTTTATAAATTTATGTTCGGAGATATTTATGAACATTAACATGTTGATGCAGCAAGCTCAGCGCATGCAGAAAGAAGTTGAAAATAACGTAAAAAAAGCCAAAGAAGAGCTTGCGCAAACTGAAGTGCATGCCGAGGCGGGTGGCGGTCTGGTGAAAGTAACTATGACTTGCCGTAACGTAGTGAAGCGTATCGAAATCAATCCTGAGTTACTTCAGGATGATCCAGACATGATCGAAGACCTGATTGCAGCGGCAATGAATGATGCAGCACGTCAGGCAGAAGTGGTATCTGACGAAAGAATGAAAGCAGCGAATTCGGGTATGGGTTTACCGCCTGGTCTTGCAGGTATGTTCTAAGGAAGAATGCGCAATGTTTAGTGATCGTTTTGATCAACTCGTTCAAGCATTACGCATTTTGCCAAGCGTTGGACCGAAATCGGCTCAACGTATGGCATTGCATATGATCATGAAAAATCGTGAGGGTGCTATTGGTCTGGCACATGCGCTGACTGAGGCAACCAATTACATTCATGAATGTTCAGTCTGTCATTCTTTGACCGAAGACGAAGTCTGCAATATCTGTACTTCGCTGGATCGTGATGATGAATTGCTTTGCGTAGTAGAATCACCTGCAGATGTCATGGCGATTGAACAAAGTGGCAGCTTCAGAGGTAAATATCATGTATTGGGTGGACATTTATCGCCACTGGATGGTATTGGACCAGAAGAAATCGGTATTCCGTACTTATTGCACCGTTTGGCCAATGGTCAGGTGAAAGAAGTGATTCTGGCGACCAATGCTACGGTAGAAGGTCAGGCCACGGCGCATTATCTGGTTGAGGCCAGCAAACATTTGCCGATCCAGATGACCCGAATTGCCCAAGGCGTACCTCAAGGTGGTGAGCTGGAATATGTCGATAGCCATACCTTGAGTCAGGCAGTACATAACCGGATGCGCATGAAGTAAGCTGAGCTTAAATATCTTGTTAGTTTTAATATAAAAAAGATATTAATTAGAATATAAAACCTGATAAGTAAGCGCCATTTTTTGGGAAATAGGGCAGAATTGACCTTATTTTTTATACAAAAATTCTATAGATCAGTTAATATGGATCTATCGAGAATCTAATCTTAGACTCAGTTCTATGTTTCAATTTATTCAACATCAAAACGACTTAACTCATGTACTGAAGCTGATGGATCAGAATTCAGTGTATGGGCTGGATACCGAGTTTATCAAGGTTGATACCTTATGGCCTAAGCTGGGTGTTTTTCAGATTAACGTAGACAACAAGGTCTATTTGTTGGATGGAACCACGCTGGATCTGACTGAGTTCCTTAATAAAATTTTTAACGCACAGCAGAATATTTTTCATGCCTGTAGTGAAGATATCGATCTGATTTATCACTATACCCAGAAGAAATTGCTGAGTAATGTGTTTGATACCCAGGTCGGCATGTCATTTTTGGGGCATGGTCTGCAAGTCAGCTATCAAAATGCGCTGAAGCAGATGCTGGAAGTCGATATCGAAAAAGACCAGACCCGTTCTGACTGGCTGGCGCGTCCACTCAGTTCCGAACAGTTGCTCTATGCTGCCAATGATGTGCATTATCTGATGCAACTGTCAGAGAAAATCAAACGGGATCTGGAGTCGAAAGATCTGCTGGATTTTGCCTTGCAAGATTGCCGTTTTCTGACTCAGGAAATTGGCGAAGATACCCCAACTGCCTTGTTGTATCAGGATGTCGGCAATTACCGGCATTCACGCCGTCAGCTGATGCAATTGCAGCAATTAATGGTTTGGCGTGATCAGATTGCCAAAGCACTAAATCAGCCACGCAGTTTTATTTTAAAAAATGCCAGCATGATTGATCTGGTGGAAAAATTCCCGCGCAATAATTTCCAGCTGAGTCATGTGAAAGACATTCGTTCGAATGTGGTTCGTGAGCATGGCAAAACCATTTTAGATTTACTGAAATTCCTGCCGGAGCCGGCAAACTGGCCTTTACGTCTGGCACGTCCAATTCGCCATTCTTCCAAAGATATCGGCGAAAAAATTGATTCAATTATTCAGAACGTCGGCAATGAAACCTCAATTCCGAAAGAAGTCCTGATGCGCAAGAAATGGCTGAATGCTTTGTATCAGCATGTGGTTTTTCATAAGGACGAGCAGGATCTGCCGGGTTATCTACTCGGCTGGCGCTATGAGTTATTGACTCAGCCCCTGATTCAGGTATTGCATCAGGATGAATCTTATCTGTCTACCCAGATGAAAGTCAGCGAGTGATTGGCTGCGCAGGATTGGTTAAAGAAAAAGCAATTATACAAAATCACGACTGATGCATGAGACGTGGCTAATGTTTCTGTCTTTTTTTTGATGTATCCTTGCGGTTGTTTTTCCAGAAAAGTCGTTTGAAATATGCAAGTGTCTATCTACAAATCCAGCAAAAAAAGTGAAATGTATCTGTATGTGGCGCGTCCTGCGAATGAAAGCGAAACTGAAACATTCGAACCTTTAAGCGTATTGACTGAAGCAGTACAGGCAGCATTTGGACGTGCGACTTTTGTCATGCATCTTGAATTAAGCGAATCACGTAAACTGGCACGTGCCAATGTCTTGCATGTCATGGATTCTATTGAAACCCGCGGTTTCTTCCTGCAAATGCCGCCAGAAGGCTTGATTGATCCAAACGCTGTGGCACCAGAAGGTTTACGCGGTGCTTAATGTTGATTCAGGAGTTGTGAAATGAATGGTTATGTGGCTGTATTAGACTCAATTCCTGAACAGAGCATTGCCGTAGCAGTTTATCTGCTCGGCAGCCTGATTGCTTTATGGTGCTGGTATGGCGTGACCAAACGCCTGCCTAAACCTATGGGCGGTTTTTTGTGGATTGTGGCCTTTGCCATTCTGCTAACACCGACGGTATCCGAGGGGGCGAATGCATCCATTGCACCCGCGATCTTTGGTCTGTTATTTGGGGTGCTAACCAAAGAGCAATCCCTGGTTTGGATTAATGCGTCACTTATTTTATTTGTCATTGGGATTGGATCTGTGATTGGCTATTGCTGGTCGACCTATGTGTCGAACAAAAGCAATATTCGTGTTCACGAGAAAAGTTCACCGCTGTAAGTAAAAAATAAGGTTCAATCATGTCTGCTGATATTCAACAATTTTCAGGTACCGATCAGTACATTGCGACTGACAGTTTAAAACTTGCGGTGAAAGCTGCACGCAGTTTGCAAAAACCGTTGCTGGTCAAAGGTGAGCCGGGTACAGGTAAGACTTTGCTGGCCGAGCAAGTCGCAGAAAGTCTGGGTTTGAAGCTGATCACCTGGCACATCAAGTCCACTACCAAAGCACAACAAGGCCTGTATGAATACGATGCCGTATCCCGCTTGCGCGATAGTCAGTTGGGTGATGACCGTGTCTATGACATCAAGAACTACATCAAGCCGGGTAAATTATGGGAAGCGTTTACCAGTGAAGAGCGCTGTGTCCTGTTGATTGATGAAATTGATAAGGCAGACATCGAGTTTCCAAATGACTTGCTGCATGAACTCGATAAAATGTCGTTCTATGTGTACGAGACAGGCGAGACCATTACCGCAACTCAGCGCCCAATCGTGATCATTACCTCAAATAATGAAAAAGAATTGCCAGATGCTTTCCTGCGTCGTTGCTTCTTCCATTACATCGAATTCCCAGATGAAGCCACCATGCGTGAAATCATTGATGTGCATTTTGCCAATATCTCGACCACATTGGTCAATGAGGCTTTGCAAGTCTTCTTTAAATTACGTCAGATTCCGGGTTTAAAAAAACCACCTTCAACTTCTGAACTGATCGACTGGCTCAGCCTGCTTATGGCTGACGACATGCCGGAAGATATTCTGCGCAATACTGATAAATCCAAAGCAATTCCGCCCCTGTACGGCGCATTAATCAAGAATGAGCAAGATGTGCAGTTGCTCGAACGTCTAGCATTTATGTCACGTCGTTAAGGGAGAAACACGCATGTTTGTGCGACTGTTTTATACCTTACGCAAATACGGCGTGCCGGTATCGACCCGCGAACTGATTGACCTCAATCAGGCAGTTGCCGCAGGACTGGTCTTTGCCGATCAGGACGAGTTCTATCAGCTTGCCAAAACTATAATGGTCAAGGACGAGCGCTATTTCGACAAGTTCGATCGCGCCATGAAAGACTATTTTGATGGTATCGCGACCTTTGATCTGGATGAGCTGCTAAATCAGGTGCATAAGCTGCCCAAAGACTGGTTTGATCTGGAGTTGCTGGAAAAGCATTTGACCCCGGAGCAGCGCGAAGAGCTGAAAAAAGCCGGATCGCTGGAAGAACTGATGAAAATGCTAGAAGAGCGTCTGCGCGAACAGCATAAAAAACATCAGGGCGGCAACAAGATGATTGGTACCGGTGGCACTTCACCCTTTGGTGCCTATGGCGATCATCCTGAAGGTGTGCGTATTGGCGGGCCGGGGCGTAAGCGTTCTGCGGTGAAAGTGTGGGAGCAGCGTCAATACCGCAATCTGGATGATGAACAGATTTTAGGTAGCCGCCAGATGCAGATGGCATTGCGCCGTCTACGAAAATTTGCCCGTCAGGGTGCAGCCGAAGAGCTGGATATTGACGGGACAATTCGTGAAACTGCCAAGCAGGGGATTCTGGATGTGCAATTGGTGCCGGAGCGTCGTAACCGCATCAAAGTACTGATGCTATTTGATGTTGGCGGTTCGATGGATGCGCATATTGCCCAGTGTGAAAAGCTGTTCAGTGCGGCGAAAACCGAATTCAAGACCCTGGAATATTTCTATTTCCATAACTGTCTCTATGACTATGTCTGGAAAGACAATATCCGTCGTTCCAGTTCACGCATCAATACCTGGGATTTGTTCAATACCTATGGCCGTGATTACCGCGTGATTGTGGTCGGTGATGCCAGCATGGCACCCTATGAGCTGAATTCTGTCGGTGGTTCGGTTGAATATATGAATGATGAAGCTGGACAGGTCTGGTTACAGCGTCTGCGTCAGCATTTTGATAAAACTGCTTGGCTGAATCCGGAAGAAGAAAAATACTGGCATTACACCCATACCATTGGTCTGATCCAGCAGATATTTGAAAATCATATGTTTCCAATGACGCTGAAAGGCATTGAAGACATGACCAAATATCTGGCGCGTTAATTCCATTTATCTATAAGTGACTTTAGTTAGAGTTATTAGTGATTTCAAACAAATTATTCTAGTATAAAGTCACTCATTATCTCTTATTTAAAATTTCAGGCATCATTATGGCTCATCAAATTAATGGTATTGCGTTACCAAATGAAGAGGGTTTTTTTGGTCAATATGGCGGTCAGTTTATTCCACCCGATCTGAAACAGGCCATGGATGATATTAATGTGGCCTATCAGGAAATTCGTCAGACTGAAGAATTTCAGAATGAATTGAAAGACCTATTTGCTCATTATGTCGGTCGTCCAAGTCCACTATTTCATGCCAAACGTCTTTCTAAACAGCTCGGTGGAGCCCAGATTTATTTGAAACGTGAAGATCTGAACCATACTGGCGCGCACAAGATTAATCATTGCCTAGGTGAAGCACTACTGGCCAAATATATGGGCAAGACCAAAGTCATCGCAGAAACTGGTGCCGGCCAGCATGGTGTTGCTTTGGCAACTGCATGTGCCTTGGTGGGTATTCCGTGTGAAATTCATATGGGGCAGGTGGATATCGAAAAAGAGCATCCAAACGTCGTCAAGATGAAAATTCTGGGTGCCAAGCTGATTTCTGTGACTCGCGGTACAGCCACACTCAAAGATGCAGTCGACAGTGCTTTTGAAGAATATTTAAAAGACCCGAAAAACTACATCTATGCCATTGGTTCGGTAGTCGGGCCGCACCCATTCCCGATGATGGTACGTGATTTCCAGTCGATTATTGGTGATGAGATTAAAGTTCAGGCCAATGAGCGTTTTGGTGCAAATCCTGACTATGTTGTTGCCTGTGTCGGTGGCGGTTCTAATGCAGTTGGCGCATTCACTGCATTTTTAAATGAACCAGATGTGAAACTGGTTGGCGTTGAGCCGGCAGGTCATGGTTTAGATACCGATATGCATTCAGCTACTTTGACCTTAGGTAAACCGAGCCAGTTACATGGTATGGCCTGTTATGTGCTAGAAGATGAACAGGGCGAGCCATTGCCAGTGCATTCAATTGCTTCTGGTCTGGATTATCCGGGTGTGGGGCCGCAGCATAGCTTGCTGAAAGATTTGGGTCGGGTTGAGTATACGACTGCAACCGATCAGGAATGTCTGGATGCATTCATGACACTGTCACGCGTAGAAGGCATTGTACCTGCATTAGAAAGTTCGCATGCGGTGGCTTGGGCCATTCGTGAAGCAGGGAAACTGCCAAAAGATACCAAGATTGTAGTGAACTTATCGGGTCGTGGTGATAAAGACTCAGATTACGTCGCAGAAAAATTAGGTCTAAACTGATTTTATTCAGAATGTTCATATAAAAAATCCCGGTACACATACCGGGATTTTTTATGGATCAGATATAAAACTTTATCTTGGTGTCACTTAAGTGATCTTCAAATGCCTTAGAGAAAGCTAGATGATGTTTTAACCTGAGATATATTGCTGTAACTGTTCAATCAATTTGCGTTGGTCATCCATGGCGGCCTTGACCAAATCCCCAATTGAAATCAGACCGATCAGTTTTTCATGTTCGACCACGGGTAAGTGGCGTAGGTGGCGTTCAGTCATCAAAGATAAACAGTCTTCTACGCTAGTAGCTGTATTTACGGTAATCACTTTAGAGGTCATGATCTCATTAACAGTGGTGTCGAATGAGGTTCTTTGCATCAGCGCGATCTTACGCGTGTAATCCCGCTCTGACAAAATCCCCACCACATTGTCTTCATGGGTTACCACAAGCGCCCCGATTCCTTTATCCGCCATCAAGGTGATGGCTTCTAAAACAGTAGAATCTGGACGAATGGTATAAATAGCTTGATGCATTTTTTCACTGAGCACCTGTGCCACATTGGTCATGCTTAATCATCCTTATTGGTCAATTTATTATTAATCCTAGAGTATGTATTCAACCTGAACATCTCTAAGTGTTTAGGTTTTAGTCTTTATAAATAGCATGTTATTTAAGCAATGTGCAGTCTTTGTTGCGAAAAAAACAGATGACGCATCTGTGCAGCAGTCAGTTTGAGTTTGGTTCCATTGGTGTTGAACAGCGCTGGCGTAACATTCAGTCGCGACAGGGTCGGCAATAATGCATTTTCAAAATCTTCAGAATTGATTTTACGTGGAATGTAATCCGGCCAATGTTGCTGGGCATAATTTTTAGCATCCAGCGGATTGAGCCAGAATGGAAAGATACAATCTTCCTGGTCACGCATCATCGCCCAGCCTTGGTGATATGCGCCCCATAGCTCGCCACAATTCATCAAAGATTTAAGCATCGTGATCTTTAACAGAAAGTTTTTGCAGATCGGATCAATTTGAATAATTTTTCGTGGTTTCATTAGAATAAAGTGCTATTGGAGTTCAGGCTCTATTCTAGGAACTTTATATGAAATTACTGTTTCAGCTTTGCAAGGATTCGTAAGAAAATATGTATTGATTGCTATTTATTGAAAAAAGGACTGAAAAAAACGCCACCTAGGTGACGTTTCTTTATGCTTGCATGGTGGCCATGTTTTGCCAGTACTGGGCTTTGAGTGAATCTCGTTCTACACGGAAACCTTGATAATAAAGTTCTGCTAAAAAGAGCGCTGCTTTACCATGGCCTGCACGAGCGGCTTCTTCAAGCTGTTTTACCGCATCAGCAAAGTTCATTTGCGATTGAATGGTATTCACGGCATCTGCGTACAGATGTTCCAGATCGTGTTGAGAGAGTTGTTGTATCATATAAAAACTCCTTAATTTTAATTATGATTACAGGATAGACTATTTAGTCTAAATACAAATATAAATTAGTATTGTTAAACTAATATTACAAAATAATGGAAAAGTCAACTATTCGATTTTATTTGTTTACTTCAGTTATAGTTTAACTGATTAAACTATACACAACTATAAATATTATTAAGCTACATTGTAAATGGATAGCAAACAATAAGGAGAAGGCCATGATGACAAGAACTTTAGATGGTGTGAAATTTGATATGCCTCCGACTGCAGGTCAAATTATGGAACTTGCCGATTTGCATCGTAAAAAACTCGATCAAGCTATATTCAGTAAATATACCCATCTAGGTGATTATGGGCTGGCACAACGTAAAGAAGTCTACGACTTTACCCGGGCGCTGGACGAAAACCAGCGTGAGCAGTTTTATAAACTCTATAATGGTGAGCTGGTCCGCATTGCAGATGAGGATCGCTTACATCCGCCTGAAGCAGAAGCCGGCTTAAGTAAATTTGCAATTGCACTGGTATTGCTTGTTGTTGCATTGGTACTGTATTCAACAATTATTACCAGAATAATGAATTAGTCCTCGAAATAGCAGGATTCAGCTCTTATGAATATTCAGTGCGCTGACTTGAACTTATGTAACTGCGACCATACACTACCTCTAACCTGAGGTAGTGTATGTCTATAGATACAGAAAAACTAAGCCAATTTTTCAGCCGAATCAAACTGGAACAGATTTATAACAGTGTGGTTATTTTTATTATTGCGGTCATTCTACTTTTAGCCGCATTTGCTTTATATCGTCCGCTTAGCCTTTCCCAAGTGACTCAGATTCAGCAACTGTCTAAACAGCAAAACCTTCCCCAAACTCAAGATATGGCACTCGCCTTGTTAGAGCAGCAGCATATCCGTCGTGGGCAATATCTTAAATTGATGCAGGCTTATCAGCAGGAATCACTTCGGGCACGTCAGCTTCCGCCGGTCTCTGTGGAGATGCCTTAGGCATAGGGTTTGTTGGTAAGTAATAATTGGCATCCATTAAATTTCGCTCCAAACGCATTTTCAAGGCATTTTGATCCAGTTCTTTGTTGACGACGACTAGGGTTAAGCGATCAGGATGAAAATGCTTGCGCACTGCATTTTGTACATCTGCCGCTGTGATTTTAGCCAAGCGTTCTGGATAACTGGATAAATAATCAGTTTGCTCACTATAAAAACCCATATTGCCTAGCTGGGCATTAATGGTGGCATTACTGCTGTAATTATTAGGAAAAGCACGTAACATGCCTGCTTTGGTTTCTTCCAGACGCTGAGTATCAATAGGTTGGCTGACAAAGTGGATAAATGCTTGATGTGCGACCTGAATGCTGTCTAGCAGTTGATCCTGACGCGTGGAATACTTAAAGCTGAATAAGCCCGGTGCCTGACTAAAGCTCAACGAACTATAAGCGCCATAAGTAAAACCACGTTTCACCCGCAGTTCCTGCATCAATACCGCATTAAATCCGCTACCGCCAAACATGCGATTGGCGACCTCTAAAGCCAGTTTATCTTCAGTAAAGCGAGTTGGGCCTAAATGCCCAAAGGTGACATGCGCCTGAGACGAGTTATAGGGTAGATGTACCACTTCAAAACCAGATTGAGTTTCAGGTTGTGGCAATCGCACTGCTTTTTGCCCTTGGGGTAAATTACCGGCAATGCGTTCAGACAGTTCCAGTGCCTGTTTCGGGCTGAGTTTTCCAGTAATGGAAATATTCATATTTTGCGCCACCAAAAACTGATCACGAAATTTTTTCAATAATTCTGCGTTAATTTTCTTGGTACTGCCTTGGGTACCAGTGATTGGTTCTGCATAAGGGTGTTGACCATATAGGGCACGATAAAAACGGATATCCATGAGTCGGCTTGGATTTTCCTGCAGCTGTTTTTGTCCCACTTGGGTATTGCTTAAAGCCAGATTAATGCTGGATGGTTTAAATGATGCATTCTTGAGAACCTCCATCAGCATGCCCAATGCGGGTTCCAGTTTTTCCGGGTCTGAAAGCGTACGCAGACGAACCACAAACATATCCCGATAGGCTTGTACGCTGAATTGTGCTCCGGTTTGGTCAAAAACTTCCGCCACCTGATTGGCGCTATATTTGTCGGTTCCTTCACGCATCAACTTAGCTGCCATATTGGATAGACCATATAGGCCTTTGGCAATTTCCTGATCACGGGCCGAACCGGCATTAAAGGTCAGCTGGATATCTACCATGGGAAGATCTTGCGTTTCAACAAACAGCGTGCGTACTTTGTAGCGATTGTTTAGATCATGAATATAAGGCGCCTGAAAATCCCGTTGCTGATTAATATTTTTTAAGCTTTGCAGCAAAGGGATAGACTGTAACTGACTCGGATTATCATTTTGGTTAGGCTGGGGATCCAGATAGTTTTCTGCATGGGTAGCCGAGCTAAGACTTAAAATTGAAATAAGCAAAAATGAACGAAGTTGAAGCATTATAATCCCCGTTGCTGGGTGTTTTGTTCAGGAGAGAGATAAAGCGTGCTGAGATTTTCACGTACAAAATAGGCGTTTGCGACACGCTGGATATCCTGAACGCTGACACTTTCAAAGTGTTTCGGTAATTCATCCATCAGGCGATAACTCAAGCCATTGACCTCTAGATTTCCAATCATTTTGGCTTGTCCGGCAATATCATCCTGGCTATAGATCAAATTGGAAATAAAGCGGGTACTGATACGATCCACTTCCTGTTGGGTCATCGCTGTAGTTTTAAGTAAATCCACTTCATCCTGAATTGCTTGTTGTGCTTCTTGCAAAGAGATGCTCGGCGCAGGTAAGGCAGAAATACCAAACAGGCTGTCGCCGCGATTATAGGGATCATAAGAAACGCTGACAGAGGTCAGAATTTTACGATCACGTACCAATCGGTCTTGCAGGCGCGAAGAAATGCCACTGTCCAAAAGACTGCGAATAATGGTCAAGGCATAAGCATCTTGGGGAGTTTTGGCAGTGCCAAGGGATTTTACATTCCAGGTCATGTACAGATTGGGCACCTGAACATTGCTATTAATTTCCATATGTCGATAGCCCAAACGCTCAAACTCTAGTACATCATTGCGTGCTGGTATTGGGCGTGAGGGAATGTCAGCAAAATATTTTTTTACCTGAGCCAAAGCAGCTTCAGATTCTACATTTCCAACAATCACCAGAATGGCATTATTCGGACTGTACCAGTCCCGATACCATTTTTTGACGTCATTCAACTGAATATTATTCAGGGTTTTCATGTGTCCAATCACCGGCTGGCGATAATGGCTGGTCGGATAACTGATCCATTTAAACCGTTCAAAGGCTTGCGCACGCGGATTGTCATCGGTACGCTGGCGCCGTTCTTCCATGACGACTTTAATTTCTGGCTCGAAGTCCTGCTGTCGAAGCAGTAAATTACTCATACGATCAGACTCGAGTTCCAAGGCCATAGGGAAATAAGCCTTAGGATAGAGCTGATAATAATTGGTGTAATTGGTAAAGGTGGCTGCATTGATACTGCCGCCATAAATCCGGCTAAGACGGGTAAATTCATCATTTGGCACTTTATGAGTGCCTTTGAACATCATGTGTTCAAGCGCATGTGATACCCCCAGAATATTTCCAGATTCATCGCTGCTGCCAACTTTGTACCAGATTTGTGTCATTACCATGGGCGCACGATGGTCTTCCCGAATAATGACTTTTAAACCGTTACTTAAAGTGGTTTCAAAAGTAGTCCGTGATAATTCGCTTCGGGTTTGTGCCTGAGCCGTACTAAAAGTCAGACTGAGTAAGACAGCGCTGAGTGGATAAAGCGTCTGTTTGATCATTTGCGAGAAAGAGGAGATAGTCAAAAAGGTGATGAACACTAGATCTCCTGAAATAGGCATTTGTATTTAGGGTTATTTTTAATAAATGTGTGCTTAAAAGCAACCGAGAGCTGTAGCTTTTTGGTATGTTTGTCCAGCATTTGCATTGCTAGCTGCAAAGCAGGCAAGTTATGGTAGAATCTGGGTTTTTAACGCAATGCTTTTCAAGGATTCGGCATGCAACAGCAATCTAATGGGCAAAACAAATTTTTGATTGATGCTGATATCGGAGATGATGATGTCACATTACCGAGCTTACCTGCGGTCAATGTGCCTATTGTAGAAACGCCAAGCGAAACAGCTGTAGTTTCTGCACCTGTCGAAACAGAAACTGAAAATGAAGATTCTGCGGCGAAAGGTGGCTTCTTTAGCCGTATGAAAGTGGGTTTAACCAAAACCCGTAAAAACCTTGCCGATGGGATGGTCAATATCCTGATTGGCGGTAAAGAAATTGATGATGAATTATTAGAAGAAGTCGAAGAGCAGCTTCTGGTAGCAGATATTGGCGTGGAAGCAACCAAGACCATTATTGCTAACCTAACTGAACGTACAGCACGTGGTGATTTGATCTACTCGCATTCACTCTATAAAGCGCTTCAGGAAGAACTGGTGGCTTTATTGGCACCACGAGTAAAACCGCTGCATATTGATCCGAATAAATCGCCTTATGTGATTCTGGTGGTTGGTGTGAATGGTGTCGGTAAAACGACTACCATTGGCAAGTTGGCAAAGCGTCTGCAAGGTGAAGGCAAGACTGTCATGTTGGCAGCAGGCGATACTTTCCGTGCAGCTGCAACGGAACAGCTACAGATCTGGGGTGAGCGTAATAATATTGCGGTTGTTGCTCAGGGTCATGGTGCAGATTCAGCTTCAGTGATTTTCGATGCTTTTGAAAGTGCGCGTGCCAAAGGCGTGGATGTATTGATTGCAGACACAGCGGGCCGTTTGCATAACAAAGGTCATTTGATGCAGGAATTGACTAAAGTAAAACGTGTGATGCAGAAAATTGATGCCACTGCACCGCATGAAGTGATGTTGGTGGTCGATGCCGGTACTGGCCAGAATGCCATTAATCAGGTCGAGATGTTTGATGAGGCGGTAGGCTTGACGGGCTTAACTATTACCAAACTTGATGGGACTGCCAAAGGTGGTGTACTGTTTAATATCGCCAGTCGTACTCATGTGCCGATTCGCTTTATTGGTGTCGGTGAAAAAATTGATGACTTGCGTCCATTCTCTGCCAAATCTTTTGTTGCTGCATTATTTGAAACTGAAAAATAAATAATGCGCAATGCTTCACATAAACTCCGCCAAGTGCGGAGTTTATTGTTTTTAGCCAGTTCGAGTGTTGTAAAAACCGACAGTAAAACCACCACTAAATCTGCCTATCTTAATAAAGGCCTTATAATTGTAGGGGATTCTCTAAGCTGATTTGGCTTGTTTTTTGTGGGGTAGAAAATGGCATTGCTAAATAAGATTGGTCAGGTATTAACAAGCGATATAACCAAGGATTTTAAATTTTCAAGAAAAAATAAACTGAATGATGATTTAGAATTGACTTTTGTCGATCAATTGAAAAAGCGCCGTAGTATCGATCAACTCGGTAAGCGGGTACATTCTAGTCAGGCTTATCTTGGCGAAATCATTCAGGAAGCAGTGCGGAGTTGTCCTTCGGCTTATGATTCTCAAACTACGCGCATTGTGGTGTTATTCGCAGATTCTCATCATCAATTCTGGGAAATTGTGAAACAGGTACAGCGTCAGCATATGCCGGCATATATTTACGAAGGGATGGAAATCAAGTTGAATCAATGTGCTGCTGCCTATGGCACGGTTTTGTTTTATGAAGATCAAGCCGTGATTCAACAATTGCAAAAGAAAATGCCATTAAATAGTGAGGATTTTCCAGCGTGGTCGGAACAAACTTCCGGTATGGCGCAATTTGCTGTGTGGATGACGCTGGCAGATTCTGGTTTGGGAGCATTCTTGCAACATTATAATCCACTGATTGATGAAAGGGTCGCAGAGCATTTTCAGATTGAAAAGAACTGGTTATTACGCGCACAACTTTGCTTTGGGTCAATTGAACAAACAGTAGAAGCAAAATTACAAAAACCGGATCAGCATCGTTTCAAAGTATTTAATTAAAAGTTTATAGAACACTTTATATGTGACAGCATGGAAGCTGCGGATAAAATTAGATACAAATACGCTACCCAGATCTAAATCTGATTGTTCTATAAATAAAACACATTGTTATCGAAATGCACCTGTCTTGGGTGTTTAAAGCACGTAATATGACTTTATCGATTTTCAAATAATCAAAATATACAGAGGTGGGTTCATGGCATTTTTAGATCAAATCAAACAACGTCGTAGCATTTATTCAATTGGAAAAAATGTAGATCTGGATCAGACAGAAATTGAGAGAATTATTAAAGATGCGGTGAAGCACAGTCCGTCATCTTTTAACTCGCAAACCTCGCGTGTGGTGATTTTATTTGGTCAATCACATGATACCTTCTGGCATATTGTACGTGAAACTTTACGTGACCTTGTTTCAGCAGATGCATTTGAATCAACCAATAGCAAGATCAATGCTTTTGCTGCAGGTTATGGTACCGCACTGTTTTATGAAGATCAGAATGTGGTGAAGTCGATGCAGGAGCAGTTCGCACTCTATGCCGATAACTTCCCGGTCTGGTCTGAGCATTCTTCCGCTATTGCACAGTTTGCAACCTGGACCGCTTTGGCAGAAAAAAATATCGGTGCTTCATTACAGCACTATAATCCAATTATTGATGAAGAAGTCGCACAAACTTTCGAAATACCATCTCACTGGAAGCTTCGCGCTCAACTGGTATTTGGTTCGATTGAAGCTCCTGCAGGTGAAAAAACCTTTATGGATGATGCAGAACGCTTTAAGACCTTTGCATAAATAGTTTTAGATTAAAAAGAAGCACTTTGATGCTTCTTTTTTTATGTCTTAGAGTTGTATTTGGATATGATGGGGTATATTTACCCAAATAAATGCTAAGAACACAGGCTGTATCGCTCCAGCCTTTGTCATAAGATTGTCATTTAGAAGCGGCATAGTGCGGCTAATTTTTAATAAACAACCAAAAATGAGTAAAGGATATGGATTTACGTATTGCGGCAACTGCAGCAGTGTTTCTGTTTAGCACATCAGTTTTTTCGGCAGTGACCGTCACAGTACCTGAAGAAATAAAAATTGTTGCCGTAAATGATCAGGAGGTGAACTCGGGTCTATTGCGTTCTAATCAGAGTTATAGCTTGGATGCAGGTGTAAATGCGATCAGTGTACGCTATAACGAATTTTTCCAGCATTCAGACAATTCACATGACATTTTAAAGTCGGGTGTGGTTACGGTAAAAACACCAAGCCTTAAAGAGGGCGAAACTTATCGTTTAGCACTCATTCAGGCGCCTAAAGATTTTGATGCAGCGCAAAAATATAAAGATCAGCCCATTATTGGTCTATATGATGCAAAAAATCAGCTCTTAGTCCAGCAGACGGGCGCTAAAGATGCAGCGAAACCATGGTTTGGAAATCGAGTGTTGACTAAAAAAGTAGATATGACAACTAAAGCTGCGACAGCAGTTAATCAACCTGCAGCTGTATATACTCACTCAGCAGACCAGAATGATCAGCAGCTGATTCAATTATGGAAGAAGGCTTCTAAAGCTGAGCGTCAAAAATTTATGACTTGGCTCGCTGAACAGGCAAATTAAAAAATTTTGATGAAGAATCAAAAAGATCACCATTAAGGTGATCTTTTTTTATGAGATGAGGGCAAGAAAATTAACATTTGCTTAAACTTTTCATGCGGAATTAGCTAGAAAAATGCAAAAAAAGTGTTAAAAATAGCCTTTCAGATTAAAAAATAAACGCATGATTGGTTTTTTTGAATATTTTTAAGAAAAGCCCTTGCGCTCGTTTTGAAACTGTATAGAATACGCAGCACACCAACGCAATGCATGAAACGAAACGTTAAATAATTGGGTTGGAGCTTGAAACTGACGAGGTTT
>NZ_JALJVC010000015.1 GCF_022967985.1 Acinetobacter lwoffii | reverse complement strand
ATCTTAAAATAGCCCTCACCCTTGCGCACTCAGAATATATTCTGAGGATGCTCATCTCCTACAAGGAGAGAGAATTTTCATTACTACATCTAGAGTTATTATACGAATAAGAGATTAAAGCATCCCATGCCTTAAAAACATCTCCAAGCCACTTACCTTTTTGATATACATCAGGCGTTCTTTTTCTACTTTAATCTGCTGTTTGATGGCTGAAGTATCTTCATCGATTTGCTTATACAGGTCAGCAATCTGAACTTTGCCTTTCGCCTTTTTTACTGCAATTCTGGTTTTCGATGACCAGACCAATCTATGAATCAATGTA
Source organism: Acinetobacter lwoffii (assembly GCF_022967985.1). GTDB lineage: Bacteria > Pseudomonadota > Gammaproteobacteria > Pseudomonadales > Moraxellaceae > Acinetobacter. The sequence goes on along the minus strand of NZ_JALJVC010000015.1, from coordinate 91,561 downwards.
TTAATCTGCTCTTGTAATTTCTGGCTTTGTGCATCCAAAGCCAGTTGATAAAACTTGAGTTGCTCTGCACTTAAACCTTTTTGTGAAATATCCTGATCTTGTTCAATCTGCAGTTGCATTCTTAGTAACGTAAACAGATCCTGCTCTGCATACGCCTCATTGGCACGTTGCAATAATTCAGTTTTCTTGATTTTTTTGACATCGTTCACTTCACGGTCAGGGTGAATGATGGCAGCAATTTTTAAATATACGGTTTTCAATGACTGCTCTGCCGTCGCTGCTGCATGTTCCTGTTTTTCCTGCTGGCGTTTTAATTTGGCCTGTTCACGCGCCTGCTGAAAATGATCTGACTCCCATTCTTCAAATACTTCTGCATCTGCAAGATCTGAGGGATTCTCATTCTTAAAGAATGTTTCCAGTTCATTTATTTTCTTTTGGCTTTTTCTGAACTGGGCATGTTCGGCACGTTGCTGATAATAAGTGAAGATTTCATTCACCTTATGGGCTTGTTGCACCGACATCGCCTGAGAGTCTTTTAGATAATTTGCAAGGTACTGAATCTTTTCATCCAGCACCACCAGTTCTGCTTTGGAAAATGTAGTTTCCTGCAGGTGCTTCCAGAGCTGTTCCAGCTGCTTGAACAGTACGCCATGCAATTCATGATAGACCGGTATAAATGTTTTATGGGTATATTGCTGCAGATCTTCTTCAGCCTGTTGCCATTGGTGTAATTCCTGTTTCTGTTGCTGGATTTTATCAATCAGATGATCCAGCTTCTTCTGCTGTGGCGAAAGCGCTGTAAATGGCTGAATCATGGTTTTCAAGTCAAAGAGCATGGCAGGAGAAGGTCAAAGAAGAAATAATATCTATCTTAAATCTTTCAGCTTTTGTCACAAAGTCCTTTTCAGTGTGCCCTTTCGAAATTTGTATCAGAATTAAAAAAAGCAGACCAAAGTCTGCTTTTTCGCTCTCATATTGATTATTCCAGCACTACACGACCATTCAGGGACTGCACCGGTCGGTTATTTGGATGGCCCATCAGTTTGGCAAATTCCGAAATCTGCTTGGCAGAAGCCTGTTGAATATCTTTCAGGATCAGCCAGCGTACCCCTTCCGAACACGGTGGTGTGGTCAGCGAGCCGCTAAAGCGATAATAACCCAGGTTTTTAGGCAACATTTCATTCACAGGTTGTGGGGTCTTTAAGACGACTTTTTCACCTTGCTTTTTCGGCAAGCGGTTCCACATACGTTTAAGCATCGGATTTTCTGTACCCTGCTCAAACATCATCGCCACTACAGCAAGTTCACCTTGAGCATTGGCATGGACAAAATGAATCTCTAGAGGATAGCTCTTGCCCTTAATCAGGTTCTCACTTGGGCTATGCAGATGAAACTGTTTCAGCACAAAAGTTTCATCATCCAGCTGCAATTCTCCGCCTTGTGCAAAGTCTACCTGAACGGTATGACCTTTATTTTCAATTGCGTGAATCATGGTGTTATAGCTAAACTTGAGCGGTTCCAGTTCGGCTTTGACAGTTCGCTCAATATTGATTGGTGACTGGTTCAATCCATTACAGGCTGAATATTTCTGGTTTAGAGTCGACCACTGTTCAGGCTGATCATAGTTCCAGTCTGCATCTGCAAATACCGCTGTACTTAAGCCCATAACCGTTAAAAGCGTGAATATCTTTTTCACAATACATCCTTTCTTGGAAGTCAAAATCAATATTTTTAATTTAAAAAACAGATTTTTAGCTTGCTTTAATCGCTATATTTTTCAGGGCACAAACTACAGATTTTTATAGAAATGAAGTGATTTGCTTACAAATTTCCAAACACTCCTAATTCTTTAAAACACATTATTCAGGATTCATATTGATAAATTTCAAATGGATAATACTTTTATAGATTTAAAAACAGCCAAAAAAGAATGTGATCTTCTTCAAATTTAATCTGCTGATTTTTTATGCATTATTTACATGAAATCTCTATCTTATTTTGAATAAATTAAATAGCTAGCTTTTTAAGCTCAAGCTTCTTTTTTAAATAGAATCTATCTTTATTCATAAACTTACATAAACACAGCAGCAAATAAAATACTGATATTGTTAGACTCGAGCCAAAGAGCAAAATGAGGATAAAGAATTTAAATGGACTGGGCCACGATATTTATACATGACACCACTTGGGAGTTTACTGCAGAAATTTTACTGCGTTGTGCCCTGATGTACACGATGATTATCCTGTTTCTGCGCCTGACCGGAAAACGCGGGGTACGTCAGCTTTCCATCTTCGAAGTCGCTATCATTTTGAGCTTGGGTTCGATTGCCGGCGATCCGATGTTTACTGAAGATATTCCCCTGATTCAGGCAGTTTTGGTGATGTCGGTCATTATTGTCATGTATCGCCTGACTACTTGGCTCATGATGAAATATCAATGGTTCGAAGACCTGCTGGAAGGTAAACCGATTTATATCGTGGAAGATGGCGTACTGGTCGTTGAAGAAATTAAAAAAGGTAAAATGTCACATGATGAATTCTTTGCCGAAATGCGCCAGCAAGGCGTAGAACATCTGGGTCAGGTACGCACCGGTTTACTGGAAACTGACGGTAAGTTCAGTATCCTGTTTTTCAAATCGGATGAGGTTCGGCCTGGGCTGCCACTTTTTCCTAAAAGCTGCTCTATAGTCCAACAGGTCAAGGCCGGGCAATTATATGCCTGCATTTACTGTGGACAGGTACAAACCCTTTCACATGCCGACCAGCAATGTCCGCGCTGTGATTCTTCGCAATGGGCCGAAACGATTGACTGTTTAAGAATAACTTAAGTCTGATTCAGTAACTGCAAATGCGCAAAAATTTCCGGTAGTTGCTGAATTTTATATCGGATATGTTCGGCATCGGCATGAAAGCCTTGCATCCATAATGCATGCATTCCGGCCTCTGTAGCTCCCTGTACATCATTAATTGGATGGTCGCCAATATACAGGCACTGTGCAGGCTGCACGCCTAGACGCTCTGCAGTGATCTGGAATATTTCCGGCTGTGGTTTGTTAAAACCTACCAGCCCCGAACTGATGATCTCATCAAAATAAGTTTCAATACCCAAACCCCGAATCGTATTTAAACGGGTGTCATGTCCGCCATTGGAAACAATGGCGAGCTGATAACCCTCATCTTTCAGCTGCGTTAATACTTGCTCTGCTGCCGGCATTTCTACGGCGAAACGGCCAAACTGGCTAAACCAGAAATGGGCCAGTTCATCTATGGTTGGGGGATTTAACCAGGACAATTCCTGCAATAAGGCATAGGCAGCCGAAGCCCCGATACTGCCATGCGTGAGCAATTCCTTTTTAGGATAACCACCATTATCGATACGCCGTACAATCTCGATAATTTTATCTGAATCGACCTGTTTCAATGCTGGCGCATAGTATTCTGCCAGATAACGGCTATAAGCCTGTGCAGTCAGATCACGATGGGTCAAGGTATTGTCGAGGTCAAATAAAACGGCTTGAATAGGCATAATTTTCAAAACGAAATGCTGAAACTTGCAATCATGGTAACAGTCCGAAACTCGTTAGATCAGACATAAAATTGCTAAGTTTTGTTGTTTTAAGCATAAAAAAAGCGATGCCAAAGCATCGCCTTTTCTTAGAGTACAAAATCTAAATTAGAATTTGTATTCTAAGCCTGTACCAACAACTGGTTGTTTAGTTTCTAAAGAACCACGCTCAAGTGTTAGATAACCGGCATAACCATATGCTTTCACTTGTTTACTAAATGCGTAATCTGCACCAACAAAGATCTGCTGTGCTTCATAATCGGCAGTATTATCTTTGAAGCTTGTAGTGTTTTGGCTGTATTGACCTTTAACTGTCCAAGCTTTTGCATTTGGAAGATTATATTCAGCACCAATTAACCAACCTTGAGCATCATCAATAAGCAAATCAACTGCTTTAGAAGCTGCATCCACATCCGCCACTTCTGAAGTTTGATAAAGAGCTTTAAGCGCTAAACCACCATCTAGATTTACACGGCCAATTGCACGAATGGTATTTGCAGCAGCAAATAAAGTACCGCCCGTTACTTCTGGAGCAGAAGCATTATCAAAACCGCGCCCTAAGAAGTTAGTCGGAATTGCTTTGTCATAAGCAACACCTGCTACAACTACTGGGCTGTCATATACTACAGAAGCAGACCAAGCATCACCTAAACCACGATTTGCAGTTTTAACTACACCTTTATCAGATTTAATTCCTGAATTTTCACCAGTTGCCAATAAAGCATTCACTTTAATAGCACCTTGAGGCAAGGCAATAGCTGGAGCTTCATACACTACAGCATTCGCTACTCGGCTTTCACCAGTGAAAATACCACTTACATCAGCACGGTTACCTACATAATTATTGAAGGTATCTACCGGGCTAGACAATTGTTTTAATGGAGTGTCATGTGCACCAATTTTTAAAGTACCAAGTTTTGCATCTTTTAAACCAACAAAACGGTTACGTTTAGACCAGTCGTCACCCTCACCATCAGAGTTAAAAGCCCATTCAATTGCATAAATTGCGCTTAGGCGATCCGTTAACTTTTCATCCCCTTTTAAACCAACGAATGAGCTATTTGAACTTAGTTCAATTACATCTTTGTCAGATACTGGTGAAGCATTATCTTCAGGTAAATAATCTACTGATGCATCAATTTCACCATAGAAGGTTGGTGCTGCAAAAGTTGTCCCCGCCAAAAGGCTGAATGCAATTGCTGTTGCTAACTTAGTTTTCATCAAAAATATCCTTAATTTATTTTGTAACAAATAATACACACGGTGCTTATATTACAAAATTATTAAATTAATATTTATATATTCTATTTAGTACTTTAGGCTAACATTTAACCAAATAGTTGATTATTTAGAAATTTTATACTTTTTCTGCAACTTTCATCCATCGGAAAATTGGAATTAGACTGAAAATTGCCACGATCACGATCAGATTCAGATAATTTTGATAGCCTAAAGCATCTCCAAAAATGCCACTCAGACTATAAAGTCCCCCACTCACCGTGGCCATCAGCGCCACCTGAAAGGTGAAATCTGTACCAGCCAGATGCTTGCGACTGTATTGCATGACTAAGGTCAACATGACCACCAAAAGCATAGCTGAGATCATGTCTTCGGCTGCATTGACCAGATATATCATCCAGTTTTGTACTTTGTTTTGAGCTTCATACTGCGTAGCGAGCCAGGCATAAGCCATTAAGCTCAATATTTTTAGAATTGAGAAAATGATCAAACTCGAGCTGCGAGACCAGTACTTCAGACACCAGCCAGCCAATCCTGCTCCAATCAGTGCCGCAAATGCACCAAGCATGGTGATATAAAGGCCAATCTGGCTAAAGCTCAGTCCGAGATCCACCATCAAAGGTTTTAATAAAGGCCCGGATAAACCATCGGCGATTTTAAAGGTCAGTAAAACCAGAAGCCACCTCGCCAAGCTTAAATCTGACCAGAAGTATTGAAAATAGGTTTTTATATTGCTGAGTGCAGGTCCTTTATCAGCTGGCGTGATAATTTTTGAATGCTGAGATTCTCTAAAAAATAAAATGGGTAAAGTATTAATAAAGACCAGAGCTGCCAATAATAGAAAGGTGGCTTGCCATTGCAGCAGATCGAGCAACCATAATATGGCCCCACCTCCGACAATGAATCCCAGACGAGAACCAATCACCTGAAAGGTATTGCCCCAATGCTGTTGCTCATGATTCAGAATGTTCACTGCCAATGCATCGGTGGCAATATCCTGCGTCGCGCCAATGCCATTCATCAACAAAAGCGTGATAAAAAACAGCAGTAAATACAGTGGCTGGTTTAAAGCCTGAATGGGTAGAAAAGAAAGTCCAATCAAGATAACAACTGACAGCCATTGCAGGGGAATAATCCAGCTACGGTAATGACCTTTGGCGATTGATCCATACCGATCGACCCAAGGTGCCCAGAATATTTTAATCGACCAAGGCAGCATTAACAGACCAAAGCCCCCGATATGCGCCAGTGATACCCCTTCAGCCCGCAGAATGACCGGCAAGGCATGCGTCATAAATCCGACCGGAAGCCCCTGTGCCCAATACAGCGAAAATAGTAAAATATAGATATTCCGCATATTTAGGCCAAGTCCTTAAGGTGAAAAGGCATCACCAGCATTTAAGATGCTATACATTTTGCCAATGATCCAGATTTTACAACAGTCTAATATAATAAAAAATAAAGAAAAATTAGTTTCAGGACGAGACAAAAGCAATGGCCCAAATACGTTTCCCCCAACTCCCGCCGCATGTGCCAGCCCGCGGCAGCAAGCTGAGCCGGACTTTTTTCAGGCAGCTTTTCTTGGCCCAAGGCTGGCGTCTGGAAGGCGAATTTCCGGACTTAGCTAAAGCTGTGGCGATTATTTCCCCGCATACCTCCAATATTGATGCATAGCTGGGTTTTAATGCGCTGCTTGGTCTCGGTATTCAGATTACGATTTTCGGTAAAGATAGCCTATTTCGTACACCGCTAAAACCGGTTCTGGAATGGATTGGTGTGGTTCCTGTCGTCAGAGATAGTCCACAAGGACATAACCGACAGATTGTCGACATCATTGAAAAATCAGAACAGATCTGGGTCGGTATGGCACCAGAAGGTTCACGTAAGGCACCGGATAAAATTCGCAGCGGTTTTTATCATATTGCTAAGGCAGCCCATTTGCCGATTGTGATGTTTTCTTTTGATTATGCTATCAAGACCATTCATATCCTGGGCGTGTACCATCTGACCGGTGATTATGAATACGACCTGGAAGAGATTTATCAGCATTATCAAGGTAAATTCTCGGCCAAAAATCCGGACTGGGTGGTCAAGCCGTTACAAAAGCTTTTGAAAAAAGACTAGGCAAATACGGCTTTTTTTGATGTGATAGCCTGAATTTTGTTGATTTAATCACCAGTTTTTATAATGAAATTAGCCCGTTATGCCTTAATTGGCTGCCTTGGTTTCAGTCTTGCAGCCTGTGACAAAGCCATTAAAACATCTACGCCTGCCACGCCACTAAAAGCCCGTGAACCTGTCGTCGCCATTGCCCTCGGTGGTGGAGGTGCCAAAGGTTTTGCTCATATTGGTGTGATTAAAGTGCTCGAATCACACGGCATCAAACCAAAAATTGTCACAGGCACCAGTGCCGGCAGTTTTGTCGGCAGTTTGTATGCCAGTGGCAAATCGCCTTATCAGTTACAGCAGATTGCCCTGAATTTTAAGGAATCCGATATCCGTGACCTCACTTTAAATCGGCAAGGAATTATTGCCGGACAAAAATTGCAGGATTTCGTCAATAAAAATGTGGCGAACAAACCGATTGAACAATTCCCAATTCGTTTTGCTGCAGTTGCCACTCGCCTGGACAATGGCCGTAAAGCTGACTTTATTAAAGGCAATGCCGGACAGGCGGTTCGAGCATCCTGCAGTATTCCGAATGTGTTTGTGCCTGCCGTGATTGGCGGCACCAAATATGTTGACGGTGGCCTGGTCAGTCCGATTCCGGTCAAGACCGCCAAAGATATGGGAGCTGATATTGTGATTGCCGTGGATATTTCTGCCCGTCCGGATGGTAATAAAGCCCTGAACATGTGGGGTGTACTGGATCAGACCCTGAACATTATGGGACAGCAAAGTATTAATGAAGAGTTGAGTCAGGCCACTGTGGTGATTCAGCCCAAAGTCGGTCATATCGGTACTTTAGACCTAAAAGCCAGCAATGCCACCATTCTGGAAGGTGAAAAGGCAGCCCAGCTGAAAATCCGTACTATTGAAAAAGCCATTAGCAACTTTAAGCAGTCTACCGCGGCACTTAAACCGCCACGTCCGGCAAAATTTTGATGCATGAATTTTTTATATTCATCTGCTGCCGCATCTGCTACATTGAAGATCAATCATATAAAGATGATGATTAATTAAATACTTAGCGATATAGGTCACGATATGGAATTAGTTCTTGAACCTTGGCACTGGTTTGTATTAGGCATTCTTCTGATCCTGTCGGAATTACTGCTGCCCGCATTTGCTGCCCTGTGGTTCGGGATTGGTGCCATCATGGTTGGCGTCCTGTACTGGATGTTCCCGATGATGGGACTGACGACCCAGCTCCTGACCTGGATCGTACTTTCTGTTCTGTGTACGCTGCTCTGGTTCAAGTTTATCAAGCCACTTTCCATTGACAAGACCAAAGCCGGCCTGTCGCGTGAGGCGACCATTGGTCAGGTAGGCATGGTGATTCAGACTAATCTGGATCATGGGCAAATCCGGGTGCGCTTTCCGATGCCAGTTTTAGGTTCGGATGAATGGGAATGCCGAACTCTGGATCCAGTTCAGGTCGGAGACCGCGTTCGCGTCGTGGATATTCTGGGTAATGACCTGATCGTACAACCTCACAGCACGAATTATCAAAATCAATAAGGTGAATAAGCTATGTCTGGTGGTTCTATCATTGTTATCGCGTTTCTGGCCTTTGTTGCGATTACCATTTTTAAAGGTGTGCGGATTGTGCCGCAAGGCTACAAATGGATTGTACAGCGTCTGGGTAAATACCACACCACGCTAAATCCGGGCCTGAATTTTGTCATTCCTTATGTCGATGAAGTCGCCTATAAAGTCACAACTAAAGATATCGTTCTGGATATTCCCTCACAGGAAGTGATTACCCGTGATAACGCGGTTTTGCTGATGAATGCCGTGGCCTATATCAACCTGACTACGCCAGAAAAAGCAGTGTACGGGATTGAAAACTACTCATGGGCAATTCAGAACCTGGTACAGACTTCACTGCGTTCGATTGTCGGTGAAATGGATCTGGATGATGCCCTATCTTCACGTGACCATATCAAGGCACGCTTGAAATCCAGTATTTCCGATGATATCTCGGACTGGGGTATTACCTTAAAAACTGTAGAAATTCAGGATATTAAACCTTCAATCACCATGCAGACTGCAATGGAAGAACAGGCAGCAGCTGAACGTCAGCGTCGTGCGACCGTCACCAAAGCGGACGGTGAAAAACAGGCCGCGATTCTGGAAGCGGACGGCCGTCTGGAAGCCTCTCGTCGTGATGCTGAAGCGCAAGTGGTACTGGCTGAATCTTCACAACGTGCAATTGACATGGTGACTTCCGCCATTGGTGATAATGAAATTCCGGTCGCCTATTTACTTGGTGAACAGTATATTAAAGCCATGCAAGATATGGCCAAATCGCCAAATGCCAAGACGGTAGTACTTCCAGCCGATGTGTTAAATACGATCCGTGGTGTCATGGGTCGCCCTAACTAATTTATATTTTGACTTTATACATAGGCAGCCCGAGGGTTGCCTATTTTTATTCGCGCAAGAAAATCTCAGCAAAGATTGTGAATTTATGGTTAAATTTCGCGTTTATTTTTGAAATCTACTGGATTTGATGTTGCCTGGCTTTCGGATTAAAGCTTTTCGCAGCTATCTTATTCCTTGTTTCGATCTACTGTCCAACTTAAAAATGGATACCGTATGAGCTCCCTAAATCCAACCTTAATTACTTTTCTTTTCTATATTGTCGCAATGGTGGTGATCGGCCTGATGGCTTATCGCGCCACAAGCAACTTTTCCGATTACATCTTAGGGGGCCGACGTTTAGGGAGTTTCGTAACTGCACTTTCTGCAGGGGCTTCCGACATGAGTGGCTGGCTCCTAATGGGCCTGCCCGGTGCGATTTATCTTTCAGGTCTGTCTGAGATGTGGATTGCCATCGGTCTGATTATTGGTGCTTGGTTGAACTGGTTACTGGTTGCTGGCCGTTTACGCGTACATACCGAAGTCCAGCACAATGCCCTAACCCTGCCAGATTATTTTTCGAATCGTTTTAATGACCAGAAGAAAATCCTGCGTATTGTTTCAGCTTTCGTGATTCTGATTTTCTTTGCGATTTACTGTGCTTCCGGCATGGTTGCAGGTGCGCGTCTGTTCGAAAGCATGTTTGACATGTCTTATAGCACCGCGCTCTGGATCAGTGCCATTGCCACCATCAGCTATGTATTTATTGGCGGCTTCCTGGCGGTGAGCTGGACCGATACCATTCAGGCCGGTCTGATGATCTTTGCCCTGTTGCTGACGCCAATCGTAACGTTAATGGCGTTCTCGGATATGTCCCAGGTGACTTTGGCACTGGAGGCTGCTCGTCCTCAAGCAATGAATATTCTGGGTGATCTCAGTCTTGTTGCGATTATCTCGCTCTTGGCTTGGGGTCTGGGTTACTTTGGCCAGCCGCATATTCTGGTGCGCTTCATGGCTGCAGATTCAGTCAAATCCATTCCAAATGCACGTCGTATTGGCATGACCTGGATGATTCTGTGTCTGGGCGGTGCAGTCGCAGCCGGCTTCTTCGGTATTGCTTATTTCGAGCAGCATCCAGAACTGGCAAGCGTGGTGAATGCCAATCCTGAAACCGTATTTATGGAACTGACCAAAATCCTGTTTAACCCATGGATTGCAGGTGTAGTTCTGGCGGCGATTCTGGCGGCAGTAATGAGTACTTTAAGCTGTCAGTTATTGGTCTGTTCAAGCACCTTGACAGAAGACTTCTATAAATCTTTCCTGCGTAAAAATGCCTCGCAAAAAGAACTGGTCTGGGTTGGCCGTTTGATGGTACTGCTGATTGCCTTGCTGGCGATCTGGATGGCGGGTAATCCTGAATCTAAAGTGCTGGGTCTGGTGGCTTATGCCTGGGCAGGTTTTGGTGCCGCTTTTGGCCCGCTGATTATCCTGTCATTGTTCTGGAAACGCATGACTTTGAATGGTGCTTTGGCCGGTATGATCGTGGGTGCAGTCGTGGTTATTTTCTGGAAGAACCTGTTTGCTGACACTGGCCTGTATGAAATCGTTCCTGGTTTTATCTGTTCAATGCTGGCGATTGTGGTGGTGAGCCTGATGGGTAAAGCACCAACAGCAGAAATTACTAACCGTTTTGAAGAAGCTGAACGCCTGTATAACGAAAGCAAATAATTCTGTATCAACTAAAAAGAGGACTTGAAGTCCTCTTTTTTATGGAATTACTTTAAACCTTTTTTAGAAAAATAATTTTTCAATCAGCTTTTGCGCGTGAGCAGGAACTGGGTAATTTGCCTCAACTCTTCCGCCCCTTCAAAATGGTTCAAGGCATTGATCGCCTGATCATGTAATTGCTGGGCATAGGCTTTGGCCTGCTCCAAACCCATCAATGCCGGATAGGTCGATTTTTCTACCTGTTCATCCTTGCCGGCTGTTTTCCCCAACACTTCGGTATCGGAAATAATATCCAAAATATCATCCTGTACCTGAAAGGCCAGACCAATCGCCTGTCCAAACTCACGTAATTTAGGAATGGCCAGATCGGTACCCTCAAAAATAGTCACCGCCGCCATCATGATCGCGGCACTAATCAAAGCACCGGTTTTATTGCGATGAATATTTTCCAGTGCTTGCTGATCGATTTTTTTGCCTTCAGACTGCAAATCTAAAACTTGGCCATTCACCATTTTCGAAGAAGCGGTTGCCAGAATCTGCATCTGCTTCAGTACAATGGAAGCTTCTACCGCTGGCCCCTGATCAAACAGACGGCTACCCAAAATTTCAAAAGCCATCGATTGCAGGATATCACCTGCCAAAAGCGCGGTATCTTCTCCATAAGCCACATGACATGTCGGCTGGCCACGGCGCAGCAAATCATTGTCCATACACGGCAGATCATCATGGGCCAGTGAATAGCAGTGAATAAACTCGATTGCAACCGCTGCACGGCGCACTGCAGCACTATTCTGATTGGGTTTTAATGCAGCAGTGGCATAGCATAGCGCTGGACGTACTCGCTTGCCACCAAGCATCACAGCATGATGGACTGCCGACCTTAACGGTTCTGGAATGGCAAAGGCTTCCAGAGCGGTCAATAAATCCTGTTGAATGCGGTGTTGTGCTTGAGTGAGTGCATGGGTTGATACGTCAGTGATAGATGACACATTCGCCTCGAATACGTAGTCCAGAAGAATAAAATGACAAGCGAATAAATGCCTGTACGGTGATCAGGCATTGTACCTAGAAATGCCTTGAATTTTCAGCCATAAATCGAATTGTTCTACTGAAATTTGCTATTCAATATCAAATAAGCAAGTCAGAGATTTTAAACCATAAAAAACCACCGCAGAACCGGTGGTTTTACAGGCTAAATGTATGCACGGCATTTAAACGAGAACATCTTCTGGTACGCGCACCCAGCCTTCCATCAATACGCGGGCACTACGGCTCATAATCGCTTTCTTCACTTTCCACTCACCATTTTCAAAACTTGCTTGTGCACCCACTCTTAAAGTCCCGGAAGGATGACCGAAACGCACCGCTTCACGCTCTACCCCACCTGCGACCCGGTTCACCAATGTTCCGGGAATGGCAGCTGCCGTACCAATAGCCACTGCAGCCGTGCCCATCATGGCATGATGGAGTTTACCCATAGACAAGGCCCGAACCAGAATATCGGTATCTGATTCGGTGACGGTTTTGCCACTGGATGAAGTATAGTTACTCGGTGGTGCAACAAAGGCAATTTTTGGCGTGTGTTGTCGGGTTACGGCTTCTGCAATATCCTGAATCAATCCCATCTGTTTGGCTGCATAGGCACGAATCGTTTCGAACTTTGTCAGGGCTGCCACGTCATTATTGATATGATCCTGAAGCTCTGTGCCCTTATAGCCGAGATCTCCCGCATTTAAAAATACAGTTGGAATGCCGGCATTAATCATGGTCACTTCGAAGCTGCCAATATTGGGCACTTCCAAAGTATCGACCAGATTGCCTGTCGGAAACATCGAACCACCTTCAGCATCGTCATCGGCTGGATCCAGAAACTCGATCTGCACTTCCGCTGCAGGAAAGGTTACGCCATCTAGTTCAAAATCACCCAATTCCTGCACCTGTCCATTTTGCATCGGCACATGCGCGATAATGGCTTTCTGGATATTGGCCTGCCAGATCCGTACCGTGCATAACCCATTTTCAGGAATACGTTCGGCATCGACCAGACCATTAGAAATGGCAAATGCTCCCACTGCCGCGGTCAGATTGCCACAGTTGCCACTCCAGTCCACAAAAGGACGGTCAATTGACACCTGACCAAATAAATAATCAACATCATGATCAGCGTGTTGGCTTTTTGATAAGATCACCGTTTTACTGGTACTGGAACTGGCGCCGCCCATGCCATCAATCTGTTTCCCATATGGATCTGGGCTACCAATCACGCGTAGCAAAAGCTGATCACGAATCCGGCCAGCCTGTTGTGCTTGTGCAGGCAGGTCATCCAGCTTAAAGAAAACACCTTTACTGGTGCCTCCACGCATATAGGTGGCAGGAATCTTGATTTGGGCGGCAAAACTCATGAATAATTTCATCCTTTGACTTGTCTTTGTTTTCGTACAGGTTATTCAATATTTATATTCAACGTATAGTATGTTGAAAGCAGAACTGCTTGACTGCCAGACCTTAGTATAAAAAAACGGCATTTGTATTTTATCCAAGAAAACAGAGAACTCGTCAGTTACAGTTTCAATAAAATTAATATATTGATTCATTTATATTTTATTTCAGTTATTTATATGAATATTTTTTATCATTCCTCCAACAATATTTCATTCTTAGGATGGACTAGGCTTCTTTAGTCTGATCAATTACAATCAGCCACTTATCATTTTCCATTGTCGGGCTGAACACTTTGAATAACGAGTCTTCACAACTTCAGCGTGGCTTAAAGAACCGTCATATTCAGTTGATCGCCATGGGCGGTGCAATTGGCACAGGCTTATTCTTAGGTTCCGCACAGGTGATCCAATCTGCGGGTCCTTCTATTATTTTAGGCTATGCCATTGGGGGCCTGATTGCATTTTTAATCATGCGTCAATTGGGTGAGATGATTGTTCATGAACCTGTCGCAGGTTCATTCAGCCATTTTGCTTATAAATACTGGGGCAAATTCCCCGGTTTCCTTGCGGGTTGGAACTACTGGATTCTGTATATCCTGGTAGCCATGACCGAACTTACTGCGGTTGCGAAATATATCAATTACTGGTGGCCTCATATTCCAGCCTGGGCATCGGTACTGTTTTTCTTTATCGTGATTACACTGGTCAACCTCGGCAATGTGAAATTCTACGGTGAATCGGAATTCTGGCTTTCCATCATTAAAGTGACTGCGGTCATCTCGATGATTGTCTTCGGCCTGTATCTGATCCTGACTGCTGATCCTTCTTCAGGCGCATCTTTTAGCAATCTTTGGACCGCGGGCGGTTTCTTTCCGAATGGTTTTGAAGGTCTGTTCTACATGCTGGCCTTCCTGATGTTTGCCTTCGGTGGTATTGAACTGATCGGTATGGCAGCGGCAGAAGCTGAAAATCCGGAAAAAACCATTCCGAAAGCCATTAATCAGGTGGTTTTCCGTATCCTGATTTTCTATGTCGGTGCCTTGACAATTCTATTGTCACTCGTGCCTTGGAATCAGCTTGAGCTTGGTGGTCTGGACAAAAGTCCGTTCGTGATGATTTTCAGCCAGCTTGGTATTGACTGGGCAGCGCATTTGCTGAACTTTATTATCCTGACAGCAGCACTGTCTGTGTATAACAGTGGTATGTATGCCAACAGCCGTATGCTCTATGGTCTGGCTCAGCAAGGAAATGCACCTAAAGTCTTCATGAAAGTGAATAAGCAAGGTACGCCTATTCCTGCTGTATTGTTCTCTGCCGCGCTGATTTTTGGCTGTGTGCTACTCAACTACTTCGTGCCTGAAGATGCCTTAAGCCATCTGATTTACATCGTGGTCGGTGCACTGGTATTGAACTGGGCCATGATTACGCTGACCCATCTCAAGTTTATTCAAAGCATGAAAAAGCTAGGACAGAAGACTTCCTTCCCTGCGCTTTGGTCTCCGGCGGGTAATATTCTGGTTCTAGGTTTCATTCTTACTATTCTTTACATCATGTGGACGCAAGGATTCCAGGAATCTATTTTGATGATCCCGCTTTGGATCGTGGTCATGTTCGGTCTGTTTAAGTTACTTAAGCCTAAAAATACCTAGACAACTCCTGTAGCTATGAGTCCTTAAAAGTTATTGCTTCGGCAATAACTTTTTTTTGTATTTTTTACAGTACAATAGCCTTCTTTTCGCGCCCTTAGCTTAACTGGATAGAGCAGTTGCCTCCTAAGCGACCGACGTGGGTTCGAGTCCCGCAGGGCGCACCATCCTTTCAAAATGTGATCTATACTTCAAAAAATTAGCGTTAATCTTCATATTTTTAGAATATTTTTTATACAAAAAATCATTTTTTCTTCATTATCTTATTTCTATTACTTTCAAATACTTATTTCAAAATGAGGCTATTTTTTGGTGTAAAAACTCTATTTTGATGCTTTTTTAGACTAATTAGTTTTTTCTAGAGCATTTACTCTTATTTTAATTGTGCTATTTTTGTCACATGGAGTAACAAATGATTGCGGATAAATACCCGAAATCTCCAAGAATTAAATAAGTGCAAACAACAACGCTAGATATAAATTTGTACCTCAAGGAAAGACGTAAATGAAATTAAAAACATTAACTACTGCAATGATTCTTGCAACTGTACCAATGACGGGTGCATTTGCTGCGGCAATGGACCGTTCAGGCCAATCAATTGCAGCCTTCCTGCAACCAGGTAATTACTTTGAAGCAGGTATTTCTGTCCTAGACCCAGATGTATCTGGTAAAGAAGCTGGAACAAGTGATACTCGCCGTAATATTAGTGATATGGCGGGTGATTATTATTTTCCAAGTGCTGCTTTAAAATTTCAGCCAACCAGCAAATTTTCAGTTGGTATTTTATATGACCAACCGTTTGGAGCAGATGCTACCTATACAGGTAATAACGTATTTGTTTCCGATTCTACGAATACAATTTTAGCTCCTGACGCGTTAGCAGATATTCGTGACTCAACTATCGAAACAAATGTAGCCGCAAACCTTCCTGGAGCACTAGCAGCCAACTTGACTGCTGGAGTAAATGGTGAAGTAGCTAGACGTGCAGCTGCTTTAGTTGCAGCAGGCCAGGCACCCACTCAAGCTATTGCAGAGCAAGCTATTCGTGGTACTCCAGGCGCACTTGATGCTATTACGCAAGGCGTAACAAATGCAATTACTCAACAAGTAACTAATACTGTTACTTCAACAGTCGATGCTGGGTTAGCAAATATTAATGGATTACTTGGCACTGGTAACACTAGCGTAGAAGTAGATACTCAAAATTTATCATTTATTGCAGGTTTCCAACCAACTGAGAATTGGAATATTTACGGTGGCGCAGTTTACCAAACGATCAAAGGTAATCTTTCATTACGTGGCCAGGCTTACAGCTTATACAATGGTTACGATGCGTCTATTCCAGAAGATAGCTCTGTAGGTTGGTTAGCCGGTCTTGCTTATCAAATTCCTGAAATTGCATTAAAAGCATCTATTACTTATCGTTCTGAAATTGACCATGATGTTAATATGAATGAAAGTATTCCAACCTTACCAGCTTTAGCTTTGCTCCCAAATGGGGCCGCAGCAGCAGCAGCTATTGCAGCAGCAAGTGGTGAGACAAAAATTACTACTCCACAGTCTGTAAACCTTGATTTCCAAACAGGTATTATGGCGAATACTGTAGCTTTTGCGAATGTTCGCTGGGTTGAATGGTCTAAATTCTCAATTCAACCTTATAAATTTGGTCTAATATCAGAAGCAGTTGGCCCTATTGTGGATCGCCCAGATGGCTTCAATCTTGTTGAATATGAAGATGACCAAATTTCAGCAACTGTAGGTGTGGGTCGTAAATTTAATGATCTATGGGCTGGTAACGTATCTGTAGGTTGGGACTCTGGTGCAGGTAACCCTGTATCTACACTTGGTCCAACTGAAGGTTATTGGAATGTAGGCTTAGGTCTTCAGTACAGTCCAACACCAGCTACTTTCATCGCGGGTGGTGTTAAATACTTCATGTTAGGTGATGCAAAAGCACAAACAGGCGCGCAAGCTGGTAGTTCTGAATACGTCGCTGAATTTGAAGACAATAAAGCATGGGCATATGGCTTAAAAATGGGTTACCGTTTCTAAGATATCCTTAATAAAAAAACCACCTTCGGGTGGTTTTTTTAACTTTTTTACTCTATTTTTATTCACTTGCATATCATTCGATTATTTTAGCACCAATTAAAATTAACAGAACTTCAATCCTTTCACATTATTTAAAGTTAATTTAATCTGATATTTTTCATATATTTATACCAATAAAATTAGTATAAAAACTCTAATCAAGCTCTTTCCTTAACCGCCTTAGTTCATTTCTTCAACAGAGCTGAGTATTTACTCTTTTTAAAATTATGTTACTTTTCCTTCACATTTTTGTTACAGATGGCATCAGGGAACGTACCATGAAGCTCAATAAAATTTATTCTGCTATTTTACTTAGCACTTTACCTCTTTCTGCAGTTCAAGCAGCTGGCCTAGACCGTTCTGGTCAATCTATTTCTGCTTTTTTACAGCCGGGTAATTATGCTGAAGCAGGTATTACTGTGATTGATCCTAGCGTATCTGGAAAATCTATTCCTCAACTAGGTAATGAATCTATCAGCGACATGGCAGAAGACTACTACTTTCCATCTGCTGCTATTAAAGTTCAAGCAACTGATAAAATATCTTTAGGTCTGATTTATGATCAACCTTATGGTGCCGATTCAATTTATCCAACAAATAATGTAAGTTTTTCACAAGTAAATCCTCTTAGTACTCAACGAGAAAGCACTCAAGTAGAAGTAAAAACTAATAACCTTACAGCTTTAATTGGTTATCAACCAACTGAAAACTGGAATTTTTATGCTGGACCTGTTTGGCAAACTGTAGAAGCTAAAATTGCATTACGAGGTGCAGCTTATGGAAATTCGGGCTATGATATTAAACTTGATGAAGAAGAAGCTTGGGGCTGGCTTGCTGGTTTCGCTTATCAAATCCCTGAAATTGCTTTAAAAGCAGCTATTACTTATCGTTCAGAAATCGATCATGAGGCAAATTCAACAGAGAGCTTTGGATTTGGAACTATTGCATCGCCTCTTTCACCAGATGTTACAGCTACAACACCTCAATCTGTAAATTTAGATCTTCAAACAGGTATTGCAGCAAATACTTTAGCCTTTGCTAACGTACGCTGGGTAAATTGGAGCCAATTTGCAGTAACACCTAATTTATTAAAATTACGCTCAGGTAGTAATTTGATTGACTACTCAGATGATCAATGGTCTGCAAATGTTGGTGTTGGCCGTAAATTTAGCGACAAATGGTCTGGCTCTGCTTTAGTAAGTTATGACTCAGGTGCAGGTAATCCTGTAACAACACTAGGACCAACCGAAGGTTACTGGGGTGTAGGTTTAGGTGGACAATATAGCCCAGCCGAAAATTACTTTATTCAAGCAGGTGTTCGCTATATGTGGTTAGGTGACGCTGAGGCTAAAGCAGGCCCTAATGTTGTAGGAGAGTTCACCGATAACACTGCAATCGCATATGGCATGAAAATCGGTTACCGCTTCTGATTTTTTGATAGATTCAATAAAAAAGGCGCTTATAGCGCCTTTTTATTTACTTAAATTCTTTAAGCAGGGATATCACGCACTGAAGCATTACGAATTGCTTCTTTTAACGCATCATAACCACGAATTGGCGGGAATTGCGGGAATTCAGCAATCACATTTTCAGGCGCATCAAATAGGAAACCATGGTCTGCCTCACCTAACATTGTAGTATCGTTATAAGAATCCCCTGCCGCAATCACACGGAAATTCAAACCATGCAGTGCTTTAACAGCCTGACGTTTTTGATCTGGCTGACGAAGTTTATAGGCTGAGATCATGCCCGCTTCATCCGTTTCCAGTTTATGACAGAAAATCGTCGGCCAATCCAGTTGCTTCATCAATGGATGTGCAAATTCATAGAAAGTATCTGAAAGAATAATTAATTGAAAATGCGTACTCACCCATTTCACAAATTCTTTTGCTCCTGGGAATGGACCCATTTCTGCAATCACTTCCTGAATATCGTTCAAGCCTAAACCGTGCTGTTTTAAAATATTCAGACGTTGGGTCATCAGTACATCATAGTCAGGAATGTCACGAGTCGTCGCTTCAAGCTCTTTAATACCGGTTTTTTTGGCAAAGTTAATCCAGATTTCTGGAACCAACACACCTTCTAAATCTAGACATACGACTTCCATGAACATTCCCTCTAAGTTGTATTGAAAAAATTTTGCACTATCATAGCTGAAGAAACAGATTTTGCACTGTACTTTTTTAAATCTATTTTTTTAATAAGTATTTATTTTTTAGTGATAAGTCAATTAAATCAATTCTATTAAAATAGATGTGAAATTAACTAATATAGGCCATGTCCTTTCCAAGCCTATATCGCCAGGACTCTCATGACCATCATTCCTACTATTGATCGTATTGATGCGCTTGCATCTGAATATGCAGATAAATCGCCCAATGAAATTTTGGCACTTGCACTGGGCCAGCAAGGTGAAATTGCGATTTCATTTTCTGGTGCTGAAGATGTTGTATTGATTGATATGGCATCGCATCTCGGTAAACCGTTCCGGGTATTCAGTCTGGATACTGGCCGTCTACATGCAGAGACGTATCAGTTTATTGAACGAGTGCGTAAGCATTATAATATCGAGATTGAAATCTGCTTCCCTGAAACGGATGCAGTACAAAATTTAGTGACCACCAAAGGTTTATTCAGTTTCTTTGAAGATGGCCATCAGGAATGTTGCGGTATACGCAAGGTTCAACCGCTACGTAAAAAACTGGCGACGCTGGATGGCTGGATTACTGGTCAGCGCAAAGACCAAAGTCCGGGTACACGCAATGAAATTCCTGTGGTTCAGGCAGATTCAGGTTTCTCCGGTCCGGGAAAACAGTTGATCAAGTACAATCCTCTAGCCAACTGGTCCAGTGCAGATGTCTGGAGCTATATCCGTATGATGGAAGTCCCTTATAATGCCTTGCATGAAAAAGGTTTTGTTTCTATCGGCTGTGAACCTTGTACTCGCCCTGTGCTGCCAAATCAGCATGAACGCGAAGGCCGCTGGTGGTGGGAAGAAGCTACCCATAAAGAATGTGGCTTACATGCTGGCAATCTAAAAAAATAAAGTTAAGTTTTATCGTTCCTATTGATTGAAAGACTATTTTTTAATAAAGATAGTCTTTTTAATTGATAATTTTACATTTAGTGACAAGATATAAATTACCTTTTATCGGGATAATATTATTTTAATTAAAGAATTTATAAAATTTTAGTTCATTGATTTATTTGTATAAAATGTGAAATTGAACACAATGCTATTCTTTTAATAACACATAATTATTAAGTTACACTCCACTTCGCCTAGTGAATACTATTTTTAGAAAACTATTTTAAAACTAAAATTTTCACATTTCATAAACTTAGGAAGATATTTTGTTCTTGTCAATAGCCACTTTTTCACAGTTGAGGCAAGATAAAGCAGTTCATTTATATGCTAAAAAAGATATACTTTAAAAACTAAAGTAATAATTCTAACAAGGCCTTTTAGCAAAAAAGCCATAGAGAATGCAGTGAGGCAATCCACGCTATGCGTCCATTACATCCAATTGATTTTATTTTCTTAACTTTAGAGAAACGGCAGCAGCCTATGCATGTAGGTGGACTATTTTTATTCCAAATTCCCGACAATGCGTCAGCTTCCTTTATTCAGGATCTAGTCACGGATATCCAAAATTCGAAATGCTCTCCAATCCCACCTTTTAACAATTATTTAAACGGCCTGTTTTGGGATGAAGACCAAGAATTTGATTTAGATCATCATTTTCGTCATATCGCCCTGCCAAAACCGGGCCGTATCCGTGAATTGCTGACCTATATTTCTCAAGAACATAGTGCCCTGATTGATCGTGCAAAACCTTTATGGACCTGTCATATCATTGAAGGCATTGAAGGTAATCGTTTTGCCATGTATTTCAAAATACACCATGCCATGGTAGATGGAATTGCCGGCATGCGTCTGGTAGAAAAATCACTTTCATTTGACCCCCATGCCAAGAGTATTGTACCGCCGTGGTGTGTAGAAGGGCCACGTGCTAAACGCCTGAAAGCACCTAAAGTGAACAGGTTTAAAAATGTCCTGCAGACCATTAAGGGGCAACTGGAATGTGCGCCACGAGTTGCTTATGAACTGTCGCAAACCGTCATGAAAGATATGGGACGCAATCCGGATTATGTATCCAGCTTTCAGGCGCCAAGCAGTATTCTGAATCAACGCGTCAGTGCTTCACGTCGCTTTGCAGCCCAGTCTTTCGAATTTTCACGTTTACGTCATATTTCTAAGGCATTGGGCGTGACCATTAATGATATCGTCCTGGCCATTTGTTCAGGTGCATTACGTGAATATTTATTATCGCAAAATGCCTTACCGAAAAAACCGTTAATTGCTATGGTTCCAGCTTCTGTTCGCAGTGACGATTCAGATATATCCAACCGTATTACCATGATTCTGGCCAATCTGGGTACGCATAAAGAAGATCCGCTGGAACGTCTCAAGATCGTACGCCGTAGTGTACTGAGTGCCAAAGAACGCTTCAAACGTATGAATGCCAACCAGATTTTGAACTATAGTGCCTTTGTCTACGGTGCAGCAGGTCTGAATATTGCCTCCGGTTTAATGCCGACACGTCAGGCGTTTAACGTCATTATTTCCAATGTACCTGGACCACAAGAGCCCCTTTACTGGAATGGTGCACGTCTTGAAGCACTTTATCCGGCTTCTATCGTACTGGATGGTCAGGCCTTGAATATCACCATGACCAGCTATCTAGACAAACTGGAAGTCGGCTTAACTGCATGTCGTAATGCCCTGCCGAAAATGCAGAACTTGCTGACACATCTGGAAGAAGAAATTCAACGTTTTGAACTTATTGTAGATGGCGAACCTGTCCCAAAGTTACGGGCGGTAAGCTAGCCGCGGATGAATAAATAAGACAGATGGATTGTCAAAGGTGTTGATCATTTTTGCCAGTCTCTGAGCACAGAATAAAGGGACCGATCTGGTCCCTTTTCTTTATTTTTGAAATCTTTTTAAATTATTTTAGAATTTTTGGAAGACTTCTCGATTTTAATCATCTATCCAAATCATTTTTTGACAAGTTAAAAACAATGCACAAATATAATCAGCTTTTAATAGTACGGCACTGTTGTAATAATTGATGGCAGACGTTACGGATCATGCTCGCGGTAATCTGAACTTCATTACCGCGCTCATCAACGATATATCCCGCATGTACAGTCTTTGGTTCTAATACGTGTTTTAGGCCTTTATGGATTACTGCTTTACTCATACTCATCACACACTCCTTTTGCTAAGCCTGAAACTGGGAGAAACGGCTTTGGCTAATTCATGCATCTAGTATTGTAAATAAAGGCCCGGTTGTAAAATTTCAGATGTAACAAGTGTTTAACGATATTCTGTTACAATTTCAGCTGAGAATGATATCGTATTGCTCTTGCGTATATAGATTTTCCACCTGAAACTTAATCACGCGATTAATGAAATGTTCTAGATCAGCGACTGCAGGCGCTTCTGCCGTCAATAATCGATCAATGACAGCCGGATGCGCGACAACAGTAAAGCCACTCTGTGACTCATAAGCACGAGCATAACGCAGAATCTCCCTGAATATTTCGTAACATACTGACTCGGCTGTTTTGACATAACCGCGTCCTTGACAGGTCGGACAAGACTCGCACAGCAGATGTTCCAGCGACTCACGGGTGCGTTTCCGGGTCATTTCCACCAAGCCCAGTTCTGATACCTGAGTAATCTTGGTCTTGGCATGGTCACGTTCCAGCATGCGCTCAAACTGTTTCATTACTTCTTCACGATGCTGCGCTTCCTGCATATCAATGAAATCAATGATAATAATTCCGCCCAGATTACGCAGACGTAACTGACGTGCGATGACATCGGTCGCTTCCATATTGGTTTTAAAAACCGTATCTTCCAGCGAACGACCACCAACATAAGAACCAGTATTGACATCAATCGTGGCCATGGCTTCAGTCTGGTCAATCATCAGATAGCCGCCGGACTTCAATGCGACACGAGTTTGCAATGCTTTTTGCAGGTCTTCTTCGACATTATACAAGTCAAAAATTGGCCGTTCACCCGGATAATGCAGCAAACGGTCTTTCATGTTCGGAACAAATTCTTCGACAAATTCCTGCAACTTGGCATGAATTTCACGTGAATCTACGTAAATTTTGGCAGTTTCTTCATTGGCCAGATCACGAATCACCCGCTGCGGTAAAGGCAATTCTTCAAAGATCAAGGACGGCACTGCAATAATCTTTTGCTTGCGCTGGATGTATTCCCAAAGCTTGGCCAGATAAGCCATATCCTGTGCGATGGCTTCTTCTTCAATGCCTTCTGCCGCAGTACGAACAATCACTGAACCCGGCAGCTTATGTTCTGCCTGAATCCGCTCAATGATGGAACGCAAGCGATTCCGCTCTTCCTCGGATTCAATCCGTTGCGATACACCAATATGATTGCCATATGGCATCAACACTAAATAACGCGAAGGAATAGAGAGATCGGTAGATAGCCGCGCACCCTTGGTGCCGAGCATATCCTTCATCACCTGAACCGTGAGGACTTGTCCCGGTTGAAGCAGCTCAAAAACATTTGGGGTTGGCTGATTGCGGGGCCAGACCATATCATTGATATGTAAAAACGCAGTGCGAGAGAGTCCGATATCTACGAAAGCAGCCTGCATGCCGGGCAAGACCCGCACCACTTTTCCTTTATAGACATTCCCTACCAGACCACGCTTGGCCGTACGCTCGACAAACAGTTCATTGACCGTGCCGTTTTCAATTAACGCGACCCGACATTCCATCGGCGTGACGTTAATCAACAACTCGTCAGACATAACTACACTCAAAACATTATAAGAATTCTTTTCAGCAGTTAATTTAGTGCCTTAACCGTCTGTAATAACTGTACTGTCTCATATAAGGGCAAGCCCACCACATTGGAATAACTGCCCTGTATTTTTGGAATATAACGTGCTGCAATTCCTTGAATTGCATAAGCCCCTGCTTTACCCAGTGGCTCACCTGTCGCCCAGTAACTTTCCATATCTGCAGCGCTCAGGATTTGAAATTCGACCTGTGTGCGTACCACTATACTGTATTTTTCATGCTTTGTACGAACACAGACACCGCTATATACATCATGCCACCGACCGGAGATTTTTGTCCACATTTCAATCGCATGTTGTTTGGATTCAGGCTTACCCAGAATCTCCTGATCCACCCCCAGACTGGTATCCGCAGCAATGATGATGGCATCTGGATAATACTCAGCCACGGCATCTGCTTTGGCTCGTGCCAGACGTTCAACATAGGCTGCGACCGACTCGCCTGCTTGTACCGATTCGTCAATTTCTGGGCTGTAAATATCGAAGCTCAGCCCGAGTTGCTGTAACAACTCGCGGCGCCGGGGTGAGCTCGAAGCAAGAATTATACGCGCCATTTTTTGAGCACATAATAAATAGCAGGCCAAACCAGAATACTGGTCAGCATCGGAATCCAGTGCCTTGCATAAGAAAATTGCACGCCAGCCACAATCTGGGAAAAAAAGATCATTAGCAGATGCGCGACAATCGCCAGCCCCATAATCACCCAGAGATTATTAAAAGTCAGGATACGGCGCTCACGGGTCAGAAAGCGGGCTAAGAAAGCAATAATGATAAAGCTCAGCGCATTCAGACCCAAAGGTGCATCCAGCAGCAGATCAATAAAAATACCGGTACCAAAGGCAAACCAGATCCCGCACCAGGTCGGCTGACACAACACCCAGAAGAGCATGATCATCAGCATAAACAGCGGACGCCAGCCCGAGAGATTATAGGAAAGTGGATAGACCATTAAAATAGAAGCCACAATCACCGAAATGACAATAGCCATTAAAGGATCACGATGCTTTCTGGATTTCATCCTAGCGATTGACATGCGGTTGCTCCATCGCTAATGAATCGGAAAATAACACCACCACATGATGTCCACCGGCGAGTTGAGCCGCAGGCGTCACATCAATCTGGGCAAATTCACCGGAATTATGGCGTTGTACTTTAGACACCTGCCCCACCAGATAACCTGCCGGAAAATGTTGTCCCAAGCCCGAACTATAGACTTTTTCACCGACCTTGATATTGGCGCTGGTCGGTACATATTCCATTTTTAAACGTCCCAGATCGCCCGTGCCCGAAACAATGGCACGCATTCCGGTATGTTCCAGGCGCACTGACAGTGAATGTTCTTTATCAGACAACAGCATGACCCGACTACTATGCGGATAGACATTGATAATCTGCCCCATGATACCCTTGTCATCCAGTACCGTTTGCCCGACTTTCAGCTCGTTATTCGAACCACGGTTGATCACGATAATATGCCGTAATGGATCGGCATCGGTACCAATCACTTCGGCAATTTCAATACGTCCATCAATGATCAGCGGCGTGTCCAATAGACCGCGCAAACGGGTATTTTCAGCAGAAAGTTCAGAGATTTTTTGTAAGCGTACCTGTGCCTGTAACAGCTCGGCTTGCATCGCGGTATTTTCCCGACGCAATTGAGCTTCAGACTTGGTTTGTTGATTCAACCACTCTCGCGACAATACCGGATAGCTGGCCACCGCATAAATAGGATTATAAGCAGCGTACAGGACATCCCTTGCAGGTTGAACAACATGCGGCATGCGCCAATCAAAGAAAAGCACCACCAGGCATGTTACCAATGCAATGATAAAAGAGCGAAAAGATGGCGGTTGTCGAGAAAACAGATGTGCTTGCACCCGCCGAATCCTTTTCTTAGCCTACGAATAACATGTCATGATTTGGGTTGTCGAAAAATTCGAGTACCTTGCCGCCACCACGAGTCACACATGATAGTGGATCTTCTGCCACTACCACTGGCAGGCCAGTTTCTTTGGCAAGCAGCTTGTCCAGGTTACGTAGCAATGCACCACCACCGGTTAACACGATACCACGTTCAGCGATGTCCGAAGAAAGCTCAGGAGGGGTATGTTCTAAAGCAGATTTCACAGCAGACACGATGTTTTGCAATGGATCAGAAATCGCTTGGGTCACTTCGTCTGAATTGACCACAATCGCACGAGGCACACCTTCTGCGAGGTTACGGCCACGAACTTCAATTTCAAGTGGTTTAGCGCCTTCATCAGGCAAAGCCATACCAACTTCTTTTTTGATCACTTCAGCCGTAGTTTCGCCGATCACACAGCCATGCGCTTTACGCACATAGTTAATGATCTGCTCATCAAATACATCACCGCCGATACGTAAAGAATCGGCATAAACACAACCCTGCAGCGAGATAATCGCAATTTCAGTAGTACCACCGCCCACATCAACCACCATCGAACCACAAGCCTGCTCGACTGGCATCCCTGCACCAATCGCTGCTGCCATTGGCTCTTCGATTAAACGTACATCACGTGCGCCCGCATTAAACACGGCTTCACGAATGGCACGGCGCTCAACCAGAGTCGATTTACATGGCACGCAAACCACCACACGCGGTGCCGGAGTGAATAAACGGTTTTCATGTACTTTGCGAATAAACTGATTCAGCATGGTCTCAGTGACTTCAAAATCCGCAATCACCCCGTCTTTCATAGGACGGATCGCCGAGATATTGGCTGGGGTACGACCTAGCATTTGCTTCGCTTCAAGACCGACTGCCGCAACAATTTTATGTGAACCACTATGACGGATGGCTACAACCGTCGGTTCATTTAATATAATGCCTCGTCCTGGCGCATAAATAAGTGTATTTGCTGTACCTAAATCAATGGCAAGATCGGGCGAAAACAAGCCTATTAGTCGTTTTAGAATCACGGGGACGTTCTCAGTTAAACTTTATATGGACGCAAGGTGGCCACTTTAACTAAATGTGATGATTTGGACAAGTCAATCGCTTATCATAACGCATGATAATTTGAATTTTTTTAATACTGATTAGGTAATATTATGTCTACATCGGATGCACAGCATTCTGCAGATTTAAGTGCAGAAACAGTTTCAGCTATTGCCAACCTTGCACGGTTATCTCTCAATGATACGCAATCTGCTGAATATGCTCAAAGTTTAAATAAAATTTTAGGCATGATGGAAACCCTGAAAGGCATCAATACCGATGGTGTTGAACCCCTGAAAAGTCCTTTCGACCACCCTCAGCCGTTACGTGACGATGTGGTTACCGAAACCAATCATCGTGAGCAATACCAGGCAGTTGCACCAGCTGTTCAGGATGGCTTGTACCTCGTACCGCGCGTGATTGAGTAATTACTACCCAGTTCATTCTTTTTATTAAATTAAACGTAAAGAATTATTTCTCATGACAGATTTACATCGCTTATCCATTCGTGAACTTAGTGAAGGTCTGGCAAATGCCCAGTTTTCATCTCGCGAATTGACTGAACATTACTTAAAGCGCATTGCAAAAATTGATGCACAGGTCAAGGCCTATGTGACCGTAACTGCTGAACAGGCGTTGGCTGAAGCAGACGCTGCCGATGCTGCAATCAAAGCTGGCAATGCCTCTGCCCTGACTGGTGTGCCAGTTGCCCACAAAGATATTTTCTGTACCCAAGGCATTAAAACCACTGCCGGTTCAAAAATGCTGGACAATTTTATCTCTCCTTACGACGCAACCGTTGTAGCGAAAGGTAAAGCTGCGGGCTTGGTCACTTTGGGTAAAGTGAACATGGACGAATTCGCGATGGGTTCGACCTCTGAGAACTCATATTACGGCGCAACTGCCAACCCTTGGAACCTGGGCCATGTCCCTGGTGGTTCTTCAGGCGGTTCTGCAGCAGCTGTGGCAGCGGATTTGGCACCATTTGCAACTGGTACTGACACCGGTGGTTCAATCCGTCAACCTGCATCATTCTGTGGTCTGACCGGTCTTAAACCGACTTACGGTCGTGTATCGCGCTTCGGTATGATTGCCTATGCATCATCACTAGACCAAGGTGGTCCAATGGCACGTTCTGCAGAAGACTGTGCTTACCTGATGAATGTCATGGCCGGTCATGACGCAAAAGATTCAACTTCAATGGATCAAGCGGTAGATAACTATGTCGCGAACTTGAACGCTACCTCAGTAAAAGGCTTACGCATTGGTATTCCAAAGCAATATTTTAATGTTGCTGGTTTAGATGCTGAAGTCAAAGCACGCGTTGAAGAATCCTTAAAAAAACTGGAAGAGATGGGAGCAATTCTGGTTGAGATTGATCTCAACATGACTGAAAGCTATGTGCCGACTTACTATCTGATCGCACCTGCCGAAGCTTCTTCGAACCTGTCACGTTTTGATGGCGTACGTTATGGCTACCGCGCAGAAAATCCTGTGGACCTGATGGACCTGTACAAACGTTCACGTTCAGAAGGTTTTGGTGCCGAAGTGCAACGCCGTATCTTGATTGGTACGTATGCCCTGTCTGCAGGTTATTACGATGCTTACTATGTAAAAGCACAGAAAGTACGCCGTCTGATCCAGCAAGATTTCCTCAAAGCATTTGAATCTGTTGATGTCATCGCTGCACCTTCTGCGCCAACGACTGCCTATAAAATTGGTGCGGATCTGACGCCAGTTGAAATGTACTTAGGCGATATTTATACGCTTGCGGTAAATCTGGCAGGTCTTCCTGCGATTAACGCGCCTGTCGGTTTTGACCAAAATAACTTGCCAGTTGGCTTACAGCTGATTGGTAATTACTGGTCAGAATCTCAATTGTTGTCTGTGGTACACCAGTATCAACAGGCCACCGATTGGCATACAAAACGCGCTGCAATTGCTGAGGAGAACGCATAATGGCTCAAGCTCAAAAATCGGCTAAACCAAAATCCAACCTGATTGATGGTTGGGAAGTCGTTATTGGTATCGAGATTCACACTCAGCTTGCCACCAATACCAAAATTTTTTCAGGTTCATCGACTGTTTTCGGTAATGATCCAAACACGCAAGCCAGCCTGGTTGATTTGGCTATGCCGGGCGTATTACCGGTATTAAACAAAGAAGTGGTTGATCTGGCGATTCGCTTTGGTTTGGGCATCGATGCTTACATCGATCAGGCGTCTGTATTTGCGCGTAAAAACTACTTCTATCCGGACTCTCCAAAAGGCTATCAGATCAGCCAGATGGACAACCCGATTGTGGGCTTGGGTCATATCGACATCCAGCTTGAAGATGGCACGGTTAAACGCATTGGCGTAACCCGTGCGCATCTCGAAGAAGATGCCGGCAAATCGATTCATGATCAGTTCGAAGGTATGTCAGGCATCGACTTGAACCGTGCTGGTACGCCGCTGCTTGAAATCGTTTCTGAACCGGATATGCGTTCGGTTGAAGAAGCGGTTGCTTATATCAAGGCAATTCACACTTTAGTGCGCTGGTTAGGTATTTCTGACGGTAACATGGCGGAGGGTTCGTTCCGTTGTGACTGTAACGTGTCGTTACGTCGTCCGGGTCAACCGTTTGGTACACGTTGTGAATTGAAAAACCTGAACTCATTCCGTTTCATTGAACAAGCGATCAATGTTGAAATTGAACGTCAAATGGAAATTCTGGACTGGAATGGCACCATTGATCAGGAAACGCGTCTGTTCGACCCTGTAAAGATGGAAACGCGTTCAATGCGTTCTAAAGAAGAAGCGAACGATTACCGCTACTTCCCTGACCCAGACTTGTTGCCTGTGGTGATTGCTGATGAGCAAATCGAAGCCATTAAAGCAACCATGCCTGAGCTTCCTGCTGCACGCCGTGCACGTTTCGTGGCGGACTTTGGTGTGACTGAGTACGATGCACACGTTTTAACGCTTACACGTGAAATGTCAGAGTTTTACGAAGAAGTTGTCGCTGCTGCTGGCGGCGCTGCACAAGGTAAAGTGTCTGCAAACTGGGTGATGGGCGAATTCTCAGGGGCGCTAAACAAAGCAGGCTTAGATTTGGCGGATTCTCCTGTATCTGCGGAAAAACTTGGCGGTATGATCGCGCGTATTGTGGATAACACGATTAACGGTAAGATCGCGAAGCAAGTATTCGGCTTTATGTGGGAAGAAGGCAAATCTGCGGACGAGATTATTGCTGAAAAAGGCTTGAAACAGGAAACTGATACAGGTGCGATTGAAGCGATTATTAAGGAAGTACTTGCTGCCAACGAGAAGATGGTTGAAGAGTATAAATCTGGTAAAGAGAAAGCTTTCAATGGTCTGGTTGGTCAAGTCATGAAAGCAGCAAAAGGTAAAGCGAACCCTGCGCAAGTAAATGAGTTGATGAAGAAATTGATTGGTTGATAATTGACTAATTACTTATTTTTATGAGATAAAGCCTCTATTTTTTAATAGGGGCTTTATCATGCATGATAATAAGATTATTGAATATATTCAGATTAGTAAATTACATGGTTATAAAAATATAAAAATTAACTTTGATTCGCCTTATATGATTTTACTATCTGAAAATGGTCAAGGTAAATCTACAATTTTAAGAATAATTAAAAATTGTTTAAATTTAGAACTCCTGAGTCTACAAGATATCAAATTTGAATCAATAGAAATAAAATTCTCTCAAACCAATGATATTGCCTTATTGAAAAAATTAGATCTAGATTTTGAATACAGTTCTCGTGCATATGAATACTTAAGTGAGAGATTAAGTAAAAGTGATTTTAATCATATTTTAAATTTAATTAATTCTAAAAAAAGCTATTCATCTATCATAAGTTATACCAAGAATATTTCTAGTACTACAAAAATAAATATTCCTTCAATGGCTATTAGAGAGCTAATCGAAGATAGAGACAAATTACTCAACAATGTTGGAATTAATAACTTTAGAGAAATTATTCAAAAAAACTTTAATAAAGAAATTCTTTATCTTCCAACGTACCGAAGAATTGAACAATTAATGGAAGAATTCGAAGAAAGTAAGATCAAAGATAAAAACATACAATTTGGCTTAAGAGACGTTAAAGTGAAAATAGAGGAAATAAGAACAAACATTCTTTCATCCTCTAATAACACTATGTCTCGTATTAATAGTGAGATTCTAAAAAGATTAATTAATGGTTTAGAGGTTAATGATGAGGAGCTAAAAATTATCAAAGAAAATAAGGATCATATTGATCTACTCCTCAATCGATTCGGTAATGATCTTACAGAAGAAGATAAAATAAAAATTAAGAATTTAATTTCTAGTATTGACAACTTAAACGATAGAAGCAGTCAAAATACAGCATTATTTTATTTTATCTCAAAAATGTTTAATGGATTTTTTGAGCAACGTGAAAAAGATCAAGCTTTAAAAAAATTTGCTGAAATTTGTTCAGGGTATTTTATTAATAAAACCATGAAATACAATGAAACAAGCATTAATATTTCCATAAATTCTAATGATGAACTTTCGAATTTGAGTGAAATTCAATTAGAGGATTTATCATCTGGGGAAAAGCAGATTGTTTCTTTATTCTCTAAATTAATTTTAGATCAAGAAAAAGAGTATTTTATTTTATTTGATGAACCAGAGTTGTCTCTATCTGTAGAATGGCAAAAAAAGCTTCTAAAAGATGTTTTAAATAGTAATTCATGTCATTTACTTTTATGTATGACCCATAGTCCTTTTATATATGATGAATTAGAAGAAATTACTTATGATTTAAGCGATTTTTTCCTTCCTACTAATATGGATGAAATATAATGTCTAATCGAAAGGAAAAATTGAATGCTTATAAACAGAATTTATCCGTTATTTTTAGAGATTACCTTAAAAGTAGAAAAATCAATAAACAAGCAACCCAATTTATTGTAGAGGGAATTGATGATCCAAAATATTACACTACACGCTTTGATCTTTTCTTTGACCTACAATGGAATTTAACATCTGTTGGTGGAAAATCTAAAGTATTAGGTTTAAGGCAAACTTTAGAAAAACATCCTTTATATAAAAAGGATAAATGTTATTATTTCATTGACAAGGATTATGAAGAAAAAATTAATCTAGAAAAAGTTTACTGCACTCCCACTTACTCTATAGAAAATTTATATCTGGATGAAAGCTGTATTAAAAAGTTAATTATTTCAGAATGTGGTTTAAGCAATGCTAATATAGAAAAAAGACATGAAATCATGGAATATATTTTGAATGACTACCGACATAATCTTAATAAATTTCATAATGATAAAAAGGTAATAAAATTAAATACAGTTTTCAAATATATTAGGAAAAATGGAGGAGAAAATTTATCTTTGGACAAAGTTTTAAAGATTGAATTTGAAGAAAATGATTTAAAAAAATTAAGGATAAGACATCAACCAAGCTTTTTAGATTTAAAGAAAGAGAAACTCTATGATTTTAAAAACTTTTATAAAAGTGAAGAAAATATTAATTTTTTAAAATCACCGTTGGAAAATTTCAGAGGCAAACAAGAGATTATTTTTCTAAAATGCTATCTCAAAAGATTATATAGTAATGGAGATTTAAATTCTGAAATATCAACTAAGTTTGGTGTAAATATCAAGCTTGAAAATCCGGCAATGGCTGATAAACTATTGAGTAATCTATCAAGTTATGCAAATACTCCTTCATGCTTAAAAAGTTTTTTATTAGAAATTAACCATAAATCTTCAAGCTATAAAGTTGCTTAATTTAAAGCCCTTTATTTTAATAAAGGGCTTCAATAAGTAAATTATATACACAAATATTTGCATTAAAAATATCCTTTATCACCCAAATAGAAGACTTAGGACGTATACAACTTTCAAAGTTCTTTTTTTATGTGTGTTTAGCACCCTCATCCCCTTGCGAACTCAAAATATATTTTGAGGATTCTCATCCCAGTGGGAGAAGGAGCTTTCATTGCTAATTTGATTCCGTCATAAATTTTATAATGGATATCCCATCTCCTGAGCGAGTTTTAAAGCACTGTTTTTAAAACGAAGCGCAAGTGATGAGCAGCGCTGCTGCGCAAGGAAGAGGTACTTTGACAGCAAACGCCAATAAGACCTAAAAAGCTCTATTTAAATATTCCATACCACTACAACATAAACATATACTCTAAAGATCTTTGATTATTCACCTATCTGTCACCCAAAATTCAGGTACAAGGAGAAAAATCAATGATCAACCAACTTTGGAATACAGTCTGGTCTAGACATCATAAAACTAAGGACCTATTCAAACGTTTAAACCCTCACTTTATTTTATCTCAACAGATTCAATCGAACTCAGATTCAACTGACAACATTCAGTCTAATACTAAACAACATAACGGATTCAAAGGCTCATACAATAAAACCCAATGGCTTGGATTATTCCTCGGTCCATTGGTATTTGTGTGGTTATACTTTGGCATGAGCTTTGAAGGTTTATCTTCAGAAGGTCAAGGTGTTTTAGCACTCACCGCATGGTTGTCCATCTGGTGGATTTTAGAAGTTTTACCTTTAGGCATTACCTCTTTGCTGCCTATTGTCGTGATGCCAATGATGGGGACTTTGACCATCGCCAAAGTAACATCCAGTTATACCGACCCGAATATTTTCTTATTCTTAGGTGGCTTTGCAATCGCGATTGCAATTGAAAAATGGAATCTACATGAACGCATTTCATTAGGCATTATTAGTTTTTCCGGGTCTACTGTGAATGGTCTGATTTATGGATTCATGTTCGCCACAGCGTTTTTATCCATGTGGATTTCAAACGTAGCAACGGTCATGATGCTATTACCGATCGGAATGGCAATTGTCCATAAAATCATTTCTTTACTTAAACAAGAAGCAAGTCACGATCCGGATGATGAGGTCAAATTTACTAAAGCCATTATTTTTGCAATTGGATTTGGTGGCATTATTGGTGGTAGTGCAACCCTGATTGGTACCCCACCCAACCTGATTCTAGCTGGATTGGTCAAAGAAATTTATGGTTATGAAATTGGATTTGCGCAATGGTTCATTTTCGCTTTTCCCCTTTGCTTAATTCTAGCCATATTCACGACCTTCTGGTTGACCAAAATTGCCTATCCAATGAAAGCGAAGAAAATTACTGAAGGTAAGGCATTTATTCAGTCAGAAAAAACCCGCTTAGGCAAAATGTCCTATGAAGAAAAAGCGGTCGCAATCGTATTTGCAGTAACTGCATTTATGTGGCTAACGCGTACATTTATCTGGAAAGATATCATTCCAGGCATCTCGGATACCATGATTGCTATTACAGCGGCCATGGCTCTATATGCAATACCCGCAACGGATGGCAAACGTCTATTAAATGCAGATTCGCTTAATGAAATGCCTTGGGATGTTTTATTACTGGTCGGGGGTGGCCTTGCCTTAGCTGCTGGTTTTAGTAATACAGATCTTTCACAATGGATTGGTCAGCAGTTACTGCTATTAAAAAGTATGCCATATTTAATTGCATTATTATTAACAACAGCACTAACGATTAGTATTACTCAAGTCTCTCCAAATACTGCTGTAACGACAATTTTTGTGCCGATTGCCGCTACTTTGGCTCTAGCCCTAGATGTACACCCCTTACCTTTAATGACAGCTGCTGCACTGGGTGCCGGTTTTGCATTTATGCTGCCTATTGGCACACCATCTCAAGCCGTTATCTTTGCCACAGGTAAAGTGAGCATTCGGGATATGCTTATGCAAGGGACATTAGTCACCATTCTTGCTACCCTTTTAATCGTAGCTTCAGTCTATTTTATTTTCCCGCTTGCTTTTGGATTGGATTTATTCAGCTTCCCAGAAGCATGGAAATAAATACTTATATTTAGTACCTCATAAAAATCCTCCAGTATCGGAGGATTTTTTATTTCATATTATTTGCTTCTTATCGAACCCAACTTATTCAACAAATCTGGGGTTAAAAAAGTCTGTGCAACACGATTCAAATCGATATAACGCAGCACACCTTTGAGCTGATTATTAATTTCCGGATTCTTTAAAATTTCCTCGCCTGTGGTTTTGCCTAAAGCCTGAAAACTATCGCCCACAGCCTGTAACCCTTCAGCCTGAATCACCGCTTTGGTCTGTACTGAACATTGCTCCACTAAAATGCGCTGCAACACCGTCGCCAGATTCTTGTCTAATGCTTCCTTTTGACTCGCGGTCACATTGCTAAGGGCCTTTAAATCGGGATGATTTCCTAAAGCCACAAAGGTCCATTGCAAGACTGTGGTTTTATCTGTGGCTGTGGTGGATTTCATCAAACAGTCACTGAGCTGGTTGACTGTCGGACCAGCCAATGTCACCTGAGTTACACTTAATAATGTTGCACTTATTAAAAACGTACGAAGCTTTGTAAAAGATTTATGTGCCATCATAATTTCCTGTTCTTCGATGTCCAGCCAATGATATGAAACCAGTTAGTTGTAGCATGGAACAGGGCAATAAACTGATAGAACTCTGTAAAAACTGACCCAGATTTACAACACTTGGATGGTCATTCTGATGTCCATATTGCTATTCATCAGGTCAGGATATTGATCAGTCAAACTTAGCGCTATGATTTAGACTAAAACAATAAAAATAAAAACTTATAATTATGAATACCAACATATTTCACAGCATCATACTGTGGGGACTTGTCTTTTTTTCGTTTTGATCGTATTTTTATTCATCCATCCAACATCGCGGAAGGAGATTCTCGGATCACGTGATCTCCCCACTAAACCAAGCGGGCTTTCTTCTGTTCTCTCCCGTCGGATCGAGCAGATTTTTGCGCCTATCTTCTCGATCGTCAAAAGGATCATACGGATTTTGGATTAAGTCTTTTGATCCCGCGCTTATTTTAACTTCCTCAAAAGATTCTTGGCTCCGGCATGATTATAGTTATTGGCCAAATTCTGCAAAATCCGCTTGGATTGCGCTTTAGCATTTGGGAAACGGCTGCTATAACTCGGCACACTGGTTAAACAGCGCGCTACCAGCATCCCTGATTCAGTATAGACACGTGTTCCCTCTGTGCCCTGCAATTTGCCATAGTTATAGGCACGCTGGGCGTTGTTACAGGCATTATTCAGATTCTTACCGCTATTAATATCACGTCGCGCTGCCACATAGATTTTCATCTGATGTTGTTGCGGTGTTTCTGCTACCGCAGCTCGAGCTGATGCCGCTGCTAGCTGCTTTTTCTCTGCTTCTTTTTTCTCAAGCTCTTTTCTTTCTAATTCCTTTCGCTCTAATTCTTTACGTGCTGATTCCTTCAGTTCATTTGTCGTCTTTGCGGCAGGAGTCTTAGGAGGAGTCGTAGTTTTTATCGATGCAGGGGTGGTTTTCTCCACAGCAACCCTGGCTTTAGTTGGACGATAAAAGTTTTTCGCTTGAGAAGGAGTCATGACCTGGGTGAGTAGTCGAACGCTACGCGTCTGGCTAGTTTTATCAACTTGTCGTTCAGAAGTTGGCTCAATCGAGACAATCCAACTTTCAGTCAGGTCATCCATACGACACTGATAGGCACCGCTCCCCTGTACAACACCTCGATTGGCACTCAGGCGTTTGCGCTGGGAAACATCTGCCACTGCACTAAAATTACTTTTATACAGCAGGGAAAATTTACCGCCCTGTTCATGACAATATTGCGTCAGTATCGAACGCGGATACATGGCCTGAGTCGTATTATTTTTCTGAGCTTGTCCCCAAAGATAAACATAATCTTTTGCACTACCATCACGTTGATTCAAAGCCCGTTTGGCAATCAGTTCTTCCGGACTGGCAAAAGGATGTAAAACCTCTGATTTCAACCGATTCACGCTATTACACCCAGCTAAACCTGCTGCCCCTATTATTAGAATTATTACTTTTAGCTTCACAGCAAACATCTCAACCCCAAAATCCCGTATAACATAGCTTAAATAGCACAAAACAACAAACACAAGATATTGATAACTATAATATTTAAACGGTAAAAAGGCACATATCAGCCTCAACTTTGCTGATTGTGCCAAGCTTCATGTGATAAAAATTGACACAAGTATCATTTTTAACCAAGATCAAATAATAAACAATTCCATTCAGGACTCAAGAAAAAGATAGAAAAAACACATAAAAAACCGAAGAAGGCGGTGAGTCCTTCTCCAGCGGCTTATTCAGGGAACGCTACAGACCTTTATTATAATGGGTAATAAATTTACCTTTTATCCGCTATAACATTGCCTGAACAAGTTCAGCATAAGAATAATTTCCTCAACGTACATTTGTTATTTTTATACGTCAAACCATCGGAAATTAAACGCCATCTTGGCTGGCCCTTAGGATTTTAGACAAGAAAAAAATATCTGAATACCCCAATATTGGGAGGTTCTGACACGATTTACCCAAGTCATCTGACCAACGGTCAGATCGATATTTTCCATTGGATTTTGTAAATTAACTCGCCCTAAAAAAAGCCAAACCTAAAACTGTTTGGCTGATAAAGCAGGATAATAATATGAGAAAAAATTAATCAATATGTGATTCAAATGCTTTTAAGCGTTTATAGATCGACATCAGTTCAATAATCGTCGGCCAAGACAGAATCAGATACTGGAAAGATTCCCGCACTTTGCCAAATACATTCAGGATTTGCATCATCAAACCAAGAGTAATTGCCCCTGCTGCAATACTTGGAAACAGAATAAATAATCCGTAAATATTGTCTAACTGCAAGTACCAGATCCGAACCATGTTGAAATAAGCATAGTGAAAATACAACCGGAAATAATTCCAGCGTACCCGGCTAAACAGTTCTTGTAATGTCAGCGGATGTGCGCGATCAGCATAGTCTTCGCCATAGACCAACTCTTTACGATAGGCTGCCTCAACTTTCTGGTTATTGAACTCCAGTCCGGGCAATTTCATTCCCACGACCATTAAAATGACCGTACCCAATACCGCCCAGCCAATCGAGGCCCACATTAAAGCATGCGGTATTTCCCCGACAATTGGTAAAACCTTCACGTGACTAGAGAGCTGATATAAGATCGGCAGGAATGCCATCAGCAACATCAGCGCTTCAATCAAGGAAACACTTAACTGCTCCGTGGTTTTGGCAAAGCGCATGGTATCTTCCTGGATACGTTGTGATGCACCTTCAATATGACGTAACTGCTCCCAATGTGCGGTGTAATAATCATTCATCGCGGTACGCCAGCGGAAGACATAATGGCTGACAAAAAACAGGTTAAATACCGCTAAAGTGACATAAACCATCGCAATATAAATAAAGGTTAATGCGCCTTGATACAGCAATGAAACATCCCCACCACCCTTAGTGAGCATTTGTTGAATCTGATCATAAAACGGGCTATACCATTCATTTAATACGACATTGACCTGTACCCCGAACCAGATATTAAACAGAATAAATGCCGAGCCCCAGACCGACCAGCGCTGCCATCGGTGTCCGGCTTTCCATTGCCAGAACAGCGCAAATATCGTAGTTGCAATGAAATACCAGAGATAGAACCAGATAAATTGAGCTGACCAGAAACGCCCGATACCGATTGTAAGCTTTTCATCAAAATAACCCTCAGGAAAACCCAGATAGGTTCCCCATCCTGATCCGCCACCATGCCAAAGCACAAGATTAATGATAAACCACAAAATCAGGCTGCTAAAAAACCAGACGGGTTGCGGGAAAAATGACTTAAACATGCCGACCCAGTTCTCCTTATGTCTCTTGGTCATCCAAATGACGCATAGTTTATTCTTATTTTAGATTTTTACTGTTATAAAGCATTAATTTTCAATTTAGTGTAAAAAAGGATAGAAGGATATCGAGTCTCTAGAAACTTATTTTTATCATTCAGCTCTGCGTTATGATTTTCCTTATATTCTCGATTTTTATCATTCAGCCGAGCGATATCAAAAACAAAAAAATTATCATGTTTTTGACCTTTCGTTATTTTGATAATTTTTTTTATGCCTGTTATCTGTCGGTTTTATGTAAAAGAACCTTATGCTTCCGAGTACTGCGAGAATAGGGTGAAAATCAGGCATACTGCATGTCTTCTAGGTATCTTTTATCTAAATAGACCACTTCTCCCTATTTGAATAAGTCATTGATCAAGTTCTCAGTTTTTGAAGAAACAGTTAAATTTTCAAAAATCATGCTATGATTTAATTATCGAAAAGTAATCTTATTTTGGAAAAAACTATGGAAAGTTCAGTAATTGAATTACTTAAACCGGTGACTCTACAAAAAGAAAACTGCGATCCTATTATTTTTGAAGCAGGTACTGTTTTTAAAGTGGTTATGCAGACTCCAACCAGTCTTCTGGTCAGTAATGATGATGACTTTAACTTTACAATTCCTTTAAAAGACAAAAATGAAGTGTGGCGAGAGATCTGAGTATTTTTATCTCATGCAAATAGACGGGTTGTATCTGAGTTTGGTTTTTTAACTTACTTATATGATACGACCCTTAGCTTCTCTCCGCTTTGATTGCTCTTTTATTATTTTTTCAAAAAATTATTTCTTTCCTCTTCTGTCATCATTTACTGATTTTAAATTGGCTCATATCCATTTGAGCAAAAAATTCTGTTTAATTGAAACATCATTTAGTTTTGTAACCTATGTAAGATCACTAATGATCTGTTTTCGGTCTTTTGTATCTACTCTGTCCTTGCGATGACACCTTTACATCTCTTCTCTCTGTTTAGCTCAACTTCATCTAATACCTACGCTTCGATTCAAAAAAAAGAATATTCAAGTTATTTTCAGAGTTTAGTCATAGAACTGGTGTTCATCTTTCTTCGATTTTTTATCCTCTGATAAAATTTATCAATAGGAATTAAAAAATAATCTGAGATGCTAAATTAAGAGGCTGTTTAAATTGTATAGCTCTGCAATTGATCCCAAGAAAATTTGATAATACGAAATTTCCCTCTAGCCAATATTAGTATTTTTTCTTTTAAGACAGCTTAGCCAATTTTAAAAATTATTAATTTTCATAAACTTAAGTTAAATATTTTAATTATATATACCTGATTTATAAATTTATTTAGATTTTTACATTTAAAAGGATCTCAAAATTACATCTCCCTCATATATTTAAAAATAAAAAAATAAAAAAATAAATTAATAATAAATACTCTATTCTAAAAAATTAATTAAAAAATACATATTCAAAAATAAAGATTAAATAATAAATCTTATTATGTAAAATCCTGAAAAACAATCAATCCAAGAAAATCTTAAAATATAAAATCCTCATAATTTATTTTTAAAATTTATTAACAATACTGGATTTCTACCAAAATATTTCTAAATCTTACAAAGTAACTGTACTTGTTAAAAGTGTTTCGTTTCTGCACTTAAAGCCAGTCTGTTAAATGAAATATGTTATAAATTTAATCAAAGCAATGATCATTCAGGTAATTCTAACTTTTAAATCAATTTAACTTCAGAGGCTTAGGTAGTATTTATGTCGACTCTAAAAGAAGCTCAAGACCTAGAAGATTCACTTGCTACATCTTCTTATATATTACCTCAAGTGATTTTAAATCAACTCAAACCTATTATTTATTCTCATAAAATTGTTTTATTTCTTGATATTGATGGAACCATTTCTGAATTCCACCCAGATCCAGCAAAAAGTATAATTAAGAGCGAAACCTTAAATACTTTAAAAGAGTTACAACAATATATTCAGCTAGTATTAGTGACCGGTCGCTCAATTGCACAAGCCCAAAAACTTATTTATCCATTTGACTGGAATATTGCAGGCTCTCATGGTCTGGAATTAAGCTATCAATTGCGTTTAAGCAAGTTAATTGATTTAAATCCTGAACAGTTTGAATTATTAAAAAATTATATTACAGAGCATAGTAATAATATTCCTCAGACTCGAATAGAAATTAAAGACTATTCAGTCGCCCTGCATTTTCGTGAACACCCCCATTTAGAGCATCAAGTGCATGCATTTGCCTTGGATTGTCTCGCTCATTTTCAGGATTTTGAACTTAAGGCTGGAAAGTTTGTATTTGAACTGGTGCCCAAAGGTGCAAATAAAGGTTCAGCTATCCAACAAATCATTCAGCAATATCACTTAAATGATCATTACCCCATTTTTATCGGCGATGACCTGACCGACGAAGCCGGTTTTCAACTCATCAACACATTCAAAGGCTGCTCTATCAAAGTCGGTACAGGCAACACCGTGGCACAACATCGCCTCGAAAACGTGACTCAAGTACAGGCTTTTCTAGCGGAATTTCTAGAAATACTGAAAGCACAACAACAATTATTATTGGAGAAATTACATGTCGAAACTCATAGTGTTATCAAATCGTGTAAATCTACCTAAGTCAGACAATACACAGGCAGGTGGATTAGCGGTGGCATTGCAGGATGCTTTGCAGGATATAGGCGGTATCTGGGTTGGCTGGAATGGATCCCGAGTTGACCAGACAAAAGAGCAGAAGTTTCAAATCCTGAAGCATCAAAATGTTGAATATCACACGAGTCCATTGACTGAATCCCAATATCAAGGTTTTTATTGTGGTTTTGCCAACAATGCGTTGTGGCCACTGATGCACGACCAGCATCAGCTTGTAGATTATCAGCCGCAGGATTTTAAGATCTATCAGGATGTCAATTTGCGTTTTGCCAAGCACCTGAAACAGGTGGCATCTCCACATGACATTATCTGGATCCATGATTATCATTTTTTAAGCGTGGCGCATTATTGCCGTAAACTGGGCATGCGTAACCGTATTGGCTTTTTCCTGCATAT
The DNA here is from genome assembly GCF_022967985.1 of Acinetobacter lwoffii. Taxonomy (GTDB): domain Bacteria; phylum Pseudomonadota; class Gammaproteobacteria; order Pseudomonadales; family Moraxellaceae; genus Acinetobacter. Next base: position 49,597 of record NZ_JALJVC010000015.1, on the reverse strand, counting down.
TCCCTTTCCTGAACTAAGGCTCTGGCAGACTTTAGCCGCCCATCGCGATCTGGCACATCATTTGGCCAACTACGATGTACTGGGTTTGCAGACCTCTCGCGATCAGGAAAACTGTCTGAATTTCCTTGAACAGACCTTAAAAGTGCAGCATCGTCACAATGAAATCCTGAATTATCAATCTCGGAAGATTCATGTGAAATGCTATCCGATTGGTGTACATCCTGTGCAACTACAGAATCAGGCCTCAGATACTCATCTGGAAAAGCTTCCCTTTGATCTGGATACAGTGCAGCCGTATAAGACCATCATTTCAGTTGACCGGATTGATTATAGTAAAGGCTTATTGGAGAAAATCGGATCTTTGCAGAGCTTGCTGGAAGATCAACCGGAGTTTAAAAATCAATTCCAGCAATTACAAATTGCCTGCCCGTGCCGACTGGATGTAAAAACCTATAAGAACCTGTATACGCAATTTAAATCTGCCGTACATGAACTCAATAGCCAGCATGGCACAGCAGACTGGTTACCCTTCGATTGCAGCTATGACACCTTGGGCCATGAGGCCTTGATGCAACTGTATCGTAAGGCAGATATTTGCTGGGTAAATTCGATCCGGGATGGCATGAATCTGGTCGCCAAGGAATATATTGCAGCACAAGACCCTTTAGATCCAGGTGTCTTGATTTTATCTAAATATGCCGGTGCTGCTGAACAAATGAAAGAAGCCTTACTGGTCGATCCTTATGAGCATGACAGTATGGCCAAAGCCTTAAAAAAAGCACTGCGCATGTCTAAATCAGAACGTTTAGAGCGCTATCGTTATTTAAGCCAAGGCTTGAAAAATTTCGATATTATTCGCTGGCGTGATCAGTTTATCACTGACCTGAAAAACTCACAAAGCCTGCGGATCTATCGCCCGGTGGCTGCAGGAGCTTCAAACCAGTTCAGTGTGCATGCCTAAATTTTTAAGTAAAAAAACACCAGCATTAAGCTGGTGTTTCGTTTTGAAGAGGAGCCACAATCTCTTCGCTTTGTTGTACTTCGCTTGGGTCTGCAGTGAGATGATTCAAAATCACAATACTCAATAGACCAATCGCAATGACGCTAAATACCAGACTCAATCCGATGATTTCACTACCAAAGCCGACCAATGCTGGCCCAATCAACGAACCTGTATAAGCAAATACCGATACATAAGACAATGCCACATGTGAAGCCAAAGTTTTCTGACGTCCTGCACGGGAAAACATCAGCGGTACAATGTTGGCACTACCTAAACCTAAAATCGCATAGCCGACCAACACCACTTGCCAGACTGGCGCAAAGACTACGGTTAATAAACCGGTTGCAGCCAAGAGTGCGCTTAACAGAATCGTATTTTTTTCACCAAACTGCTGAATAATCAGGTGTCCACTAAAACGTCCCAGTACCATCAAACCAGCAAAGAAACTATAAGCCAAACCGGTTTGCGCCGCAGGCAGGCTGAACTCAGTAGCAAGATAAATACCACTCCAGTCCATGGCGGCACCTTCCGAAAGAAAAGCCACAAAACAGATCAGACCAATACCTAAAATTGCCCAGGTCGGTGCTGCTTTTTTCACTGGCTGTTCTGATGATGTGTCTTCTACCGCTGTTTTTGGCTCAGCACCCAAGCTCAAAGGAACAGCAAATAAGGCAATAAGCAGCAAAATCACACTAACAATCACCGCACCAGTTAAAGGTGCCAAGCCGAATCCCATTAACATGGTCATGCCCAGTACGCCTGCTAGACCACCTAAACTACACACCCCATGAAAACCCGACATTAAACTTTTACCGAGTTTTTTCTCAATCTGTGCAGCCTGAATATTGACAGTCACGCCCAAAGCCCCGGCACTGGCACCAAAGAAAAACAGGCTGATTGCCATCATTAAATGATTCGGACTATAAGCCAGAGCAGGCAAAATGAACAAAAATGCACTGAGAATTACAGCCAAAACGGTACGACAACCTAAGGCATTGGCCAGTCGGCCAGCCAGTGGCATCGCCAGCATTGAACCGATTCCGGCACACAGCAATAACAGGCCAAAATCAGCATGATTTAATAACAGGCGCTGCTGTGCATATGGAATTAAGGGTGCCCAAGCCGCAGTACTAAAGCCCAAGCTAAAGAAGCACAACGCAGTCGCTATTTTCTGCCATAGATATGGTGATGGAGACTGAATTCGAGAAAGCAGTGTTTGATTGAACATTGTATTACCAAAAAAGAAGGCTCAGGCATCCATTACCGATCATCCATAGAAAAACCCCACAGACTTATAGTTGAAATATATAAGTATGCGGGGCTGAATTTGCGTGAATTATAAACAGAATAAATTTAAATGGAATAGTTTTTAGAACCGAATTTTAAGATTTTTTACAAGTATCTGATTGTATAAAATTTATAGTTTTATGCTTTTATTTGCACAGGCTGATCGGTTTTTTAGCGGCCTGCTTAAGCTCAAGTTTTTGCAGAAAATGGGCAAAACCTGCAGCAATTTTTGAGCTGAGACGACTGCTGGTGGTGACTCTCAGTTGATTCGACCAGACAATCTGCGCGCCGGCTTTTTCTAAACGACGGATGAAATCAACATCCTCATGACAGTCCAGTTGCTGAAACCCATTGACCTGTATATAAGCCGAAGCTTTAAAACACAGGTTTGCGCCATGAATATGCCGATGTCCCATGCTGTCCTGATAATGTCGGAGATAAGCCTGACGGGTTTTCCGGCTTAAATGATCCCATTGATCCAGCTCGACTACACCACAAATCGCATCGGTGGGTTGATGCTGTAACATCATCTGAAACCAGTCACACTGTACGAATGAATCGGCATCGGTACAGCAAATCCAGTCACAGCCCTGCTCGATCATTTGCTGAATCCCCAAATGGCGTGCCTTACCGACATTTCGGAAGTCGCAGCTCATAGCCGGAATGCCCATTTGCTGAACTTTAACGGCGGTGCTATCAGTACAATGGTCCAAGACCACGAGAATCTGGATTTCAGGAAGATTTTCTATTGTTTTAAAATATTGAAAAAAATAAGTTTGTGCTGATTTTAAGGCTAACAGACAGCGTTCAATATAGGCTTCTTCATTACAGGCCGGAATCACCACACCGATTTTTTTCATCTTAAGCCCTCCTGCTCTGCTACGGATTGCGCTGAATTCAGCCAGAGATCTATCAAAAAATCGGAATCCTGCAAACTTAAACGATGTGCATAGTTTAAATGCGCTTTGAGATACTGATGGACATCTTCACCATTTAGGCTAAATCCCGAGATTGGCGCGCGCCAATGACAACTCAAGATACATCCGCCCGGTTCCAGTGCAGTATGCAGCCATGTCAGCACCTGTTGCAGAGCAATCGGGTTCAAATAATATAAAATCTCACTGACGACAATGAGCTGAAATTTCTGTTCGGGCAAATCATCTGGCACGATCCGCTGTAACACCTGTACATGCGGATAAGCTTGTAAACGCTGCTGCGCCAAATGGATCGCAGTATTATTGGCATCCAGACACATTAAGCTATTTGTCCGCCGCGCCAGTTCCTGACTAAAGATGCCATTACTGCAACCAATCTCAATCGCGGAGTCAAACTGCAAGTGCGGCAAGATCGCCAGACAAATCTGCCGTTTGCGCTGTTCATACCAACGCTGTTCATATTGCCAGGGATCTCCCTGATTCAGTGCATATAAGGCATCGAAATATTCCTGATCATAGGCTGCTTTACTGTTCATACAGATACACCTCCCAGGGCTGTAAAATACGTTGTAATTCCTGCTCTGGCAGAATCGGTGATTGATCTATCGTCGGATCAAGCTCGATCTGGCTCTTAAAACACCGCGCAGCTCGAGACTTATATTGTAATTCTTCCTCAGTTAATTTGAGTTGATGAGCGACGGTCCAGGGAATTCTGGTATCTCCAGGTGTTGCCCAATGCCATGCCCAAATCAGGACCTGAATACAGGTTAAATTAAGCTCAGTCGCCAGCTGCTGTGTGACTTGCCCCGTAATTTCATGATCGGGATGTCCATCATGAACAAATGTGCTAATTAACACATCATTCAGCTGCAGATAAGATTGCAGATGCTGTTGCAACACATTCCGCTGTTCTGCAACTTTACCATCCTCAATGTCTAAAGCGATCCGCAGAATATTCTGTTTTAAAGGTAACGCTTCTAAAGCTGCTCGCGTTTCAGCAGGACGAATCTGGTTCAACTCTTCGGGAGTATACAGACTAGAGCCGAGATGACTGGCTGTCCCATTGGTAACGGCAAAAAGTACGATCTGATAGCCCAATTTGTCCAGACGCTGAATCAGGCCTCCACAGCCCAAAATTTCATCATCAGGATGAGGGGCAATGATGCAGACTCTTGCATCTAGGGGAATAACCTGAGGAATATCGAACTCCGGCATCTGTTGCAGGATCTGACAGGAACGCCATTCTTCGAGCCGTGTGCCTTCACCATGGATGACACGATCACCTACAATCTCATGTCTTATAACGTCCATAATTGTTCCTCCTGTGCAGTCAGCTCACCAATTCGCTCCAAATCAAATGCGGCATGACTTTGACGAATAAATACCGGAAGATCTGCTGCAAGCCGGGCGAAATGCGGATGCTCACAATACGGCGCAGCACCTAGGGCCTTACCTACATGAGTCAGTACATTTAAAGCCGTCGCTTCAACCTGAGCACGCAAGCTACGAATCTTTAATTCATGTGAATGTTGCGGTTGCTGATCAATCAATGTAGCGACTTGATGAAATAAGGACTGTGTCGCTAAAAGCTCCCGACTAACTTCACCAAGATACATGGCTTTATAGGCATGCGGTTTGAGCAAGAACGTCTGCCTTAAATATTCAGCCAAACGCACGGTTGCGCCATACCAGCACGCAGCCACACCTGCGGCACCGTGCCAGAATCCAGGCCGATCCAGATAGGCATCCGGAGCTGCGACTTTTTCTACCTCGACCTGATCCAGTTCCAGCCGGGCAGTCACGGTATGCTGCATACCCACTGCCTGCCAGGCATCCTGACGATGCTGAATGCCTTCTTGAGACAAATCTAGAATTAGTAACTGGGAGTGTTGCTGCTCATCACGGTAAGTCAGCAGGCCATGTTGCACCCAGACCGATGCAGAACACCAAGGCTTAATCCCGCTTAACTTTCCTGCTTGCAATGTTAAAGGTTTGGGTCCACCTTCTGCCGCCCAAACTGCCCATAAGCCTTTTTGTTCTACAGGAACATTCAGTTCATGCAGAATAGCTAAAGCATCTAAATGCGATTCATACAGTTTTCCCAAACTCAGATTGCTGGCTGAAACCTGGCTGAGTATCTGCCAGCGTTTTAAGGTGGCTCCGGAAGCGGAATAAGGCACCTGGTCAGAAATCGCCACCAGCTCCATTAAAGTGTGCTGAATTTTTTCTTGTAGCTCCAGAGGAGAATTTTCAAATCTTTGTAATATTGAACCGAGGTTCATGCATGCGGTTCCTCATAAAATACGGATAATGTTGTTGTGTTTGTAAAGTCAGTTAATGAGAAAGCTTGCGCATTTGTTTTAAACGAGTGGTCAGCCCTAATATCTTACGCCGTGTATTAATCTCTTCTTCATTGAAACAAAGTTGCTGCATCAGTTCAGCTAAAGGCAAATGATTATGTTCAATGAGATAAATATCCTGCTCTCTGCTCCATTTGGCTTGTTGTGCTTGAGCCAACAACTTTTTGACATCCGGTCTCACCATCTCTTCATCCATTTTAAAACCATGAGGATAGAAGCCGGAGCCTCTATCCTCTAAAACATTAATTGAATCATTTAGGCAGGAATCGCTTCCGCAATTGCTTCACGCGCCCAGACACGATGGTTCAGGATCAAAGTCTTGAAGCTATCTTGTACTGCTTCAAACTGTCCGTTTACCAGAGTTCCTTCATCGCTAACCAAGCGCAGATCTTCAATCAGCTTGCCTTTATCGCCCAAGAACACAATCGGTTTTAAATGCTTGTAGGCTTCCAGTAGATAATGAGTCGCCACGCCATCTTTCATCACCACATCGTAATTATCACCGTCAGCAATCACCACGGCATCATAGGCGATGGATGGCTCGGCTTTTTGCATCCCATCGGAAGGAATCACCTCGCCTTGCTGACCCAGTACCGGACCCGGTTTTGGGGTCAGTACATCCACTACAGCTCCTTCCGATTCTGCCCAAGCTTGAACAGCTTTGATACTGGCCTCATTGGCCTTGTCGTGCACCAATAGCGCAATTTTGCGTGCCTTAATATCTTCGGGTTTAAATGTCTCGAAAGATAGACGTGGTGAAATCTGCACATCTAACAATTTCGCAGCTTTTTTCTCTGCCGGAATTTCAATACCCAATTGGTCAGCAACCTGCTGTGCCAAGTCCAGATCGATATTGCAGAGCACTTCCAGAACTTCACGCTCACGAATATATTTACGTTCTACCTTGCTCAGCTCGAAGACATAGGCATCGACAATATGCTTTTGCTCATGTGGCGCCTGGCTGCGATAGAAAAGGCGGGGCTGACTAAAGTGATCACTGAAAGATTCACTGCGCTGACGGATCTTGTGTCCATCAATACGTTCCTGATAGCTTTCAAAACCCCCACCTTGTGCTGCTGGTGGTGTTTCAGCCGGCCAGTTATTGTCAATCGAGTTCGGCTCATAACTGGCTTGACCAGTATGCACAATACGCTGATGTAAACCATCACGCTGGTTATTGTGGAATGGACAAACCGGCTTGTTAATTGGGATCTGGTGGAAGTTCGGACCACCTAAACGGCTAAGCTGAGTATCGGTATAGGAGAACAGACGTGCTTGTAATAATGGATCATTGGTAAAATCCAGTCCTGGCACAATATGTCCCGGACAGAATGCCACTTGCTCGGTTTCACCAAAAAAATAATCCACATTACGGTTCAGTACCATTCTGCCAATCGGTGTCACCGGCACCAGCTCTTCCGGAATAATCTTGGTTGGATCCAGCAGGTCAAAGTCATATTTCATCTCATCTTCTTCTGGAACCACCTGTACACCTAGCTCCCATTCTGGATAGTTACCGGAGGCAATCGCTTCATATAAGTCACGACGATGGAAATCCGGATCTTTACCTGCCAGTTTTTGTGCTTCATCCCACACCAGTTGGGCGAGACCCTGTTTTGGGGTCCAGTGGAATTTCACAAAAACCGCTTTATTCTCGGCATTGATAAAACGGAAAGTATGCACACCAAAGCCTTGAATGGCTCTTAAATTACGCGGAATGCCCCGATCCGACATAGCCCACATCACCGCATGTGCAGATTCAGGCACTAATGAGACAAAATCCCAGAAAGTATCATGTGCAGATGCACCGGTAGGAATCTCGGTCTGAGGTTCAGGCTTGACTGCATGTACGAAATCCGGGAACTTGATCCCATCCTGAATAAAGAATACCGGCGCATCATTCGCCACTAGATCAAAATTACCTTCATCCGTATAAAACTTGGTCGCAAAACCACGAATATCACGTACCGTATCTGCTGAACCACGCGGGCCCTGAACGGTAGAAAAACGCACAAATACTGGCGTTTGCACACTGGTATTGGTCAGGAAGCCTGCCTTGGTCAGTTTTTCATTCCCCGGATAAGCCTCAAAATAGCCATGTGCGCCGACACCGCGGGCATGCACAATACGTTCTGGAATTCGCTCATGGTCAAAATGGGTAATTTTTTCCCGAAGAATAAAATCTTCGATCAAGGTCGCACCGCGAACGCCTGCCTTGAGACTGTTCTGGTTGTCGGAAATTTTAACCCCTTGATTAGTAGTGAGTGCCTGCTCGGTCGCATCACTGCGATATGCGTCGAGCTGCTCACTTTTTTTATTGGTATTTTGTTTGTCTAAACCGTCTTTACCAGTCGCGGGGCTATTGGCCTTAATTTTCATGATGTATTCCTTGCTGAGCTTGAGTTTAGTTCAGATATTTTTGGTCTATCTCAAAGTCGCTTGAGCTGATATGTTGCATGGTTTGACCAATCAAACTCATCCCGCAAGTCAATCTGCTACATCCGATCCTGTATCAGCCTCATATTTCTTCTGAATATGCTGACTCGAAGCATTTTTGCTTTTCTGGGAATATTGTTATTGGTTTCGCCTGTGTCCTAACATAACTGCATTTGAGAAAGAGATTTATTATTGTTTGTAGTGCCTTGTTTAATTAAGGCAGCATTGTGTTATTTTTTATAAATTTCGGGTTTATTAATGATTCAGATTTTCATCTAAGTTATTTATTTAAAATAAAATATTAAAATTTCGCAGAGATATTTCGAAATAAAGATTTAGTATGGTGATATGTGATCTTGCTCATAAATAGATGTCATACCCTAACACGATGTTTCAATCCTGAAATACTTAGGAGTTTTTTAGAAGTTGAATTTGCTATGAGAAATTAACGTACTACCGCTGAAGATAATCAAAATTTGACAGATTTAAATAGTTACAATCCCGCGCCCTGCTTATACATAATGACTAAACTTCCTGCCCGTATATTGATCTAATATCTATAACTTATAACCACTTAAATCTCTTAGCCTGTTCAGATCAAATACAAAGTCATAGAGATCATTTCATCTCTTGGCTCGGGCTTCGACTACATCCGACTTTATTTTAATACACCGTATCGCGTTAAGTTTGAAGGAGTAAGAGCATGGCCTCTTCTAAAAAAGAATCTAAAGCAATGAAAATTGATATCGGGATTTCGCATGATGATCGCGCCAAAATTGTCGAAGGTTTATCCAGACTTTTAGCAGACAGTTATACCCTGTATTTAATGACCCATAATTTCCACTGGAATGTCACCGGCCCCCAGTTCAACAGCCTGCACAACATGTTTATGACTCAATACACCGAGCAGTGGAATGCGTTGGACGTCATTGCTGAACGTATTCGGGCTTTGGGTTTTGCAGCACCCGGTACTTATAAACAGTTTGTGAAACTTACCTCCATTAAAGAAGTCGAAGGTGTGCCTAAAGCCGAAGAAATGATACGTTTACTGGTAGATGCGCATGAAACTGTGGCACGTACTGCCAGAAGTATTTTCTCGATCATTGAAGAAGCCAATGATCAGCCGACTGCTGACATTCTCACGCAAAGACTGGAAGTACACGAAAAAACTGCCTGGATGCTGAGAAGTAATCTGGAACAATAAAGTCGGATTGAATCTTTGAGATGGGGCTTATGCAAGGATGAAGCGCAAACTTGTGGTAGTTCCACTAAGTTCGGTTTCATCCTGACGTTTATATTAGAGGGATTTATCGGCACTCAATGATTAGATCAAGCTAAAAGTCAGGATCATTAAAATTAAACCGTCAAAATTTAAGGATGTAGGCAATCGCGTACATCCTTTTTTTAACAAACAGATTGTTTACAGATTATTTCAATCTCATATATGGCTATCATTTTTTGAAAGCTATAAATCTGAAATATCTTTTCGATCGCTTCAAAAAATTAGCCCTCCTGGCTCCTTACAGTACAGCTTAATCTTGAGGAGAATTGCTCGAATCACTTTCAATCCGGCCATCGACCAGATTGATGGTACGATCACAAGTGGCAGACAGGCGCGGATCATGCGTGACTAAAAGTACGGCGCAGTCGCGTTCACGATGCACTTTACGAAACAGTTCAAACATATCAGCCGCGGTCTGGGTATCCAGATTACCTGTCGGTTCATCGGCCAATAATAATGCCGGCTCAGTAATCAAGGCCCGAGCAATGGCCACCCGCTGCTGCTGTCCTCCGGACAATTCATTCGGTTTACGCTCGGCAAATTTTTCCAGTCCCACTGCCGCTAGTAAATCACGTGCGCGTTGCATTGCCTGCTGATTCGGTTTGCCATGCGCCATCATTAAAGGCATGAGAATATTATCCAGTGCACTAAATGCCTGAATCAGATGGTGAAACTGAAATACAAATCCGATGCTGTTGCCGCGCAGCGCCGTACGGCCGGTATCATCCATCGCACTGGTAGGTTGTCCCAACAAATACAGCTCGCCACTCGTTGGTTTATCCAGCAGTCCCAGAATATTCAGTAAGGTACTTTTTCCAGAACCGGAAGGGCCAATAAGTGCAGCAAAGTCGTTGCGATCAATGCGCAGGTCAATGCCATGCAAAACCTCAACTTCATTGGGCTGTCCAATGTTATAAGACTTGCGTAGCGCTTCCAGACGCAGAACTTCCTGAGATTGCTCAGACATGACGAATCGCCTCCACCGGATCGAGTGCCGCAGCCCGGCGTGATGGCACCGCTGCAGCCAGTACGCCTGTTAATGTTGCCAACAATAGCGCCAATATCACCAGTTCAATCGATATCGGAATATAGAATAATCCCGGCCCAAAGTTATTAAATACCCAAACCAAGCCATAACTGACTATGCTGCCCAGCACTGAACCGAGCAAGCCAAAGATTGCGCCCTGAAACAGAAAAACCCTCAGGATTTGCGATTGGGTCGCGCCTGTCGCCCGCAAAATACCAATTTCCCGGGTGCGCTGCACCACACTAACGGACATAACGCTGGCGATCCCGAAAGCCACCGAAATTGCGACAAAGACAATGATCATATTGGTGGACAGGCTTTGTGCAGTAATGGCATTCATCAATTGTGCATTGGTTTCAATCCAGCTTTCGGCTTTTAATGAGGTCAGGCGTCCGACTTGTGCTGCAACCTGGTCTGCCTCAAAAATATCGGCAATGGTCAGATCAATGACTGTTACGCCACCCGGCAGACCGAGTAAGGACTGCGCCTGCTTGAGATCCAGATAGACATAACGCGCATCCAGTTCGCGCACGCCCAGCTCAAAAATACCAGCAATATTCACCAAGGCACTATTCTGTTGGCCGGTATCCAGCCGCAACTTGCTGCCGACCTGAACACCGAGGTCTTTGGCCAATTGACTGCCGATCAGTACATCATCCGCGCCAACCCGCAACTGACCACTGGTTAAATATTCTTTTAATGGAATGATCTGCTGATAACGCTCCAAATTCATCCCAACCAAGGCCACGGATTCAATCGCATCACCGCGTTGCACAAAAGCAGGCCCAGACACCACCGGCGAGACAGCGGTCAGTACAGGTAACTGATCCAGCGTTTCAGTAATCTGTTGCCAATTGTTGATCGAACGCAGGCGCTGTGCCCGTTTGTCTTCCTGCAATAATTGCACGGTCCCGGCGGGAGGTGACACAATCCGGTTGACTTCATCCGGTGACAACAGACGAATATGTGCCTGTGTACCTAAGGTTCGTTCGACAATATTGGCTTGCAGCCCCTGAATCAAAGCGGTGATAAAGACGATCACCGCTACGCCCACGGCAACCCCGATGGTAATCATGATGGACTGCGCGCGACCCTCGCGCAAAAAACTGACCGCGATTTTCCATTCGATCCAGAGCCGCCCGAATAAGTTTTTCAATCGAAGTTCACCGGTAATTCATTTTTGCTATTGGCTATATCAGCAGAATTCTGCAATGAACTCTGTTGTGGTTTTAAGCGAACTCTGGTGCCATCCTCCAATGAAGATTCGGCATCTGCCAGCACCTGATCACCCTCGCTCAGTCCGGATTTCACTTCCGACATGGCCAAGCCACGCAAGCCTAAAGTAATCTGCTGACGCTGTACTTTTCCATCACGTACCATTAACACCACGGCTTTATCTCCCTTGATACTGCTTAAAGCATCATTTGGAATAGCCAGTGCCCGGGCTCGTTTGGCCGTCTCGACATTCACCGATACCGTCATGTCCTGACGCAGAAAATCAGGTACGGGGTTGACAGTTAACCTGACCTCTACTGTACCGCGCTGTGGGTCAATACTTGGCGCAATAAAATTGATCCGAGCTGGGAAAGACTGATCCGGATAGGCATCGCTAATGACGGTCGCATTTTGCTGCAAGGCGAGTTGCGGTAAATTCCGCTCATCTAGCGGTACCCGGATTTCTGTATTCCCTGTTAACGCAATGGTAAATAAAGTTTGTCCCGGCTGAACCAGATCACCCGGCTCGACATCGCGTGTCAGTACTGTGCCGGCGACCGCAGCCTGAATCTTGGTTTTGGCCAGTTGAGCCTGTGCCACTGCAAGCTGCTCCCGAAGCGACGCTTCTTCGACTTGACCCGCAGCCAATGCGGCTGCTTTTACCCGAGCTGTCTCATAATTATTGCGCGCGACTCTTTCTGCTTCCACAGCCTGTTCGACTTCTTCCCTCGACAGGATACCGGCTTCTGCATTACGTCGACGTGTAGCTTCTCGGCTGGCTTGCTCCAGCTGGGCTTTGGCACTGGCCAGTTCTGCTGCAGCCTGTGGCCGTCGGCTGCTTGCCAATTTGGTCAATGCCAGCTCGGCCTGTCTGACTTGGGCCAGCAATTCATCCGATTTCAATACCACCAGCAGATCACCCGGTTTAACCTGATCGCCTTCCTGCACCAGACGTTGCAGAACCACAGCACTAATTTCACTGCCTACCTGGGCACGTGAAACTGTCGCAACACGTCCGGTCGCAACAACATTTTGTACCAGCGGCATGGCACTCAGCGTATAACTAGGCACCACTGGCCCCTGCCACCAACGAAATAGAGCAAACACTACTGCCAGTAGCAATACGATAATGAGCAAAATTTTATAGCGGGCAGCGCGCAATGAGAATCTCCGGTTGATTCGTCTAATTTAAAATAAGAAAGTCAAAACTGTATTTGTTTTTTTCCTAAGGTTTAATTTACAACAAGTTTCTAATTGGAATTATAGGTATTTTGTTGAGTTTGAAAAGAATGTTGAATTCCTGTCCGCTTTTTTTAGCTAGCCCTGTTTGATATCAGACTAGTCCATCTTTGGCAGATTCAGACGCGGGATCAGGTACCAGAAAATTATATTGAGTTTAAGGAAATGAAGATGTGATCAAAAAAAACAGGCTTGATCGTGATGGATCTAGCCTGTTCAATCGTTTGGGTGTTAATTGGATATTAGTTAAATGTTAAACAGTACGACGCAATGGCTGATCACGTTGCGCCAGACTTTCGTCCATCGGCACGAGTCGTCTATCAGGATCAATCTTTTGCCAAGGCAGGTCATTCGGGTCTGCTTTCATGGCTCCAGGCGCTTTCGCGACTAAAATGGCAGCAGCCATGTCCTGAAAATCTGCACGAAAATGTACCGAGCTTTTCACCACGATGATCGATTTATCTTGAGGCACAACACCAAAAATTCTAAACATATTACGATCGAGCAACTGGGCTTTGTAGGAACTGACTGCAATTTCAATACCATCTATTTCCAGTAATACACTCGGGCCGATATCCGCCTTAACGCCATGCATCATGGGCCCGCCATAGCTGAATTTCCCATCGCTATAGGCTTTGATTTTAAATTCAGCGCTAAATAGAGCATCCCCCGCAATACCTGATGTTCCGCCCAATTTCGCATAAAAATGCTGACCAAGCTCAAGCTGATAGGCTTGTTGCACCACCGCAGGATCAACAATAAGCCCAATCAGTGCATTTTTAACCTGATGCCGATGTAGCGCCGATAGCATCCCGGTCGTATTCGAATCACCACCGGCTCCCGGATTATCCTGAGTATCTGCAATCACCACGGGTCTGGTCGAATGATGCTGTTGATAAAGTTGAAGTGCCTGCAGCACGGCATGATCTGGTGATAAAAAATCCATATTCCAATGCGTTTCTTGTTGCAGCACATGGGCGATATAGCGTTGCATGGCCTGATCTAACTGCTCAGCGTTTTCACTATAACCCCAGATACAACCACCACATTCCTCAAAATCTGCCGCCGGAAAACCCGGCGTGAAATTCATCTGGACAGAATTATTTTGCTCTAGCTGTTCCAGTAAATTCATGCATGATTGGGTAGGTTCCAGCTCGGTACATTGTGCATTCAGCGCAATCAAAAACGGCAGCTTATACATTTGCTTATGCAGCTTTTTACCCCGGAATATTTGATCTAGCAGTTGGGCACAGCGTTGTCCGGTTTGAGCCATATCTACATGCGGATAGGTCCGATAGCAAATCAGCACATCACTATGAGCAAACATCGCTTGCGTGACATTGACATGGAAATCCAGACTGGCAATTACCGGAATGTCCGGCCCGACTGCTTCACGAACCCGTCTTAACAATTCGCCTTCGCCATCATCCACCTGTTCACTGACCATGGCGCCATGCAGATCCAGATACACTGCATCTGCCGGATGCTGCTGGATGCTCGCGATAATTTCATCACAGATCCGCTGGTAAGTGCACTGCTCTACATGTGCTGAAGGTGAAGTACCCGCCCAGATCACTGGCAAAAGTTGATAACCGAATTGTTCTGCTTGTTGAATAAAACCGCCAATCGGAATGTTCTGTTCCCGAAATTTCAGGACATCTGCGCCGCGGCTGAGCGGCGGAAATCCCCCCACCCTGGACAAAATCGGCGTAGCTTGCTTTGGTCGGGGCAAAGGTATTGGTTTCATGTTGAAAGCCCGCAATGATGATTTTCTTCATATCTTGAATCCTTCCTATGCTGCATGATTGATTATTTATCGACGATTAAGGCAGCGCGTGTGACTTGCTGGGAAACAACTTGCTTTTTCAGTCTGAAGGCATAAATCAGGAAAGTGCCTCCGAGCATCATGATCACAGCAATCGTGAACCAGCCTGCCAGCATGGAACCGGTCATTGACTACGCCATGCCCATAATATTTGGACTGACAAAACCACCGAGTAATCCAATACTGTTAATTAAGGCAATTCCGCCTGCTGCCGCACTACCGCTTAAGTATTTCGATGGAATCGACCAGAAAATGGTATAGGCACTAAACATGAAGGCCGTTGCGGTACAGATCGCAATAAAGGACAGCAGGAAATTCGCACTGATCACCGACAATATCAAGCTGACTCCGGCCAATACCGTAGGCACTACACAATGCCATTTCCGTTCCTGCCATTTGTCCGAGCTGCGGGCAAAAATGATCATGAAAATTGCGCCGCATAAATATGGAATCGCCACCAGCCAGCCAATCATCTGCAAATTCTGGATACCGCCCGACTTCAGTAAAGATGGTAGCCAGAAGCCAATCGCATAGATCCCACAGATAATGGTGAAGTAGGCCAAGGCCATGAAATAAATCCAGGGATCCTTTAATACCGCTTTAAAATTACTATGACCAGTGGCAGACTGATGTTGGGAAATTTCTTTCACCAATAAGGCTTTGTCCTCTTGAGACAGCCATTTTGCTTGTGAAGGATGATCGGTTAAATAAAAGTACGCTACGCAACCCAATAGCACGGTTGGCACAGCTTCTAATAAAAATAACCATTGCCAGCCAGAAAGATTATAAATCTGATGGAAAGTACTCATAATTTGCGTCGATAACGGCGCACCTAACATGCAAGCGAGCGGCCCAGCCAGCATAACAATCGCCATCACACGTGCCATGCGTGCACCGGAATACCAATAGGTCAGATAGAAAATCATGCCCGGGGCAAAACCGGCTTCGAATACACCCAACAAAAAGCGCAAGATATAAAACATTTGTGGGGTGGTGACAAACAGCATCGACATGGAGGTCAGGCCCCACAAAATCATGATACGGGTAATGGTTTTTCTGGCGCCGACTTTTTCAAAATACAGGTTGGTTGGTACTTCAAACAGCACATAACCTAAAAAGAATATGCCGGCTGCCATGCCATAAATTGCATCGTTAAAGCCCAGCTCCTGCTGCATTTGTAACTTGGCAAATCCGATATTGATCCGGTCCAGATAAGCAAAGAAATAACACAGCAATAAAAATGGCAGTAGCCGCCAGCTTACTTTCTTGTAAATCTGGTCTAACCGTTGTTGACGGGAAGTTATTAAATCCATCTAAAACTCCTTTTTATCTAGATCTTCTTATTGTTCAAAATCCATGTAAGCATGCTCCTGACTTGATAACAATGTAATTTATTTAGCATACTGATGCTTTAAAAGCATCAGAGTTTTTATGGACAGAAACTTGCAATTCCTTGCGCCACTGAACGGAATCAATGAAAAGCGTTTGCGTTATTTCTATACGGTGATGATGTTTGGCTCGATGCGCAAAGCGGCAGATATCCTGAATATTGAACAGTCCGCCATGAGCCGACAAATTCAACTCTTTGAATCAGAATTAAAAATAAACCTGTTCAAACGTAAGGGTCGGCATATTATTCCGACTGAAGCCGCCTATCTGGTACTTGAGTATTTCAAGGAAAATAAAAATCGTGAAAATGAATTATTTGATAGTTTATTTCAGCTGCAATCTTCTCAACTCGGCAAAGTGAACATTGTTTCAAGTGAAAGTTATATGCAACACATGATTTATGATGTACTTCGACATGTGCATTATAAATATCCAAATCTTGAAATCCAGTTAGAATTAATGAGTGCCCAGCATGTGGTACGACATATTGTGGACAGCCTGGCGCATATTGGACTGGCGTATAATCCTCCATTTCATACAGACATCAGCACCATTGCCCATAAAACAGAACCTTTTATTCTGGCTGTTCCTGCCGGTCATCCTCTTGCCAAGCTCAAGCATCGCATTTGTCTTTCCGAAATTTCAGACTATAAATTTGCCTTAATGCCCGTAGGGCATGGTTTCCGTCAGCTACTCGACAGTGAAATGGTGCGCTTACAAGTGAACCTGAATATTGGTCTGACCACCAATTCTATTTATGCCTTAAAAAATTATGTGGTGGCTGGACATGGGATTTCCGCCATGCGCTATGCAGATATCGCAGATGCGGTTAAAGAAGGTCAGGCCGTTGCCTTAACTATTGATTCCGAGCTGTGAAACACGGCTCAGACCCAATTGATGGTCCGCAAAAATACCCATTTGTCAGAGTCGAAACATTTATTAATTGAGCGTATTCGTTCTAGTTTTGATTTGCTCTTTTAAATTGCTTATAAAATTTAGGCAATAAAAAAGCCACTTAAATAAGCGGCTGATTTATAACAAGAATTTTGGTAGAGGTGGCGTCAATTGAACTCAAATCCTAACCTATTCATTCTAAATATATTTTATTGAATAAAAAAATTCATTGACCCAATTTTGACCCAAATTAGATTTAGTGCATTGAATCACTTTAAAATCTTGTTCAAATCCGAATTGAGGATTTAAAGTGGCGTACGGCATTATAGCAGCAAATTACACCTAGAAGTAAATGTAATGTTATAACATTTCAATTAGCTCATTATGATATTAATAATCACATCAACTTCAGTACAGTTCAATTTTTTAATTTGTACTTTTGCTTAGGACTCTTTGGGTTATTAGGGAGCGTTCGTTCAATTAACCCAGCCTCCAATGCTGGATTTAAATATTTTTTTTGGAATGTTGCTCGGTGTGACAAGTCTAATAAAGCCATCAGCTCAGTTAGGTTATATTCCTTCTGCTCCATATGCTGGATGAGATATTTAACTTGATCGCTAACTTGAGCGGTATCTTGATCGCTGGCATCAGAACTAAGTATTGCATCTAGAATCATCTGCAAAATAAACTCAATAAAAGGTGCAGAATCTGAACGATCTGTGCTCGCTTACAATGCATCGTAATAAGCTTTTTGGTTTTGATAAATCAAGCTTTCTACAAGGATATTGAGAAAAATTGGATTCCACTGGCTTAAGATTAAAGTTTGCCACAAACGCTCTATTCGCCCATTACCATCAGTAAATAGGTGTCTCATAATAAAATACTGAACTGTGAATTAATGAGTGCTCATTGCCTTCAGCTAACCACTGCAATAGCTCCTCTTAAACGGTTGACTTGATTTGCAGGCGAAGCTATATGCACGACTCGATTCCCTGACATTACACCCACACCGCGATGGCTGTTCAGACATACCCTAAATATTAAGTAATTATTTAGTATCCTAAAAAGCGGATAAAGATCTGGAGGATTCGGATAGCTCTGTAGGATGAATTTCGCTTCAATGAGGGAAATAACCCTAATGGACTAGAGGATACAACAATGACCTCACGCAGCATTACTGAATGGCAAGACTTCGTTAAGAACTGTATTGATTTTCGTCCACACGATGGTGTGTACCGAATTGCTCGAGACATGTTCACTGAAGCTGAACTGTTTGAGCTTGAGATGGAACAAATCTTTGAAAAAGTCTGGATTTATGCCTGTCATGAAAGTGAAATTCCAAATAATAATGATTTTGTGACCGTTCAAATTGGTCGCCAACCACTAATTATCAGCCGTGACAGTAATGGTGAACTTCATGCCATGGTCAATGCATGTGAACACCGCGGTGCTACCCTGACACGTGTAAGCAAAGGCAATCAAGCTACCTTTACCTGTCCTTTCCATGCATGGACCTATAAATCAGATGGCCGCTTGATTAAAGTCAAGGCTCCAGGTGAATATTGCAAACACTTCGATAAAACCACACGTGGTCTCAAACAAGGTCGCATTTCTAGTTATCGCGGTTTCGTATTTGTCAGCTTAGACAGTCAGGCGACAGATTCTTTAGAGGATTTCTTAGGTGATGCCAAGGTCTTTCTTGATTTAATGGTTGAGCAGTCACCAACGGGTGAGCTTGAAGTATTGCAAGGTAAATCAGCTTATACCTTTGCAGGCAACTGGAAATTACAGAATGAAAATGGTTTAGATGGCTATCACGTTAGTACAGTGCACTATAATTATGTATCGACTGTTCAACATCGTCAGCAAGTCAATCTCGAAAAAGGGGCTGACTTAGATACGTTAGATTACAGCAAATTAGGTGCTGGTGATTCTGCAACTGATGATGGTTGGTTCAGCTTTAAAAATGGTCATAGTGTATTGTTCAGTGATATGCCTAATCCAACAGTTCGTCCAGGTTATAGCACTGTAATGCCATACCTTTTAGAAAAATACGGAGAAAAACGTGCCGAATGGGCAATGCATCGTTTAAGAAATCTGAATTTGTACCCTAGCCTATTCTTTATGGATCAAATCAGCTCTCAGTTACGTATTATTCGTCCTGTGGCATGGAATAAAACAGAAGTTATTAGTCAATGTATTGGGGTTAAGGGTGAGTCTGCCGAAGCACGTCGTAACCGTATTCGCCAGTTTGAAGACTTTTTTAACGTGTCAGGTTTAGGCACCCCAGATGACCTTGTAGAATTCCGTGAACAACAAAAAGGTTTCCAAGCTCGACTCGAGCGCTGGAGTGATATTTCTAGAGGTCATCATACTTGGGAATATGGTATTACCCAAAATGCTCAAGATTTAAACATTAAGCCAGTCATTACTGGACGTGAATTTACCCATGAAGGCCTGTATGTCAATCAACATGGTCAATGGCAACGTTTAATGCTAAATGGCCTAAATAAAAAAGCATTAAAAATGCAAGATGTGACTTTTGAGCAACACACTATCAAGGACGAGGTGTAATCATGACTGCTGAACTTAACTTTGCTGTTTCTCAGTTTTTAATCAAAAAAGCTGAACTTTGTGATACCTATGATTGGGATGCTTATCTTGATCTATATGATGAAGATAGTGAATACCATATTCCACAGTGGATTGATGATCATAACTATATCCAAGATCCGAATCAGGGCTTGTCGTATATTTATTATGAAGACCGTACAGGGCTGGAAGACCGAATTTTTCGCATCCGTACCGGTAAGGCGGCCTCTGCCACGCCCCTACCACGCACCTTACACATGATTAAGAATGTTCGGGTTAAAGAACTGGATGATGGCTTAATTGAAGCAAAAGTAGCATGGCACACCCTGTATAACCGTCAAGGCTTGGAAGGCAGTTTTTATGGTCATGCCACTTATACCTTACGCAAAGATCAAGATAGCTTCCGTATCCGCCGTCAACATACAGTTTTGCTAAATGACAAAATTGACTCTGTCTTAGACTTTTATCATGTTTAAGGATCAATACTATGACTTATTCAGTCGCGCTCAATTTCGCTGATGGTAAAACCTTCTTCATCTCTGTACATGATGACGAATTGCTGCTCAATGCAGCAATTCGTCAAGGGATTACACTACCTTTGGATTGTCGTGAAGGGGTATGTGGAACCTGTCAGGGCCAATGTGAAAGCGGTTCTTACGAACAGGAATATGTCGATGAAGAGGCACTCAGTGAACGCGATTTGGCAGAACGTAAGATATTGGCTTGCCAAACCCGGGTAAAATCTAATGCTTCTTTTTACTTCGATCATAATTCAAATCTTTGTAATGCTGGCGAATCTTTAAAAATTGCCACTACAGTGACTGCAGTAGAACTTGTTTCTGAAACCACGGCCATTTTGCATATTGATGCCAGCAGTTATAAGCAACCTTTGAACTTTTTACCGGGTCAATATGCACGTCTGCAAATTCCGAATTCTGAGGAATGGCGTTCTTATTCTTTTGCAAACCAGCCTAATGCAACCAACCAGTTGCAATTCTTAATTCGCCTGCTGCCAAACGGTGTAATGAGCAATTACTTGCGTGAATGTTGTGAAGTAGGACAGACCATTTATATGGAAGCTCCTTTAGGCAGTTTCTATTTGCGTGAAGTCGAGCGCCCCTTGGTCTTTATTGCTGGTGGGACGGGATTATCTGCCTTTTTAGGGATGCTGGATAATATCGTTGAACAACCTAATGCCCCAGCAGTACATCTTTATTATGGCGTGAACCAAGAAGCCGATTTGTGTGAACAACAACGTTTACATAAGTATACCGAACGTATGCCTAATTTTAAGTATCAGCCAATAATTAGTAAGGCGTCAGAAAGTTGGACTGGTAAAACCGGTTATATTCAGGACCATTTAAATAAAGACCAGCTTGCAGAGCAAGCATTTGACATATACCTATGTGGGCCACCCCCAATGATTGAAGCGGTAAAAGACTGGCTGGAAGATCAAGCCCTACAGGACTACCGCATTTATAGTGAAAAATTTTTGCAAAGCAATACAACGAATCGTTTTTAAGAACATGGGAATACCCAAAATAAAAGTATTGAGCTTTATAGCTTGGATGTAAATCAAACACCTACTTAAGGAAAATAGCATGGAACGCAAACAAATTAGTGATCTGGTTAAGCAAATGAATGTAGACACCGCCACTGGACCTGTCGACACACGAGTACAGGAAATTATTGTCCGTTTAGTCACAGATCTTTTTCAGGCCATTGATGAGCTCGATATTCAGCCGTCTGAAGTGTGGAAAGGCTTAGAATATTTAACTGATGCTGGACAAGCTAATGAACTGGGCCTACTCGCAGCTGGCTTGGGATTGGAGCATTTTTTAGACTTGCGAGCTGATGAAATCGACTTAGAAGCAGGTATCACTGGAGGTACGCCACGTACCATTGAAGGCCCTCTGTATGTAGCAGGTGCACCTGAGTCTGTGGGTTTTGCCCGTATGGATGATGGCTCTGAGTCTAATCAAATTGATACTCTCATTATTGAAGGGACAGTAACCGATACAGAAGGTAATCTAATTGAAAATGCCAAAGTCGAAATATGGCATGCAAACAGTTTAGGAAATTATTCCTTCTTCGATAAAGCTCAATCAGACTTCAACTTACGCCGCACAATTTTTGCCGATGATAAAGGAAAATATGTAGCGTTAACCACGATGCCGGTCGGTTATGGCTGTCCTCCAGAAGGTACTACACAGGCTTTGCTAAACAAGTTAGGCCGTCATGGTAATCGCCCTTCCCACGTGCACTATTTTGTATCTGCGCCTGGATTCCGTAAGCTCACCACCCAGTTCAATATTGAAGGTGATCAATATTTATGGGATGACTTTGCTTTCGCAACGCGCGATGGTTTAGTCGCAACAGCAGTAGAAGTTACCGATCCAAGCGAAATTAAACGTTATGGCGTAGATAGACCTTTTAAACATATTACATTTAATATATCTCTGGTCAAAAACAGTGTTTCAGCGCCTTCAGCAGAAGTTGAACGTCGTCGCTTATGTGCATAGTGCTCTTTTTCTCTCCACTTGAACTGAGTCTTAATCTGGGTTCAAGTGGAGGGTTTTAAATTAAGCTAAACTTAATTATATCATCCCCATTTTCTAAACTTCTCAATTGAAATAGATATTTTTTTATCCTTAATTATTTTACTTTTCTCTAAAAAACTGATGTATCTATCTTCAATCCTATTTTATTAAAAAAATAATATATTCCTAAAAGCCTCTAGTCTTTTAGCACAATCTTCTCTTTGGAAAATCTTTCCTTCACACATCATACCCCCAATCTTTTTTAGTTATTTAGCTAAATATCCCAATTATCTGATTTGGAAAAAATGGATGGTGTTTAGGAATTTCTGGATAGTTTAAAAGAAGCAAAAAGCGTTCAATCAATACTCTGAAAAAGTTTTTTAAGTGAATGAAATACAGCAAGGAATAATCAATTTCTCTAAGGAAGGTATGAGATGATAGGTCAGCAAGGAATAAAAGTAGGATCAAAAAAATCATTTATATTATTTAGTATTTTAAGTGGAATAAGCTTATCTGGCCAAGCGGAAACAACTGAGCAAGAATGGAAATTTACACTTAAAAATGTTTATATTGAACGAGATTTTGACTCTTCTTCAATAAAAGATATCGGAAGCTGGTCACAATCAGCATCATTGTTTTATACGTCGCAAATGAAGGATACTCCGCTTAGTCTTGCAGGAAGTCCTATCACTATAGGTGTCAATGCTTCAACCCAATATGCAGTACGTCTCAGCTCAGACAAACATGTACCTGATGCTATTTTACCGTTTGATCCTATCACTCAATCACAAGCTGCTGACTATTTTAAATATGGGGCTACCTTAAAATTAGGCTATCAAGATACGCTATTGAGCTTAGGAGAGCTTTGGCTAGATCTTCCTTTGACTACAGTTGACGGTAGCCGTCAGCTACTGAACTCTTATTGGGGTGGAAATTTACGTTCTCAAATAAATGATCAACTGCAGCTTGAGCTTGGACATATCACTAAGTTATCTCCAAGAAATGAAGAAGATTTTCGCAAGTTTTCTTATACTGCTGCAGGAGTCAAACACTATTCAGATGCTCTAAATTATATTGATCTGCGCTATCAAGTTTCACCCAATTTAAAAACAGAATATTATTTTGGTAATCTCGAAAATCTTTATAATAAACATTACTTAGGTATTGAGCATAACTGGAAAGCCGATCATTTTTCTTTAAATTCAAGGCTAAAATATTTTAATGCGCAACAGGACAATAACCAACTCAATATAGATGCGCAAAACATTGGTTTACTTGAAACCGTAAAGATAAAGAACCACGGTATCGGTATAGGTTATCAACAAATTATGGGTGAATCTGCCTATCCTTTACTTGATGGTTTTTTACCTGAGCCTTATTTTATCAATTGGAATGCAACAGGATTTTTTAAAGAAAATGAAAAGTCTTATCACTTCATCTATAGCTACGATTTTAAAGATTATATTCCAGGACTGAATACAACACTTAAATATGTATATGGTAATAACTTTAACGCCGCTGATGGTCGCGAAAATAGAGAAAGTGAAGCTAATTTTATTGGAAGCTATGCATTTCAACAACCCTATCTTAAAGGTTTAGCTTTGCAATATCTTTTAATTGATTATCACGTTAAATATGGCACTGATTTCACAGAGAATCGTTTTTTTGTAAATTACAGTAAAAAATTCTAAAAATTTTAAGGGAATAAAGATGAAAACAATTGATCTTAATACGGTGATAGACCGTGAAAAACTATCACCATTACAATGGCTAGTATTTACGCTAGGCTTTTTAGTATTTTTTTGCGATGGTTTAGACACTGGTATTATTGGTTTTATTGCACCTGCATTATTAGATGATTGGGGGATAAGCAAACCTCAACTTGCACCAGTTTTGAGTGCTGCCCTGGTCGGTATGTCGATTGGCGCTATTCTGTCTGGCCCTCTTGCTGATAAATTTGGGCGGAAAAAAGTTATTACTTTTACCACATTACTTTTTGGTGTATTTACAGTTTTATGCGGACTTGCTACTTCAACACAAGAGTTGATGATTTACCGGTTCATTACTGGTATTGGCTTAGGTGCAGCTATGCCAAATATTAGTACAATTGTTTCAGAATATATGCCTGTAAAACGTAAAGCATTTTTAACTGGATTGGCAGGTTGTGGATTCATGCTTGGAATTTCTTGTGGCGGCCTTCTATCCGCTTATTTATTAGAGAGTTTAGGCTGGGCTAAAGTCATTATTATTGGCGGTGTTATTCCACTTATTCTGGTCATTATACTACTCGTCAAATTGCCAGAATCACCACAATATTTAATCAAAAATAATCAACTCTCAAAAGCTCAGCATATTTTAGAGCTTATACAAGGAAAACCCTTTTCCGATATAATCACAATTAGATTGGCTCATACTGAAATACAGTCTACTCAAAGTCCTGTTAAGCAAGTTTTAAGTAAATATTTAGTAAGCTCAAGTATGTTATGGCTTTGCTGTTTTATGAGCTTATTAGTCTTTTATCTTTTAACCAGTTGGATGCCAGTCATTTTAAAAACAGCAGGTTTTACTACTCAGCAATTCAGCTTAATTGCCGCTATCTTTCCTTTTGGTGGAGTAATTGGCGCTATAATCATGGGTTGGTATATGGATAAAACCAATCCTAATACAGTTATTCGATACTCTTATCTGGTTGCTTTTGGCTTATTTATTGTAGCAGGCTTCTTAAGTTCAGACATATTTTTCTTTGGAATTACCATATTCTTAATTGGTGCTTTGCTTACTGGTGCTCAATCTTCCTTACTACCTTTAGCAGCCATTTCCTATCCTTCAACCTGTCGAGCTGTAGGCGTCTCATGGATGCATGGCATTGGTCGAATTGGAGCAATTTTAGGTGCTTTCTTTGGATCCTTAATTTTCACATTTGATCTGAGTTTAAGCGGCTTATTCTACATCCTTGCAATTCCTACATTTATTTCATTTATTTCCTTGAGTTTAAAAGTGTTAAGTGAGAAATCAAAATACCCAGAACAAACTGAAATTAAAGAAATAGCTTAAACTAATCTAATAGCATTAAAAGCCAGATTTAAACCTGGCTTTTAATCTTTACATTTTTAATATTTTAATAAAACTCTTTAAATTTGTTTTTAGTATCACTCGGCTTTTCGCCAAACTCCTCATGATAATCTTGAGAGAATCGGCTCAAATGATTAAACCCCCATTTAAAAGCTAACTGTGAAATAGAGATTCTTTTACCAGGCTCAGGCGTACATAAGGATTTATAAATTTGTTGTAATCGATACTTTTTTAGATAAGCTAAAGGGCTCGTTCCATAATAGGCTTGAAACTCTTCATATAATTTTGATTTTGAGACTCCTGCTAATTTTTGCAAAGTATCAACACTGATTTCCTCACATGCATGGGTAATTATAAATTTATGTACTTTTTGAATATAAGTAGGCTGCCGTTGATTCGATAACTGTCTAAGCTGCTCTGAATAATTATTTTCTTGAGAAAGTAATAAGGTTTTAATGATGAAATTTTCATAGTCTTCAGCAAGCAAAGATAATCCATGAAAACTAATATATTGAGATTTTGAGTTTAAGAAATTCTGGATGTATTTCCACCACGAATTAGTAAGCTGCTGTGAATCAAAATGCATTTTCGGATTGAATATAACAGAATCATCCACAGGTTGCTTAAGAAGATCTGCTAATACAAGATGTAAACTTCTTTCAGGAATGACTACTTGAAGCTTTTTACAGTTTTTATCAATTGCAAGATCTTGCAACTGGGCATTTGAGATAATAAGTCCAGTGTTTTCATCTGAATAATATTGTTCTCCCCTCATATTTAAAATTTGTTTGCCACATAGAGGTAGGCTAATACTATAAGCTTTAAGATGGGAAGTATTTATTGCTACGTTAGCGCCATAAGAAATGGTACCGATCGTCATCTGCTTACTAGGTAGGCGCATTCCATCATAATGAAAATCTAAAGTATTCCGATAACTGGTATCCAAGCGATGTTCGCCACAAATGTTTGACATAAGATTTTGAGCAAAATCGGCTTTTTTTGAATAATGTTTCAATTCAATATCTTCTTGGCTTAGTGATTGCATTCCTTGTTCACCTAGCTAAAATTTATAATATTGTTAAATATATCAGTTAGGACAGCTATCTGGATAGACAGATTCTATATTTAAATTCAATCTCAAACCTTTCCTAGTATTACAATTTATTTATTGGTAAAATAAAAAATTAATATAACCATTATAATCAATGACATAAAAATTAGCGTAGCACCATAAAACTTAAAAACAAAAAAATACCTTTAAAATATTTACTTATACCAATAGGGTATATTAAATAAATAATAATTCTTACATTAAAAATATTGTTTAAATTAAATATTTCTTGCTATATATAAAATACATAATAAGATTTATTAGTTAGAAGTACCTATATTTAATCAGTCTACAAGGATATCGTGATGATTAATCTAGATAAATTTGAAAAAAATTCACCCAAAAAGTTTTCTACTAATTTAAAGCATCCAGAAGATGTGTTGCAATGGATGATAAAGGTAAATGGCCCGCATCGCCTCTACATTCCAGACCCTCAAAAAATTGATTTTTTACATGAGGGTATTAACGTTGGTGCGATTACTTTCGGTACTGTTCAATATTCTACTCTAGCAAATATTTCTATTGATAATTTACAACATTGTTATATTTTTAATGTACCTATTGAAGGCATTCAAGAAATTAAAATTAAATCATCAACTATATATTCTAGTGATGAGGTAGCTGCTATATTTTCACCTCATCAACCATTTTCTATGATTTTACAACCTAACTGCCAAAAACAAATGATTCGAATTTCAAAAGATAAGGTAGAGAACTATCTTTCCCAATTATTAGGTTATAAGATAGTTAAACCATTAATCTTTGATATTCAAGCACCTATGCAAGGTTCGATTAAAAAATGGTTTAATTTAGCCATGAATTTTCAAGAATTTTTGTTAGAGGCTGAATATCTTCTAGATTTTCAAAATATCTGGAGCAACTTTGAAAAAAATTTAATTTCTATTTTATTAAACTCTCAACCTCATAATTACAGTTTAGAGCTTGAGCATCGATTAAAAGGAAAACCCTCATATTTAAATTATATTGAAGATGTTTTTAAAGAAAATCTTTCTCAACCAATTACACTTAATGAGCTTGAAAAAATTCTAGGCATCTCACGTGAAAAATTATACCAGGATTTTAATACTTACTATGGTCAATCTCCTGTAGCTTACTTACGTAATTTGCGTTTCGAAGAAACTTATAAACGTTTAAAAAATATAAAACCTTGGGAAAATGTTTCAAGTATTGCAATGGATTGTGGTTTTCAGCAATTAGGACGCTTCTCACAAGAATATAAAAACCGTTTTGGAGAGTTACCTTCTGAAACATTAAAAAATAGTATTCACTAAAACCACCTATTTTATTTATATAGATTTAAGCTAATTAAAAGAGCACTTCATTTATAAAGTGCTCTTATCTTTGAATCAGATAATCTATTTATACTTTTTCTTCATCATCTTTTAGAATATCTTTTTGCATTTTTTTCGCTGTTCTATCTGGATTAAGAAATATTACAGCAGCTAATCCTACAATTAATAAATAGATACCAATATAAGAAAAACTTAAGTTCATTCCCATAACTAGTTTATTGAGCATTATAGCATCTGGAAGTATTCCCTTTACTGGCTGGATGTATCCTGCAGACTCCATAAACATTCCTACCATAGTTGGCGAAATCATCCCCCCTAAAGAGGCTAGAGCCGTAACAGTCGCCATAACAGCTGCCCGTTGTTTAGAACAAATACTATAGGCCAAAGTAATAGGTGCTAATGGGAATGTCATCGCCAAACCTGCAGCAATGGTCAAAACACCAACTGCAGCAATCCCTGTCGTATAAGGTAATAGTAAAAAGAAAATACCTGACATTAAAATTAAGATACCAAATACACAGCCTAAGGATTTATGTACTGAGCACCCTTTTTTCATTAAAATTTTAGATAGATAGCCTGCTACCAATAAAGTTAAAGCGCCAAATATCCATGGAAAAGTTGAAATCATACCGATCATCTGAGGAGACGTGTCTATAACCGCAGATAGATAGCGAGGCGACCATGTGGTTAAAAAGCCCATAGCCCAAAAACATCCAGCACCTGCTAAAAAAGCAGAAATGAACATGGGTGAAATAAAAACTTTAAATAAAGGTACTACTTTTAATTGGTCTGAAAACTCAGCAATACTTTTATTATTAATATAACTTGTACTAGGATGCACAAGTGGTTTAGGTTGAGTAAGCTGCTGTTTCGCTTTGATATGACTATATGGCCCTTCTTTCGCAATTAAAAACCATAACAAACTCCAGCCAAGACCAAAAAATCCTAAAAAACCAAATGCCCATCTCCATCCATAAGACGGATGAGCAATAATAGCTGCTAAAATTGGAGCAGCAATAATAGGACCTAAGGTCGATCCTATGGCCACCAAACTACTTGGCAATCCACGTTCCTTTGGCTCGTACCATCCATGAATATGTTGCAAAGTAATAGGTGTAGCAGGCCCTTCTGCAGCACCTAAGATAATTCGTGTGACCAATAAGAGCGTTATCCCTCCTCCCATGAGCATGGGGAATTGTAAAACTGCCCATGCAATTCCCATGGTAAGCAGGATCCAGCGGGTTTGTATTTTTGCCGCCAAAAAACCTACCGCAATCGATGAAATAGCAAATAAAAAGAAAAAAGAACTACCAATAAAACCGAATTGACTACTCGACATTCCTAGTTCACGCATTGCGGGTTCAGCTACCAGGCCTAAAACAGCTTTATCAGCAAAGTTGATCATTTGGAATATGATGAGCATTCCAGTAATTAACCACGCTCGACTTGTAATTCTCCCAGTTTCTAATGGCTCTATAAGTGAAGTAGGAAGGCTTTTGATTTGGCTTTTCATGTATTTACCTCCCGTAAAAACTCATGTGCTCTGCGCTCATCAAGATGAGTTTTTACAATATCAATTACATTAAAAGTATCATTATCTTCTGCTGCCAATACCAAACCATCGAAATCATTTTGAGCAGTATTGACCATCTTCTGAACATCTGCTGAGTCTGGTGTATTTGGTACAATATGATGCAGGATAAGTGCTTTCACATTTGCTTCTTGGGCAACTACGCCTACTTTCTCATAAGATGTGTGAGATTCTTCAAGATGGACTGCAATACCGTTGCGTGTCGGTCCCTCAGGGAACGTAGCTAAAATTGCGTCTAGATCAATAACCTCATGCATTAATACATCTGCGTCTTTGGCTAGTAAAATACAGTTTTTAGAATATGTCGTATCACCTGAAATTACGACAGAACCATATTTAGAATCGAACCGGAAACCAAAAGCAGGAAAACATAGACGGTGGTCTACCAAAATTGTGCTCACTTTAACCAGCTCATCTTCATAAATAACGAAAGGTTCCATTTCCGGATGTCGATTATGGACAGGGTCTGCTTTGGCATTTTCAGGAATCTGAATATCAAATGCCTTAATCCATTCGGTTGGACTTGAACGACCTTCATCTGCCATTCGAATTGCAATATCTGATGCAAATACATTGTGTATTAAAGCATCAACCATCGCAGCTGTTCCTACCATAGGATGATCTCCGCCACAACAGCCTTTAATTTTGGGATGAGTATGAGTCGGCATAGCTGGATTTTGTAAAGGCTTTCCAGGACCATAAATTTGGATAGGCTGGCTAAAAGACTCACCTGGGACTTGCCAACCTGTGAATAAATAAGAGCCTAAATCATAGATATGGTCAGAGTGATGATGAGTAATAAAAATACCTCGTAACTCACCCCAAGTAGCATGACTTCTATAATTACGAATACTCCCCATACCACAATCGACGATATAGGTCGCATTATCTATGCAAATAGCTGTTGAGATTCCTGCTCTAGAACTAGATACGATTGGGCCACCACCTGTACCTAAAGCAATAATTTTCATTCCCTGTTGATTATTAATTTTCATTGAATAGTCCTTTTAAATTCATGCTAATAACACTCTATAAATATAATTTATTTTATTCTTCGACTAATATTCACTTTTTATAAATTTATTATGCTTAATTTAATTTTTTTCATTTGCTTAAATCCAAGTGAACACACAATAATTTTTGGTAAAATAATTAAATAAAAAGCCTTCATAATTATGAAGGCTTTTTATTTAATTATTTAGAATAAATATTTTAACGATTAGAACTCACAGTTAGGAAGGCTGGATGGATTAAAGAAACGAATATTACGAGCTGCTGAGACCTGGACTACCTTCTCTGGATCTGTCAAATTGTGCAGTTCTGAAAACAAACTGGCTAAATCATTACCTGGACTTACCCAAAAAACACCTTTAGCGGGGCCTTCTGAAGTAACTTTATATCCATGTGTTGTTCCACGTGGCCAATAAAGATAATCCCCTGCTTTGGCAGTTGTCCATTCACCGTCTAAATATAGCGAATACTCGCCCTCAAGAATAAAAGCATGTTCATCCTGTACAGGATGCATATGAGGAGGAACAAAAGTTCCAGGAGGATCATTTGAAATCCAAGCAAAACTTGACTGCTGATCTCCTCCTAATATAGGTTCATATACATGTCCAAGCACATTCCATTTAATATTTTTAAGCTCTTTATTTAATCGTGTTTCATTAAACACTAAAGAAGATAAATGTTTCTGATCTAGCATTTGCATTGTAAGTCTCCCTTTTTTGTTATTTCAACAACTTTTCAAAATATGAACTATGCATTTATTAAGGAGTTTCTATTCAAATAAGACATATAAAATACATAGATTATCATCTAAGAATGCATAGCATTTATTACTCAAGAGTTATATATTCTAGATTTTAACTGATCAAAAAATTATGAAAAATTTAATTAAAATCATTAAACTAACTGATGGAGAAGACCCGGATCCTCGTTTTACACTTGCCAATGAGAGAACATTTTTAGCATGGAATAGAACAGCACTCGCTATATTAGTGGGTGCCATAGCATTTATTACATTGAATAATGGAATAATTGAAGAAGTAATTGCCAATCATATTTTTATCTCTTTAATTTTACTTTCTATTCTTCTTAGTATTAGCGCTATTTTTCGTTGGTTTAGAGTTGAATATGCACTGAGAACCAAACAGTCTCTCCCCTATCCTTTTATGGCCCCAATATTATCAATTTTTAGTTTAATTCTAATTATATTTATTTTTATTCATATTAAATAGGAATTATTATGCAAGATAGTGGACTTCAACCTGAAAGAACTTTTTTATCTATAGAAAGGAGTTTATTTTCTTATATCATAGTAAACTTTACTTTTTTTAAATATTTGATCAACAAGCCTTATTATTTTTTTTATATTTCTATTTTCATTACCACAGCAATTTGTCTCTATTATTTTATTTTACTCATTAACTTTAATAAAATAAAAACCTTAAGAACTGATAATAAAAATTTAATTACTTATCGTCTCATATTATTATCTTCGGCTATTTTCACCATAATCTTAGCTATAGCAGCTATTTTTATTATTTATTAATAAAAAAACTACTCTTTGAAAGTAGTTTTTTTAATTTTTAAAATTTTTATATATTTGTAGATGTATAAAGACTTTCAATTGATTTTACAATTTCACCATTTCTAAGAAAGTGAAAAAGCAAACTAAAATGATCACTGTCTTTAAGAACTCTAAAATTTGCTAAATTCCCTTTAAACTCCCACTGTTCTTTCATTTTTTGGGATTGTTGAATGAAGGCTTCGGTTTCATAACTTCCAACAAAAAACTCAGCAGGAACTAAATCGTCAGATACTCTTAATATCGGTGAATTCTCCCTTGCCTGAGAACTATCTAATTTAATATTTATATTTAAGCTAGTAGATATCAAAGGAACTAAATCGTATATACCACTGATAGGAATTATACCCTTAACATTTAACCAGTCTTTTATTAAACATCTGGTATTTAATACGAGCTCTGTTATTAAGTGCGCACCTGCCGAATGCCCACAAATATACATAGGTAATTTTTTTGAATCAAAATTTAAAAGTGTATTTAATGTAAATAAAGAATAACTTAATGATTTTTTTATTTTTTCAATACTTACTTCTGGGCAAAGAGGATAATTCATAATTGCAACATGATATCCAAGTTCTGCTAAATGGTCAGCAATAAAGTAAAACTGGTTTTTATCTCTTGATTGCCAATACCCCGCATGTAGGTAAACAAAAATTGCTTTTGCATCCCCTACTGCATAGCACAGGTCAAAGCATTCTCGCTCATGAAAACCATAATATATATTTTTTTTCCATTTTTTGCTGATCAATGCTAAATGATTTAGCTCTTTGAACTTAGCCATCACTTCATTATAATTATTGTTTTTCTGCCCGACAACATAATCATTTTCAAAATTGATAGTATTCATTTCTATTATCTCTATTTATTAACCACTCATCTATTACATAGTTTTATATATATTCTCACTATTCAAAAATTATTTTTTTTTATCCTCTTTAGATAGATTGAATTGCCACCACTCTCCTAGACAAATTTCGTCTATTCTTTTTGCATAGGAGAGAACCTTATGAGTGGACAACGCTATACCCCAGAATTTAAAGATGAAGCTGTTAAATTGATTACCGAACGTGGATATTCTGTCACTGATGTTGCAGAACGTTTAGGTGTATCACAACACAGCATTTATAAATCGCTAAAGGCCGTACAGCCTTTACGCAACAATCCTGATGAACATGAATTGCTCGAGGCAAAGAAAGAAATCCTTCGCCTTAAAAGTCAGCTCAAACAAACTGAAGAGGAACGGGATATTCTAAAAAAGGCCGCAAGGTACTTTGCAAGCCTGCCCGAGTAAAGTATCAGTTTATCCTGGAATACAGCCATCAATTTAAGATTAAAACGATGTGTCGGGTTCTTAAGATTGCTCGTGCTGGCTACTATGCTTGGTTGGATGAACCCGAATCAGGCAGGACTATTGAAGATAAGCGGTTATTACAGCTCATCCGTTCTTCTTATGATGCCAGTTATGGCATCTACGGTTATCGTCGCATTACGCTGGATCTTAAAGAGCTAGGTGAAAGCTGTGGACCTAATCGTATGCTGAAGATCATGAAGCACAATGGTATTGCCGCTGTTCGAGGATATAAGAAGCATAAAAGCTATGGTCGTGGTCGTCCTCAGATTGTGCCATCTAACCATTTAAATCGAGAGTTTATTGTAAACACACCTGATACCTCTTGGGTGACTGATATAACTTACATTCGCACATGGCAAGGCTGGTTATATCTAGCTGTGGTTCTTGATTTATATTCGAGAAAAGTCATCGGTTGGTCAATGAAACCTACGCTTGCCAAGGATATCGTTTTGGATGCACTTCTTATGGCGGTATGGCGACGTAGGCCAAATGAACCTGTGATCATACACTCAGACCAAGGCTCACAATACAGCAGTGGAGACTGGCAGAAATTCTGTCAGAAGCATAACTTAATACCCAGCATGAGCCGTAGAGGCCTTGCGCAGTATACTGCTCATGGGACAATGCTGTTGCTGAATCCTTTTTTAGCAGCTTGAAGAAGGAAAGAATTAAAAAGAGGATCTATAAAACACGAGAAATGGCTCGTACAGATGTGTTTGATTACATCGAGATGTTTTACAATCGAATCAGGCGTCATTCGCATCTCGATGGGATGAGTCCAGAAGTCTTTGAGGCAGCTTCAAAATGAGGCTGTCTCGTGTCTACGATACTGGGAGCAGTCCATCTCATTTCTTTGATATTTTTTTTTGATGTATTATTCTTTTAGACTCATTCAGGGATAAGTTAATGTTTGAAACTATTGATGATTTAAAGAAAAAATTAGATCAACATCGCCCTCTTTCTCCATCAATTGTCAAAAATTTACAAGAAGATCTTATTGTCCGTTGGACCTATCATTCGAATGCAATTGAAGGCAATACACTCACCCTGCTAGAAACTAAAGTAGTACTCGAAGGTATTACTGTTGGTGGAAAGGCATTAAGAGAACACTTCGAAGCGATCAACCATAGAAATGCAATTTACTATGTTGAAGATATCATTCGGAAAGAGGAGCCTTTTTCTGAATGGCAAATTCGTAATATCCATCAGCTTATCTTAAAGAATATTGATGATGATAATGCTGGCCGCTATCGTCAACAAAATGTCCTAATCTCTGGTGCTACATCTACCCCACCTGATTACACATTATTAAATGAAAAGATGGCTCAGTTAGTTGATTGGTATAATTCAGAGGCACATAAGCTTCACCCCATTGAACGTGGAGCTAAAGTACATGCTGATTTTGTAGGTATCCATCCATTCATTGATGGCAATGGCCGTACATCACGTCTATTGATGAATCTCGAATTGCTTAAAGCTGGTTATCCACCTTGCGTCATCACAGTTGAAAACCGATTGGCCTACTATGAAGCCCTAGATCAATGGATGGCTTATGGAAAGACTGAAGCTTTTATTCAACTGGTTTCTCAAGCTGTACTAGAGGGATTTAAACCATATCAGGTTGTATTGGATATTTAATCAGCTTGAACGGTGTCTTGATCACTAGTGCTAGATGCCACAAGTTCATCTACAATCATTTGCAGAATAAACTCAATAAAATGTGCAGAATTTGAGCGATCTTTGCTAGTTTGTAATGCCACACGATGGTTTGTAACGCATTGCTCGAGAAATGTTTACTGAAGCTGAACTATTTGACTTGGAGATAGAACAGATCTTTGAAAAAGTCTGGATTTATGCCTGTCATGAAAGTGAAATTCTAAATAATAATGATTTTTTGACGGTTCAAATTGGTCGCCAACCCCTGATTATTAGCCGTGATAGTAATGGTGAACTGCATGCCATGGTCAATGCGTGTGAACACCGCGGCGCTACCTTGACACGTTTCAGTAGAGAAAAATAAGTCACATTTACCTGTCCCTTCCATGCATGGACCTGTAAATCAGATGGCTGCTTAATTAAAGTGAAGGCTCCAGATGAATATTGCGAACACTTCGATAAAACCACACTTGGTCTCAAACAAGATCGCATTTCTAATTATCGCGGTTTCGTATTTATCAGCTTAGACAGTGAGGCGACAGATTCTTTGGAGGATTTCTTAGGTGATGCCAAGGTCTTTCTTGATTTAATGGTTGAGCAGTCACCAACGGGTGAGCTTAAAGTCTTGCAAGGTAAATCAGCTTATACCTTTGCAGGCAACTGGAAATTACAGAATGAAAATGGTTTAGATAGCTATCACGTTAGTACAGAGCACTACCATGATAGGAACATCATAAATTAGACAATCATTATCATGTTAAACCTCTCATTGCATTTTGATGCCAAAATACAGAGACTTTTCCTGTTGTGATAACAGCTCTTTTAATATTGTCTTAATTTTAGCTGTGCTATCATCTTCAATTGTATTGTTGCTACTATCGGTAATGTTTTGACCATTACTTCCTACAATTGGCAATATACCTAAAAGTGCCCATTGCTGGGTATAAGCGGGATACATATCGTTAATCACTACATTGCTTAATGCCATACTGCCAGTATTTTTCACCATAATCCGGTAAATCAGACATTGATTCGGTTTCAGGTTTTCATTTTGTACGGTATACGTTGCATTGATCACTGCCGCGGCATTTGCCATACTGCAATTTTCAACTTTGAATTGCGATTTCATAATTTTTAACTGATTCGGACTGACCGTAATCAAGTCCGTATTACTTAAATCAGCTAATGTCATGTCTTTCCCGACATTATCCGGCTTGGCAATCAGCTTAACTTGACTACTCATACCATTGTTGGCCGTTGATGGGGCTTCAACTTTAATCAATAAAGTGACCGATTTATTCGGTTCAATGATATTGTTTAATTCAGTTTCTGTGCCGGATAGCAAAGTATCACTGGCATCTAGCGTGTCATTGCCATTTTGATCCAAAAACAAGGTATATAAAAAGCCATCGGTACGATTGACTGGGTTAAGACTGACCTTCACTTTAGTTTCATTTTCCACACCATAGTTGATCAGACGGTGCAAAAATACATAGCTTCCCCCGATCCCCACCTGTGCACTTTGATCATTGCTTAATTCCAATGTACGTTTCTTGGGCTGGGGAATCACGGCATCCAGAATAATGTCAGCCATTCCCGACTGAAGTGACTCGATTGCAAACCAAATATTGGTGGTCGCTGTCACAGAAGAATAAACGGTCACGACTGCGCAGAGCTGTGTAGTGCTATTGGCGGCAACATTCAGTTGAGTAATCTGCTGACCACTTACACCCGTTTTACACTGTGCAAGATCTGCCTTATAAAATTCAATTTTTAAACCAGAACTAAAGGGAGTAATACTATTTTTAACCAAGGTTGAATAGTCACCCGTCCCCAGTGTTGGTTCAATTTTGCTACTAGAGGCATACAGTTGATAATCCTGTGCCAGATTGCCGTAATTTTGAATATTGAGCGGGAAATAAACTTTGGTGTTATTGTCTGATTTTTGAGTCCAAAGTGGTGTGGAACCGGTTCTACCCTCTTTTCCAATTACAAACATGCCAATACCTGTTTCTGTTACGGGTGCACCTGTTTTGTTATTGGACAGATCAGTTTTGGTAGCCATCATTGTTTTTACAGTGGATGTATTATTGCTCGAGTCAATATCAGTTGAAGTAGTTGTCACTACTGCATTATTCACTATATAACCAGTATATTCACCTGTTGCATCTTCCTTGGCTTTTAGCTTATTTAGAGTAAATTTATACTTGGCGAACCCTTTGATAGTACCCAGATTTAATCCACCAGATGAAAATAATTTAGTTACTGCATCATTAGGTAAAGTCGGGCAAGTTGATGTTGTTCCTTCATTAGTTATAGCTTCACAGCTTAAAGTTGCCGCATTTACACCCGCTGTTTCATAAGCTAAATTAGCAAGAATATTATCTTTTAAAATAACTTCATCAGCATCCACTTTAGTCTTATTGGTTAATTCCAGCGTGTAAGCAAGATATTGGTCTTTATATACCTTAGTGACAGACTCCGGTGTTAAACTTTTAATAATCTCTAGATCGGTATCGTCTTCTTTAATAGAAAAATCAAATGAACTTTTTATATTAGTTTTGCTACAAGTATCCAGAGTAATTAGAAGAACATCTGACATCGTTTCAAATGAAAGCGGGAGTGTCTTGGTTCCAAAAGATTTATTATTATCTTTAATCTCGAGTACTAAACCATTAAATTCTACACCCTGTTCATAATTTAAACCTGAGTTATAATCAGGTTTATAAGAAAAAGTAACTTCTCCGGTACTTGTATTATAATTTAGTCCATCTGCTACAGTCAGTTCTGTAAAAGTCGTCCCCGTCGCACCATTACGCTTCTTTAAAACATAATCAACTCCATAAATAGCGCGATTTTCCAAAGCGACCGAACTATTATAAGAAATTTTAAATTTTAAGGTGGGCATACTTGTGCTAGTAACATTCCCCACCATTTTAAATTTAATTGGCACAATACCAGATACGTTTTCAAAGGCACTATCGGCAGCAGTAGTAAACTCAACCACAGGCTTTAAACCTGTAATGGCAATCTTATCTAAAAAATTGCCTATTGTCCCAGTAGATACCGCCTCAAAACCTAAGGAATAAATTCCTGAATTCGCAGGTATACTATTTACCGTAGCAGTATCACTATAAGTCTTCCATGTCTTATTCGTAAGCGTATTCGTAGCTGATACTATATTTTGATGAGCAACCCAACCACGTTTAGTTGTGGCTGTGTCTGTAACTGTACCAATCGAAAACTTTGCTTTCTCGCTGATACTCGACCTTGTCGCATGTGCAAAAGAATAGCTAAATGTTTCGCCTTTAATTAAACATATATTTTGGTATAAAACTGACTCTTCTTCTGCATTCAGTTCTGCATATTGATTGGTTGATGTCGATAATTCCCCTGTCATCTTATCGGATGGTGCACCTTGCCCTCGCCAGATTTCAATCAATCGCCCAGCTTGCCAATATGTACCGGCTGTCATAACTCTATGCGTTGTCCTCCAACCAGGTACCAGTGTTTCTGGCAGAGCAACATTCGTTGCTCCTGTACCTGCTTGACCAAAGCCATTATAATTTGCATTAATATTAGGATTACTAAAATCTAAGTTTACGAAACTACGTTGAATCAGCGTGGAGCCTGTTGCTGAATTATCTAATTGTGTATCTGCCGCATCAACTTGCGCCATACCGCCGAGCAATAAAACTGAAGATGCCAAAACATGAGGTAAATA
The DNA here is from genome assembly GCF_022967985.1 of Acinetobacter lwoffii. GTDB lineage: Bacteria > Pseudomonadota > Gammaproteobacteria > Pseudomonadales > Moraxellaceae > Acinetobacter. The sequence continues at coordinate 11,165 of NZ_JALJVC010000015.1, read as the reverse complement.
TCGCTTGATCATAATGTTATTTCACCTTCACTTTTTGCTGTTTTGACTCTATTTGTAAATCTTGCCACTGCGGTAGATATTTAATTTCAATCCCAGGTGCATCTGCAACCTGCAAAACTACACGACGACTTTTGGCTTCAGCTATTTTCATCTCTCTATCGGTTTGAAAATCAACTGCACCCTTGGCTTCAGTCGTAATATTTGTAATATCCATACCTTGTACTACAAGATAGTCTTGCACTGCCTGAACACGGCGCTGTGCTAGCTGTATGTTATAGTTCGGGCTCGCATGTCGATCGGTATAACCCTTTAAAACAACGGACAATTGTGGATATTGTTTCAACTGGGTTCCCCATTGTTGCAGCACCGTCTGACTGGCTGGGCTTAAATCTGCACTGTCCTGGGCAAAATGTACAATATTATTGATTTTTAAACTATTAGATTGTTGATTTGATTGTACTTTAGCTAGAGGCCAAAATTCAGAATTTACCCCATGACAGCCCTTTCCATTCAGCTGTTGCAATGAAGACAACTGCTCGGGCTGCCAGCTGGTATCTGTAAGCCGTATACTGGTAGATTCAACCACTTGATATAAAGCCTGTTGTACCGCATTAAAAGGTTCTTGGGCGTGTCTCCAGCCCAACTCACAATATTCCGCTGCAGCCCAAACCAGCATCACTTCTGCATGTGCCAGACTTTCTGGTGCTTTATCAATAGCGCCCTGCTGTTTTAAATGCTCTACTTGCCACCACAGATCCCGGCGCATGACTTGTGACACACTTAAGATTGGCGTGGTTAAACTCAAATTTTGCTTGGACTGCAATCCAGTGACAATACGTTGGGCCTGTTGTAAAGCCTCTCGTCCAGCTATGCTTAAACTGCGCTCGGATTGTTGATTGACCGCATAGCTTAGCCACATTTTTGCCTTGTAAGCGTGATAACGAGTCAGTGCATCAGTATCAGTATACTGTTGTAAAGTAATGGATAAGGTATCTATTTGACGTTGAGTATTAGCAGCTGAAACGGGTTCAGCATACACCAAGCTGTTCCCTAAGAGTAAGATTGTAAGTAGTCCAGTAAGGTATTTCATGTTTTATCGTCCCTGTTCCGGCTCTAAAGCAAAGTTTGTTTTTGCCGAACGACGACCAAATAAATCTTCATCAAACTTGAATCTAAATCTTAAATACGCGCCTTCACCTGTTGAACTGGTGTTTGCAAGTTCATCATCTTGGTAACCCATGAAATTGTAGCCTGTTGAGACCCAAAGGTTGGTAACAACTAAATAACCCAATTCTGCACCAATTAAATATCGAGTACCTACTCCGCGGTTTGCCCATAAAGTACCTGCTTGTACACTCATATCCCAACGTTCATTAATGTCATAAATCACACGACCACTGAATAACTGCGTTAAAGCATTACTAGAAACATTATCTTCATCGAGCTCAGACCATTTTGCTGCATATTGCCCCGATAAAGTCAGACGTCGCTGTGGATGATAGTTGGTATGAATAGAAGTCACATAGGCTTCACGCTTGAATTCCGTTTCTAAATCAGTGGCATTATTTTCATAGTAGTATTCAATTTTCGATAAGATATCGAGTTTATTTTGATCATAATCGCGCCATGCATAACCGATTTGGAAACGGTTGCGTAAGTGATCACCCTGATCTGCTGCTTTATTATCCACAAAATTGAGCGTGTTTTTAGTCAGCACGGTTGAATCATCAGATAGCTTGTAGGCATAACCAGTGGTATTGATGAGTGTATCTGAAGTATCCGAACGGCGACCTTCCAAACGGGTGGTTGCTTTCCAATTCTCATGAACTAAATATTCAAGTCCAAGACTCAATGCAGTGGCATCATTACTCGTATTGTCTTCATTTTTAGATAAAGACTGGATACGCTCAAAACTGCTACTGACATATACACGCGGTTTTAGTTGCCAACGGTTACGCAACCCCAATGCTGCTTCAGCTTCACGGTTACTGATGCCATCTGCAACACGATACTCACTGAATGCTGAACCATCTTTCATATAGTTGCTGGAAATACCAAACACCGTGCTGTTGGTTTCTTCTGTGCTAGTGATGGAGTACAAGCCGTCAATTGCTGAAATCACTTCATGGCGAGCATAAACTTCAGTATTGGGTAGAACTTTAGCTGTTCCACCCACCGATAAAACCTGCTTGTCAGAATTGGATAGATCCTGTTCATATTCAATAAAAGCTGATGCGCCTTTCCAAGGCAGATTACCGGTAAATTTGATACGCCCGGTCGTACCATTATATGGACCCAGATTTTCTGTCGCTAAAGTTGCCGCAGCACTGGTTTCATCATAATGACGCAGCCCTAATTCGACCGCGAGAATTTTAAAGAAATTACGTTCCAGACTCGCAGACAATCCGGTACGAACGCCGTTATTTTCTTGATCTTCAGTACGAATTGCTTCAATACGAGCCAGGCCCAGTTTTGCAATGGGTACTGAAGCCTTGATGCCGCTTTCTTTACGTCCTGCACTAATGGTTGCCGCATCATTCTGGAAACCTTCTTCGGCTTGCTGGTGATAGGCACGAACATGGGCAAAGCTCGGTGCATATTCAAATTCGACCCTTGCAGCGGTACCTTGGTTTTTATCACGGGTTGAATCACTATTGATCTGAGTAATCTGATCTGCCGTAGAGTCGGTATTTTTAGACTGTGCCACTTCGGCAATTAATTTACCGTATTGCCCAACTTTCACCACGGTATTTAAACTGGCAATCTGTTCCTGATTTAATGGATCATTACTTTGCACAAATGAACCACCCATTTTCAGATGGCTCTTCATGGCATAACTAAAACTCATCCCGCCGACTTGATATTCTTCACCAATTTCATCCGCTTCCACCGTAATACGGATAAAGTTTGGATTCAGATCTTGATCGACACTGGCGACAGCCTGTTTTAGGTAAATGCTGTTGCTATAGGTGTCGACTTCATAATCGCTAAAACGGGTAAGGCTTTGTTTGGCAATAATCAACCCCGGATTATTACGATCGCGGGTCAGAATCTCGACTTTTTCACTATTATCTAAAATAAGTTCATTTGAAATTGAACCCAGACTGTAGGGACCAGAAATACCCAATGCACGATTTTCTGTCACCACTTGACGCGATTTGGTTTCAGCCATAAATGCTGATGCCTGAAACTTATCTCCTTCATGTCCCACTTTCAGACCAGTCAATGAACGGTTATATTGCCCCAAAGCCAGACCTTCATCTTTTTCTGTACGGGTCACATAGTCGCCATACATCGCATATGAACGCCCTTTATCTAAGCGTACATACAATTTTCCGGTCGATTGGGCTTCAAAGCCTTTTGCTGCTGCATCACCATACACCGGATAATATTCATCAGGTTGAATATCACGGAACAGGCGTTGCTTAGAACTTTTATCAGAATCATAAGCCAGAGTTAACAAATAGTCACCTCTAACTTTTCCTTTCAAAAACATTGCAGTGCGACCGGTCAATGAGGTGTCATTACCCCACTTGGCAATTTCATTCAATTCATCTTCAAAACCATCATTGCGATTCACACTGTGTAACTGTGTATTATCAAAATTTTTAAAGTTAATTGAACCTTCAATTAAACCCACGGCAATCAGCGGACGTAAATCTGCCTGAAACTGAATGTCGATTTCTTCTTTGAGTAAACCACTGCTGACGCGTAGCTTTCCACGTGCAGGCGCATTCGGTGCAAGAATCGGAATAATCATCTCGCCGCCATCAATGAAGCTTTGAATGCCCGGTTCATTCGGATTTAAATCTGGAAGATCAATAATCCCGATATCATTTTCTAAAGTGATTGAGGTACGGGTAGCCACCTTGACGCCTTGTTTGTCTTGCAACTGAACTCGCAGCTGCATCACATCACGGCCATTGGCCATGACCGGAATTGGCATGTGCTGTAACTTCAGCTGATAAATTTCATCCGGAACAATGACCTGAATGTGTTGGCTTTCACGGACATTGCCAGCAAAATCGAGTTGTTCAGCACGAATGCTGTTTTTACCGGTTTTTAATGCCACTCCGACATATTCAACGCCTTGCTTGCGTTGCTCATCCAGGATAGCTAGTTTACCCCGTTGTTTATCTGCCACCACCATATCATTGACTAAAACACGCTGGGTTGCACCCGCTGCACCTTGAACCTGAATTGTGGTTTGTGCATAAGGTAGAACTTGTCCATCCTTTAGGTTTAAAATTTCTAAAGCATTGTTATCACTACGCTTTAAATATTCTTCAAGATTCACTAAAACAGACGGTTTTACCGGATCGATCAACAATTGCGGTTGTTTTTGTGCAGCAAAATCCCCCCGATTCAGTAAGCAATTTTGATCATTGTCATTTGCTAAACAGCCTTGGGTGTTTTCTGAACGGGCACTACTTTCCAGATAGCTTGGTGCATCAATAGAGAGTTGCTTGTTAATCGCTTTTTCAAGATTTAAATTGCTGCTGTTAATTTTTTCCTGACGCTGTTTGATTGCATCCCTTAAAGGTGCAGAACAGGCATCTGCCTGATCCGCCATAGCGAAATCGGCACGATGCAATTCTCCACGTTTGACATCGACAAAGCGGCTGGATGGATCACCTGCATTTCGGTTGGACTGAGTCAGTAACTCTACGCCGGCAGGTAAAGTGGTGCGGTCAATTTTAAGTACATGGGTTTTTGCCGACACGCCGTAAAAGTCATATTTACCTTCACGATCCGTGATGACATAACTGCCATCTTCCATATAGAGACGGACACCCGGCACACCTAACTCGCCTTTATCCTGTATGCCATTACGGTTACAGTCGCTATAAACTTTACCCACCACAAACGCATCGGCACTAAACATACCCGGACGAACTTTAACTTTGGCCTGCGCTTCATTTGAACTGAGACCAAAACCATCTACTGCACGAGCCCGGTTAATCCCATCCCCATTTAAAGCATTGGGTCCGACCAAAACACGGTATTCAATTTTAGTCTTGGCATTGGGTGCAAGATTACCCAAACCCAGCGTTAAGTAAGGCCCTTTACCACCTTCCGGGTCTGCCACTGGTTTGCCATCAATACGCATGGTATTCGGCACATAGCTAAAACCACGTGGCAAACTGTCTTGCAATTTGACATCACGTGCCAGTACATCCCCTTGATTACTTACGGTAATGCTGTAATTGGTGAAATCACCCAATTCGATACTGCTATCACGTGCTGTTTTTTGTACCATCAAGCCTGATTGGCTTAATAGCGGGTCAATCGGAATATCGATATTCAATGCTGGACTGCTGGATGCCAGAGTAAATACACCGCCATAAGAATATTGCGAATTTACCGCCATGCCATTAAATGAACTGAGCGGATACACCACCTGATCGCTGACAAAACTATATTGATGAGTCGAAATTGTTGAGGTATCAACCAATAATTTGTAGTTACCCGGAATCACCTGCGGATAAACAAACTCACCTGTCGCAGATGTGACCTGTTTTGCAGGAATTGAACGTAAAGCCCCTGTGGTACGGTCAACTTCAAAAGCAACATTATTGCCTACAGGTTGATCATTTTCATCAACCAATATCACTGTTGCTCCAGCGACAGGTTTTTTGGTTTTTGCATCGAAAATAATGCCGTATGGATCAATCAATATCTGCGTTGAGATATCACTAATCGGTGTAGTGGTCTGACCTTGCTCGTCTACACATTCAACCAGGCTTGCTGTAACTTCATCACGTTTAAGCGTTTGTAAAACAGCATCATTCAGATTTTTTTCTGCATTTTCTTCAGTCTCTAAACTAAATTGAAACAAGCCCGTATTTTCCGCACTTTCAAGGGCAGAAATAATGACCATATCCCCTGTCAATTTAGACTGAATACGAATGCGGACCTGCTCTTTGTTAAAACGGTTGGCATTACAAAGCGCGGCATTGGTTTTCAAATAAATTGGTTCATTAACCTTGCCGGTATACAAGCTAATTTCAAAATCATTTGTGGTGCTTTCCAAAGTTGGCTGACCCATAACCTTGGTTTCAACTTTATTGGACAAGGTTTTTTGATCCACTTGCCCTTTTTGATGCAGAACATAAGCTCCATTCACCAATGTGGTATAGCTAATGGTCGGTTGAGTTTTGACCTTTAACTTAATCTCGCTTTTTTTACCGGCTACAAACGGCTGTTTATAGGCAACCACGGCATGGCCAATTTGGCTTTTATCCTGAGGTAAATGGCTTGAATATTGTCCTTCTGCTAATTTATGCAAAACCAGTGTATTAGAAGCCGGATCTGAAACCTGAATATCTTCAAAAATAGTATTTGCAGGCAAGGGATCTTCAACAATCACCCATGATTGTTTCTGTCCATCCACCGTGACTGTTGCAGGAGATACAGCTAATGATGCTGAGTTGGTTACCGTCAAAGTGTAATTCAGGGTTTGTGCCTGCTGATTTATGGTCAGCAGTAATTGGTCTACGGCTTTTTCTATTTTTAACTTTGCTTCAAAGACCTGTATAGGGTCTTGCACTGTTTTTTTTTGTTGCGGTTCTTCACGAATTTGCGCCGTTAAAGGAAGCTCTAACTTGGCCTGATCGGGAGTTTGTAATGAAGTATCTGCAACGACCCATAAGTGTACAGTTTGATTGGATTGTAATTCCAATCCATCTTTAATCAGGGTATCTGAAATATCCAAGACACCATCTTGATTGGCATCTAAATAGATTTTTAAATTGGATAAATGGTTAACAGGCGCGGTTTGAAAATCAAACCATGCCTGAGTATTACTGGTATTGGTCACCTGATTTAACCAGATGACTTTTGAACCTACTTCTACTTGCTGGAGCTGATCTGGAAATAGTTCAAGACCATAAAACTTTGCAATTTCGACATTGACTGCATTGGATTGAGTGGTTCGCAGTAATTGCCCACCGTTGGAATCACTGACTTCATAACTTGCATAAGCAATATTCTGAATCATTTGTCCAGCCATAGGCATCGCAGCATGACCGTGCTGTGCAAAGAACAAAGCAGATGCAAGTGCGGACAAGGATAATGTCTCCACTTTTTTATTCATTGCTTTTTTCATTGCCACCCCCCGGAACAGAAAATACAAATAATTAGAACAAACGAATCGAGTCCCTCTTTTCGAAAAAAGAGGGAGAAGAGTTTTTAAAGATTATGGAGTGGTTGATTTATCAACTGTGACAGCAAACTTCAATGTGGCAAAAGCGCCAGGAGTTAAAGTACCGACATTGTAATTTACATTACCGTTAGCTTCTGTTGGTGCAGTGCCTTGAGCTGCTGGCTCACGTGCTACAGAACCGGTTTTGTACTTTGTGTATGCCGGCACAGCATCATTGATTACAACAGCAGTTGCATCAGCATTACCCTGGTTTGTTGCCTTTACTTTATAAAATACGCATTGACCAGGTTTAGCATTCTGTAAGTTTGCAGTATAGTCAGTATCAACGGGTGCTGCTGTACAGTCTGCAGCAAACTGGAATTTTTCTAAACGTACTGAACCCAGGTTAATTACTGTGCGGTCTGTAATTGATAAAATGCTGTTTGAACCTAATACAGCGTTAGCTTCAGGCTGAATTTGTACTGTAGATGTATAAGACTGGCCGGCCGTTGCAGTTGCTGCCGCTTCAACTTTTACATAAACAGTAACGGACTCGCCTTGCTGCAAACCAGCTAACTTAGATACATCAAATTTTGCATTTTGCAAAATGCTGTTTAAAGCACCTGTACCTGTTACAACTTCATTAGCATCCAGAATACCGTTACCATTTGTGTCCACATAAACAGTTACCGTTTCACCTGCTGTTGGCGTTGGTAAAATAAAGTTCAATGTTTTACCATCAGCTGCTTCAGTAACGTTACCAATGTTGGTTAAGGTATGGCTGTAAATAATGCTGCCACCAGGGGCTAACTGGCCTTGACGGTCTGGCGTAAAGCTGATTGCGCGCTGTGCTGCAACGGTCAGTTTGAATCCAATGCTATCATTGCTGCCGGTAGAGGGCGAGCTGATGTTGACTGTAATAGTTTTTGCAATATCCGTTGCTGGCGTGCCATCTGGTGTTGTAACCACCAGGCAGTAACTGCCCGTACCGCCATTGGCGATTGTACCGGAGTTGGTTACTTTCGTGTTTGTACATTTGCCAGCTGCGTCTTTTCCAAAAAGTTCCGCTGTCCAGCCGGTTGGAATGCCTGTAACTGCAATATTGTAGTTGTCCGGCGTACCGCCTGTATTTTTGATCGTAACATCCAGCTGTTTAGGTGTACCTGGAACTAAAGCTGTGTCAGGAACACCTGTGCTGCTATTCAGGCCATCACCGACATAAACGGGCGATCCTGTTGTGCCTGTATTATGTACCAAGTCCACAGCACTCTTTGTAAATGAATCAACAACCAAAGAAATGGTATCTTTATTGCTACTGTTGTTGACTGAAGTGCTGGTCATAGTCAATTTAGTGCCTGCAGCAACTGTGCCGCTGGTTGGCAAAGTAACCCGTACCACAAATTTTAAGCTGCCACCCGCTTCAATCGGACCAGTATTGTTATCTGTCACTGGTGTTTTACCGTCAGCCTTCAGAATTTCAATGATGCTGCCGTTTGGCAAAGCGCCAGTCGTTGCAGCAACACTAAGGCTATAGCTGTCAGTCGTTGTGCCTGAGTTGTGGACATAAATCACATCGCCGCCCGAGGTGTTATTGCCAAAGACAATGGCCTGACCTTGCGAAGCTGTTGCATGGACTTCATCATCAATGCCCGTAGCGCTGCCGACTGGAACATTCTTGTCAATCCAAGAAACGTCTTTATCATCGTTAATTGAATGGGCAGTTATGCCTACAACAGTAACATTGTTCGGGTTAGATGGAACTAATGTCGTATCCGTAGTTGTCGGTGGAACAGATGGAACATTCGCTGGTGTTAATGGCGTACTTGTACCTGGTGTGAAGCCATCAGTATCCGCATATGCCGTGTTGGTAATTTTTTCACCATTTGCAGCAGCGTTTTTAACCTTAACAGTAAAAGTTAATTTACCGGTTGAACCCGCAGCAAGTTTTCCTGCATTAAAGGTAAAAACCTCTTTTGCATCACTACGACCACTAGATACATAAGCAAATTTATCACTATCTGTAGCATCACGAGTTAATGCTGAAGCGCTGCCATTATAATAGGCAGTTAATTTGCTATCAGCCGTATCAGCAAATGTTACATTGCTTGGGAGTACGTCATAAATAATGACATCTGAAGTGGCTGCAGCTGTACCTTTATTTTGGAAAGTCAAAGTATAGGTAATGTAACCATTGGCGCTAATTGTACTAACACTGGCTTCTTTTTTAATTTCAATGACTGCACCTGTAATAATGGTGGCTTTGTCAGTGTTGGACACTGTATCTTTGCCAATATCATATAGAGCCGTTTTGTTTGATGTTGCAGTTAAAGTCAGGCTGTCGTTTTGACCTGCTGTCGCTGCCAATGGCGTTTTAGCCACTACAACCAGGCCAATAGATTCACCGGCAGCTAATTCAATCGCTGTTGTTGATGCTAAAGCGGCTGCGCCGTTATCAGCTATGCCATCTTGATTGCGGTCAATATAAACATCATGGCTAGCCCAATCAAAAGTACCAGCCTCATTTGTAATCCTAAGCGTGAAGGAGTCCGTACCATTACCGGTATTTGTCAAAATATGCGGGAAACTTACACTGCTGTTAGCTGCGGTTTGACGCTCATTAGACTGCACAAGAGTAAAGCTGCCCACTTGTGCTACAAGCGTTTTAACCACGTTAGATGTTACTACGCGCTCAGTTTGCGTATTATCTGTATACGTTGCGGTTGCAACGTTACTAATATTCGTACCAGCTAAAGGTGCAGCAGCCATAGCCTGGCTACCAAGCAACGATACCCCACCAATTACTGCCAGTGATGCAGCAATTTTACTTAATTGAAAATTATTTTTCATAAAGAACCTAACAATAAAGTCGATATTGACCAATTAAAAATTTTATTTAGATGTATTAACTTGGACTTGAGCAGAAACAATAATTTTCTGTTTTGGTTTTAACTCACTCACATTCCATTGCAAAACGCGATATTCAGCCAGTGGGACATTTACTTTTTTGCCATTTTCCATACGGGTTAATGGGGCTTTAGCAAAACTTTTACCGTCTAAGGAAGCATAGGCATCTTTGGGTAAGCTTTGCCCTGTGTAAGTTACATCGGCAGGAAGTGGAAGATTCAACTTTAAATCTTTCAGACTTTGACTAGATACATTTGAATATTCAACTTTGTATTCGAGTAATGCCTTCGGCTTTACCTGATCTGTTGCTTTTAATTCTTTTTTTACTTTTTGGTTTGCCTCTATTTGAAACACTTTCATATCTGCAATTAGAGCTTGACTATTCGCGAAAGAATAGGTTGTCAATCCTGAGATTAATAACAAGAATAGAGGACTCAGATTCAATTTTTTTTCGGATTTAAACATTTTTGATACATTTCTAAACATAATGTCATTGCATTTTTACATCAATAAAAATAAAAATAAACATAAACATGACACTCATCACATTTTTTTTGTAAACAGTATATTTCTTGTCTTTATATTAAAATAGTTTTCAATTGTTGACATTTTTTGTCACAATAAATAGTGGTAATTAATTCAAGGTATAGTCAATTAAGTCTGTTAGTTATTCAATGTTGTTCTGATGATCAAATTTCTGTTCCGCCTTTCTTTGTATGATTACAAGCTTTGCTCAAAGTCTCATTAAACTTTGTGGATTAGATTGGACAACTGGACTGCTCCAAGTATCCTAGACAAATTTAGTCTATTCTTTGGACTGCCACCACTCTCCTAGACAAATATCGTCTATTCTTGGACTGCCACTATTTCTCTATGACATTAGGGTGTGTTGACACTTTTAGCTTAAAAAAATAGCGAAGTAGTAAAATCAAATCGCCAAACCCAATTTTACTATTCGCTATGCCTCGTACCATGCTGACAGATCAACACTGGCAAAAGTTGAAAGTTATTCTGCGTAATTTATCCATTCACCACAACTCAAATTTACGCAATTTTATTGAAGCTATTCTCTATAGAATTAGAACAGGCTGTCCGTGGCGAGATATTCCTTCTTGTT
>NZ_JALJVC010000014.1 GCF_022967985.1 Acinetobacter lwoffii | reverse complement strand
GTTCGTCACCAGCAAGCTAGGTCGGCTATATTACTCTTTATTTCGAAAGAGTCAACAGGTTCGGTCGATTATTTTTAAACCTCTTCAAGACTTCCAGATTTAAACCCTTTGAGCTAAATCCTTGTTTCTCAACAAGTTTTAATCAACATCACCGCCGATGGATGTGCATTCTACAGCATTTCAGAGCCCTTGCAACACTTCTTGCAAAGATTTTTTTTCGTGTGTTTATTTTTCAAACTAATAAAAATACAAGTAATTGTTATATATAGTTAATTTATTTCCATTATTTTTGAATTTTATTGAGCACCTTCAACAAAACCTACCCAATAAATCAATAAGATATTGTTTTATTTGAATTTAAATTATAAAAGTCTTTATCACATGACTTATGTCGTTCAATTCACATTCTATTCTTGTTTGATTCTTCATCAACCTGGCGTTTATATACACAAAACTTGTTTTATCCAGTCTTCTTCCAAGATACATAGGCCCTATTTAAATATGGAAAATTTATTGCAACCCTAAAAATTAAAAAGCCATCGCTATTGAGCAATGGCTTTTGGAGTACTGAGCAACAATTAGAATTTCATACTGACACGTGCCCAGTAATTACGTCCCATATTATTAAACTGCTCGGTTGTTGGTAAACCTGTCCCGGAAGCACCCATTTTATTTAAGTGCTCGGTATAAGTCCGATCTAGGACATTATCGACTCCGACTGATATATCCACGCTATCCATGACATGGTAGCTACCGTTTAAAGACAAAGTACCAAAGCCTGCGCTCTGCTTATTGTCATAACCCACAATATTACCTTCGTTAAGACTGATCCGGTTTTGACCATCTACTACACGCCATAGCAATCCAAAATTATATTTGTCTTGAACATAGCGTAAGTTAACACGGGCTTCTAAAGGAGAGATTTGTGGCAAAGGCGTATTATCTGTGGTGTTTTCACCCCAGGCATACATGGCGCTGATATCGGCCTGCAGGCGGTCAGTAAACTGGTAACCAATTCCAGCTTCTGCACCAGCGATAGTGGCATCGACATTACGGGTATGTGCTTCAAGCATTCTCATCATGCCAGTAGGTTTATAGGTTGTTAACACATAATCATTAATCAAACCTACGTATGCGGATGCCCATGAGTTGAAATGACCATGCTCATGTTGATAACCAAAATCTAGCTGTAATGTCTTTTCAATATCAATATTGGCAAAAGTATTGACGTTATCATTTCCCGTTTTAGGACTAAATAATTCCCAGTAATCCGGCATACGCTCGACATAACCCAGACCCATATAGGTCTTGCCATCGTCATGATCGGAATGATGATTTTCAAAACGAATAAAGGCACTCGGTAAAGTTTCTTTGCGTTCCTGTTGAGATTGAACAGCGTCTACATTGACCTGATCAAGACGAACACCAGACACTAGCTTATTGTTATCACTAAGCTGATAACTCAATTCTCCAAAAGCCCCCACAGACTGGAATTCCATATCTTGAGTTCGTGGCTGAGTTTGATACGGCGTCATCAGACTTCCGTTACGTTTAGTATGTTCATTGTTCTGACTATCAATACCAGTAATCAGCTGCAATTTATCCCACTCATTGGTCATTGCCATACGTGCGTTCAATGTTTTACGTGTCACATTGGTCGCCATTGGCATACTCATCATTCCTCCAGGCTGGAACTCACGTAAACTAAAGTTATCCATAACGTGGTCATTAAAGTTATAGTTCACTTGAGCTTCGACTTTTTGAATGATATCGGTAAGATTTTTCTTTTCTACACGAAGTCCTAAACTTTCGCGGGCAAACTTGGAACCGTCCATTGCACGGCCGGCATAAACTGCTTCACCATCAGCTTTACCGCCAGTCAGCTCTACCCAGGTATCTGTATCTGGAGTCCAGCCCAATGCCAGATCCGCATTCCAGCGCTCCCAATCTGAAGGTACAGTGGTTCCATCTCCATCTTGATAGCTATTCAATACCGAACGATTGGTATTGAGGCGAATATATTTCTGTTCATCGCCTGCTGCGACTTCCACATTATGATCAAGACGTCCGAAAGCTCCCATCAAGACACTGGCCTGACCGCGATAGTTTTGATCTTGATCAAACTGCTCCGGTGTACGTTCGAAAATCACTGTGGCCGCAGAGCCAGTATTGGCATACTGAACCGTTTGCGGTCCTTTAATCACCGAAATACGGTCATAGCTTTCCGGAGAAATATAAGAGGTCGGCGAATCCATACGACTTGGACAGGCGCCCAGGTTTTCGGTGCCATCAGTTAGGATCTTAATTCGTGAACCAAACATGCCGCGGAACGTCACATCACCATTGGTGCCGGCACCGCTATTGACCGAACTAAAGCCGACAATACTTTGCAAATAATCCGCACCATCACTGGCAGGAATCGGTTGAATCGGCTGTTTTGGATCAGCGCGGACAATCAGCCCATTGGCATCATTACCTGATGCTGACGTCACCACAATCGGGGCAAATGTCTGAACCGGCATGGCGTCATTGGCCATCACTATCGAAGAATAACAAGCAACACAAATCGCAGCCGCAAGTGGCTGTAAAGAAAATTTAGGCTGAGCCATTTCTCTATCTCACTAAATACATAAATTAGGCACGGCTTGAGTCAATACCAACCCAAGCTGAAAAATGCAGATTTATGCAGGCAGTGGTGGCGCTCGCCCCTGAGGAATTAAGAAGAGTTGCTGAAGGACAAACCAGACATGCTTAAAAGTTTTTTGATAAGCAATTAAACGGACATGAATCCGGTCAAGTACCTGTTTGATGTCCAGATCAGGCGGTAAAACTAAATTGGCATGAACCTTACAGTACTGACACTGATGATTGGCATCATGATGATCATGTTGAAGATGATCAGATTGGATAAGGTGGCTATGCTCGCCAGCGCTATGCTGCGCATGAGCATCTGTCGCGATAAAAAGCGCACGCGTGATGGTTTCACAGACCGGAGCAACCTGATATTGCTTCGGTAACAAAGGCTGTAAAAATACAGCAATCTGTAGAAACACAGCTGCAAATGCAAATAGCAGCCCCGCGCGTAAAAACACAGGCTATTCCTAAAATATGCTTATGTTGATTATAGCAAAGCCCAATCAGAATTGGGCTTTGCTAGACCATTTAAATAAACTTTAAAATGATCCTAGCGCTTCACTGCCACCTTGTCTTTATTACGCTGGCGTACCAGTTTTTCCACTTTTTCACGTGCACGTTGACGTTTTAATGGCGATAAATAATCGACAAATAATTTGCCATTTAAGTGATCCATTTCATGTTGGATACACACAGCGAGAAGTCCGTCAGCATCGAGCTCAAATGCTTGACCTTCCAGATTAATTGCCTCAATTTTTACGCGTGACGGACGATCAACTTTATCGTATATTTGAGGAACTGATAGACAGCCTTCTTCGTAGGGCTGCGTTTCTTCAGTCAATGGTGTGATTTTGGGGTTAATAAACACCATCGGTTGATCTTTATTTTCAGACAGATCCATAACAATCAGCTGAATATGACGATCCACCTGAGTCGCGGCAAGTCCGATACCTGGTGCTTCATACATGGTTTCAAACATATCCGCAGCGAGCTGACGAATTTCATCAGTCACTTCTTCGACAGGTTGTGCAATGGTACGAAGACGGGGATCCGGGAAACTTAAAATAGGTAATAAGGCCATACTGCGTCCTCAATTATGCCATTGATCAAAAAACCAAATGAAGGGAATGCTTCATCAAAAAAATGTGTGTAAGATCGTTATTATAACGCAACTACGCACATAATTTTAGGAATTATGATAATGAAAAAGGTTTTGAAGGGCATGCCATTTTTTAGTGCCTTGGGGTTTAAAAATCAGATGCTGGCACTTGCAGTTTGTGTAGGCGTCAGTATGGGGACCATTCATTCTGCCGAGGCAGCACCTGCACGCAACGTCAATCCACCGGCATTAAAAGCCAATGCACCGAACGTTTATGTGGTGAAAAAAGGCGATACGCTTTGGGATATCTCGAAACGCTTCCTGAAAAATCCGGTCCGTTGGCCGGAAATCTGGGCGAGTAATAAGCACGTGAAAAATCCACACTGGATTTTCCCGGGTGACCGCCTGTTGATGTGTGATTACCAGGGCCGCCCGATTATTGGTAAAGACGAAGGTGATGGTTGTGAAGGTATTATCAGCCGCTATCTTGGCAGTACTTCTCTGCAGCCCCAGATTCGTGTTGAATCTTTAAATAATACGATTCCCGTGATTCCGCTTGAGCACATCAAGCAGTGGCTAGAACGCTACACCCTTCTGGCACCTGATTCAGTTCAGGGCACACCCTACATTCTCGGAACTGCAGATCAGCGCGTACTGGCTGGCAAAGGTCAGAAAGTCTATGCACGTGGTCACGGCCTGGTAGTGGGTCAACGCTATGCGGTGTATCGTGAAGCTGAACCGTATGTATTTACGGATGCAAATGGCAAGAAATATACGGCTGCACTGGAGCTGCAACAGGTGGCATCTGGTATTGCAGTTCGTGGCGAAGGTGATGTGACCACACTTGAACTGACAGATAGTTACAATGCTGAAGTACGTCGCGGTGATCGTGTATTACCTGAATACGATCCAATGTTACCGACTCTGTTCTATCCGACCAATGCAGAAAATATTGCTGCCGGTGGTCAGATTGTGCGTGTATTGGGGTCGATTGGTACAGCAGCACGTCATAGTGTGGTCACCATTGACCGTGGTACGGCACATGGGGTTCAGACGGGTCATGTCTTTAGTGTGAATCAAAAAGGTGAAGTCGTGACTGATCCTAAAACTAAAGAACGTGTGCAATTGCCGGGTGAGCGCATTGGACAAGTGATGGTATTTAAAACCTTCGATCAATTAAGCTATGCCTATGTGCTGGAAAGTGAATTACCCATCAAGATGGGTGCAGGGATTCAAGCGCCCCTTTTAGATGAATAAATATTTATCTAAGTAAAAAACTTAATAATAAGAAGACAACCCTATAGGTCTCAATATGCTGAATCCGTTATCACGCGTGCAACTGGAAACAATTACGTTATGGTATCTGGTTCAGCATTCCCTTTCGAGTTTCTATAAAATCAGTCAACATTATGCTGAACTGGCCCATGCCCTTCAGCCGGATCAGGTCCCTGTCTGGCAAGCACTGGGTATTCATGCCAATCATGTACAGCGCTTAAAAGAGTTCCATCTACCAGAAGCGCAACAGAAATTTCAGTGTTGTCTGCAGCAGATCCAGCAGGATAGCGATTTTATTTTGCTGCACAGTGACCCGCATTATCCGCAACAATTACATCCTTATGCAGATAAACCCCCAATCATTTTTGGTCAAGGCAGGCCTGACACCTTGCTTCAGGCACAGATTGCCATTGTGGGCAGCCGCAAACCCAGTCCACACGGCCGGCAAGTGGCTTACGATTTTGCTTTTTATTTGAGTGAACAGGGTTTTTATATCAATAGCGGTCTGGCACACGGTATTGATGAAGCAGCACATCGGGCTGCCTTACAACATCAAGGGACGATAGCAGTGATGGCGACTGGACTGGATCAAACCTATCCAGCACAACATCAGTCACTACGTCAGCAAATCATTGAGCATGGCGGTGCTGTCATCAGTGAGTTTCTGCCAGATACATTGCCTTTGCAACACCATTTTCCACGGCGTAACCGAATCGTCAGTGGTTTAAGCCTAGGTGTCATTGTGGCAGAGGCTGCTTTAAAAAGCGGCTCCCTCATTACGGCTAAACTGGCAGCCGAGCAAGGCAAAACCGTTTTTGCCATTCCGGGACATATTTACAGTGAACATCACCAGGGCTGTCACCAACTGATTCGTGAAGGTGCGATTCTGATTGACCATCCACAGCAGGTCATCGAAGAACTGGCGCTGGCCACGCAATGGCAAGCTTTGGAAAACACCACCAAAACGAAAGTTACTGAAGCAACATCACAGCAAATTCCACCGCATCTGCTCAGTCTGTATAATCAGCTGGACTGGGTGGGACAGAGTTTGGATCAACTGGGAACGCAGGTTCAGCAAGAGGTATCTGCTTTGACCAGCCAACTCATGGAACTGGAGTTACTCGGTTTTTGTACCCAGCAAGCCGGCCTCTATCTACGTTGTCGGATTCTCAAATAAGGTTCACAATAGCGCTTTGTTGTTTGATATAAGGTATCCACATGATCACTACCTCTGTTGCCGAAGCAGCAGCATGGCTTAAAGATGGACAAGTCTTGGCATATCCTACAGAGGCTGTTTGGGGCTTGGGTTGCGACCCCTATAATGAACAGGCATTTCATCAGATTCTAGAATTGAAGCAACGCCCGATTGAGAAAGGTGTGATTCTGCTGGCAGCTCATCTTTCACAGGTAGAACATCTGCTGCAGGATTTAAGCGAAGAAATGCGTGAAAAAGTGATTGAATCCTGGAACCATGACAGACCTGCTGATCGCGCGACCACCTGGCTACTTCCTGCAAATAAAGATATTCCTGACTGGATTAAAGGTCATCATCCTAAAGTAGCCGTACGTGTAACCACTCACCCACTCTGTGTGGCACTGTGTCAGGCCTTTGGCGGTTTTATCGTTTCGACCAGTGCCAACCCTGCCGGCATGGAACCTGCCCGCTCACTTCAGGATGCGATCCGCTATTTTGACCAGAACCTGAATTATCTAAATGGTGACCTCGGTTTAAGTCAGCAACCAAGCCGGATCATTGATGCAGTGACTGGTGTAGTTATTCGTGACTGAGTCCTGTCTGATTTAGTCGGGACACTCAAGCCCGACTAAAGTTTTAAGACAAAAAAAAGCTCAGCCATATAGGGATGGCTGAGCATAAAAAAGGATGTGCATAAATCACATCCAGAGGGTTCATAAAATCTCTGGGAGTCTGATAAAACAAGGATTTTCTTGCTTGATCATTCTCGATGGGCGCATTATGAAAGAAACTGAATACAACGACAAGTACAATAAAACAATCAAACAATACATATTTTCTATTAATAGCAAACAATTTTTGACCAATATTCAAAATATCTTGCTCTTTCTATTCTCTTTTTAAAATAAAACGATATTTTTCTATTTGTTTTAACATTTGAAAATTAGCATTTAAAAGGGGATTTCAATTAAAAAAGTTTTGATTAACCGCTCAATATTTAATCAGAAAAAATTCTTAATTAGCTCTTTTAATTCCTGATTAAGCGGATCTTCCGGGATATTGAGCCCAGAGGATTCCAAGTAAAATGATGCCACCGCCGATACTGTGATACATGGTCCACGCTTCACCCAGCCACAAATATGCGACTACTGCAGTAAAAACCGGCATCAGATTCATAAAAATACTGCTGCGATTGGGACCAAGTTGCTGCACAGCCATCATCCAGAATAACGGCGCGGCAATGGATGGGAAAATTCCGGCATAGATAATGCTGGCTGCATTAGCATGATTGATGCTGTCCAGACCTAAAATCAATACCAAAGGAATATGATATAGAAAGGCCATAAAAATCTGAATATACAGGCTCACTAAGAGTGGAATCTGAATCTGCCATTTTTTCAGAAACACGCCATAACAGGCATAGAAAAATACTGCGATCAACATCAACAGATCGCCAATATAACTTTCACCAACAGTTAAAAACTGCAGGCCCTGCCCTTGTGCCATGACATACATCAAGCCAATAAAGGACAGAAGACTCCCTAGCACTGCAGCCTGTGTCGGGCGAATCTTTAAAACAAAAATACCCACGATAATGGTAAAAATTGGAATAAAGGCATTGATCAGGCCCATATTGGTCGCAGTAGTGTAGTGTGCCGAGCTATAGGCCAGTCCCTGATACAGCACCATTCCCAGCGCACTCAAAACAGCAAAATGTCCGAGATATGGACGAATTTCCGGCCAGGCGGCTTTGACTTTGGACAACATGAATGGAGTTAAAATCAGTAAGGCCAAGGCCCAGCGGTAGAAACTAATACTGATGGGAGAAATATAATCTGCCACATAACGGGTAACCGTCATATTCAGAGACCAAATCAAAACTGCGGCCAGTGGTAAGGCCATGGCCCACCAGACTACCTTTTGTTGCTGTGTCATACTTTCATCCATGAGTCGCTGGTCTTGTTATTAAGCTATGCCTATTCGCGCATCCTAGCATAATAGATTTTTCACATAATATTGAGGCAATTTGCAGCTTTAAGTAACTGAGCTCACCTGTTTCTACTTGTGCTGAAAGCGAATACCCGTTAAAACAAATACCGTTCAGTCGCAATAAACAGGAAATCTAATGACTCGCTCTGTATATGACATTCCAGTCAAAACTATTGAAGGAACAGAAACCACTTTAAACCAGTACCAGAGTAAGGTTTTGCTGGTGGTTAACGTCGCATCTAAATGTGGCTTGACGCCGCAATATGAAGGCTTACAAAAACTGTATCAGGACAAAAAAGCGGAAGGTCTGGAAATTCTGGGCTTCCCTGCCAATAACTTTTTGGAACAGGAACCGGGTAGTGAAGCCGAGATTCAGGAATTCTGTTCAGTGAATTATAAAGTCGACTTCCCGCTATTTGCTAAAATCTCTGTTGCAGGCGAAGACAAGCATCCTTTATATGCCACCCTTACGCAAGCGATCCCGGAACGCATCGGTGAAGGCCCTTGGTGGAAAGATTTGGTCGATTATGGTCTAACCCCAAATCAGCCACCAGAAGTGCTCTGGAACTTTGAAAAATTCCTGATCAATAAAAATGGTGAAGTAGTGGCACGTTTTGCTCCAGATATTACTGCAGATGATCCACGGATTGTCGATGCAGTGAATGCAGAACTTGCAAAATAATTCTCGATTATTCTCATAAGCATCAAGCTTGAAATAAGTATCTATTTTCTTGGTAGATACTTATTTTTTTTATTTAAAAACGATTATTTAATTGCATTCAAATTCACCTAAAACATTTTCAAAGTGATTGCGGGCCAAACAAGCCAATTTGGTGAGAGCAAAGTACTTCTTTACCAGCTTTTAATAATCTTTTTCTTGTTTTTGAATAGAGTAACGTTCACAACCCAGAAGAATTGTTATGAGTTTGCAACAATCTTTTTTATCTCCATAGTTTGTCCTTATATTAGATACTAATAAAATTCCATCACCTGTATCGAGACCCTGATTCCATGTCCAAGATTCTTGCCAATGCTGTCCTTCCTTTCGCATTATTTAGCTCTGGAATTTTATTAATGGGTTGTGAACAGGCCGTCGAAGCACCGGCTGAACAGGCAGATACCACGACGTCCGATCTGGAACCAGCCTCTCAGCAACAGAGTTCAGCAGCACAAACCGAACTTAAATCGGGCAATATGTTTTATATGGTTCGTGATGTCGCCGACTTGCAGCTCAAGGCCGGCAGTTATGTAGAACAGTTAAAACAGACCCAGACCGAACTGCAAACGGCGGTCGAAGCTAAAGATACCCAGCAACTGCAGTCCACTGCGACCCAGCTACAACAGCAACTCAGCAGTTTTAATCAGGTGTTAGGCAACCTGAACTTGAAAAGTCAGGAAATTGACCAGATTCGTGACAACATTATGACCGCCAATCAGCAAGTTCTGGCTTCTCCTCTTTTAAATGGTCAGGTGGATTTCAGCCAAGTGAACTTGAAAAAGATTGAATCCCAGATGGTTAATGTGCAATCCGAAATGGTCAAACTGGCCGGCTTGCTGATCCAGAATCCAGATCAGGAATCAGAGAGCAATACTGATCAGGATAATACTTAAAATACCTAAAAATCTCATTTTGAGGCGATTGATCGAAACACATCTTCCTCAATCGTCTTGCAGGCTATACACTGTTATCGATTATAAAAATTATATTTAGATCAGGAATTTTCATCTAATCAGATCATCAGGAGTTCAATCATGTCGAATTCAGTGCTGTATTCTGTGGTTTCAGTCACATCCCGGCTTGATCTGAAAGATCCTTTTATTTTTACCGTTCATCATCAAGATCATTATCCGCAAGGCAATGCAGAATTAGGACCTGTTTCCCCTCCACAACAGCATGAATATGACATGTATTATGGCGAGAGCATTCCCGGCTTTCCGGAGCATCCGCATACTGGCTTTGAAACCATTACCATTGTCGAGCGCGGTTATGTCGATCATTTTGACTCGCTGGGAAACTCGGGACGTTATGGCGCGGGTGATGTGCAATGGCTGACTACCGGCAATGGGGTACAGCATTGCGAGATGTTTCCCTTAGTCCATCAGGATCAGGACAATCCTCTTGAGCTGTTTCAAATCTGGCTGAATTCCTCACCGGAACAGAAAAAACAGCCAGCCGATTATAAAATGTTGTGGCGTGAACAGATTCCGCATGTATTTTCAGCAGATACGGCCGGACGTAAAGCGGATATTCGGGTCATTTCAGGGCAGTTTAAAACAACTGAAGCACTGGACCGTCCAGCACATTCCTGGGCAGCAGCCGCTGAAAACAGGGTCAATATTTATATGATCACGCTTGCACCTGAGGCAGAGCTGATTATTCCGGCAAGCACTGCAAGTGCAACGCGGTTTTGTTATTTCTATCAAGGTAACAGTCTGGAGCTGGAAGGACAGAAAATACAGGTCAAGCATCTGGTAGAACTGAAACCAGATCAGGACATTCACCTCAAAGGCAGTTTACTGGAATCGCATATTTTATGGCTAGAAGGTGAACCGATTGGCGCACCTGTTGCCATGCATGGGCCTTTTGTTTTGAATAGTGCGCAAGAACTGGATACAGCTTTTCGCCGCTATCGCGACACCCAGTTTGGTGGCTGGCCTTGGCTAAGCGCTGAACCCTCATTTCCACCAGAACATCCACGTTTTGCCAGTTATGAAGGTGGCAAACGTGAAGAATATCCAGACAAATAAGCCACTGAATAGTAGCTTATTTGACATCAGATCAGCTCATATTATTTTTTCGGGCTTTTGACGACGACCAGTTTCTTCTGCACAAACTCTCTAAAACCATCAATCGACAGTTCATGTCCATAACCGGAATTTTTGATTCCACCAAATGGTAACTCAGGCGTGGTATCAGTAAACCAGTTGATCCAGATCATGCCAGTTTCCACCCGTGACGCCAGCTTTTTCGCCCGCTCAATATCCTGAGCATGGATCACGCCACCCAGACCATAATTGGAATCATTGGCAATTTCGACAATTTCATCATCATCCTTGGCCACATAGATTTGCGCCACCGGGCCAAAGAATTCTTCATACCAGGCTTCATTTTCACGCGTGATATTTTCCAGAATCGTTGGCGCATAGAAATTGCCTTGATGTTCTACAGCCTTACCGCCAATGACCACAGTTGCACCTTGTGCTACGGCCTTATCGACCTGCTTGGTCAGTTTTTCCAGCGCATCTTTTGAAGACAGTGGCCCTAAAGTGGTTTCAGGATCAAGCGGATCACCCAGTTTTAACTGCTCAAAAGCTTTCAGCATGCCGGCTTTGAATTGTTCGGCAATTTTATCATGCAGAATAAATCGCTTCGCCGCCGTACACACCTGCCCGGCATTATTCACCCGTGCCTGACAGCCCAACTTAATAGCACGTTCCAGATCGGCATCATCGAGTACGATAAATACATCATTCCCGCCCAATTCCAGTGTAGATTTTTTAAGATGTTTCCCGGCCTGCTCAGCCACTGCACTGCCTGCGCCTTCAGAACCGGTTAGTGCCACCCCGCGTACACGCTTGTCTGCAATCACATCTTTAACCTGATCGGAGCTGATAAACAGATTGGTCCAGACACCTTTGGGTGCGCCTGCATCCAAGACCAGTTTTTCAAAGGCTTCCGCACATTGCGGTACAATGCCAGCATGTTTTGCCAGAACCGGATTACCAATGGCACAGTTCGGCGCAAAGACGCGCATCAGTTGATAAAATGGGAAATTCCACGGTTCTACCGCCATGATAATACCCAGTGGATGATGCTCAACCCAGGCCTCACCCAGTTCCGTTTCATAGGACACTGGCGCTAAAAATTCTTTGGCATGATCGGCATAGTATTCTGCAATTTTGGCGCAGGTTTCGATTTCCCCTTCACTCTGCTTGATCAGTTTTCCCATATCCAGCGTCATGAGTTTAGCGAGTTCAGATTTTTGCTCTCGCATATTGCTGGCCAATTTGCGCAGTACTTCAATACGGGTATCGACCTGTTGTGACCATTCTGACTTTAGGATTTTTTCTGCGGTATCGAGTGCATTTTGAATATCTTGATCGTTATGGGATGGGTAGCCTTTCAATTTTTGATTGGTAAATGGATTAATAGATTGATAAGCCATGATTTTCCCTTTTTCAATTATAAGTTTCGCCTGTTCAAAACCCAATCGCATCAAGTTATAACAAGCGAGTATCTGTTCGAATTATTTAACTTATCATTGATTTTTTTATCGCGTGTGTCTGCTTACAGATTGGTTCAAAACATTACTGAGAGCAGGTAAAAGTTATATTGAGTGGTACAAAATAAAGTTTTCTAATAAATATCAAACTAAAGCCAATAGTGCTGAAATTAGGGTTCGAGCAAACTATAAAAAGCTTGAAGTACCAAGTTTAGCAGAAGGTTTTGATAAGACATTTAAGGTGAAGATTGTGGAGAATTTTCGATTATTCTCCATCCCTAAGCTCTATTAAAGTCTTTTTTTGGGTCTTCTTTTATGTGTGGTTTCTCTGACAACAGGTATAGGGTGTTTAGGAGAAGGTTTTAATCTCACACCCTTCATTACTTTTTTATAGATTCTTCCTCCATTTTATAATAGACAAATAACTGATGAATTAAGTTTTCTAAAACTTTTAGATGCAAAATTAAGTCTTTTCTAGATTTGCTATCAGCATGATGTACGGCATCATTACCCAAATAACGAATATTATCTAACAATCCTCTTTGTTTGGTAGAAATAAATCCTTCTTTTTCAAATTGGGTTAAAATCACACCTAAATCATCAGACTTGCCAAAATACTTTATTATTTGCTCTAAAAGAGTTCTTAAACCTAAAGCAGTCAATAAAGGCATATTATTATTTAAAGCTATGATAACTTCTTCATAAGTTAAATAAATCTCTTCAGGCAGAATTTTTTCAAACTCTTTAGAAAATGCAGTTTCATCATCACGTAATGGATATATTTGGATCTGTGCATTATCTTCGTAAATAGGAGTGCCGTCATACTCCTCACCAATTTGATCTACTTCCTCTGAATTAACAATTTTATCTTGATAAGAAATAGAGTCACAATTAATACAACACAATATACGATGATTATAAAACATCGTAAGAATTCCATCATACTCATCACAAGTATGATAAATATCGGTTAAAACCTCATGCTTGATATACGTTCTGCATTTAGTACATAAGATTATTTCAATATTTTGACCATATTGAATTTTCCCTTCTAGTTTTGAGGAAACGAATAAGCTCTCAATATTCATAAATTTTTAATTTATTTTATGATAATTCTATTTATAACATAAAAAAACCACCCTTTCGGGTGGTTTTTTCAATCTCAAACCGTCTCTTATTGAGCGCGGTTTTTGATTTTGCGGATCGTTTCCAACTGTGCAGCAGTTTCTGCAAGAGCAGCCAAAGCAGCAGCAGAGTCCAAATCGCTCTTTTGATTCGCAAGCAATGCTTCAGCGTGTTTACGCGCTTCAACAATAGCTGCTTCATCTAAGTTTTCTGCACGGACTGCAGTATCTGCAAGAACCGTAACAACATGCGGTTGAACTTCTAGAACACCACCAGATACATAGATCAACTCTTCTGTACCGTTTTCCAAAATAACGCGGATCGCGCCAGGTTGGAGCAAAGTTACCAACGGAGCATGGCCAGGCATAATACCCAACTCACCGCCAGCACCTTTTGCAATTAGCATAGTTATAGTGCCTGAGTACAAAGACTCCTGAACACTTACAACATCACATTGCATAGTCGCCATGAGAATCTCCTAAATTAGAGTAGCTAATTAAAGTTTCTCGGCTTTAGCAATAACTTCGTCAATACCACCAACCATGTAGAACGCTTGTTCTGGGATGTGATCGTATTCACCAGCTAGAAGACCTTTAAAGCCACGAATCGTTTCTTTAAGAGATACTAATTTACCAGGAGCACCAGTAAATACTTCAGCTACGTGGAACGGTTGAGAGAAGAAACGCTGGATTTTACGCGCACGGTAAACAACCAGTTTATCTTCTTCAGCAAGCTCGTCCATACCAAGAATCGCGATGATGTCTTTAAGCTCTTTATAACGTTGCAATACGTTCTGTACAGAACGTGCAATTTCATAATGCTCTTGACCAACAACTAACGGATCTAACTGGCGTGAAGTTGAGTCTAGTGGATCGATCGCTGGGTAAATACCAGAAGATGCGATGTCACGGCTCAATACAACAGTTGCGTCCAAGTGAGCAAACGTTGTAGCAGGCGATGGATCTGTCAAGTCATCGGCAGGTACGTATACCGCTTGGATTGACGTAATAGAACCAGACTTAGTCGATGTAATACGTTCTTGAAGAACACCCATCTCTTCTGCAAGTGTAGGCTGGTAACCTACTGCAGATGGCATACGACCTAGAAGTGCTGATACTTCAGTACCCGCTAGTGTATAACGATAGATGTTATCTACGAACAATAGTACGTCACGGCCTTTACCGTTTTCGTCTTTCTCATCACGGAAATATTCAGCCATGGTCAAACCAGTCAACGCTACGCGTAAACGGTTACCTGGTGGCTCGTTCATCTGACCGTAGACCATTGCTACTTTGTCTAGAACGTTAGAATCTTTCATTTCGTGATAGAAGTCGTTACCTTCACGAGTACGCTCACCAACACCAGCAAACACAGATAAACCTGAGTGAGCTTTCGCGATGTTGTTGATCAACTCCATCATGTTTACAGTTTTACCAACACCGGCACCACCGAACAGACCAACTTTACCACCTTTCGCAAACGGGCAAAGTAAGTCAATGACTTTAATACCAGTTTCTAAAAGGTCAGTAGAAGCCGCTTGTTCTGCATAAGAAGGCGCTTGACGGTGAATTGGTAAACGCGCTTCAGTCGCAACAGGACCAGCTTCGTCGATCGGGCGACCAAGAACGTCCATGATACGGCCTAGAGTCGCTGTACCTACTGGTACAGAAATCGGCGCGTTAGTGTTAGTTACGTTCAAACCACGCTTAAGGCCTTCAGTAGAACCCATTGCAATAGTACGAACTACGCCATCACCAAGCTGTTGCTGAACTTCTAAAGTAGTTTCAGTACCATCTACTTGGAGAGCGTCATAGATCTTAGGAACGCTGTTGCGTTCAAACTCGACGTCGATAACCGCGCCGATGATCTGAATGATACGACCGCTATTCATTGCTGTCTCCTCAATTCAAAATAATGTTAAACGGCAGCGGCACCACCAACGATCTCAGAAATTTCCTGAGTAATCGCGGCTTGACGCAGCTTGTTATAAATAAGTTGCAGGCTCTTAATGATCTCGCCTGCGTTGTCTGTCGCTGCTTTCATAGCGACCATACGTGCAGACTGCTCACATGCGATGTTTTCAATCACACCTTGATACACCACAGACTCGATATAGCGAACCAACAAGCCATTTAAAAGCTCTTCAGCTTCAGGCTCGTAGATGTAATCCCAACCGTATTGACGGTTCAGATTCTTGTCTTCTTCAGCAGCAGCCAAAGGAACAAGTTGTTCGATTTTTTGATTTTGAGTCATGGCATTGACAAAGCCGTTTGACACTAGATAAATACGATCTAACTCGCCTTTATCATAAGCATCCAACATCACCTGTACAGAACCAGATAACTGCTCAAGACTTGGGGCATCGCCGACTTGCGTCGTCGCACCAAGCACTTTACCGCCGTAGTTTTTAAAAAACGAAACCGCTTTTTGACCAATTAAAGCAAATTGAACTTCAATTGACTGCTCTTGTTGCTGTTGAACGTGTTTAACCACTTTCTTGAACAGGTTAATGTTCAAACCACCAGCAAGGCCACGATCTGAAGACACAATAATATAGCCAACGCGCTTAACCGGGCGTTCAACCATATAACGGTGTTTGTATTCAGGATTCGCTTGGACCAAATGAGCAATTACACGGTGCATATTTTCGGCATACGGACGGCCTTGAGCCATGCGCTCTTGCGCACGACGCATCTTAGAAGCTGCTACCATTTGCATCGCTCGAGTAATCTTCTGCGTGCTTTTGATACTAGCTACTTTGGCGCGAATTTCTTTTAAATTTGCCATACGCTTAACCTAGTATTCGAAAGCCCTTGCGAGCTTCCGAAGGTTGATTCCGTGAACCAAACCGACACTAAATTCAACAAAGGTTGAAATTAGTAAGTTTGAGTCGCTTTAAAGCTTTCAATACCTGCTTTGATTGCAGCTTCGATGTCTTTGTTGTAATCACCAGAGGCATCGATTTGTTGCATTAACGCAGCATGTTCTGAACGGAAGTAAGAAATCAACGCAGCATCAAAGTCTACGATTTTCTTAACGTCTACGTCAGCCATGTAGCCTTCGTTAGATGCATAAATTGAAACAGCTTGGTCAGCAATTGAGTAAGGAGCATATTGTTTTTGCTTCATTAACTCAGTTACACGTTGACCATGTTCAAGTTGCTTACGAGTTGCTTCGTCAAGATCAGAAGCGAACTGAGCAAATGCTGCCAATTCACGGTATTGCGCCAAAGCAGTACGGATACCACCAGACAATTTCTTGATGATCTTAGTTTGCGCTGAACCACCAACACGAGATACAGAGATACCCGCGTTCACAGCAGGACGAATACCTGCGTTGAATAATGATGTTTCAAGGAAGATCTGACCATCAGTAATCGAAATTACGTTGGTTGGTACGAATGCAGATACGTCACCCGCTTGAGTTTCAATAATCGGCAATGCAGTTAATGAACCAGTTTGGCCTTTAACTTCACCGTTAGTGAATTTCTCAACGTAGTCAGCAGATACACGAGAAGCACGTTCAAGTAGACGCGAGTGTAGATAGAACACGTCACCTGGATACGCTTCACGACCTGGTGGACGGCGTAAAAGCAATGAAATTTGACGGTAAGCAACAGCTTGCTTAGACAAGTCATCATAAATGATTAACGCATCTTCACCGCGGTCACGGAAGTATTCGCCCATTGTACAGCCAGAATACGGAGCTAGATACAGCATTGCTGCTGGATCAGCTGCAGCTGCAGCTACAACAGTTGTATACGCCATAGCGCCAGTTTCTTCTAGCTTGCGTACCACGTTAGCGATAGTCGATTGTTTTTGACCAATTGCTACGTATACACATTTAATGCCAGAGTTTTTCTGAGCGATGATCGCGTCGATCGCCATTGCTGTTTTACCAGTTTGACGGTCACCAATGATCAACTCACGTTGACCACGGCCTACAGGGATCATTGTATCTACTGATTTATAACCAGTTTGTACAGGTTGATCCACTGATTGACGCCAAATTACGCCTGGTGCTACTTTTTCAACAGCATCAGTTAATTTTGCATCAATAGGGCCTTTACCATCAATCGGGTTACCCAAAGCATCTACTACACGGCCTAAAAGTTCTGGACCAACCGGAACTTCTAATACACGACCTGTGCAACGCGCTTTTTGACCTTCTTGAAGGCTTAAGTAGTTACCTAAAACAACGACGCCCACTGAATCCTGTTCTAGGTTCAGTGCCATACCGTAAAGGCCGCCGTCGAATTCGATCATTTCACCGTACATAGCGTCAGCTAGGCCGTGAATACGCACAATACCGTCGGAAACCATAACAATGGTTCCTTCGTTCTTAGCGGTTGCGCTGGTGTCCAGATCGCCGATACGCTGTTTAATGAGCGCACTGATCTCGGATGGATTCAGTTGTTGCATTGCGCTATACCTCAATCTTTTTAAAGTTCAGTCTTCTTATTTATTAAGCAAGAAGACGAGTACGCATTTTTTCAAGCTTGTTAAGCGCAGAATCATCTATCACTTGGTCGCCTGCACGAATAACTACACCAGCAATCAGCGCTGGGTTAACTTCTACAGAAACATTTACCGCCGCTTCGAATTTTTTCTCTAATGCGTGAGTAAGAAGTTGTTCCTGTACAGAAGTTAATGGGAATGCAGATTCAATCACTACATCCACAGTATTGTTATTCTGTGATTTAAGCTGCTCATATTCTGCTGCAATCTCAGGAAGAAGAACCAAACGGTTATTCTCTGCAAGCAATGTCAGGAAGTTAGACACTGCTGCAGTTTGGTCTTCACCTAAAACTTTCGCAAAAAGAGCCACCTGCTCAGCAGGTGTAAGCTCAGGGCGATTTAGATAAGCTGAAAATGCTTCGTCTTGCACCGCAGCACTGAGCAATTCAAGTGCTGTTGACCAAGAGTCAGTTGCACTTTGCTCAGAAGCGTAAGCAAATGCTGCTTTAGCGTATGGGCGTGCCAACGTCAAGAGTTCAGCCATAATCCGCCTCTCTTAAAGTTTAGCAGCCAGCTGAGTCAGCATGGCATTGTGAGCTTCTGCATCAACTTGCTGGCTAAGAATTTTCTCAGCACCAGTTACTGCAAGAGCAGCCACTTGTTGACGCAATTCTTCGCGAGCAGCATTGATTTCAGTATCAACAGCTTCTTTAGCCTGTTGACGAATACGCTCACCTTCAGCCGCAGCTTGGGTACGCGCTTCTTCGATCAATTGTGCACCACGACGGTTCGCTTGTTCGATCAATTGAGCCGCTTGTGCTTTTGCCGCGTCTAACTCAGCTTTCACTTGTGCTTGCGCATCTGCAAGGTCAGCCTTCGCTTTTTCAGCAGCATTTAAGCCATCAGCGATTTTACGCTGACGTTCACTAATCGCATTGATTAGTGGTGGCCATACAAACTTCATGCAGAATGCGACAAAAATCGCAAACGCAATCGCTTGGCCAAACAATGTGAGGTTGATATTCATTGCAAATTCCTCAAATAGTGAATTTCGGAATTAAGCTGATTAACCTACAAATGGATTAGCGAAGATGAAGAACAAGCCAATACCAACACCGATCATAGGCACAGCATCAAGAAGACCCGCGATTAAGAACATACGAGTTTGAAGTTGTGGAGCCAATTCTGGTTGACGAGCTACAGCTTCAAGGAAACGGCCGCCTAGAAGACCAAAACCAATCGCAGTACCTAAAGCACCGAAAGCGATCAAGATAGCAGATGCAATTGCAACTAGACCTAAAGTGAGTTCCATGATAATTCCTCAGAGGTTAGGTTTTATACCAAATTAAGTTAAAAAATTGTGTGCCCAACCATCCGTTGACAGTTAGGCAATACCATTAATGCTTTTCGCTTGCCATACTCATGTACACGATAGTCAACATCATGAAAATGAATGCTTGTAGCGTAATAATCAAAATGTGGAAAATCGCCCAAGGCACAGACAACGCCCACTGTATCCAGAACGGTAATAACGCGATAAGAATGAAGATTAACTCACCCGCATACATGTTACCGAACAGTCGTAGAGCCAATGAAACTGGTCGCGCCAAGAAAGTAGTCAATTCCAACAATAAGTTGAATGGAATTAAAAGCACTTTAGCAACTGGATTACTTGGGTTAAATGGGTTCAGTGCTAACTCACCAACGAAGCCGCCAACACCTTTCTCACGAATACTATAGAAAATAATTAAGAAGAATACAGAAATAGACATACCGAGGGTAATGTTTGGATCTGTAGTCGGAACAATTTTAAAGTAAACCTGATGAGGGTCTACACCCAGCATAGAAGCAATCGCGTGTTGAGCTACATAAGGAATAAAGTCAACAGGGATCAAATCCATCAAGTTCATGAGGAAAATCCACACGAAAATGGTTAATGCTAAGGGTGCAATTAATCGAGACTTCCCGTGGAAGGTATCACGTACACTTGAATCTACAAACTCGATAATCATTTCAATTGCAGACTGGAACTTGGTAGGAACACCAGCATTAGCCGCTTTCGCAACCAACCAGAACAACAAACAGAAAATCAGACCCAGTCCGATAGACCAACCCATTGAATCCAAGTGAATAGCAGTGAACCCCATCTGTTGAGCTTCAGCACCGCTCTCGGCCAATTTCCACGTACCGTCCGGCATTTTGCCATAGGTCATGTTGGTCAAGTGATGCTTGATATACTCGGTCGAAGTAAGGGCATGTTCTTCAGCAGCCATAAATCACACCTGGTCAATGTCAAAAAACTAATAGAACAAACGAATATCGCGTGCTGCTTGATATCTCGCCTGCTCCTGAAAAACTTTTCAATTTCTTGTTGTGCTTATACTCATTTTTGTAGACGTGACGCCCAAAACGGAGCGACCCACGACATGGCTTGAACAAGTATAAAACCACAAAACAACGCCACCGCTGACAACGGTTTAACATTGCTTAAAATTAAAATGAAACCAACAATCACAATGGCAAACTTTCCCATCAAGCCTTTATACATGTTCGAAAGAACTTGTTTAGACGCGCGGGCTCCTGCTGCTCGAAACGATTGCCACGAAAAATAACAAGTCGCGAGCCAACATACCAGTGCACCTAATGCTGCACTCAAGGCTGCGGTTGAGTCTTTCACGACCCAGCCGATCAAGGCTGAAACAGGGATCATACAGGCTTGCAGGAGGACCAAAGCTTTCGCTAATCGTCGGTCAATCAAGCGACTAGTTCGGCTCATTATTTATTCACTCACAGCAATCATGCTTGACAAGTTTAACAGGTGATTATTTTTAATCGCAGGCATTATAGAGTTACACCCCTGAACATGCAATCTTTTCCCGACCTTAGTCGTGTTTTTTTAAATCGGGTCACTGCTGTTAAACTAATCAAAATCTGTCTATTTTTTAAATCATTAGCGTGCATTTAGTACACATTTCTGGGTTTCTGTGGCCAATTGCTGCCAAGCCTGCACAAAGTCCCCTGCCCCGCTCATGCTTTCATCGACATGCTGGAACAGTACCGGATTGAGTTTGCGGTACTGGTTTTCACTGGCATGACCTTCGGCCAGCAGGCACATTTTGCGTTGTGGACGATGATCCTGTAAAAACTTGATTTGCGCCACGGTTGGCGAAACATGCGGATCATCGGTCAGCGCACCCATGAATTTTAAATTGAGTGGGCGTTCCAGATACTGATAGGCATCGTGATAAGACCAATAGGGTTTGGCTTTGTTGCTTGAACTATAAAGCTGGGCCGTAGCAAACATGTTTTGTGCAAAGTCACGGGCATTTTTCCAGTAGCGTTCACGATGCTCCGGCAGTTGCTGCGAACGTAGCGCCGCAATAAAGAAACCTATCCGTACCGCATTATTCGGATCGAGCCAGACATGCGTGTCTACCGTATTTTTTAAGGCCTCGCCACGCGGATTACGCATCGGCAAGGTAGTCAAAATTCCGGAGTCTAAAAGTGCGATACCTTTATTACTTTCATTCAGCACTTTCGCCAAGGGTGCTTCATGCGCCTGACCCAGCCAGATCACCAGACCTGCATTCTGAATAGTTTTTCGATGCGCCGGAGTCAGACTCACATCATGTCCACTTTGGTTGGCCAGCAATAAAGTCGGCTGTTCCACACCTTGGGTAATTTTCTTGGCAATCAGATAGATCGGCTGCGTAGACACCACCAGACTTTGTGACCAACTGAGTGTACTGAACAATGCCAGCAGACTGATTGCAAGGAGACGGAACATGAGTAGAAATCACTTAAAAACGATAAAATCAGGAAGTGTTATAATATAACAAAAATACAAAAATACCTATGCCCAATCGAAACTCAGAACGCTTCATGTTAAGATTTGAAATCTATTAATTTTCAGTTTCGCACTTGAGGTGAACTATGGGTTCCTGTTCGCACGAACACCACAACGCATTGCACGGCGTGCACGACCATCCAAATGTCGCACAACGTCTTGCTGAAGCGGAAAGTCTTTGTGCAGCAAGCGGCGCACGCCTTACACCTTTACGTAAAGAAGTGCTGGAACTCATTCTGAATGCGCATGGCCCGATGGGCGCCTATGATCTGCTGGCACAAATGAAAAATGCCAGTGATCGTCCTGCAGCACCACCAACGGTGTATCGCACTCTGGATTTTTTATTAAGCAAAGGGCTGATTCATCGCCTGACCTCGATCAATGCCTATATCCCCTGTTGCCATCCGCGCGAAGGGCATCAGGCCGCTTTTTTAATCTGTACCGAATGTAAAGCCGTGAAAGAAGCGTCGGCTCAGGGCCTGCTCGATCAGCTTGATGCACTGGCCAGCTCGGACGACTTCACGGCACATCACAGCATTATCGAAATTTCAGGAATTTGTCAGCAGTGCCGCAACAAAGCTTAAGTGCCTCTCCCCTGATTCAGCTCTCCAAGATCTGGGTTAAGATCGATGAGCGCGATATCTTAAAAGCCATTGATTTCTCGTTACAAGAGAAAGAAATTGTCACACTGATCGGTCCCAATGGCGCTGGTAAATCGACCTTAATTAAAGTCATGCTGGGCATTTTGAAACCGCAATCAGGTGAGATCAAAACTGCGCGCAAGCTGAAATTTTCTTATGTGCCACAAAAATTCAATCCATCCCATAGCTTGCCGCTACGAGTGAAAGATTTATTGGCACTAGAAAAATGCCCGTCCCAGATTAAAACCGAAATTATTCGCGATACCGGCATTAGTAAACTGCAAGATTCTAAAGTTCAGCAGTTGTCTGGCGGCGAACGTCAGCGGGTGCTATTGGCCCGCGCCTTATTACGCCAGCCGGATATTTTAGTCCTCGATGAGCCGATGCAAGGTCTGGACATTCAGTCCGAAGCTGAGCTGTATGAATATGTACGCAACTTGCCGGAAAAATATGGCTGTGCCGTACTGATGGTTTCACATGACCTACAATGGGTGATGCAAGGTACAACTCGAGTCGTGTGCTTGAACAAGCATATCTGCTGTAGTGGGCTGCCGGAAAGCGTGCAGCAACATCCCGAATATCAGGCAATTTTTGGCACCAATCGAGTGTTCTATCACCATCATCATGATCATTGCGCGCATGGCGATTCTGCCACTCCCTGTCAGCATGATTCACGCCCTCATATTCACCCCGAGCCGGAAGCTTAAACCATGATGGATTGGTTACAACTCCTTTTACCTGCATGGATCATGGGAACGCTGTTGGTATTTCTGACTGCTCCGCTGGGCTGTCTCATGCTCTGGCGGCGTATGTCATTCTTTGCCGATACCATGGCACACGGTACTTTACTCGGTGTTGCCATTGCTGGAGCTTTAAGTTTACCGCTCTGGATGGGAGTCACTTTTATTGCCTTATTATTGGTAGGTATTTTGTGGGTGCTGCATGATCCGCGCCTACCCAATGATGCTTTGCTGGCCTTATGTTCAGCAACACTGCTTTGCTCGGGATTATTGTTCATTCAGCATTTACCGAGTTTAAGACCGGAACTTCTCAGCTATCTATTTGGTGATCTACTAACGATTTCTTGGACGGACTTACCCACCTTTGCCATTGTGATTATTCTGGCCTTAGCCGTCCTCTATAAAAGCTGGCAAGCGCAGATTCAAATCGCGATTGATCCGGACATGGCGGTCAGTGAAGGTGTAAATGCCAAATGGCAACGCCTGATCTTTATGTTGTTATTGGCATTGTTTACCGTGCTTGCCCTGAAAGCAGTCGGTTCACTCTTGATGGGGGCATTACTGGTGATCCCTGCCCTGACCGCACGACTCCTTGCACACTCACCCAAACAAATGGTGATCTGGGCATTCGTGATTGCGCAAATTGGGGTGACCGTGGGCCTATGGTCGAGTGCCGGTCTCAATACTTCGACTGGTTTAACCATTGTACTGACCATGGCGGTGCTATTTGCACTGATCTTCTGTGTGCAGAAGTTTAAAAAGCTGAATTAATCTTTCTGTTAAATCATTATGATTTTCTAATGATCTATTCCGCCTCTCTCCTTTAAGGAGAGAGCAAAGACTCTTTATTGATGCACCAAACTCAATAAAAATGCAGCGCCGGCAAATAACCCGGCAAAAGTCCGGTTCATGACTTTTTGTTGTTTCGGCGATCTAAGCAGCCTTAAAACTTTAGCAGCCAATCCGGTATAACCCGCCATCACAATCAGATCAATCGTCACCATTGTCGCAGCCATAATCAAATACTGAATCCATTGTGGCTTAGACAAATCCAGAAATTGCGGCAAGACGGCCAGTAAAAATACGATGGCTTTAGGATTAGTGATATTAACCAAGAAACCATGCAGTACCAGTTTCCCTCTCGATTTTCGCGCCAATTCATGTTTAATTTCGATAGATTGTACAGGTGCTTTCCATTGCAAAATAGCCAAATACAATAAATAGCCGACACCAAACCATTTCACCACTAAAAATGCCCATGGGGTTGTCGCAAACAAAACTCCCACGCCTGCCGCAACCACTGCAATCTGTACCAATAATGCCAGTTGCAGGCCCAGCGCATTCCAGTAACCATGCCGAAAACCATAATTCAGTCCACTCGACATGGAAGCAATCGCTCCTGCGCCCGGAGACACACTAATCACCCAGCAGGCCAGCATATAGGCAAACCACATTTGATAGGACATGAACATTTCACTCAGAAAAACCCACCCAATATTATATGAATTTTCTAATAAAATCAGGCTAAAAACCTGCTTAAATATAAAGTATCAGACTATTCACTCTGTCTGGCTTCAGGCACAATATGCACATTAAAAACAGGATCTATCCTTACAGGAGCCATGAATGACAGCCCAATCGGTAATCTTGCCACTTCCTTCAGATCATGCTCGCTTTATTGTGTTACGTCTTAAAGATTTGAGTATTGAGAAATTAAAAGAACAACTCGAACATTTGTTTACTTCTCGTGATCGGCTGATCACGCAACACCCTCGAGCACAAATTAAAACAGGCGTAGCTTTTGGTCCTGAACTGTGGGCAAAACTTTATGATCAAGCTCCTGCAGGCTTTAAACAACTCGAGCCGATTCAAGGTTCATTTGAAATGCCTGTGGTTCCAGCAGATATGATCATTCATATTGCCAGTGCCCGTGCTGATATCTGTTTTGCGCTCAGTCAGGCTTTTTTTGAAGGCATTCAGGATCAGGTTCAAGTACTGGATGAACGGGTTTGCTTCCGCTATTTTGATGGTCGTGACATAACTGGCTTTATTGATGGAACTGAAAATCCGCAATTCCCGGATGATCGTGCAGAAGTCGCGTTATTAGGTGAAGATTCAGGTATTTTCCAAGATGGTTCATTTATTTTTGCCCAGCGTTATGCGCATAACCTGGAAAAATGGAAAAAGTTAAAAGTTGATACTCAAGAACAGGTTATGGGTCGCACCAAACTTGAATCGATTGAGCTGGATGATGAAGTCAAACCTGAAAATGCGCATGTGGCACGTACTGTAGTGGAAGATGAAGAAGGTGAAGAAATGGAGATCCTGCGTCATTCTCTACCTTATGGTGACGGACGTGGTGACCAGGGGCTATTCTTTATAGCTTATACCAAAGACCTTACGATTATTGATGCTATGTTAGAACGTATGTTCGGTACCTCTGGCGATAGTATTCATGACCGTCTGCTGCATTTCGTAACCCCATTGGATGGCGCATATTACTTTGCGCCGAGTGAGGAGTTGCTGGAAGAGGTTTTGAAAGGGTAACTTTTAATATTCAATTTAAATTAAAAATAAAAGGCTTTAGATTTTTTTAAAGCCTTTTATTTATTAGTTTTAGTTAAATTGTTTTCAGCTATCTTTTAAGTAAGCCAAATTTTTATCTGTGATTCAGATTAATTACAGTTCTTCGTTAAAACTGATTTTGGTATTCTTTTCTTATACATATCAAATTTTTTAGCAATATTTTTATTTGTACTTCCAATAAATGATTTATTGCTAACTAACTCTATATCATTATCGGAATTAGTACTATCATCTGCAATGAGATCTTTTAACTCATCATCAGTAACCAAAAATCCATTTTTATATCTATATTTCAAGTAAGATGTTTCTATTAAATTATTTTTTTTAAACTTAAAGTTATATTTTTCTTGACCATTTTCCCCATAAATATTGAGTAGAAGTGAGCAAAAATTTCTATCTTTATACAATTCAATTCCACCACCTTCTGCGCTTATTCCTTCATTCGTGAGATCTAGTTCAAATACTTTTTCTTCAATATTTTTCCTAATGCTCTGATTCGCTGAGCTATTGCAAGCAGTTAAAAATATTAAGAGGATTATATAAAATTTATTGAATATCATATTTTACCTTTAGAGGGTCACCACCCGCACTCTCAGTTAACTCTCTAAGCTGAGCCAT
This sequence comes from Acinetobacter lwoffii, assembly GCF_022967985.1. Taxonomy (GTDB): domain Bacteria; phylum Pseudomonadota; class Gammaproteobacteria; order Pseudomonadales; family Moraxellaceae; genus Acinetobacter. Next base: position 65,939 of record NZ_JALJVC010000014.1, on the reverse strand, counting down.
TGTTTTCCCAGTTTTAAGCTGAAAATGGGGATTATCGATAATTGATTTCCAATCTCCACCCCATTCCAATCCAATCCCCTTTCCAATAGGAGCAATCTTTTTAAGGATCTTGATATTTTTCTGGTCTGATTTTACATCCATATGCAATTTACCGTCCTCCCACAAAGGAAACACATCAACTGCTAGGGCAAAATTATGATTGCTTTGCCCTCCTCTTGCATTCGTTACCACACTGCCAGAGGCTGTTCTCCCTTTTGCATATAAAGCATCTTGCTGTGCATATGTACGATAATCCTGAACAATTACAAGCTGTACTTGGTGTTTAGTATATACATCATTAATGAATTTTCTAATTTTATCTCGGACTTGGGGATGCAACTTTGCTATTGATTTTTCATTTCTCTGTGAAACTTTAGAGCGAGTAGGAACAGAAGATTCTACCTTCGTTGTTGGTGCATTTTCTTTATTCTTAGATGCATCCTGTTTTACTATTAGTGGAGTAGAAGGCTTTTTATCATCATTTTTCGTTTTCGCAATAGTAAATGCTGCTTTACGAGCATAAACTTTTAATTTTTGATTCTGAATGAGCTTGTCACTAGCTAAACCATTTAACTTCTTGATTTCATCTATAGAATTACCTGTTAATTTTGCAATCAAAGGTAAAGTATCTTTTTGTTGAACAACAATAATATTTATTTTCTCTTGCTGGCTAGATTCTGTTACTTGTGATTTTCCATTCGATGCAATTGTTGAGGATTCTGCTTTCTTAACTGGAAGTTTGAGAATTTGCTGTGGATGTATATCTATATCGCTTTTTAAATTATTAAGATGTATCAGTTCAGCCACGGTTGTCTGATTATCCTCTGCTATTCGAGATAAATAATCACCTTCAGCAACGGTATACGTAGACCTTATATATTTACCTGTCGCCATATCTTTAGCTGACAAACTCATCCCTTTAAGCAACACTTTAGGACTACGTATAATAAAAGTTGTCTTTTCTCCAATAAGTTGTATTTTTACTTTGGGTTCATATTCACCAGATATAAAACTTTTAATTTTTACATCAATGATTGTACCTATTGGACGCTTAATCCAAACAGATTCGCCAATAGGAAGAGTAATATAATCAGATATTAGCGATGAGCCCGCCCATAGCTGATGAGCTAAATCATTAATGGGCTGGTCAAGGGCATCCAAAAATTTAATATTTGCTAAACAATCCATACTTATATCCCTTCATCATGTTCATGATTGTCAGTTAATCCACAATTACACTCATGTTCAAAATCACCATCTTCACCACTGTCGTCTATTGAAACAGTCCATTCATCAGCTGTGCCAATCAGAATATCGTAATCTTCATTATTGTAAGTATTCATACGTTGGGTTCGACCATGCTGATCCAGCGTTCCAGACACGTAGGTATTGTTTTTATTATTGATCAATTTATATTTAACATCTGCAAAGTTAGCCTCATAGAACAGATCATAAAAATCCCATTTATTTGTAAAAATTTTAATATCTTGAGCAATAGGTAAAGTGGGTATTTCAGTTTTAACTTTTACTCCACTAACAAAATTGTGCTGCCCTGCCTTACACTCAAATTTCCCACCAGTCGTGACCACTACTCCACTACCATTGATCTTAATTTGAGACCCTCCAGCGTTCAGTATAATCTCCTTCGGACTGGTGATTTCGATCTTGTCTTCAGTCGAAATAAGCTTGATTACCTTATGGGCGATCGCTTCAATTGCATCATCTTGAGCTTGTATCTCAATTTTGCCATTAGCGGCATAGAGACTTGCACCCTCTTGAGCAGCAAATAAACTGATCTTGTCCTGTGCATGAGCAACTAAAGACTTCTGTGTGGAAAAATGAATATTGTCCCCGGCACTCTGATTGATTTGCTGATCAGCGGATAAATGGATATTTTCCTTTGTGCTCAGTGCAATCGATTGGGGTGCGGTTAACAGCATCACCGCCTGTCTAAATGCGGCAGCCTTGGCTTGATCTTCAGCTTCAATCTGATTCAAAAACTGTTTTAAACTATCAAAAAATTCCAATGGATCAGCCTGCTGTTTTTCTGCAATATCACTCAAGGCTTTACTATGATTGAGATTCGATTCAAGCTGTTCTTTGGCTGAGTCAGCATCCAGGTGATTGCCTGCGGCTGACTCTTGCCCATAAGTGGAAATCAGCAAGCCTTTCCCTGCACGTATGGCACCCCACTGGTCTGTCCTTAGTTCAAAACCTTCTCCTCGACCTTCGCTGCTTTCACTTTCTTTAGGATGGCTTAGATTTCCCAGATTGAGCTGACTGGCTGCATGACTACTTTGCAGCTGCGCACTAATCTGTTCAGGGGTATCATCGAAACGCAACTGGTTAAAGCCATCCCCATCGACCTCCTGAGAACGGATGCCACTGAGTTTTTTGGTCGCAGGAAGTTCTCCTTTTGCATCAAAAAACATGGTCGGATGCCGTTCTGCTTCATGAATCCGTCCCACCACAAAGGGCCGGTCGATATCACCTTCAAAGAAGTCAATCACTACAATTTCGCCAATTCGCGGATGCAACCTGATGCCATAACCCTCACCCGCCCAAGGGGTCAAAACATCCACCCAAGCAGAATCGCTATCATTGTCATTGCTACCTGCGCCGCCATCATGCTGATGATCCTCACTCCGGGTAAACAGAAAACGAACTTTCACCCGCCCCCATGCATCGACATGAATCGTTTCACCTTCAGGTCCGACCACTCGAGCCCGTTGCGGATATGCAGCAGGCCGATGAATGAAGGGGTGGTACTCAGGAACAACCTGGATTTCACGGCGCACCATCTGTAGTTCATTGGCCTGTCGTTCCTCCTGTGTCATCTGCCAGCCGCTCTTCTCAAGCAAACTGTCCAGCTGAGATAAGATATCTTTGGGTAAATTGTTCTGGTTATAAAACCGCTTAGCTAAAATCAGAAATTCACGTTGATGGGCAGGATGCTGATCAATTTCAGGATGCTGTTGCAGTTCAAACCAGTATCCAACCTGAGCATCTCGTACGCTGCTACTGGCTTTAAAATATTTAGACTGCAAAGCATGATAGTCACTGAGCTGCTGATTGAGTCGATCCAGTTGGGCTATACCAGATGCTGTCACCTGATCCTCATGATTTAAGTCGCCGGTCCAAGCCGGACTGATGTTCCACGCATCTTCAAGCTGAAGAGTGGCATTTGCATGGATATCACTTTGCTGATGATTACTGAATAAAGGCTGGCTTTGATCCTGGGCAAGTTGCTGGGCATGCCAACGCTGGGTCTGGGTACTATTCGGATTGAGCTGACGTACCGCAATCAGACTGTTCAGCGTGTCGAGCTGTTCGGTGGCATGACTGCGATGAAACCGGATGGAGCGGCGTTTTAAAGCTGAAAAATATTGGGAATGATCTACCAGTTTTAAAAGCTGATCTTGAATCTCGCTGGCTGATACAGGCACAGTTAATTGCCTTTCATCAATCAGCCAGTTAATTCCTTCGCTACGCCATAAACGGGTCAGAAAATCATAATCCGATTCATTCGACTGCATTACAAAAGGTCGGACATCATAGTCCCGGCTGAGTCCTGTCAAATCCAGGCTGAGACTGGCCGCGAATAATACACTTCTGTTTTGCCATTCACTGAACAGGATTTCACTGATCTCGCGCACCGTCTTATTCATAAAAACCCGACTGTTACGGCGCTTCTGCCAGAGTGCAGTCGGATCATTTAGCGTCAATTTATACAGGGTCAAAGCTCCATCATTCTGCCCTTGACTGGCTGCAGTAATAATGCCCGTAGTCCGGAAAAGTTCACCCCGGTCTGTGACCTGATCAATGGCCACCCGACAGCCGATAAACTGTTTCAAGGCAATATGAGCATGAGTGGAAAGACAGATCAGTTCAGCCTGCAGGCCTTGATTGATCTGATGCTGACCCTCAATACGCTGAATCAAAACCTGATGATTTAAAGGAGGATGTGAAAACTGTAAATGTAGCGCACGATGCTGTCGCTTAAGCCCGAGCTGCTCCACCAGCATATGGATAGGTTTTGGCATTTTATAGTTATAATTTTAAGCTTTATTATTGTGCGGCAGATTTTAGGAAAAGTTATCCATTTCGTCCAGTTCACGATGCATTTCACATAATTAGGCCTTTAATTTATGGCCCTTCAATTAAAAATCTTAAATTGCATGTGGTACATCTTAATTAAAAATATTGCTCAATATTCCCTATTTTTCCGATTATCCTATACGGAACTTGCTGCTACACTCATTCAGATCTCATTCTTCAAGGCCAAGGACATGCTGGAACTCCCTTCTAAATTACCCGATTTGGGCGTGACCATTTTTAGTACCATGTCGGCCTTGGCACAAAAACTCGGAGCCTTGAATCTTTCTCAAGGATTTCCAGACTTTGCAGCGCCTCCTGCCTTGATTGAAGCTTTAAACCGGGCTAGCCAGAATGGATTTAACCAGTACGCTCCGGGAGATGGTCTGCCAGTCTTGCGAGGTCTAGTGGCAGATCTCTATCAGCAGCGTGATCAACTGATTATTGATCCTTTCGAGGAAATCACGATTACGCCTGGGGCCACGATTGCGATTTTTTGTGCCATTCAGGCCACAGTGCGCGCCGGTGAAGAAGTAATTATTTTCGACCCGAGCTATGACAGTTATGGCCCTGCGGTACAACTGGTCGGGGCAAAGCCAGTGCATATTGCTTTGCAGCATCCTGATTTTTCTGTGGACTGGAATCAGGTCAAAGATACCATTAATGACCGTACCCGCATGATTGTGGTAAATACTCCACATAATCCGAGTGGTAGTGTCTGGTCCAAGGCAGACTGGCAGCAACTGATCGAGCTGATTCGCGAGCGCAATATTGTGGTGCTGTCGGATGAAGTCTACGAACATCTGGTTTTTGACGGCGTTCAGCACTATTCGGCCTGGTCATTTCCAGAACTTCGTGAGCGGAGTTTTGTGATTGGTTCTTTTGGTAAAACCTTCCATGTCACTGGCTGGAAAACCGGATTTTGTATTGCTGCACCCGCACTGATGAAAATGTTCAGACAGATTTATCAGTTTGCCAGTTTCTGTGGTGTGACGCCCGTTCAGGTTGCCTTGGCGGAATATATGCAACTGCATCCTGAGCATATACCTGAACTGTCCTCTTTCTATCAAAACAAACGGGATTTATTTAACTCATCCATTGAAACGTCACGCTTTAAATGGACACCTTCTCAAGGGACTTATTTCCAGAACTTAGATTATTCAGAGATTCGGCCTGAGCTCGATGATTTATCCATGTGCCATTTTCTGGCAGAACAACATGGGATTGTCGCGATTCCAGTCTCTGCGTTCTACCAGCATCCTCCTACAGATTTACGCTTGCTCAGGTTCTGCTTTGCAAAAAAAGAACAAACCTTGATCCAGGCAGGTCAAATTCTTTCAAAGGTTTAACTCATTTTTTAACTAAAAATCTCATAAAATAAATGCCTTAGTTACTTAAAAGCTAAGGCTTTTTCTTATATTCTGCCGAATAATAGCTGCATCAACAAATAGATGATAATTCAATCACAGGATGTCGCATGGCACAGCACTCACTGATTCATCAACAGAATTTATGGAAAGCCTTTCTGGTATTTCTGTTGCCATTAATTGCGACCAATATCCTGCAAAGTCTCTCCGGCACGATCAATACGGTTTTTGTGGGACAAATGCTCGGAGTGAATGCGATTGCTGCTGTTGCCGTTTTTTTCCCGATCCTGTTTTGTCTGATGGCCTTTGTGATTGGTTTATCGGCCGGCTCTACCGTATTGATTGGCCAGGCTTGGGGCGGGAAAAATATAGAAAAAGTGCGCTGTGTGGTCGGTTCAACTTTATTTATGACCTTGATTGGCGGCAGCTTGATTGCACTTTTTGGGGTAATTTTTGCTGAGAATATTCTCTTGGCGCTTGGCACAGATCCGGATGTGATGCATTTATCCTTGCCCTATGTGCAATGGATGCTGGCGGGTAGCCCCTTAATCTTTATCTATATTATTTATACTTCCATCTTGCGCGGTGTTGGGGATAGTACCACCCCCCTGTTTGCTTCCGCACTTACCATTGGGGTCGGTTTGGTGGTGACACCGGTCCTGATTGCCGGTTATTTTGGCTTTCCTAAAATGGGCATTATCTCACCGGCGATTGCCACCATTCTGGGAAATCTGGCGGTTCTGTTGTTTTTAATCCTGTATTTGAACTATAGGCAACATCCGCTCAAGCTGGACTGGGCCTTATTAAAAAATATTCGTCATCAACCACAGTTGAGCAGAATGATCTTGAAACTGGGGGTTCCTACTGGTGTGCAAATGGTCACGACTTCAGTTGCCGGACTGGTAATTGTCGGATTGGTCAACCGCTATGGCGCAGAAGCAACAGCGGCCTATGGTGCAGTCAATCAGGTCTTAAATTATATTCAATTTCCGGCTTTGTCGATTGCAATTGCCGCATCTGTATTTGGTGCGCAAGCGATTGGCGCAGGTAAATCGGATCTGCTCAATAAAGTGACCCGGACTGCGCTGAGTATGAATATCCTGTTTACCGGCGGTCTGGTGATTCTGGCCTACCTGTTCTCCAAATATCTGATGGCGCTGTTTATTACCGATCCTAAGGTTGTAGTACTGGGACAACAACTGCTGTTTATTGTGCTGTGGTCGATTCTGTTCTTTGGTGCCAGTGCCATTTTTGCTTCGATCATGCGTTCAAGTGGAACGGTGACCGTGCCAATGTTAATCAACATTTTTGCCATTCTCTGTATTGAAGTTCCCGCCGCTTATCTGTTTAGCCGGTGGTGGGGTCTGGAAGGTATCTGGTATGCCTATGCGTTGGCCTTTGTCAGCCTGTGTATTTTGCAGGGACTGTATTATCAGTTTGTCTGGAAGAAAAAAACGGTTGAAGCGTTGATTTAAATGCAGGTTTTTTTACGTGCCTAAAGCATTACAGTAGTTAATACTCTCCTTTGCAAAAAATTAGCCCCTATCACAGCGATAAAAAAACCCGCTTTCGCGGGTCTGTTTTACAATTTCTTAAGCAGACTTTTTCTTTCTTTTACCAAATTGGGTCGCCAGTGCAGTGACATGCTGATAACCGGTCGGCAAGATTCGCTGAATCAGGTCTATCGCTTTGGCATCATTGCCGATGAGCAGACGGCGCTTGTCTTTTTGTACCGCCTCCAGAATTTGACGGGCAGCTTCTGCAGGTGGACAACGCAATAATTTATTAAAATTACGGGCCGATTTTTCCGGATTCATACCTAAAGTCAGCAGGCTGTTATTCATTTTTGCTGCATTGGCAATGTTGGTACGGATACCCCCCGGATGCACACACAGTGCACTCACGCCACAATTTTCCAGATCCAGTTCCTGACGCAGGGATTCAGTAAAACCACGCACGGCAAACTTGGTCGCATTATAAGCAGACTGGGTCGGCTGAGCTGTTAAACCAAACAGGCTGGAAATATTGATGACATGACCATCGCCAGTTTTCTTGATCAATGGCAGGAATTCTTTGGTACCGTAAACCACGCCCCAGAAATTGATTCCGACGATCCATTCCAGCTCTTCATAAGATGCCCCTTCAACGGTTGAACCCAGTGCAACGCCGGCATTGTTAAAGATCATATTGATACTGCCATGATCCTGTTCGACCTGTGCCGCCCAGTTACGCACCTGTTCCAGTTCAGCCACATTCAATTTTTGCATGGTGACACGAACATCAGTCCCTTGGAGTAATTCTACAGTTTGTGCCAGACCCTGTTCATTAATATCACTCAGTGCCAAATGACAACCCTGCTGGGCCAGTAATACTGCCAGTTGCTGACCAATACCTGAACCGGCACCGGTAATCGCAGCAACTTTATTGTTAAAATTTTTCATTCAATTTCCTTATGTAAACCACTGCCATTCCATGACAGCAGGATCTTGTTCTGTTGTTTCAGGAGCTAGCACAGATCCTCAATATAGTTTTGACAATATAGATTGTCAATAATTATCCCATGTCCTTAGAGGCCAAATTTCAGGGGAGCATTTCTATATAGGTCTAAGCGTGATTTATTGTTAAGATATTCAAAATCTTCATGCAGATGAGCACACAGGCCTTATGACCGATTCAATCGACTCAGCAGTAAAATCACGACCCGCCAAAACCAAGGAACGTCAGTTTAAAGGCCTGTCGATGGCTGAACGGCAGCAGGCACGTCGTGAAAAGCTCATCGAAGCCGGGATTGAAGCCTATGGTAGTTATGGTTTTTTTTCAGTTACTGTCAAAGATATCTGCAATGAAGCCAAACTGACTGAACGTTATTTTTATGAATCCTTCAAGAAAAGCGAACATCTGTTTCAGACCATTTTCCTAAAACTGATTGATGAACTGCAACAGAATGTGATGCAGGCCATGATGCAGGCATCGAGTGATCCGAAAAAAATGATCGAAGCCGGTTTGAGTGCGCTGCTCACTACCCTGCGTGACAATCCGCGCATGGCACGGATCATTTATATTGATGCCATGCTGGTGCAGGAGCTGCATAATCAGGCCACTATTCATGAAACCATGTCACGTTTCGACCGGATGATTCATGCCTTTGTCATGTTGATGATGCCGCAGTTAAATCGTAGTGAACAGGAAATTTCACTGGTGTCGACTGGTTTAAATGGTTATGTCACCCAAATTGCCATTCGTTGGGTAATGAGTGGTTTTAAGTATTCGCTTGAGGAAGTTTTATCGTCTTGTAGTGTGGTTTTTTTGGCGCTGCTCGAGTCATTTTCCGAGAAAAAATAGCTGTTAAATCCTGTGCTTAATAGGATTTCCTGCATTTACCAGTCAGTTGCAGATTTATGCTGTACTACGGAAATGAGTAAAATTAATTTATGATTTTTTAACAAGTTTCTGCATTATATTTGTCACAAATCTTTGCGAATATCAGCAGTTTTTCCCTTTCTGCAATGATACTGTCATAATTAGTCTTTGTAATAAGCCTGTCATAAATATAAAACGGTTCACCGTTTACATGAAATAGGGTATTGCGTTGTGAAAGATGACTACATATTAATCGTCGATGACGAGCTCCCGATTCGGGAAATGATCCATACCTCTCTGGATATGGCCGGTTTTCAGTGCTTACAGGCAGAAGATGCCAAGCAGGCGCATCAGATGATTGTGGACCAGCGTCCGGCATTAATTTTGCTGGACTGGATGATGCCGGGTGGTGTGAGCGGTGTGGACCTGTGTCGTCGTCTGAAACGTGATGAAAGCCTGTCAGAAATTCCGGTGATCATGCTGACAGCGCGCGGTGAAGAAGACCACAAGGTACAAGGTCTGGATGCCGGTGCCGATGACTACATGACCAAGCCATTCTCGACCCGGGAACTGGTCTCCCGAATTAAGGCGGTACTGCGCCGCGCCAATGCCCTGAGCGGTGAAAAAACCATTGATGCCAATGGCCTGATTCTGGATCCGGTCAGCCAGCGGGTGAATTTTGGTAACAACATTCTGGAAATGGGGCCGACTGAATATCGTTTGCTGGCATTCTTCATGACCCATCCGGAACGTGCCTATACCCGTGCGCAATTGCTGGATCAGGTGTGGGGCGGTAACGTCTATATTGAAGACCGGACCATCGATGTACATATCCGCCGTTTGCGTAAAGTGCTGGAACCTTATGGTGTAGACCGTTTTGTACAAACCGTTCGCGGAACGGGGTATCGCTTTTCGACCCGTTCAGATGTCGCTTTAGGTTAATATCTTTTAAGGTAAATCTTGTTTTATGTATGAACCCTACCCTGTCCCCGAACTGGCACGCGAACATAAAAGAATCCGTTACAGTAGCTTATGGGATTTTGCGAAACAGGATTTACGCTTACTGGCTTTTTTCCTGATTATCGCCAGCTTTATCGGTTTTGGGATTGGGTATTTCTGGGTTTGTATCGTAATTGCTTTCGTGGCGTTCTTTGCGACCCAAATGCGTTCCTTATATCTGGTCAATGAATGGATTTCCAATCGCCCTTATGATGTTCCACCAAATATTGGCGGGATTTGGGGTGCGCTACTTTTCAATGTTTACCGCGCCCAACGTCAGGAACGGATTGTTCAGGCGGAAATGGTCGAACTGATTGATCGTGCACAGTCTTCACTGGTGGCCTTACAAGAAGCTGTGGTACTACTTGATGAAAACCAGCAGATTGAATGGTGGAATCCGGCAGCCGAACGTCTGCTCGGAATCTCCAGTGACGACCGTCGCCGTAATATCCTGACCTTGCTACGCCAACCAAGCTTTATCGAATACTATCACCATATTGATGAATCTCCCGACGGCCTGAAAATGCGTTCTTCGCTGTTCGAAGACCATTATGTGCAGGTCAAAATGACCCGTTTTGGTGGAGAAAGCCGGGTACTGGTCGCTTATGATGTGACCAGGATGCATAATCTGGAACAGATGCGAAAGGATTTTGTCGACAATATTTCACATGAACTGCGCACTCCTTTGACCGTGCTCAGTGGCTATATTGAAACCTTTACCGATCAGGAAGATATTAATCCACGCTGGAAACGCGCTTTTGATCAGATGCAGTCGCAAACCCGACGCATGAATGCTCTGGTCAACGACCTGCTGCTGCTGTCACGTCTGGAAAATGATAAGAATATTGCCAAAAACCAGATCATTGAAATGCCGAGTCTGATGAACCAGCTATTCGATGATGCCCAGGCCTATAATATTGATTATGGTCATACCCTGAATCTGGACATTGACAGTCATTGCGATCTGATCGGTTCAGATATGGAATTGGCTAGCGCCTTTAGTAACCTGATCACCAATGCCATCAAGTACACGCCTAAAGGCGGCACCATCACCATCGGCTGGCATGATGATGGTGAATCGGCTTATTTTGTGGTGCAAGATAACGGTATCGGGATTGATCCCAAGCATCTGCCACGTCTGACCGAGCGTTTTTACCGCATCGATTCAGACCGCAGCCGCCGTACTGGCGGTACCGGTTTGGGATTGGCAATTGTCAAACATGTGCTGATGCAACATCAGGCACATCTGGAAATTGAGTCTAAGGAAAACCAAGGCTCTACCTTTAAGGTGATTTTCCCCAAAGAGCGTCTCAGCTTTCCAGAGTAAGATACCCATCAAAAAAGGTGCCATCGGCACCTTTTCTTTTAAGTACTTAAGAGCTGATCTGTTTTTCTTTGGACAGTGCACGCGCATAGGCTGCACGTTGCGAGACCCGTTTCAGATAGGCTTGAATCGCTGGATAGCTTTGACCCGTCCGGCTCTGCATCGCTTCTAAAGGAAAACTCATCTGAATATCGGCAAAACTGAAATGCCCGGCAAAATAATCATGCTCGCTCAAATAGCTTTCCAGAAACTGGATATGATCTTTTAAACGGCTCTGTACAAACTGTTTTTTCACTCCATCACAGATTTTCTTGGCCACCGGCCGAATCAGCAACGGGGTATGTTTTGGTACAGTGGTCATCACCAGTTGCATTACCAGCAGCGGCATCAACGAGCCTTCCGCATAATGCATCCAGTAACGGTACTGGGCCTTGTCGGCAATATCTTCTGGGCGAAACTGCTGCTGTTCATCATAAGTTTCCTGCAAATATTCCAGGATCGCCGCAGATTCTGCCAGTACCTGCGACTGATCGACCAGAATCGGAGCCTTACCCAACGGATGGATCTGTTTTAAGGCCGGTGGCGCAGAAAGGTTGGGTTGACGTTTATAGTATTTAACCTCGTAATCCAGTCCTAATTCTTCCATGGCCCACAGGATACGAAATGATCGTGATTGTTCGAGATGATGTAAAACACGCATATTAGACTCATGATTTTATTGTTTTTGCCCACTGAGCATAGCAAAAAGCAGCAGACTCTAGCTCATTTTTTGATGACTGTAATGATATGTATCCTATGTTGCAGATTCATTATTTGAGTTCAACTCAGACAGCGTTCCATATTCCCATCATTTTTAGCATTTATCGGGAAGCCCGCATCTGGTCTGGAAGTGCGGGCGCTTCTAAACGTGGTCCATCATAGGCAGGAATGGAACCAAAACGTTCATGACCTTCAATCCATTGTTCCCGCGCAATTTTAAGTTCCTCTGTCGTGCGCCCGACCAAATTCCACCACAGTAAAATCGGGCTTTCAAATGGCTCCCCACCAATCAATAGCAGCCGGCTCCCGGCATGAACTTCAGCATTGACCTGCTGTAAGCCGGGCTCCAGGATCAGCATATTATCTTCATTTAGTTCATGCCCATTTATACTGGCCGTCCCCTCAAGCACCATAAAGCCATATTCAAATTTCGGATTCAGAGGCAAGCGCGCACTAGTACTTTGAGCTGCATACAGGTCTACTCCGAGTAGTTCGCTATGTACTTTAACCGGTGATCTCGTTTTTAAATATTCTCCGACCAGCACGGTAAATTCAATGCCTTGCTCATTGACGACCGGCAATTCAGGATAATGTTCAAAACCTGGTGCCATATTGATCTTGTCGTCCGGCAAGGCAATCCACAACTGTGCTGCATGCATATGGGTCTCACTTTCCGGAGAAACTTCAGTATGTGAGATACCATAGCCCGAGGTCATCAGATTGACCTGCTTGGGACGAATCAACTGCTGATTTCCCAGACTGTCATTGTGCATCATGCTGCCTTCGATCATCCAAGTAAAGGTCTGCAGACCAATGTGTGGATGAGGGCCGATATCCAGACCATCTCCTTGCGGGAAAATGGCCGGACCCGCATGATCCAGAAAACACCAGGCACCTATCATGCGCTTATGTCTGCTTGGCAAGGCACGTTTAATCACGGTGCCCTGTCCGATTTCCGCGCGACGTAAAGGAAACTCCTGAATAAACTGATTCACATACTTTTCGCAATCATCAGAATTCGACAGTTCAATATCACTATTATTCGACATGGCTGAGCTTACCTCGGCATTTTCATTCTACTTTTTGAGTGGGTGAGACATGTATTTGACCGATTCAAGATGCCTCTCTGTTCAGGACAATGTACAGGGTCTATGGGCAAAATCTATCCCTGGAAATATTTAGATACGTATAAAACGCCTCACTAGTCCCATCAATTTAAATTCTGAAAAGCTGATGAGATTTATATTCAAAGCCCCAAACTTGAGTTTTAACAAGTCAATCATGATTTAGGTACATGACGTTAGGAGTTTAAATAAACTGAAGATCAGGAATGTCATTTATGTTTCACGTGAAACGAATCCACAACAACTAAAGACCCCAATGAATAAGATGATTATTCATGTATTTCAATCACTTTCAATTTTATAAAACACAAATTTTGTTACGTTTTAGCTTTAAAAACTTCCCGGATACCCAATTTTTGGGAGGTTATTTTTTACTCAAACACGGCATAATAGGCACCTATAAAAATAATACTGGACCAGGACATGTCTGCTCAGAATGAGAATATATATTCAACGGCGAATGTATCTTTTCAAAATTCGACGACCGATAAATCACTGAAATTATCTGAATGTGATCTGCAAAACCGTCAGCTGATTGAACAGGCGCTGACAGATCCTCATGCCCGTATCCCTGCCCTGTTTCAGCAGTATTTTCATGATTATGTCTATACGCATAGTCATCATAACTTGCGTCAAATTAACTATCTGGCGCAAATTGCCTTTTTACTGTATTTCTTTGCCGATATCCTGATTATTCCAGACATGTTTTTTATTTCTGGTCTGATGCGCGTCGTTCTGGTTCTGGGGGCGATGTTTTGCTGTTATTACCTGTTTAAAAAATATAAAAATATTCAGATTTTGGACAGAATCTTGCCGATAGGCACCACTGTAGCTGCAGCGGCCTGGATTAGCTTACTCGCGCTTTCAACCAGTCCCCATGTTGCCACCTATATTTATGCCTCTGCGATCTTTATTCTTATCGCCAATCTCTGTGTGCAGACCCAGTTTAAAGTCGCAGTCTATTGCTCCATCTTGATTGCGCTGTTTATCATGCTTGGGGTGACCCAGTTCATGAGTGCCTCTCAAGCCTTTATTTTTAGTGTGGTCTTTAGTCCACTGTGGTTTTTTAGCATTTATATTAACTGGAATAATATTCTGAATGTGCGGCGTTCTTTTCTGCGCTCCCTGCTTGATGAATGGAACTATCAAACCTTAAAGAATCTGGCACATACCGATGATTTGACCCAGCTCTACAACCGTCGCCATTTTGTCGATATGGCTGAACGCTCTATTCATCAATGGCCCAAACATGCCAGTAGCTGCCTGTTGATGTTTGATGTGGATCATTTTAAAAATATTAATGATAGCTATGGGCATGATGTCGGTGATCGGGTGCTACAACTGATTGCTGAAGTGACCCGTAAAGAAATGCGGCATAGCGATGTACTGGCACGTTTTGGCGGGGAAGAGTTTATCGCTCTCCTGGAAGATACTCAGCTACAAGACAGCCTGGTGATTGCAGAACGAATTCGTTGTGCAATTCAAAAGCAGTATATTTATGTTGAATCCAATCATGCCATCCGGTTCACCATTTCGATCGGTGTTGCAGAACTAGAATCCCATACCCAGACTCTGGAAGATCTGATCAAACAAGCCGATATTGCCTTATATCAAGCCAAGAAGTCTGGCCGAAACCGGATTGAAGTCTATCATCCGGATATGCTGAATAAGCCCAAGCCAGCAACAGAAAATCCCTGGAATGTATTTAAGCCAGACACTCAACCAGCCCAGTCAACGGCGAATTAAAGCTGAATCATTAGTCTGTTCTATAAGCTAGGATCATTCTTAGAATGCGTTAATCGGGGATTTCATTTTATAAAATAAATTTGATTCTTCCACTTTTAAAATATCCAACAAAAGAATAGAATATTTTTTATACAACTATATATAAATTTCATCTTATTCATTTTTATATATTTTAATTTGGGAAGGCTGCATGCCGCATGATAACGAAAAAGAATCACGTACCCTGATTCAGGAGGCTCTTCAAGATCCGCTTGTTCGTATTCCTGCACCTCTAAAACCGGCCTACTATGCTTATCAGAAAAAACTCACTTTAAAATACTTATTACAGGTCAATTTATTCGCACAGCTGGCATATGCCTCTTATACCCTCGCCGATATTCTGGTGCTGAATGATATTCTCAAGTTACTCATTTTGACCAAAATCAGCTATACCATCCTGATCGTACTGATCACGATCTGGATGTATCACTCTTACCGCAATCTGCCTGTCTTTGATCTGCTCTTGCCTACCTCGATTATTGGTGCAAGTGCCATCTGGTTTTTTAATCTGAATCAGTCTGAAAGTGCTTATACCCTCATTTATCAATATGCCTCCTTAGTCTTTATTGTACTGGCCAATTTATGTGTGCAGATCCGGTTCTGGCCGTCTTTGATTACTTCAAGTCTGATTACCCTGATGATTTACATCGGTGTATATTTCAATACTCGGTCTGACCTGTACCAGATGTTTTTATTTTCCCTGATTTATCTGCCGGTATTGACCTTCAGTCTTTATATTAGTTGGAGCTCAACCTTAAAATCACGCATGGTATTCTTGCAGCATACCCTGAATGAATATAACCGGCAGGCCTTTGAAAATATGGCCCATACCGATTCCCTCACCGGCCTGAATAACCGTCGCTGTTTTGAATATCTCGCGCAACAACTGGTACAACAGAATTTTGATCAACCGGTACCTATGAGTTTACTGGTATTTGATGTCGATCATTTTAAGCAGATTAATGATCGTTATGGTCATGATATCGGAGATCAGGTCTTACAGACGATTGCCCTGAGCACACGCAGTGAAATGCGACAGCATGATATTTTGGCACGCTATGGCGGTGAAGAATTTATTGCATTTTTACCCGAAACCTCTCTGGATGAAGCGCTAAAAGTTGCCGAGCGTTTAAGGCATAACATTGAAAATATTGTGATCGATCTAGACAGCCAGCATCGTTTCAGTTTTAGCATTTCGATTGGTGCTGCCATTCTGGAAAGCTGTGAAACAGATTTAATGACCCTGATTAAACAGGCCGATATTGCCTTATATCAGGCTAAAGCCAATGGACGGAATCGGGTTGAAGCTTATGATCCAGATCTGGAGCAAAGTTTAGCTGGGGAGCTGCAAAACTGGCAGGTTAAACCGGCTTAAATTACCCGTTAAAAATTATCTTCATCAAAACGATCTTGGTCGATTTTATAGATATGAAAACTACGTTCTATTTGTACACCTAAACCAAATTCAATCATTAAAGACGTCAGCTTATCGCCATCAATTAAAACAATACCGGATTTTCTTGCCGACTCAATGGCCTCTTTACTGAAACTTGACGTAGTAATGAATACACTCTTCTTAGCAACTTGATCGGCCAAAGCACCTTTAAACTGTTGAATGTCGGGACGACCAACAGTATCTTTCCAACGTTTCGCTTGGATGTAAATTTTATCTAGCCCTAATCGATCTTCACTAATTACACCATCAATTCCACCATCGTTGGTTTTACCAATCGCTTGAGCTGCATCTTGATGTGAACCGCCGTAGCCCATTGCCACCAGAAGATCGACAACCAGTCTTTCAAAAAATGAAGGAGATTTATCTTTTACCATCTGAAGCAAATCACTTTTCAAATCAGATTTTAATAATTCCGTTGTGTTCTGGATTGTTTCTTCTGGAGTCTGAGTTTCTTGGTAACTATTTAGGCTTTCAATAACTTGTAGATTCCCGATCCCAAACTCATCTTTATTTTTCTTTCCTAATTTAAAATCTGAAAATCCGTTGAACTGTGCTAAATATTCATTTGTTATAGCATCTAAACTTTTTAAATCAACCTGTCTACCCAAGCTACTAATCTCACAATATGCTCTCTTCGGTTGTTGAACTAAGCCCGCCTTAACTAAGTAGGTCTTTGCCCATGCCACTCTATCTTTAAATATATTTTTCCCGCTCGGAAGAATTTTATTTAAATCCTCTTCGTGTAAATTGGAACGTTCAGCTAGGATATTCGCAGCATCCGAAATTTTTATTGGCTCATTTAATTCTGATAATAATTTCATTAAAGGCAGCATTAATTGATCATAAGTAGGTAAAGGCATTTTTTAGCTTTTAAAGGTTTATTTTTATTCAGTATAAATCAAAAAAAGAGCGCCGAAGCGCTCTTTTTTATTAGGTTATATCTGATAAACCAGATACTGCCGCGCGCCTAGCGCTTGGCGTAATTTAGGCGGACAGCAGTGCTGTCCGAAACCCCTAAATTACTCCCATTCAATCGTTGCAGGTGGCTTAGACGATACGTCATACACAACACGAGAAACTTCAGCAATTTCATTCATGATACGGGTCGAGATCTTATCGACTAAATCATAAGGAAGATGCGCGAAACGAGCCGTCATAAAGTCCACGGTTTCTACCGCACGCAGTGCAATCACCCATGCATAACGACGGCCATCACCGACTACACCCACCGATTTTACTGGCTGGAATACTGCAAATGCTTGAGCAGTCTTGTCATACCAGCCGCTGGCACGCAGTTCCTGCATGAAAATGTCATCCGCAAGACGTAAAATGTCTGCATATTCTTTTTTCACTTCACCCAGGATACGCACACCAAGACCTGGGCCCGGGAATGGATGACGGTAGATCATGCTGTGTGGCAAGCCTAAAGTCGTACCCAATTTACGTACTTCATCTTTAAATAAGTCACGTAATGGTTCAACCAGTTCAAACGCTAGATCTGCTGGTAAACCACCCACATTATGGTGTGATTTAATCACATGCGCCTTACCCTGCTTGCTTGCAGCAGATTCAATCACGTCTGGATAAATCGTACCTTGTGCAAGGAATTTTACGCCATCTAATTTACGTGCTTCTTCAGCGAAGACAGCAATAAATTCACGGCCAATAATTTTACGTTTTGCTTCAGGATCAACTTCACCTGCAAGCGCAGTCAAGAAACGCTCTTCAGCATCAGCACGAATCACGCGGATACCCATGTTATCAGCAAACATTTGCATCACTTGATCGCCTTCGTTCAAACGAAGCAAACCGTTGTCTACAAATACACAGGTCAGCTGATCACCGATCGCTTTATGCAACAGCGCTGCCACTACAGATGAATCCACACCACCAGAAAGTCCTAGTAATACTTTTTCATCACCAATCTGTTGGCGAAGCTGCTCTACACGTAGATCAATAATGTGTTCTGGCGTCCACAGACCGCGACAGCCACAAATTTGATGCACGAAGTTCGACAGTAATTCTGCACCTTTAGAAGTATGTGTCACTTCAGGATGGAACTGAATACCATAGAAACGGCGAGTTTCGTCAGAAACCATCGCAATTGGACAGCTTGGCGTCTGTGCAGTGATCTGGAAGCCTTCTGGAATACGGGCAACCTTGTCACCATGACTCATCCAGACATGCAGCTGGTTTTCACGGTCCTGTAAATTACCGATCAGCTTGTCACGTACAACAATATCTACTTCTGCATAGCCAAACTCATGCACAGTACCTGGCTCAACTTTACCGCCAAGTTGTTCGCACATGGTTTGCAGGCCATAACAAATACCCAATACCGGCACACCCAGCTCGAATACCACTTGCGGCGCACGCGGGCTGCCCTCAAGGTGAACGCTCTCAGGTCCACCAGACAAGATGATACCGTTTGGATTAAATGCACGAATGTCTTCTTCAGACATATCATAGGCATACATTTCAGAATATACACCAGCTTCACGGACACGACGTGCGATGAGCTGACTATATTGAGAACCGAAATCCAGAATCAGGATACGATCTTCAGTAATTTGAGTATTGGTAGTCATGACGAACAACTATGAAAGGCAAACGAAAGATAAGCGCCGTATTCTAACATTTTTCAGCGCATTAAGCACACAATTCGCATTAGGTATGCATTTAGTTGATTGCATTATATTTCTAGCACAACAAAGCATCCCTTCGGATGCCTTGTTTGATCTGTCATTTTTATATTTTTAAGCTCAAGATTTAATCCAATTAAGTCTATTTTTATAAAAATCTGAAGATAATATGTAAGAGAAATTTTGGCTCGATTGAAGATGAATGAAGCGTTAATTATTTTACTTTCTGGTACTGACTTTCATGCCCCGGGCTGTTAGGATTTGACCACACTTTTGCTTGTACTGGGCTCATGGAACTGATTGATTTTATCTTGCATGTTGATGATCACTTGCTTGAATTTATCACCAATTACGGGATCTGGATTTATGCCATTCTTTTCCTGATTATCTTTGTAGAAACAGGTCTGGTGGTGATGCCGTTCCTGCCCGGCGACAGCTTGCTATTTGCAGCAGGGGCACTGGCAGCCTCTACAGGTGCGATGGATCCATGGGTGCTGATTCCACTCTTGTTTGTTGCAGCAGTTCTGGGTGATACCCTGAATTATCATATTGGTAAATATATTGGTCCTCGGGTTTTCGAGATCGAATCGCGCTTCATCAATAAAAAACATTTATTGGCGACCCAGCAATTCTTTGCCAGACATGGTGGTAAGACTATTATTTTCGCGCGTTTTGTTCCTTTTGCCCGTACCTTTGCACCCTTCGTTGCCGGTGCTGGCAGCATGAATTACAAATATTTCCTGACCTATAACGTGGTGGGTGCATTCGCCTGGATTGGATCATTTGTCATTTTGGGCTATATGTTTGGCAATATGCCGATCATTAAAGACAACTTCACCTATCTAATTTTTGGCATCATTATTTTAAGTGTATTGCCAGGTGTGATTGGCTTTATTCAACAAAAGCTAAAAAAAAGTAAAACAGCTTAAGAACTTTTTACATTAAGATTTTTTACAGCCTGTGCGCTTAATCCCAGAGCTTGATCAGGAGTGGGATCAGACAAAGCAGGATAAATAGAGCCGCGCCTTTATAAATGAGGCCGGCTTTTATTTTTTCAGATGAACTGGTCAAAATGGCCTGACCAAAGACCATCCAGAAAATCCCGACCGGAACGGTGCTCAAGCTAAAGGCAGCAAAAACCAGAACGAAGTTGGTCGGGCTTTGCCAGGTTTCCATCGGTAAAATTCCGGAGGCCAACAGTGCTGCTTTAGGATTTGTTAAGGTAGTCCTAAACATTTGCCAAGGGCGAATCTGCGGATGGTTCTTGCTGTAACGTTCTAACTGCTGAGCCTTATATAAATGTAAGGTCATCCAGCCCACACAGATGGTACTCAGTACATAGACCAAGCCTTTAAAATTTGGCCAGATCGGTGACGCCAGATGAATCAACAAAGCCCAGACATTAATGGCATAAAAATAACCGAGCAAAATGGCAGGAAGATAGAGACTGGTTTTGGCCTGCCCCTGCTGATGAGCGGAACTGGCCACCAAGGCATTGGCAGGCCCTGGAACCATCAGTACAGCAATGAGTCCTAAAACAAATAACCAATTTTCAATCATCGCAATGAACTTTTCCGGGCCAAGGTTGTAGCTTAATCAATATGGAAGTGGGATAACAAGCTTATAAATTTCAGATTTTTATATAGTCTGGTCAATTTCCCGTGAGTTTTATCTTAATTTAAACTGCCCTATTCTTGATGAAAACAATAAAAAATGCCGACCTAAAGTCAGCATTTATCCGTTTAATGTTGAATGATTTATTTAGGCGTCGCCTGCTGAACGATGATCGGACAGTTCTTATAACGCGCGGCCTGTACAATCGCTTCCTGCTCGCCTAAAATCCGTGCCAGTTCGGTTCTTTTGGTATCGGATGACTGTCCCATATTGACCGAAACACTCGGGCCAATACCCCAACCACCGCGACTGCCCCAGCCACCACCAAGACCAACGCCTACACCGACGCCAGTACGTTTCGGTGGCTCAACGCCATTGTCGATATACTGCTGAATACGGTTATATTCACCCTGTAGTTGCGAACAACCCAAAGTCTGATACAGGGTTGGCGACACATAAGTCGGTTTTACCGGCGTTGCACAGGCACTCAGTAATGCAAGTGCAGCAATACTCAGGCTTATTTTCACAAGTTTCATAGCTAACTCGATCTTAATTCTGCTCTATCTCATTGAACAACGATTGATAGGCCTGAGTCAATTTATGATCAGTAGCCAAATGAATCAAAGGCTGATTTTTCTGATGAGATTCTTTCATCAAGATCGACGGTGGCAACATACTGTCGAGGACCGGTAAGCCTTCATCTTTGAGCTGTTGTACCACTTCACGCGGTAATTTGGCCTGTGCCTGAAACTGGTTCACGACAATCCCTTCGATTTCCAGCCCTTCATTATGGTCATCCTGGGTTTCAATGACATTTTCAATCAGGGTCTGTAGGGCACGTTTAGAAAATACATCACAGTCAAATGGAATCAGCACGCGGTTCGCCGCAATGAGAGCAGAGAGGGTAAAGAAATTGAATGCAGGCGGTGTATCAATAAATACCCGGTCATAATGCCCCGACAGTTGTTGCAAGGCATCTCGTAGCTTATAAATCTTGTGCTTGGACTCCAGTGCATGGGCCAATGCACCCAGTGTTGGGCTAGCCGGAATAACATCCAGATGTTTAAAAGAAGATTGATGCACATAGCTTTCCAGACCTTTGCTACGACTTTTTAAAATCGAGCCAATCGCATTACCAAGCAAGCCCTTGCTTTGCTGATTACCGAGTACATCTTCAAAATAGTTTTCGATATTCGGTTCGAGTGCCGGCTTGTCACTAGAATACGTCGCATCATCACCCAGCACATACTGGCTAGAGTTGGCCTGCGGATCCAGGTCAATCAATAAGGTTTTTAAACCCTGATGTGCACTGATCGCTGCCAGATTGACAGTAATACTCGACTTGCCTACCCCACCCTTTTGATTAAATACCACACGTGTACGCATGTCCCCCTCCTCACATTTTTAATTACTTTTACAACATTTGTATTTTCTAATTATTTGCATGGACTGGCTGTGCTGATCATCACAGCCAGCTTGCTTTTAGCCAAAATTTGGCTTGATCATCACCAAAGCCAGAATAGACACCAATGAAACTACAGCAATAACTAAGCCAGCACGACGCTGCGACAGCAAGATCGAATCATCTTTTTTATAGGCTTTGCCTAGAGAGGACACTAGCACCAAAAATAAAATGACTTTGGCATAGAACCAAGGCTGTACATCAAAGTCTTTCAGGACGAGCGATACTATACCGGTCAGTGCAATCACCGTGATAGCTAAATGCTGTAAAGCGACTAACGCTGTACGTGCCACCGGATTAGGTAAATTCCCTTGTGTACCGACAAACAAGGTTAATGCGCGGGCAAGAATGGCGACAATGGCCAGTCCTGCTGCCGACATATGAATAATCTTGACTAAAAGTTGGGTTTCCATCATGTCCTCTTAGTTTTTAGGTGCGTGTGCACAAGCAGGGCTGGTCGTGTCCTGGCCTGCCCATTCTTCAGGCAAAAATGCATGAATAGCCAACGCATGAATCTTATCTTTTGACAGCAGATCACCCGCAGCAGCATAAACTTTCTGATGACGCTGGACTGGACGTAAACCGGCAAAAGCCTGACTCACAATCACGGTTTTAAAATGCGATTCTTTTCCCGGAAAATAACCGCCATGACCCGAAGATTCATTCACCACTTCCAAATGGGTTGGGGATAATTGCGCCAAACGATCTTTCAGTTGTTGTTCTAAGCTCATGGCCTGACTCCAATCTTCAAAAATATAGTTCCAGTATACCTTGTTCTGCCGAGTATTTCGGTAATCTGTTCAGATGCAATCCATTGATTGTGGCGAAAATTTATTGATTTTTATATGAATATTGGTTATTTATTGTCTGGTCTACAGCATTTTGCTTTTATTTTATGCAATTGATGCAAGATTTTTAACAAAGGTGTTGACCACATTTTTGCATGCTGTATTATACACGGCATGCGGGAATAGCTCAGTTGGTAGAGCATAACCTTGCCAAGGTTGGGGTCGGGAGTTCGAGTCTCCTTTCCCGCTCAAAATTTTTTCATTTAGTTTTTTCATTTAAAAAACTTTATAGACTCCGCGGGAATAGCTCAGTTGGTAGAGCATAACCTTGCCAAGGTTGGGGTCGGGAGTTCGAGTCTCCTTTCCCGCTCCAGATTCTAAAAAAGCCCTGATCGAAAGATCGGGGCTTTTTTTATACTGATGTTATTTTTTAAATGATCCTTTCATTTTTATTTCATTCAATAAAAAATTCTTAAAGTACTTTCTGATTTTATAACCAAGATATGACTATGACACTCCTAAGACAATAAAAAAGCCCTCATCAAAAGATCAGGGCTTTTTATATTTCACCAACGCATCAGATGAACTCAAGCTAGCAAACCACTAGCCACAATACAGAGTCCATTTTCAATATAATTAAAAGGTAATTCGCTGATAGTTACGGTATTGCGGTGTCCAGAAATTATGCTCTATTGCTAGCTGTAATTCTTCTACACTAACTTTCGGTGCTACTCCGTCTTCAATCGCAGCAAGCGCTACTTTTAAGGCAATCTGCTTCGAAATTGACTGTAAACAATCCAGATTCGGCAGTAAATCTGCCTGAGGGTCTTTCAGTTTCGGAGAACAGTCCGCCAAGGCATTACTCGAGGCCATCAGCATATTATCTGTGACACGTTTCGCACCTGAAGCAACTACACCCAGACCGATACCCGGAAAAATATAAGAGTTATTGCATTGGGAGATATGATGAATCTGTCCCTGATAATTCACTGGTGCAAATGGGCTACCTGTCGCAATCAATGCTCTGCCATTGGTCCATTGCAAGATATCGGCCGGAACAGCTTCTACGCGGGAAGTCGGGTTAGATAAAGGGAAAATAATCGGCTGTACACTATTTTCAGCCATGGCTTCAATCACTTCCTGAGTGAATAAACCCGGCTGTCCAGATACGCCAATCAATACCGTCGGTTTGGCACGCTTAACTACATCTAGCAGAGAAATCATGCTCTCTGCATCTGCCCAGCTTTCTACATTTTCAAGAGGCTGTGCCAGTTTGCGCTGGAAGTCCAGTAAATTCGGCTGATTCTCTGTGATCAGACCAAAGCGGTCGACCATAAGCACGCGTGCACGCGCTTCAGCATCACTCAAGCCCTCAGCAACCATTTGCTTAATGATCTGTTCTGCAATCCCGCAACCGGCTGAACCAGCACCCAGGAAAGTAACTACCTGATCTTTAAGCTGTTTGCCTGCTGCGCGCGAAGCAGCAATCAGGCTGCCCACAGACACTGCTGCGGTGCCCTGAATATCATCATTGAAACAACAGATTCGATCACGATACTTTTCCAGTAAAGGCATGGCATTTTTCTGTGCAAAGTCTTCAAACTGAATTAAGGCATCTGGCCAGCGCTGTTGAATCGCCTGAATCACCGTCTCGACAAAAGCATAGTATTCATCGCCGCTGATTCGCGGTTCACGCCAGCCCATATAAATCGGGTCATTCAACAACTGCTGATTATTGGTACCGACATCAAGAGTAATCGGTAAGGTATAGGCCGGACTGATCCCGCCACATGCGGTGTAGAGTGCCAGTTTTCCAATGGGAATCCCCATACCACCGATGCCTTGATCTCCAAGACCCAAAATGCGCTCACCATCTGTAATCACAATCACTTTCACGTTCTTTTTATTGATATTGTGAATAATCTGGTCGATCTGATCACGGTCAGGATAGGAAATAAAGATCCCACGATGACGGCGATAAATATCAGAAAAGCGCTGACATGCCTCACCCACAGTCGGGGTATAGATAATCGGCATCATCTCACTGAGGTGATTTTCAATCAGATGGTAAAACAGGGTCTCATTGGTATCCTGAATATTCCGCAAATAAATATGCTTGTTAATATCACTGCTAAAAGCACAATACTGCTGATAAGAACGCTGACTTTGTTCTTCAATCGTCTCGGTGACATGAGGAATCAAGCCATGCAAGTTAAAGCTTCTACGCTCTTCTTCAGAAAATGCAGAGCCTTTATTGAGTAGTGGGAGTTCTAGCAGAGTATTTCCAGCATAAGGAATATATAAAGGGCGTTTACTGTTCAAATTTTCTCTGGGCATTATTTAACTCATCTAATCAATCTTCGGCAGTTCTGCCAAAATAGTCACATCACTTTGTTTATTTTATATAGCTTAGCCTGATTTTAAGCTGTTAGGTCATTTAGTAAATTGATAATACTTTTAGCAGGATTTTATAATCTGATAACACTCTTTTTTTAGCATACGTTCGGGGTTGATTTTAACATGAACCGGTATTGGTTTTATTAATCCAAATAAGTAGCAAGATCTGTTTGACAAAAAACCTCAGCTCATCAAGGATAAAGCATAAATTTAATAAGATGAACGAGTATAAAAATGAGTGAACTGCAACCGCTTTATCAGCTCGATATTCTGGGGACAGGCTATGAACAAGCGACCTTAAACTTTCCCGATGATTATGAGGGCAAAGTCGTAGCAACCCTGATCCGTAAAAAAGCAGCCCAACCCACAAAAAAAGCAGTTCTATATATTCACGGCTTTATCGATTATTTTTTTCAGACCGAAATGGCAGAGCGCTTTAATCAGCATGGTTTTGATTTTTATGCGCTGGATTTGAGAAAATACGGCCGTTCGATTCTGCCGCATCAAAAATATTATAACGTGTATGACCTTGCTGAATATGATGCAGAAATTACCCAGGCACTCGACATTATAGCAGCCGAGGGTCACGATGCTGCCCTGCTCTGTGGTCATTCTACCGGCGGCCTGACCACGACCCTGTATGCGGCACATCATCCGCAGCATTCTTTAATTAAAGCACTTTGGGTCAACAGTCCATTTTATGACTTCAATATGAATCCGATTAAACGTGCGCTTGGCATTCCGCAACTGAGCAGACTGGCCAAAATTTTTCCCAATCTTAAATTTCCAAGCGAGCTAAACAAGTGGTATGCCACCAGCCTGCATAAGGATTTAAAAGGTGAATGGGACTTCAGTCTGGACTGGAAAAAGACCCGCTACCCGATGGTTCGGATCAGTTTTATTCGTGCCATTCATAAGGCACAGAAAGAAATTCATCACGGTGTTCAGCTCGATGTTCCGGTACTGATCATGCATTCGCATCAGACTTTATATCCTAAAAAATGGGGCAAAGCGGCGCAGAGCAGTGATGTAATTCTAGGCATTAAAGACATTCAGAAATATGCCAAAAAAATTAAAGGCGATGTCACGGTTCAAAGTATCCGGAACGGTTTACATGATCTGGTACTTTCAGAGCAATCTGTGCGTGAGCAGGTTTATCAGCAACTGTTTCAATGGCTGCATGACAAAGGGCTTTAGATAAATGCGAAAGGAGAAATGAAACTTGCCCTCATTTCTCCTGCTTGGCTTCTTTTGAATCCTTATTAGGTTGGAATGTAATTAAGCACATTGAAAATATGCCAATTTTTCGATGGTTTATAAGTGCTATAAACCCTTGTTTTTAAATTTAAGACTTGAGAATTTATAACTTTTATTCTTCTACTGCTTGTCTCCAAATATTGTCTTTTGTAGCAAGCCTGTAAACAAACAACCGCCCGTCTTTTTCCCTCTTTATAGTAGAGCTGAATGCAGAAGCGCCTATATTTTTTGATCGGCAACATGCGCTCGACCTGCACCACTAACAATCATATAAAGGAATAGATTATGCGTTATGCAGACCCCAATACTGACGGTTCAAAAATCCAATTTAAAACACAATACGATAATTTCATTGGCGGCGAATGGGTCGCTCCGGTCAAAGGTGAATACTTTGACAACATCTCTCCGGTAGATGGCAAAGTCTTTACCAAGGTTCCGCGTTCTTCTGTAGAAGACATTGAATTGGCCCTGGATGCAGCGCACAAAGCCAAAGAACAATGGAACAGAGCATCGCCGACCACCCGCTCCAATATTCTGTTGAAAATTGCAGATCGTCTGGAACAAAATCTGGAAATGTTGGCGGTGGCAGAAACCTGGGACAATGGCAAACCGATCCGTGAAACGCTGGCTGCCGATATTCCGCTGGCTATTGACCATTTTCGTTATTTTGCCGGCTGTATCCGTGCTCAGGAAGGCGGCATTTCCGAAATTGATGAAGATACCATTGCCTACCATTTCCATGAACCGCTTGGTGTAGTCGGACAAATCATTCCCTGGAATTTCCCGATTCTGATGGCCGCCTGGAAACTGGCACCCGCCCTGGCTGCAGGCAACTGTATTGTGCTGAAACCTGCAGAACAGACCCCGGTCAGTATTCTGGTTCTGGCTGAACTGATTCAGGATATTTTGCCACCGGGTGTCCTGAATATCGTCAATGGTTATGGGGTTGAAGTCGGTCGCCCGCTAGCCACCAACCCACGCATTGCCAAGATTGCCTTTACCGGTTCAACCGCAGTGGGTCAGCTGATCATGCAATATGCGACTGAAAATATTATTCCGGTGACTCTGGAACTTGGCGGTAAATCACCAAACTTGTTCTTTGCCGACATTATGGATCAGGAAGACGATTATCTGGACAAGGCACTGGAAGGCTTTGCCATGTTTGCCCTGAACCAGGGTGAAATCTGTACCTGCCCTTCCCGGGCCTTGGTACAGGAAAGTATTGCCGATGAGTTTTTAGCGCGTGCAGTAGAACGGGTACAACGCATTAAAACCGGTCATCCACTGGATACTGATACTATGATTGGCGCGCAAGCTTCTCAGGAACAGCAGGACAAGATTCTGGGCTGTATTGCCACTGGCCGTGAAGAAGGTGCACAGATCCTGACTGGCGGTGAAGCACGTCAGGAAGTCGGTCAAGGTTTCTATATTGAACCGACCATCTTTAAAGGCACCAATGACATGAAGACCTTTCAGGATGAAATCTTCGGACCTGTACTGGCTGTGACCACCTTTAAAGACTTCGACGATGCGATCAAGATCGCCAACGATACGATTTACGGACTCGGTGCCGGTGTCTGGTCACGTTCGGCAAATACCACCTACCGCGCTGGTCGTGCTATTCAGGCGGGTCGGGTGTGGACCAACTGTTATCACATCTATCCTGCGCATGCGGCTTTCGGTGGTTATAAAAAATCAGGCATTGGACGTGAGAATCACAGAATGATGCTAGATCATTATCAGCAAACCAAAAACTTGCTGGTGAGCTATTCAACCAAACCGGCAGGTTTTTTCTAAACAACCTGATGATTAAAAGCGGGCTTCGGTCCGCTTTTAATCCCCTATTTTTTAAAAATTTTTAATACTAGGTAAAATTTCCCAACATTGTTCGTCCAGAATTCCATTGAATGACTGACAATGAATAAAAATACTTTCTAAAAACACCTTAATGTCTGAGCTTATGTTGATTTCACCTAAGTTTCTCATTTTTTATGCTTTTTAATTGCTCAAAAAACCTGCATAAAGCCCAGGCTTTCATTTAAAGTCGGCTTTTCATGTTTATCAAGACTGTGTATAACAATGAACCACTAGAGGGAAAGCAATAAGCATAGGCAAAATTGCGCAAAAAGCGTTAGACTATGTACCCAATAATGTCATGATTCGGTCTGATCAAGATCAAAAAAGAAGGTGAAGGTTGATGCCGCTCAATACTGTTGAAGAGCTTGTAGCAGATATCCGTGCAGGAAAAATGGTCATCCTGATGGATGATGAAGACCGTGAAAATGAAGGCGATTTAGTGATTGCTGCCACACACGTACGTCCTGAAGACATCAACTTCATGATCACCCATGCACGTGGTCTGGTCTGCCTGACTTTGAGTAAAGAGCGTTGCCAGCAGTTGAATCTGCCGTTAATGGTAGATGCCAACGGCGCCCAGCATGGGACCAATTTCACCCTGTCGATTGAAGCGGCTGAAGGTATTTCTACCGGTATTTCTCCGGCTGAACGTGCGCACACGATTCAAACTGCTGTGGCTGCTCATGCCAAACCGGCAGATATTGTACAGCCAGGACATATCTTCCCGCTGATGGCGCAGCCAGGCGGTGTCTTGCACCGTGCCGGACATACTGAGGCAGGTTGTGACCTTTCCCGTTTAGCAGGACTGGAACCGGCTTCTGTGATTTGTGAAATCATCAATGAAGATGGCACCATGGCGCGCCGTCCGGATCTTGAAGTGTTTGCTGAAAAGCATGGCCTGAAAATCGGAACGATTGCCGATCTGATTCATTACCGCATGACCAATGAACAGACGGTTGAGCGTATCGATCAGCAAAGTATTGATACTGAATACGGTAGCTTTGACCTGTATCGCTATCGTGAACTGGGCAACCCGGATATTCATTTGGCCCTGGTCAAAGGTGAGCCTAAAGAGGGCGTGACCACGGTGCGTGTACATGGTTTTAACCCGACCCGTGACTTGCTCAAACTGAAAAAACAGGATGGCGAGCCGGCCTGGAACCTGGATCGCGCCCTGAAAGAAATTTCCAACAGTGATCGTGGTGTACTGGTCTGGATTGGTCAACGCCATTTACAGGATTTGGGTCCAGCATTAGATACCCTTAAAGCACCAAAAAATGTAAAATCAAATTCTGCACTGTCTCAGCAGTATCAGACCATTGGTGTGGGTGCACAAATTTTGCGTGATCTAGGCGTTGAAAAAATGAAGCTGCTCAGCTCTCCATTGCGTTTCAATGCCCTGTCAGGCTTTAACTTAGAAGTGGTGGAATACATCACCGCACAACAAACATCTTAAGAAATTATCGAGGTTGTTATGGCAGTTCGCCGTATTGAAGGTATGTTACATCTCGCGAACGAAGACCGTTATGCGATTTTAGTTGGTCGTTTTAACAGCTTTGTGGTTGAACATCTGTTAGAAGGTGCCATTGATACATTGAAACGTCATGGTGTATCAGAGGATAATATCACTGTTGTTCATGCACCTGGTGCCTGGGAACTTCCTGTAGTTGCGAAAAAACTGGCAGCTTCAGATCGTTTCGATGCCATCATCGCGCTTGGCGCCGTGATTCGTGGTAGCACGCCTCACTTCGATTTCGTTGCAGGCGAATGTGCCAAAGGTTTGGGCGTGGTTGGCCTGGACACTGGCTTACCTGTCATTAACGGTGTACTCACTACGGACAGTATTGAACAAGCGATTGAACGCTCTGGAACAAAAGCAGGCAATAAAGGTAGCGAAGCTGCCCTGACTGCGATTGAAATGGTTAACTTGTTAAAGGCTATTTAACGCTATGTCGCAAACACTTCAAGCAACTTATGCAGCAAAACGTAAAGCACGTCGCTTTGCTGTACAAGGAATTTATGAATGGCAAATGAGCCACAATCCGGTGCATGAGATTGAAGCACGTACGCGTGTGGAAAATGCCATGCACAAAGTGGATCTGAGCTATTATCATGAATTGTTGACTCAAGTGGTTGCCAATCATGAAGCATTGGATGCGCTCTTAATCCCGGTACTCGATCGCGAACTTTCAGCACTTGACGGTGTTGAACTTGCGACCCTTCGCCTTGGTGCATATGAACTCAAAGAACATCTTGAGATTCCATATCGCGTCGTTCTAGATGAAGCGATCGAGTTGGCTAAACATTTTGGCGGTGCCGATAGCCATAAATACATCAATGGTGTATTGGATCGTTTAGCGACAACTTTGCGTGCAGCAGAAAAACAGCAATCTAACTAATAGCGTAGATTTGTTGTATGGCTGAATTTTCGATTATCGACACCTATTTCAATCGCAAGAATGCCAATTCTGTCGATCTGGGCGTCGGTGACGATTCAGCCTTGCTCACCCCCCCTCCTCAGCAACAACTGGTCATCTGTGCCGACACCCTGGTTGCTGGACGCCATTTTCCAATAGACACCGATCCGCATGCGATTGGCTGGAAATCTGTGGCTGTCAATTTATCTGATATTGCCGCGATGGGCGCAACCCCGCACAGTATTTTACTCGCATTGAGCCTACCCCAAATTGATCATGACTGGCTAAAAGCTTTTAGTCAGGGTTTGTACGATTGCTGTGATCAATTTGGCGTGAACTTAATCGGTGGTGATACCACTCAAAGTCCTCATTTAACCCTGTCTGTTACTGCATTAGGCTGGGTGGACATTGGTCAAGCCATTACACGCTCAGGTGCAAAACCGGGTGATTTGATCTGTGTCAGTGGAACTGTCGGTGATGCAGCTTTTGCACTACAGCATCTTGGTCATCCACTACAAAAACGTCTGGACTATCCAACGCCACGTTGTCAGCTCGGTGCCGCCCTAAAAGGTCTGGCGCATAGCATGATTGATATCTCGGATGGTTTGGCACAAGATCTTGGACATATTCTCAAAGCTTCTCAAGTCGGTGCAAAGCTGCAACTCG
Organism: Acinetobacter lwoffii; assembly: GCF_022967985.1. Lineage (GTDB taxonomy): Bacteria > Pseudomonadota > Gammaproteobacteria > Pseudomonadales > Moraxellaceae > Acinetobacter. The sequence goes on along the minus strand of NZ_JALJVC010000014.1, from coordinate 34,531 downwards.
AAAACTTACCGATCAGTCCTACCCTGCATGCCTTAAACAATGAGCAAAAATGGCAATATGCCCTCGCTGGTGGCGACGATTACGAATTATGCTTTACAATAAGCCCGCAAAATTACGAAAAATTATTGCAAAAACAACTTGATGTTTCGATTAGTATAATCGGCACAATTCAGCAGCAACACGGCTTAACTTTTGAAAAAGATGGCGTAGATCATTCACTTCAATTTAATGGGTATCAACATTTTGCATAAACCTGTGATTAATTTTAAAGCCATGTCATGGATCGACCGACTGATTGTCTTTAGTGGGGTTGGTTTTGGTTCCGGTCTGGCACCTAAAGCACCCGGTACATTTGGGTCGGCCTTTGCACTTTTATTTATTCCTATTTGGCTGCATCTTGGTTTTCTAAACAGTGTTTTTGCCATTGCTATCATGTCCCTGATTGGCATATATATCTGCGGACATACTGCCAAGGTCATGGGTGTTCATGATGATGGCCGCATCGTCTGGGATGAATTTGCAGGACAATCCATCACATTTTTGCCCCTGATCTACTTAGGCCAGATGAACTGGTTATGGTTATTCATCGGTTTTGCGCTATTCAGATTATTTGATATCTGGAAACCTTGGCCGATCCGGGTGGTTGACCGTCAAGTGGACGGTGGCTTCGGCATCATGCTGGATGACATTATTGCCGGCCTTTGGGCAGCTATTTGTATTTTGCTTTATTTTTACTTCACCGTGGCATAAGCCATATTTAGGATTAGAACATGTCAACGACTGTTATTATTCTTGCTGCAGGTAAAGGCACGCGCATGCGTTCAAGCTTACCGAAAGTATTACAACCTCTTGCAGGACGTCCTTTACTGGGTCATGTCATTGAAACGGCAAAAAAATTAAACGCAGATAATATTATTACCATTTATGGTCATGGTGGTGACCTTGTTCAAACAGCATTTGCACAACAGGATATTAAATGGGTAGAACAGGCTGAACAGCTGGGTACCGGACATGCGGTGCAGATGACCTTGCCTGTACTGCCTCACGACGGCGTATCGCTGATTCTTTCCGGCGATGTACCGTGCATTAATCCTGTGACCTTGCAAAAATTACTCGATGCCACCGCAGAAATCGGTATTGGTCTGGTGACGCTTACCCTGCCGGATGCGAATGGTTATGGTCGTATTGTCCGTGAAAATGGTGAAATCCAGGCTATTGTTGAGCACAAAGATGCTTCCGAAGAGCAACGTCAGATTAAAGAAATCAATACCGGTATTTATGCGGTCAGCAATGCCAAACTGCATCAATGGCTGCCAAGTTTAAGTAATGACAATGCTCAAGGTGAATATTACCTGACGGATATCGTCGCGATGGCTTTGGCAGATGGTATGCAAGTTGCATCTGTAGAACCTGAGCAGGCTTTTGAAGTTGAAGGGGTAAATGACCGGGTGCAGTTGGCTGCTTTAGAGCGTCAGTTCCAGGCTTATCAAGCAAAACAGCTGATGCAGCAAGGCGTACATCTGATTGATCCAAGCCGCTTTGACTTGCGTGGCAATTTGACTGTCGGTCAGGATGTCCGCATTGATATCAACGTGATTATCGAAGGTGATTGCGAGCTGGGCGACAACGTTGAAATTGGCGCTGGCTGTATTATCAAGAATACCAAGATTGCAGCTGGCACCAAGGTTCAGCCATATAGCATTTTCGATAGCGCCATCGTGGGTGAAGATACCCAAATTGGACCTTTTGCACGACTACGTCCGGGTGCACAACTGGCCAATGAAGTACATATTGGTAACTTCGTTGAAGTCAAAAATACCACGATTGGTTTAGGCTCTAAAGCCAACCACTTTACCTACCTGGGTGATGCAGAAGTTGGCAGTGGTGCAAACATCGGTGCAGGAACCATTACCTGTAATTATGATGGTGCAAATAAATTTAAAACGATTATTGGTGATCAGGCCTTTATTGGCTCGAACAGTTCATTAGTGGCACCTGTGAAAATTGGCAATGGCGCCACTGTAGGTGCAGGCTCAACGATTACCCGTAATGTGGAAGACAACTGTTTGGCAGTAGAGCGCTCTAAGCAATTTGCCAAAGAAAACTATCCACGTCCGCAAAAAATCAAGAAATAAGGGAAATAAATATGTGTGGTATCGTTGGTGGCATTGCAGAACGTAGCATTACCAATATTTTGATCGAAGGCTTAAAACGCCTGGAATACCGGGGTTATGATTCAGCAGGTTTGGCACTGATTAATAATAGCCAGGTCCTGCGTGAACGCCGTGTCGGTAAGGTCGCAAACCTTGAACAGGCGGTGAATGAATCCCAGATTAGCGGTTCACTCGGCATTGCGCATACACGCTGGGCGACCCATGGCAAACCGACTGAAGAAAATGCCCATCCGCATATTTCTGAAAATGTGGCAGTGGTGCATAACGGAATTATCGAAAACTATCAGGAACTCAAAGATGATCTTGAAGCTTTGGGCTATGTGTTTACCTCACAGACTGATACTGAAGTGGTTGCCCATCTGATCAATGATGCACTGAAATCTACCCCGAGCCTGTTAGAAGCTGTACGCCAAGTGGTTCCGCAATTGAAAGGTGCCTATGCACTGGGCATCGTACATACTGACCACCCGGATGAACTGATTACCGTGCGTGAAGGTTCTCCACTGGTGATTGGTGTCGGGATTGGTGAAAACTTCATTAGTTCAGATCAATTAGCCTTACTTCCAATTACTAACCGTTTTATCTACCTGGAAGAAGGTGATATTGCCCGTTTGACCCGCACCACCATTGAAGTCTTTGTCGATGGTCAGCTGATGGATCGTCCGGTCAAGGAACTGGATGCTGCGGTCAGCAATGCGTCTAAAGGTGAATACAAGCACTATATGCTCAAAGAAATTTATGAGCAGCCTGAAGCGATTAAACAGACCATTTCCCAAGCCTTAAATGGCAATGACCTGCGCGAAGACTTCCTTGCCAGTGCGGAACAAGACTTTTCAAAAATCCAGCAAATCCAGATTATTGCCTGTGGTACCAGCTATCATGCCGGCATGATTGCCAAATACTGGTTTGAACAGCTGATTGATCTGCCTTGCCAAGTCGAGATTGCCAGCGAATTCCGTTATCGCACGCCGGTGATTGTGAATCACACGCTATATGTGTGTATTTCCCAATCTGGTGAAACTGCTGATACTTTAGCTGCATTACGTGATACACAAAAACGTGCGGCAGCTAAAGGCCTGGACATCACTACGATGACCATCTGTAACGTAGCAACCTCTTCGATGGTGCGTGAAACTCAGCATAGTCTATTGACACTGGCAGGCCCTGAAATTGGTGTGGCTTCAACCAAAGCCTTTACCACCCAGCTTGCTGCATTGATGCTGTTGGTACTCAAAATCGGTTCTGTGAAAAATACTATTTCTACAGAACAAATGACGGAGATCACCACAGAACTTTGGCATACGCCTAAAGTGATTCTGGATACCTTGCGTCATGACGATGAAATTTTACGTCTCTCTGAATTGTTTGTTGAGAAGCAGCATTGCCTGTTTTTGGGCCGTGGTACGCATTTCCCGATCGCTCTGGAAGGTGCACTCAAGCTGAAAGAAATTTCCTATATTCACGCTGAAGGTTATGCTGCAGGTGAGCTGAAACATGGGCCATTGGCACTGGTCGACAATGACATGCCGGTGGTGATTCTGGCGCCACAAGATGACATGCTGGACAAACTGAAATCCAATATGGAAGAAGTTCAGGCACGTGGTGGTGAACTGTTTGTTTTTGCTGATGAACACAGTGGCATTAAAGCCAAAGAGCGCAAGCACGTGGTACATATTCCATCAGTAAATGCAGTACTGGCACCGATTGTGTATAGCATCCCGGTGCAGTTACTCTCTTATCATGTGGCAGTGCTACGTGGTACGGATGTGGATCAGCCACGCAACCTGGCAAAATCGGTTACTGTAGAATAATTAAAATTGAATCGAGGCTGAGAAACCGGCCTTTTTTCTTCTAAATGGAGAGCCTCTAAATGACAAAACTGACTTGCTTCAAAGCCTATGATATTCGCGGCAAACTGGGTAGCGAACTCAATGAAGAGATTGCCTATAAAATTGGCCGTGCTTATGGACAGATCTATCAGCTTAAAACAGTTGTCATTGGCTGTGATATTCGACTCAGCAGTGAAGGTTTAAAACAGGCGACCATTCGCGGTTTAAATGATGCCGGGGTTAATGTGCTGGATCTCGGCATGACCGGGACTGAAGAAGTTTATTTCGCGGCCTTCCACCTCGATGTACAAGGTGGAATTGAAGTCACTGCCAGCCATAATCCGATGGACTATAACGGCATGAAACTGGTGCGTGAAAATGCCCGTCCGATTAGTGCAGATACAGGCTTAAAAGAAATTCAGGCCTTGGCAGAATCGGGACAATTCATTGAAGTTAGCCAAAAAGGTCATACTGAAAAATATAATATCCTGCCAGAGTTTATCGATCACCTGATGACCTATATCGATCCGGCAAAAATCCGCCCGATGAAACTGGTGATGAATGCCGGTAATGGTGCCGCAGGTCATGTGGTGGATGCGCTTGAACAGAAGTTTCAACAGCTACAGATCCCGGTTAAATTTGTCAAAATTCACAATGAGGCCGATGGTAACTTCCCGAATGGTATCCCCAATCCAATTCTGGTTGAAAACCGTGATAGCACCTGTAATGCGGTCATTCAGCATGGTGCGGATATGGGCATTGCCTGGGATGGCGACTTTGACCGCTGCTTCCTGTTCGATGAAAAAGGTCAGTTCATTGAAGGTTATTATATTGTTGGCCTTCTGGCTCAGGCATTCTTGCTGAAGCAGTCCGGTGAAAAAATTGTGCATGACCCGCGTCTGGTCTGGAATACGCTCGATGTCGTGGAGCAGTATCAGGGGATTACCGTCCAATCAAAATCAGGTCATGCCTTCATTAAAGATGTCATGCGTGAACATAATGCAGCCTATGGCGGGGAAATGAGTGCCCATCATTATTTCCGTGATTTTGCTTACTGTGACAGCGGCATGATTCCATGGTTATTGGCTATGGCTGTACTATCTGAAACAGGAAAATCCTTATCTTCTCTCGTGGAAGAAATGATCGCCAAGTTCCCATGTTCAGGTGAAATTAATTTCAAAGTTGCAGATACCCAAGCAACCATCCAGAAACTTTTCGATCATTATGCCGAGCAGAAACCTGAAATTGACCAGACCGACGGCGTGAGCCTGAATTTTGGTAGCTGGCGTTTTAATGTGCGTGCATCCAATACTGAACCATTATTGCGTTTGAATATTGAAAGCCGCCGTGATCATCATCCACGCCCAATGCAGGAGTATGTTGATGAGCTGACCCAGCTGATCCAGGGCGAATCTTAATTCCTCAAAAGCCTGAAAACAGTGCCCTTTAAACCAGAGAAAAGATTCCAGTTTTTAGGGTACTTTTCCGACTTGAAGCTTTTATGGAAAATGTTTTTCGAGTATATCCACTGTGATATTTGGATTCATTTTCCGCGCAAACAGCATGCCTGATTGCCTCATTTTATCAAAATCCGATTCATCTAAAGTCCTTGGATAATCCGGTCCTGAATCCCAATCAATATATCTTAGTCCACCTTCACAAACGTTTTGCTCATCTTCGGGGCAGTATATTTTTTCTTTTAAATACGAATTATAAATAATAGTATGAAAATAAACTTCATCTGCACAAATTGAATTCTTAAATGCTAAATCATAATTTTTATTATTTTCTATAAAAGCTAAAATATAACTAACAGCTTGATTACTTAGGGTAAACCATTGTGAGCCTTTATAAAGTTTTGGTAATTTATCAATATCCTGATTAAATAAACCAATTTTATGCAGAAAAGTTAAAATTTTACATTTAATTTTTATCCATATTGATTTTTTCTTATTCAGAAAAAATTTTGGATATAAATATTTAACCTGAATCGCAGGATCTGCAAGATACTCATAACCTATATATTCCCGATCATTGGTTAAAAGATATTTTTCTATATGCTCTACCTTCATCAATGGAATATCATCACCGGATAAAAGAGAAAAATACTGATAATCAAATTGACTTGCATAATTTAAGAGTTTTAGGGTGGTTTCAATTTGAGTATAACCACCCCACTCCACATCAGTTCTATCTGTTAAAAAATGTATTTGTGGACTATTTGGTAAAAATTTTCTTATATGAGCAATATCCGATTTCTTATCAACATGAATAAGAATAATACTATTGCTGCTAGTAATTAGCTTCTCCACCAAATAAATTAAGGGATTGGTTAAACGATGACAAACAATCCCATAAATAAAATTCATATTTATTATCAATATCCTTTGGGATTCTGTTTCTGCCAGTTCCAGCTGTCGGCGAGCATATCCTCCAAGCCATATTTAGCTACCCAGCCAAGTTCCTGTACAGCGCGTGTATTGTCTGCAAAACAGGTTGCCACATCCCCTTCACGACGTGGTACAAATTCAAATGGAACATCAACCTCATTCACCTGCTCAAAGGTATTCTTGACTTGCAGGACTGAAATTCCATTGCCAGTACCAATATTCCAAGCTCGGCAACCTTGAGAAACTAGACGGTTCTTCAGGGCACACAGATGTGCATTGGCCAGATCCACTACATGAATATAGTCCCGCACGCCGGTACCATCGACCGTGTCATAATCATGACCAAAAATAGACAGCTTTTCACGACGACCTACAGCCACCTGAGTTACATAAGGCATTAAATTATTTGGGATACCTTGTGGATCTTCCCCAATCTGACCACTTTTATGTGCACCGACTGGATTAAAATAACGCAATAAGGCAATCGACCAGCGTTCATCCGCCACAGCCAATTTTTCTAGTAGCTGCTCAACTATTAGTTTGGTATAACCATAGTTATTCGTTGGTATGCCAGTAGGCATCTCTTCATTTAAGGGTGAAGGATTGTTTTCCCCATAGACCGTAGCCGACGAGCTAAATACCAGTTTAAACACCTGTGCGCGCTGCATAGCCTGAACCAGACTGATTGAACCGGCAATATTGTTGTCAAAATAGGCCAAAGGAATCTGCTGGCTTTCCCCCACCGCTTTCAATCCGGCAAAATGAATCACCGCATCAATCGAATTTTGCTGAAAGACCTGATCGAGTAACTGGCTATCCCGGATATCTCCTTCAACAAAGGTCAGGCTTTTGTGACTTAACTGCTGGACACGATTTAAAGACTCAGCTGAGCTATTGCACAGATTATCCAGCACGATCACTTCATGTCCAGCATTCAGCAATTCCACACAGGTATGTGAACCAATATAGCCTGCTCCACCCGTTACCAAAATTTTAGCCATATTACTTTCCTAACAAAATTTTAATTAAGCCTTGGGTAGAACCGTCCAAACCATTCAGATCGGTTTGTTCGCCATTCAGTATTGGCAATAGCTGGTTGGCAATTTCCTTGCCCTTTTCTACGCCCCACTGGTCAAACGGATTGATATTCCACAGCACAGACTGAACAAATACCTTATGTTCATAGAGTGCAATTAGCATGCCCAAACTGTATGGATTCAACTCTTGCAGCAACAAGGTACTACTCGGCTGATTACCTTCATACTGCTTATAGGCCGGCAAGCTTGCCAATTCGGCCTGATCCAGCGCTTCATTGCCAAAAGCCAGTAAACGCGACTGCGCCAGACAGTTAGATAAGGCCAGATGATGTTGTTCTACCAATGCTTCGGCACTGTCTGCATAGGTATATTGCTGGCTGTTATAACGCTCTACCGGCGCAATAAAATCACAGCTAACTGACTGAGTGCCCTGATGCAATAATTGATAGAAGGCATGCTGGGCATTCGGCCCCACTTCACCCCAGATGATCGGACAGGTATCAAACTGGACTTTCTCTCCATTACGCTGGATTGACTTACCATTTGATTCCATTTCCAGCTGTTGCAAGTAAGATGCAAAATATTTCAGCCGTCCGTCATAAGGCAGAATCGCATGGGTCTGAATATCCAGAAAATTGGTATTCCAGGCTCCCAACAATCCCATCAATACCGGAATATTGCGTTCAAAAGGCTGGTACTGAAAATGCTGATCCACTGCATAGGCGCCAGCGAGCAGCTGCTTAAAGCCTTCAATCCCGATACTCAAGGCAATTGGCAGTCCGATACAGGACCAAAGTGAATAACGCCCGCCAACCCAGTCCCAAAGCAATAACTGGTTTTCCGGTGCGATACCCCACGCGGTCATTTTTTCCGGCTTGGTTGATACTCCAATAAAATGATGCTTAAGAATATAAGGATGCTGACCTAAAGCCTTTTCCAGCCATAAACGGACTGTTTGTGCATTAGTCAGAGTATCAATGGTGCCAAAGGATTTGGAGGAAATAATAAACAGTGTCGTTTCCGGACGCAGCTGATGCAACAGCTCGGACAGCTGACTACCATCCATGGTCGAAACAAAATGTACGTTGAGTGGCTGGGCAGACTGGTATTTAAAATCAGATAAAGCGTGCGTGACCATCAAAGGACCCAGATCTGATCCACCAACACCAATATTGACCACATCCTGAATCACTTCCCCGGTAGCACCGCGACGCTGTCCAGCATGAATCTGTTCCACTAGGGCATACATCCGCTCCAGCTGGGCATGTACGTCTGCTGCCAGATCAGCATGCTGTTGGTCCTGTTTAGGCAGGCGTAGTGCCCAGTGCATGGCAGCACGCTGCTCGGTATAGTTGATTTCCTGATTAGAAAATAGGGAGCCAATCCAGGATCTGAGGTTCTGTGCATCGGCCCATTCGATCAGGCCCTGCAGCACATTTTTATTGATTCTGTGTTTACTATAGTCAAATAGCAGTTGTTCAAACTGGATAGAATATCGATTAAAGCGCTCTGGGTCAGCTGCAAACAGCTCCCGCAAATGCTCAGACTGAAGCTGTTCTTTATTCGAGGCGAGTTTCTGACACACAGTTTCAGTGTCGAGATTTGGATTAAAATGGCTCAACATTAACGTCCTACCCCAATATAATTAAAACCACGTGTCTTGATATACGTCGGATCATACAGGTTACGCCCATCCAGAATCAGGGGATGCTGCATCAGCTTGATCAAATATGGATAATCCGGACTGCCATACTGTTTCCATGCCGTAATCAGACACAAGGCATGCGCCCCTTCCACGGCCTGATACTGGTCTTTACACAGGATCAGATCTTCCCGTGGCCCATAGACCTTTTCAATATTTGCGATTGCCTGAGGGTCATGTAACTTGACCGTCACGCCTTGCGCCCACAAAGCGGTCAGCATGGCATGTACCGGAGACTGTTGGATACTCGGTGTATTTTCCTTAAAGGCTGCACCCCAAATCGCAATGACTTTACCCTTTAAGTCTCCACGGAAATAGTTCCAGAGTTTACGAAACAGTAATTCTTTTTGCTGTTCGTTAATGTCCCAGACCTGTTCCAGCAACTGGTTTTTTACCCCTGAATCTGCCACGGCGTGAGTAAGCGTCCGGATATCATGGGAGAAATTCTCTCCACCAAAACCAACGCCGGGGAACAGATAGGCAGAACCAATCCGGTTATCCGCAGCCATGCCTTGCCGTACCTGTTCAATATCAATGCCAAGCTTTTCTGCCACACTGGCCAGATCATTCATATAACTGATCCGGGTGGCCAGCATGCCGGAAATACTCAGCTTGGTAAATTCGGCATCCAGAACCGGCATAAATAGATACTGCTGCGCGCGTGGAAATAGGGGACGTAATAATTCTTTGATTTTAGGCTGTATATCTGCATGATCACAGCCCACAATCAGCTGGGTGGCCTGAGTAAAGCTACGCAATGCATTCCCTTCCTGGATAATATCTGGCAGATAAATCCAGTCATCATTCGGCAGCAACTGCTGAAAACGTTGCGTGCCATGCAAGCCAAAGGTCGAGGCATTAATCATTAGTTTGGGATGGGCAAAACAGGCATGCCGGATGGTATCTACCATCTGAAACGCCTGTTGTTCTTCAGTCGCATTAAAACTAAAGAAAAAAACATCCTGATTAAAATCCAGATACTGAAAATCGCAACAGTTTAAAAAGCCAGACTTTTCCTGTTTTTGCAGTAATAGCTGGAGGGATTCATCCTGGAAATAGGGCCGAGCTGATTCAGCTGCACCGAAGCTATTACACCAGACCACCTGATGACCACATTCAGATAAAAGGGCCGACATGACCCCGGAAAATAGGGTTTTTCCCAATACTGCGACTTTCATATTATTCCTTTCTATTATTTTTATTACAAAGCCAGTTCCTGAATTAATGCTTTAAACTCAGTACCGAGTTTAGGATGATCAACGCCATAATGTAAAACAGCTTTTAGATAACCTAACTTACTGCCACAGTCAAAGGTCTGGCCTTTCATGCGGTAGGCTTCTACAGCTTCTGTCTGCTGCAGCATGGCAATTGCATCGGTCAGCTGGATTTCATTGCCTGCCCCGCGTGGTGTCTGCTCTAAAAGCTGCATGATCTTGGCGGGTAGAATATAACGCCCGACCACAGACAGGTTTGAAGGTGCTGTACCCACTGCCGGTTTCTCGACAATGCCTTGCATGACAATACTGTTCCCTTCCGCAGGCACTGCTGCAACATCAACAATGCCATATTGGTCCACTAGATGTTCAGGCACTGCTTCAACCATGATTTGTGAAGCTTGAGATTGTACATAGCGCTGAATCATGCGTGACAGGTCATTTTCCGGATCCTGATCTTTCACTAGCACATCTGGCAATAACACCGCAAAATCTTCATCGCCAATCACAGCTTTGGCACACAGTACGGCATGCCCCAGGCCTAAAGGCTGAGGCTGACGTACACTAATCACACTCACACCTGCAGGCAAAATTTCAGTAATCTCTTTGAGTAAGTCCGTTTTGTTTTTTTGCGCAAGGGTGGTTTCAAGTTCAAAGTTACGATCAAAATAATTTTCAATCGATGCTTTAGAAGAATGGGTCACCAGAATAATCTGCTCAATTCCGGCAGCAACCGCTTCACGTACCACATATTCAATCGCAGGGCGATCCACGACTGTCACCATTTCTTTAGGAATGGATTTACTGGCAGGTAAAAAACGTGTACCTAGACCCGCCACAGGGAGAATTGCTTTTTTGATCATATCTATAAAAACCTAGTTCACTTTAATTTCGTTACCGCGTACATAACCATCCACATAATGTTCTAATTGTGCCAGTGCCCATTCAATATCGGACTGAGTCGCGCTAAGTTCATGCATACGGTTAAATACTGCCAGAATTTCTGCCAATGGATAATGTTTCTCGACAGATCGTAGAATACGCGTATGCGCGGTAATTTCTGTATTTTCTTCGTCAATCAGCAGTTCTTCATAAAGTTTTTCGCCTGGACGTAGCCCAGTATATTGAATTTCAATATCACCATTCGGGTCTTTATTATCTCTGACTTTGAGTCCGCTAAGGGCAATCATTTGACGAGCCAGATCCTGAATCCGTACTGGCTCGCCCATATCCAGCAGGAACACGTCGCCTCCTGTACCCAAAGCACCGGCCTGAATCACCAGTTGCGAGGCTTCCGGAATGGTCATAAAGAAACGGGTAACTTCTGGATCGGTCACGGTAATTGGACCACCTTTAGCAATTTGCTGTTTAAACAGCGGCACGACCGAGCCTGAAGAACCGAGGACATTACCAAAGCGCACAATACTGATCTGGGTCTGATCCTGAGCCTCTGCCATAGCCTGACAGTACAGCTCTGCCATACGTTTGGTCGCCCCCATCACATTGGTTGGACGTACCGCTTTATCAGTTGAAATCAACACAAAGGTTTCTACACCTTTTTTTACCGCCGCATTCACACTAAAGGCGGTTCCAACAGCATTGTTTTTCAAACCTGCCAGCGGATTACACTCCACCAGCGGCACATGCTTATAAGCAGCAGCATGATAAACGGTTTGTATGCCATATTGTTCAATCACTCGTTCTAACTTACGTTCGTCGAGAACTGAACCTAAAATTGGAATAATTTCACAGCTTGCCGTAAGACGTAATTCTTTATCGATACGATATAAAGCAAATTCTGTTAGCTCATAAATAATAATTTTGACAGGCTGATTTCTAATAATTTGGCGACATAGTTCTGAACCAATCGAGCCACCCGCGCCTGTCACCATGACTACTTTATTTTTAATATTTTTAGCCAAAAGCGCTGGAACTGGTGGTACAGGATCACGCCCCAGTAAATCAATAATATCCACTTCCTGAATATCAGAAATTCGAATTTCACCATTGACCAGTTTAGTCAGCCCCGGAATCTCGGTAATTTTTAAATGAGCCGGCTCTAAAAACTTGATAATTTCACTTTTACGTATTCGCCCTACTGACGGCAGTGCAATTAAAATTTCATCAATTTTGAATTTTGTAAAACATTTCAAAGCAATATGTGGTAAAAAAACTTGGATACCACCAATATTTTGGCCACTTAAAGAAGGATCATCATCAATAAATATAATCGGTAGATGTTCATTAGAACGGTTTAAAGTAGCTGCTACTTGCTGACCAGCATGACCTGCTCCATAAATCGCGATACGTTTTTTCGGTACACCTGACTTCAAATAAGATTGAACGACAAAACGAATAATACCCCGGCTAAACCAAACCCAAGCGAACATCATAAAACCAAACATTAAAGGGATTGATGTCGGAATAAAGGCATGTGTACTATAAGCCAACAAGTACAAACCAATCACGCTTAATATGGTTGCCAGACCTAATTTGGCAATAAAAAATTCATTAAAGGTACGAACAATAAAACGGTATACACCACAAATAAACAGCGCAAAGACTGTAATAGCACTGACCCAAACTGACCCAAAGGGAATATTGGGTACAACTTCTGCACCGAGATCAAACTGTCGAATGACATAACAAAGCCAGATCAGAACCGGGAAAATAAAGAAGTCCAAGACGACCAAAAATACTAATTTTGCTGATCGTGGAGATTCAACTAATGGCAAGATGATAGATTTCACGTGATGTGTCTTCTCAATATGACTTATAAGTTTCAACTCAATTTAAATATTAGAATGACTAAATTGAAACCTGGATAAATTTATCAAATGCACCCATCGGTACATTCTACGTGACTGAATCATTGATAGATTATATACGAGCAATCACTTGTTGAATGCCATATTCGGTTGTTTGAATATTATTTTCTGTTAATGTCGGATGCACCAAAAACATTAAACTAGTTTCACCCAATTGCTGCGCATTTTTCAAACGTTCTACTGGACGCCATTTTGTATGATCAAACGCATGCTCCAAATAGACCTCTGAGCAAGATCCGCTGAAACAAGGCACGCCCAAAGCATTAATCTCTGCCATAATTCGGTCACGTGACCATCCTTCAGGCAAAGCATCGATATTGACCTGCACATAACATTTATAAGCAGCATGTACATAATCATCGGATGGGCGATGTACAGTAAAATATGGACTATTCTCAAAACAACTCAAAATTCTTTCAGCATTTTTAGTACGTTTTTCCGTCCATTCCGGCATCATTTTGAGCTGAATACGCCCAATCACTGCCTGCATTTCCATCATACGCCAGTTAGTACCAAAAGAGTCATGTAACCAGCGGAACCCCGGTGGATGCTGCTTGTTATAGATGCTGTCAAAGTTCTTACCGTGATCTTTATAAGACCACATTTTTTTCCACAGGGTTTCGTCATTGGTGGTCACCATACCGCCTTCACCGCCTGTCGTCATAATCTTGTCCTGACAGAAGGACCAGGCCGCGACATGACCGATTGAACCCGCAGATTTGCCTTTGTATTTTGCCCCATGCGCCTGTGCACAGTCTTCAATTACATACAGGCCTTTATCGGCAGCCAGCTGCATGATCGGATCCATGTCGCACATCCAGCCCGCCAGATGTACACAGATAATCGCTTTGGTATTTGGGGTTAAAACTGCTTCAATTGTTCGTGCAGAAATATTTTGGGAGTCCAGTTCAACATCAGCGAAGATCGGATTTGCCCCAGCCGTGACAATAGAACTGGCAGAAGCTAAAAAAGTACGAGAAGTGACAATCACGTCATCCCCTGCGCCAATGCCTAAGGCTTTTAACGCTACATCCAAAGCTACAGTGCCATTAGCCAGCGCCACGGCATATTTGGTTTCTGCAAACCGGGCAAATTCTTTTTCAAACTCTCGGCATTCCTGTCCAGTCCAGTAGTTGACTTTATTCGACAATAATACCTGAGAAACCGCATCCGCTTCTTCCTGAGTAAAACTTGGCCATGGTTCAAATGCAGTGTTTAACATGATGTGTCCTGAATTTTTAAAATTTAAAAACTTATTTTTTCTCTAGAATCCGTGCCGGATTGCCGATTACTGTTACACCCGGTGGTACACTTTTGGTCACGACTGCCCCCATACCGACCACGGCGCCTTTGCCAATCACCAAAGGCTTGTCCGGTGTGCCCTGTTTGATCACGGCACCTGTTCCAATATAGGCATGGTCTTCGATATGGATATTGCCATTGCATTTCACCCCGGGAGCAAAGGTGACATAATCACCAATGACACAGTCATGCTCAACATAACTGTATAGGTTGGCATGAAAACATTTGCCAATTTTAATATTAGAGGTGAGGGTTACAAAGGGACTTAAAGCAGCACCTGGGGCAATCTCTATATCATCCATACATACGACATTATCTGCCTGAACTGCCCACAGCTCAATTGCATCTTGTTCAAGTTTTATCGCAATTTTTTCACGAACCTGACTATTGGCAATCGCAATGAGAACTGACTTTCTATCAGCCTTTAGATTTTTAAATGCTGCATAATTTAACGCTCTATGCCCATTAACCGACATTTCTTCGATCAAACTGTCATCAATAAAATAGATTTCGGTTTTTATATACTGACGCTGTAATTGCTGACGGGCGACAGGCATCAAGCTTCGGCCACAACCTGAAACGCCATACACGGCATAGATTTCAGTCATGAATCTTGTCCGTTTTTGTGCCGGTAAATTTGGTCATGGTCGCTTCACCCTCAGCACTGATATCATCTTTTGCTAAAACTTTATGTATCGTTTTAAACATAATTTTAAAATCGAGCCATATCGACTGATTTTCCACATACCAGGTATCCAGCTTAAATTTTTCTTCCCAGCCAATGGCATTGCGGCCATTGACCTGCGCGTGACCGGTCATGCCCGGACGGACATTATGGCGTTTGGCCTGTTCGGGACTGTAAAGTGGCAGGTATTCCATCAGCAGGGGGCGTGGACCGACAATACTCATATCGCCTTTGATCACGTTCCAGAGTTCTGGCATTTCATCCAGACTGGTAGAACGCAGCATTTGGCCAAAAGGTGTTAAACGCTCATTGTCCGGCAATGGCTTACCCTGCTCGTCCACAGCATCTTTCATGGTCCGGAACTTGATCATTTCAAAGGGCTTGCCATGTAAACCGGGACGTACCTGACGAAATAGCACAGGCGAACCTAAGTTCTTTTTTACTTTGTAAGCAACAAAGGCATAAAGGGGTGAAAGCAGGATCAGAGCTATGGAGGCGATGATAATATCGAGAAGGCGCTTAATCATGTTGTACCTTTTCAAAAACTTCAATGAACTGTTTAACGCCACTTTCTAAAGATAATTCCTGTAAATAATAATTACGCGCATTCAAGCCCATTTGTAGTTGCTCACTAGCAGGTAAGTGATAAATTTTTAAAATAGCTTGCTGAATACTTTCTACATTTTCAGATATTGCTACACAACCGCACTCAGCAGCTTTTACAAGATCAGCAGCATTACCCTCTACAGCCATTAACACGGGTTTACCCATCGCCATATAAGCCTGAGTTTTAGAAGGTACTGTGATTTCAAATAAAGGATCTTTTTTTAAGTGTACCAGTAATAAATTAGACAGCTCTAATACACCGCCAACTTCAGCCATAGGCATACGAGGGATAAAAATCGCGTTAGATATATTTTCAACAATTAAACGTTGTTTTAAACGTTCAGTTTCTGTTCCTCCGCCAACAAAGACAAATTGAATATCCTTAATATGTTGGACTTTTTTAGCAACCTCTAAAATAGTATCCAAAGCCTGAGCTTTTCCCATATTTCCTGCAAAAACAATATTAAATTTATTCTGCATGAGTTGTTGATATTCAACCTTTGCAGACTGAGCCTGCGTTAAACTCTGCTCATCACACCAATTATAAATAATGCTAATTTTTTCTTCTGGTACACCACGTTCTGTCAGCAGCTTTTTAAAGCCTGGACATAAAACGACAATATGATCAGCAAACCTATAAACCAGCTTACAGACTGAATCAATAAGATTTAAAATTTTATTGTTATTCAGCATGCCTGTTGCTTTTAGGGTATCAGGCCACATATCCTGAATGTCATAGACAATCGGTGTACGTCGAAAAAGTTTCATAAAAATAGCAGTGATCCCCACAGTTAACGGGGGATGATAAGCATAAATGACATCAGCTTTTTTGGTTGCAAAAATGCCAAAAAGTATTGCCATAAATGCAAAGCTAATATAATTAAAAATTCTTTTTAACGCAGAGCTATCATGATTAGGATATAAAGCAACACGTAAAATGGATATTCCATCTACTTCTTCACGTTGATAAAGTTTTAATTTATATCCATCATAAATTTTCCCACCTGGATAATTTGGGAACCCCGTGAGTACCTGAACATCATGACCTTGTCGTTTTAACTCTTTGGCAAAAGCCAGTCCTTTAAAAGTAGGTTCAGGATCAAACCACTGCGTTAAAAGAAGAATTTTCATATTTTAGTACTTCTTCCACACTACACGATTCACATAGTCGGTATAGCTTAAAATTATACGCGCCACCTTTTCACTCACGTTTGGCATACTGTAGTCAGCCACTAAGCGCAATAATCGTTCTTCGCCACGTGGTTGATGATCCAAAATCTCTAAACCTTGTAAAATCCGCTCTGCAGTTAAACCCACCATCATCACCGCAGCTTCTTCCATACCTTCAGGACGTTCATGTGCCTGACGCAAGTTCAAAGCAGGAAAATTCAGAATAGAAGATTCTTCATTAATGGTGCCGCTATCCGACAAGGTTGCTTTTGCAGAAAGTTGCAACTTATTGTAATCACTGAATCCAAGTGGCTTTAATAACTGAATAAGTGGATGAAATTCAATATTTAGCTCTTCAATACGCTTACGGGTACGAGGGTGCGTTGAAACAATCACAGGATATTGATATTTTTCAGCCACTGCATTCAGCATCTTAACCATATCTAAAAAGTTTTGATCCGAATTAATATTTTCTTCACGGTGTGCACTGACAATAAAATATTGATGCTCTTTTAAACCTAAACGATCTAACACATCTGAAGCTTCAATTTTAGCCTTATAGTGATTTAACACTTCAAACATGGGGCTACCTGTTTTAATCACCTGATCTGCAGGTAGGCCTTCTGCTAATAAGTAATCTCGTGCAATCGTACTATAGGTCAAGTTAATATCAGCCGTATGATCGACAATACGACGATTAATTTCTTCTGGCACTCGCATATCAAAACAACGGTTCCCAGCTTCCATATGGAAAGTTGGAATCTTACGACGCTTAGCAGGAATGACCGCCATACAGCTATTGGTATCACCTAATACCAGTAAGGCTTCTGGTTGCACTTCTTCTAATACTTTATCTACAGCAATAATCACATTACCAATCGTTTCAGCACCCGTCACACCTGCAGCATTTAAAAAATGATCTGGCTTACGAATACCCAAATCGGTAAAGAAAATTTCATTGAGTTCATAGTCATAGTTTTGACCGGTATGTACCAATACATGATCGAAGTACTGATCACACGTAGACATGACACGTGATAAACGAATAATTTCAGGACGCGTTCCAACAACGGTCATTAATTTTAATTTCTTCACAATCTTAACTCTTAATGTGTTAGTGGCATGGCATAAGTATCTGGTTTCTCACGGTCAAATATTTCATTTGCCCAAAGCATCACTAGCATTTCATCTTCACCAATATTGGTAATATCATGGGTCCAGCCTGGCACAGTTTCTACAATTCGTGGTTCATCACCACAAGTTTCAAGCTCATAGAACTCACCTGTAACCACATGCTTAAACTTAAATAATGCCTTACCTTTAATCACCAAAAATTTTTCTGTTTTGCTGTGATGATAATGTCCACCACGCGTAATTCCCGGATGTGCAGTAAAGTAGGAGAACTGCCCTGCATCCGGTGTTTTCAGCATTTCAACAAATACTCCACGCTGGTCGCCATATTTAGGTACGCTATAGTCAAACTGTTCAGGCTTTAAAAAACTTAAATAGGTTGAATACAATGCACGGGTTAAACCAGTACCCACTCGATCTGTAATCAAGCTTTCACGTGACTGTTTAAAACCTGCCAGCGTTTTAGCCAACTCACCTACGCTGATTTGATATTCAGGTTCTATAACGAAAGTTTGCTCTACCTTTTGTGTACCTTGAATAACATTCCAGAATGACTCTACGACATCATCCACATAGACTAGGCGAATAAGCGCATTTTCATCATGAATCTGAATCGGTAAGTCATTTGCAGTGTTATAGCAAAATGTTGCAACAGCCGAGTTATAATTTGGACGTGACCATTTACCAAATACATTGGCCAAGCGGCAAATATATACAAGGTTGCTTTGCTGTTGATGCAAATCTAATAAGGCTTGTTCACCACCCAATTTACTCTTTCCATAAACATTGTCATGCTCCGCCTGAATAGACGAAGAAAGGATAATTGGAGTCTGCTTTTTTGATGGTTTAAGAATATCTGCAATTTTTTGTGTCAGCGTGATATTTCCCTCAATAAATTCTTGCTTATTTAAAGGGCGGTTTATTCCTGCTAAATGTACAATCCAGTCCGCAGCAAGTACAGATTGTTCCAATTCTGACTCAGTAGAATCTCGATGAAACTTTAATACTTCAACATCAGATTTTTCTGATAGAAATTGAATCAAGTTTTTGGCAATAAAACCGTTGGAACCTGTGACTAAAATTTTCATGTTTAAGCCTCTGGGTCTACATACTGGCCTTGAGTTAAAGCACGCACAAATTCAAGTTTTAACAATAACTTTTTCATACTTTCGACATCTAAGCGCTCAGTATTATGTGAATTATAATCTTCATATTGAGTAATTTTTAAATCACCATCTTCTACATATTTTTCATAGTTCAGGTCGCGTTGGTCTGCCGGTACTCGGAAGTAATACCCTTGGTCTATTGCCACTACCATTTCTTCACGGCTAAGTAAAGCCTCATAGGCTTTTTCACCATGACGCGTGCCCATAATTGAAACAGGATGATCTTCTACATTGAGCAATTCTTTTAATGCTTGAGCTAGTACTTCAATCGTAGCTGCTGGAGCTTTTTGAACAAAGATATCGCCATTTTCGCCATGTTCAAAAGCATACAATACCAGATCAACTGCATCCTCTAATGTCATCATGAAACGGGTCATATTTGGGTCAGTAATGGTAAGCGGTTTACCTTGACGCATCTGATCTACAAACAATGGAATCACAGAACCACGTGAAGCCATGACATTGCCATAACGTGTACCACAAATTACCGTTTCCAATTCTTCTAAGTTACGTGACTTCGCCACCATGACTTTTTCCATCATGGCTTTAGAAATACCCATAGCATTGATAGGATAGACAGCTTTATCTGTACTTAAACATACCACACGTTTTACACGGTTCTGAATAGCCGCTTCTAAAACATTTTCAGTGCCAAGAACATTGGTTTTAACCGCTTCCATTGGATGAAATTCACAAGAGGGAACTTGTTTTAATGCTGCAGCATGATAAATATAATCTACTCCACGCGTGGCATTTAAAACACTGTTATAATCACGCACATCGCCGATATAAAATTTCAGTTTAGATGAATGGTATTTTTTACGCATGTCATCTTGCTTTTTTTCATCGCGGCTAAAGATACGAATTTCTTTAATATCCGTTTCTAAAAAACGGTTTAGAACAGCATTACCAAATGAGCCTGTACCGCCTGTAATAAGTAAAGTTTTGTTTACAAAAGTCATTATTTAATCCGCTAAAAGTTGCATAATCTTAGAAATATCGTTTTCAATCAATTTTTGGGCATATGGTAATTCATTCTGGACAGCTGTTACTATTGCATTTTTCATAGATTCTACACTGTAAGGATTAAAAACTAAGGAAGGTTCACACACTTCATAGGTATAATTCAAATCTGCTGCAATAATTTTACATCCCCCATCAATAGCTTCTGCGAGTCCCAAACCAAAACTCTCAGCTAATGAAGGAAATATTAAATATTCATGGCTTAAATAAAATTCAGCTAGCTTTTCTCTTTCAATAAAACCAACATTTCTAATAGGATAACCTAAATTTATTTTTTCTTTAATAAGACCACATAGATTAATATCTGAAATTGGTACAGTAATTGTTAAGCTCCCTTTTTTTATTTCATCATAAGCCAAACAAAAAGACTCTATTAATTTATAGTGATTTTTATGAGGAGAGCTATTGCTTACATAAAGAAAACTTTCTGGCACTTTTTTCTGAGTAAATTCACAGAAATCAAGCGGAGGATAAAATGGAGCAATAATAATTTTTTTATTGGATTTTGATAAATATTTATAGGAAAAACCATTCGCAATATAGTTACTTTGAACCAGCCAATAATCTGCATTTTTTTTAAAAAAATTTAGAAAAATTTGTTTAGCAATATAAGTAAATTTATTTTTAAAGGAAAAGTTTTTAGGAATATGTAGAAATAATGGTTGATGAAAATAAACAAAAACTTTAGACCTTAAACGAATAGTAGGTGGTAAATTACCAAAGCAGAAAACTTTATTAAATTTATTTTTATTTTTATTATAAAAAAAATGTCGCTCTAATATAGAGTTAGATATAAACTCTTTTCTATTAACTGGTATATCACTAAAGCAATTTTCAACCCTTAAATCAAGTAAGTAAAAAACATCTAATGATTTTTTTTCAAAAAAATCAATTAGATATTTAAGGAGAACCAAACCACCTCCATTATTTATATATACAGCATCTAATAAAATCATAAAAAACCTTAAACCATCGACTCAAATAAATATTTCCATCTGGACATAATATTATCAACAGCATACTTTTCAGATTTAAGAGTACATGCTTTAGATAATACTAGTCTTTTTTCAGCCATCTCAATCATATCAATTATTTTAAGAGATAATTCTTCAATATCTCCATTATTAGCAAGTAAACCGCAATCATTATTTTCTATAATATCAGAAGGACCGGTTTCACAATCAAATGCCACCATAGGTAAACCACATGCCAGACATTCTAACATCACTAAAGGAAGACCTTCATATCGTGATGGCAATACATAAAAAGAACTCTTCATTAGCTCATAAGAAACTTGTTGAGTGACACCACATAATTGTACAGTTTTTTTTAGATTTAACTCATTGATCAAACCATTAAGACTTTCTTCTAAAGAACCACTACCATAAATATCAAGCTTCCACATTGGATATAAATTAATTACTCGACTCCATGCTTTAATTAATAGATCAAAACCCTTTTCATACTCTAAACGACCTAAAGAAATCACTCTACGAGAATCAACATCATATTGATTAGGAAAAGTTTTTATAGAGGAAGGATTAGGAATAACCAATACATTCTCGTTAGTTTTCAACCACTCATCTTTTGACTTTTCAGTTAAAACAACTAAAGCATCTAATTTTTTTGTTTGTTTTACAATCTGTAATTCTCGTAATTTAGCTATGTACTGCCAAAAAAAACTATTACCTTTATTTGCTAATAAATTTCTTGTACGAATACCATTACTAAAGTGTGCTTCATAAATTTTTTTAGCAGGATGCTGAACTTTATATAAAAACTCTAGCTCTTTCCCCCCCATACTTATTAGAACATCTATTTTATTTTTTGATAAAAATAAATCTAAAAGATTTTTATATTCAATTAACTTCTTATATGTATATATTGTTTTTGATATAAAATTATTATTATAAATAATATTAAAAAATAATTTAAATTTATATACTTCAACCCCTTTATCCAATTGAAAAAAAGGTTCTTCTCCATCAGGCATATCAGTTGTAATAATATATATATTATATCTGCCACTTTTAGCCAAATAGTTAACCTTTTGAGTCAACACTCGTTCCATACCACCCGCTTTATGTAAGCTAGGAATAAAATATAATAAATTCATACAAACCTTAAGATCTTTTCTTATCAAATAAGTAATTGAGCAATAATAGAATCATCAGCATCCAAAAAACATTTTTCAGACCCCAAAAATAGTTAATTCTTGGGTAAAAAACAGACTGACCAACTAAATAAAAATATATTACAGAAAAATAAATACTATTAAGAGATTTTAATTTTGTCTTCTTGATTACCCAACCAAACGCAAAGAAAACAAAAATAACTCCCAACAAACCAAAAGATAAGTATGCCTCCCCAACCATACTTGTTCCTAAGCCATAATTAGCATTAGGTCCAAATGTAAGATAAGTAGGAAACAGACCTGAAGTCTTATAAACTTCTACTGGCAAAAGATCAATAAAAAAACCAGAAAAAGGAAAAACAGATAATAAAGTAGGTAGTTCATTTAAGAAAAATAGACTACCGAAGTTATCAACATAATCATATAAAATATATAAATTTCTATTCGTGCCTATTAAGTCCATAAATATATCAAAAGGTAAACCAGGCAGCGTGTCATTAGAGGATGAAAAAACTAACTTTTGATTTTCTCGAATTAACATTATTATATATAAAAAATTTGCACCTAGAAAACAAAAAAGTAGAGTTGTTTTAATTGTTATCTTTCTAACCTCTCTAGAATATACTGCTAATAACATAATAAAAAGATTTACAGCAAGCAACCTAGTTCCAGTACTCAGCATAAACATAGCTACAAAAACAATACTAATTAAAGCAACTTTCCTTAAAAAATAGTTTTTTGAATAATAAAATATAGAGGCTAATAGCATGCTAAATATAAAAATCAAAATTTGGGCATATCCAAAAGTATCATTTTTTTGTACACTTATTCCCAAATCACCAGAATATAAGGCTTTTGTTATATTATACCCCCCAAAAATTACAAATAAGAAAATTGAAAAATACAAAAGAAAAATAATAGAATAAATAGTATTAGAATTAATAATAAAATTTTTTCTTACTTTGTGAATATAAGTATAATTTTGATTGTATTGCGTAACACCAAAAACATAAAAGCAGTATGCTACCAAGGCAACAGCTGTTGCTTTATTAACAACATTTTGATTATATGGAAATATAAATGAACTTACATACGTATAATCTACAATATAAAAGACAGGATATATAAAATTACTAAATAAAAAAGCTATTGAAAATAGTATACCAAAACCAAATCCTTCTTTTACATCATTAATATATGTATTTAATAAAAAAACAATTAGAAAAATAATTAATAGAAACAAACAATATTTATAAGAGTACTGCTCAGGCGCAAATATATATATAAATAATGATAAAAAACAAAAAAACATATTAAATAATAAACTTACCATTATCTATACCCCTTAAAAGTCGAATATAGAATTAAAGCAAACCATCTAAAAGAAAAAAACAAATAAGCTAAAATAGAAAGTCTTTTATTCATTGTAAAAATCAGAAACTTCTCTTGAACACCACTATCAATTATAGTAACCTTGAAATCATTCCATATTTTTTTGAAAATCAACAAATCCCTACAGTCCCTTAATAAATCAAATTTTTTCTTACTAAAACCAATATTTAATGTATTTTTAAAATCACTTTTATCTTTAAAAAAAATATTTAAATTTTCACAAACTTCTATCAAGTTATTTAAATGAGACTCTTTAATCTGAGCAGTATATGAATTTGAATTCCAACGAATATAATTATATAAAGGCAATTCAACAGAAACTATTTTTGAAGAAAAATAAATAATTTGAGGAATTAACATATAATCCTCACCATAATTCACACCCTCTTTAAAAACTAAATTATTTTTCTTATAGACATCTAAACGGATTAATTTATTCCAAATAGAGGGAGGTATTTTAGCTGCTAATATATCATTCAAATATTGATCTTTATCTAAAAAACCATTTTTCACTTCAATACTTATTTTTTTAAACTCTAAGTAATAATTGCATAAAACAATATCTGCTTTTTCCTCTATAGCTTTATTTAACATTAACTCTACCGTATGAACATCAATATAATCATCACCATCAACTTGCAATAAATACTCACCCGTTGCATTTAAAATACCTGTGTTTCTAGTAGCCGCAATACCTTTATTAATCTCATGATGAATAATTTTAACTTGATTTTTTCGTTCTGGAAATTTTACCAATATTTTTTTTAATATTTCTAAAGAATTATCAGGTGTACAATCATCTACAAAAATATATTCAATATTTTCATAACTCTGCAAGAACAACGATGTGGCACATTTTTCTATAAAATCTGCTACATTGTACATTGGAACAAAAATAGACACTTTCATTGAATTTAAATCTTTCTTAAAAGGTGCTGAAAAAATATATTATGAAAGTTTAATATCATAATAAAAGATTATAGCTTATTTATAAACTATCTTCTTCATAATTGCTGTATAAAAAATAAATATTTCTTCAAAATATTAAAAAAATTTATTACTTAAATTTTAACTCCCGTGAAATTTAAAGAAGCACGAATTTTCATCTCATCATTTTTTTTTGGTTTGATATACTTATTATCATTATTTAACACTGAAATTATCAAATTAGCCTTTTCTTTATAATCATATTCATCATCAAACATTCTAAATTTTTTATCATAATCCACATTATCTAAAAAATCTTTACACTTTCTATGATACTCATTTAACATAAAGGGTGTTTCAGAAAAACAAGCAAAAATTGCGGCATGGAGACGTGTAGATATTATAAAATCGCAATCCGAAATTTCATTCCAAATTCTGCGTGTATCTCTTGTATAATATACAATCTCATAACTTAAAGGATTTACACTTTCAATGGTCTTTTTAGTTAATTCTAAATCACCAAAGACAGAATGACCATTAATTATAAAAAATTTAAAATGAACATTTTCGTTTTTATCAATGGTTTTTAATAATTCATTAATATTACTATTTCGCTTATTCTCTTGATTTAAATTATTTAAATTTGTAATACTTTCTACAGGGCAAACACTAACCCCTATAACTTTTTTTCCATTTATTTTATTTCTTTTCTCAGAAAAATCATAAATTTCTGGTAATAAAGCTGCTAAATCAAAAGCATTTACCACATTATAAGGTAAGTCTAAATTCTGCACATAATCAAATGAGGCTTGATCTCGAACCGCCAAAAAGTCTATATTTTTTAAATATTCAATTATAGCCTTTTCATCGTTAATTGATCTGAACGGCCCAATAGACACACCGATCCCCCCAATTTTTATTTTATTACTCCCTTTTATTTTACTTTCTACTGCTATACGCTTAATATCATTTTTTAATAATTCATGATGTAATGTAGATCCACCAGAGGAAATTAGATAGTTAGTTGAAGCTAATAAAAATCTATTCTGAAATCTATAAGTTTTAGGAATTGTTAACGGATACCCTCTTATTTTATTGGTAGTTATTGGCAGATTACTTTCTTTTGCTAAAAATATATTCTCATTCTTGTTCCAATACTTTTTAGCTCCCCATGAGGTAACTTCTATAAATGCATCATCACCTGCATTTAATTGCCCATAGTAACCTGTAAATAAAATATCTGAATTAAAAAATCTAATTTTCATATAATGTAACCTATTTCAATACTAAATTTTGGCAATTTTCTTTAAAATATTTAAAATATCTCCATCATACAATAAAGTAATTGTAAAATAAATTATATTAAAAAAAATTGAATAAAATATAAGATAAATTATATCACTACCTAAATACAAAAAATCATTATTCTTTAAAAAATACAATGATAAAAAAATTATGGTCCCAAATATCAAAAAATGAATAACTTTCTTTAATTGTGTAAAAAAATCAATACCGATAATTAACCCACTAAAGTAAATATTTATAAAATATGATATTAAAGAAAAAAACACTAATGAAAATACAAGCCCTAAAATTCCAAACTGAAACCCCACCACGATTAAAATCAAACCAATAATTTTTTTTAAAATTTCAATTTTTAAAAAAATATCACTTCTTCCTTTTACTTTTAAAATATTTAAGCTATAAGAACTTACAGGTCTAACTATTGACGCTATTGCTAAAATTTGAAAATAAGGCACAGCTGGTAACCATTTTTCCCCAAATAACAATCTAAAGCCTTCATTTGCGATTAGTATCAAAGTAAACATAATTGGCACAGTAATAAACATCATTATTTTTGCAGTAATATTATAAGCATATCTTAAATGTTCATCATTTTTTAAATTAGAAAAAAGTGGATATGTAACTTTTTCCACTACCATGCTAATTTGCTGCACTGGAAATAATCTCATTGTTTCAGCTTGATTAAAATAGCCTACTGATTGAGGCGAAAAAAACTTACCTATAATTATTCTATATAAATCATTAAAAATTACATCTATCAAGCTTGCCAATGTTAATTTATAACCAAACACAAAATGAAAACAAAAGCAATCTTTGCTAAAAACAAATGATAATTTCCATTTTACAAGCCATAAAATTAATATAGTAAAAACCGAAGCTTGTATCAAATTTAACCACACAAGACTCCATACACCATAACCTTGTAATGCCAAACTTATCCCGACTCCACCAGCAATAAGTGATGATGGAATCTGTAATTGCATTTGTAATTTAAAATTCAACTCTTTTGTTAATTTTGCAATATGTACACCTATTAAAGCCTTTATTATAAAAACAAGTGCAAAAATACGTATTAAATCTTCCAATATTTTTTGTTCATAAAATAATGCAACATAAGGTGCTCCAATATAAACTAAAATATAAACAAATAAACTTACTGATATATTAGTCCAAAAAACGGTTGAATAATCCAGTTCAGTTGGATTATTAGTACGAATTAAAGAACTTGTCATACCACTATCCATCAATGTTTGCCCTATTGAAATAAAAACCATCAACATAGCTATAAGACCAAACATTTCTGGCATCAAAATCCTAGCCAAAATCAACTGAACAGTAAAATTAATAATTTGCACACTAAATTGCTGCAAAAAATTCCATTTAAACCCATTTATAGCTTCTTTCTGAATACTCATTTATTTACACTTTAGCTTTTATAAAAGCTAACCAATTCAAAACTAATAAATTTAAAAATATCATTTAGTATCAAATATACTTAATTACGCCTGTAACATTTCGTCTAATTATTATAGTAAAATTATACTACCTTACTTATTAATATAAAACATGTTTAAGCTTACCCAAACTATGCATTTTTTTAAGTTCATCAATTCGATTTTGGTAGATGTCAAAAATAACGACGATACTTTTTTTCCCAAATTCTACTGCCAATGGTGAACCCACATAGCCTAAACCAATCCCCGCAATTTTTAAATCTGCAATAGATAGCATTTCAACGCCTTATTTATGTACTGTACTTATGAGGAGTGCAACTTTCGGCACGAATATTATCAGAAAACCATAAATTTTCTATTATGATTTGTACGGAAACAATTTAAACTACAAACTAATGTATGTTTTTTGTAAAAATTATGATTTCATTTATAATTTGTATGATCAATTCAGACTAATTTATCTTCTATTCAAAAAACAGCGATATGATTACAAATTGCTATGTATAGAACCTATAACTTAGGTAGAATAGCCTCAATTTAAAATGAATTTAAAAATTAATATTTGGGAAAACGTGTGCGACATTTTCAATTAATTCTTTTATTGGCCGGCGGTATTGCCACCACAGGATGTGCGGTCACCTCAGGTTTACAAACCTATGACTTACCTAGTGAAGGGGTTTATCAAACCGACCTAGGCACGGAAGTGAACATCATTAAACTCACCCAAGATTCTATTATGGCCGTTCAGCCTGCTATACAGAATATTCAACAAGAATATGCCCATCTTTTTAGTTCAAGACATCATAACTATAGTCTGAGTTCTGGTGATATTTTATCTATTTATTTATGGGCTTATCCAGAACTCACATCTCCAAGTAACATTAGTACAGATCAATCCGCCCAAGCAAATGGTTTTCAAATCGATTCAGAAGGTTATATTCATTTCCCAATTATTGGCCGTTATAAAGCCGCAGGAAAGTCACTGACCCAAGTCAACCGTGAATTACGCAGTCAGCTATCACGTTACCTAAAAAACCCGGATGTGATCGCGCGAGTACTATCTTATCAAGGTCAACGTTATTCAGTTCAAGGTAATGTTCTAAAAGGCGGTCAATTTTATTTGAGTGATCAACCCGTTAGTGTTTACACCGCTTTAGGTATGGCAGGGGGAGTAAGTGCAGAGCAAGGTGATAATGCCTCTATCACTTTAGTACGCCAGGGACGTTCATATAGCCTGAATACTGTAGAATTAGAAAAAGCTGGCCTCTCACTTCATAATCTGTTGATTCAGCCCAATGACACCTTATATGTGAATAATCGTGAAAATCAGAAAATTTATGTGATGGGGGAATCCGGCAAAAATCAGTCATTACCCATACGTGATCAAGGCATGAGTTTGAGTGATGTATTAGGAGAAAGCCTAGGCTTAAATCCACTTTCTGCCAGTCGGAGTAAAGTTTATATCGTTAGAAGTCAGCTGAATGCACTTCACACTGAAGTCTACCAGATGGACTTGACCAGCATTGCAGACTTTGGTCTCGCTAATCAGTTTAAAATGCGTAGCAACGATATTGTTTATGTGGATGCATCTGGTTTAGCACGCTGGCAACGTGTAGTGAATCAGATGATTCCATTCTCTAGTGTTCTTTATCAGCTAGATAACTTAGGTAAATAATGAAAATTAAAAATATCTTAGTAGTTTGTATTGGTAATATTTGCCGTAGCCCTATGGCCGAATACTTTTTAAAACAGGAATATCCACATTTAGAGATAGAATCTGCGGGTATTTCCGGTTTAGTGGGTCATGCAGCTGATGAAAAAGCCAGTTTATGTATGCAACGTTTTGGGATTGATATGAGTGCACATATTGCGAAAAAACTGGATGCTAAACTAATCAAAAAAGCCGACCTGGTTCTTGTGATGAGTCAAAATCAGCAAAAGCATATAGAACAGACTTGGCCTTTTGCTAAAGGTAAAACGTTTAGATTAGGTCATTGGCAAAGTAAAAATGTTGCCGATCCTTATCAGCATGATCAAGCATTCTTTGATGAGACCTGCCAGTTGATTCAGGCCTGTATTGCTGACTGGAAAAAATATATTTAAGTTTTTTAATATTTTCACTTTTTGATATTTAAATTATGAGCCAAACCGCCAACACCGAAGATACCATTGATTTAAAAGAATTATTTTTTTCTTTAATTGCACAATGGAAATTGATTGCACTGTGCATTATTTTAAGTCTGATTTGTGCCTTACTGTATTTAAGAACCACACCGGATACTTATGCAGTAGATGCCATGGTACAAGTCGAAGACAGTAAAGGTACTTCCGCTGCATTGTTAGGGGATTTATCTGGTATGATCGACCAAAAATCCCCCGCTCAGGCAGAAATTGAAATTCTGAAATCACGCTTGGTATTGGGCGAGGTCATCAACCATTTAAATTTAAATATTCGTGTATCTGGTACAGAAGATAGCTTCTGGAACCGGTTAATGGCCAACCATGAATATGCCACAGAGTATTCAGCAAAATCGGTACTGTTTAAAGATAATCAAAATAGTTTTGATATTCGCCAATTCGATATTCCCCAATATTTTCAAGATAAGAACTTAATTTTAAGTTTTGAGCCAGGCAAATACAGTCTAACGGATGAAGAAACTGAACAAGTAGTTTTTTCTGCTCCTTTAAATCAAGTAAGTCAATCCTCATCTAAATATGGTCTCTGGAAAGTAGGTATTTTTAGTCAAGACAGTTTCGATGCCGCTTATAATATACAAAAGCAAAGTTTACCTGCGGCGATGCAATCTTTAACCGCTAATTACTCAGTAGCCGAAAAAGGCAAGATGAGCGGTGTATTGGGTTTGAACTATCAAGGCAATGACAAACAACATATTACTGAAGTTCTGAATGCCATTCTGGCTGCTTATAGCCAGCAAAATATTGAACGTCGTTCAGCAGAGACTGCTCAAACACTTAAGTTTTTAGAAGATCAATTACCTGAACTAAAACAACAACTCGATGTTGCAGAGCGTGAATTCAACCGTTTCCGTCAGCAATATAATACTGTAGATGTGACTAAAGAATCGGAATTATACTTAACGCAGAGCATCACTTTAGAAACAAAAAAAGCAGAACTGGAACAGCTAGTTGCAGAAGCTTCAGCTAAATATACCGGCGAACATCCAATGATGCAGCAAATGAATGCGCAACTCAGTGCAATCAATCAAAAAATTGCTGAGCTAAATGGGACTTTAAAACGTTTACCTGAACTTCAACGTCAGTACTTACAATTTTTCCGTGAAGTCGAAGTGAAGCAACAATTGTATACAGGTTTGCTCAATTCGTATCAACAACTTCGAATTGCTAAAGCAGGTGAAATTGGTAATGTACGTATTGTCGATACTGCGGTTGAACCCATTGAACCAATTAAACCAAAGAAATTACAGATTCTGATTTTAGCAATTTTCCTTGGTGGTTTCTTAGGAACATTGCTGGCATTGTTACGTAATATGATGCGCTCAGGTATTAAAGATGCGGCTCAGATCGAAAATGAGTTGGATCTTCCTGTCTATGCCACTGTACCGCGATCCGTTATTCAAGAAAGTCGTATTAAATTATTAAAAAAGAAAAAGAATATTCCTATTCTTGCGGTTAAAGATAGTAGTGACATTGCAATTGAAAGCTTACGTAGTATGCGAACAGCGATTCATTTTGCCCTCATGAATGCCAATAATAATGTAATTGCTATTTCGGGCCCTGCTCCGGAAATTGGTAAATCGTTTATTACCACTAACTTGGCAACTATTTTAGCACAAGGCGGAAAACGAGTATTAGTGATTGATGGTGATATGCGTCGAGGTTATTTACATAAGTATTTCAATGCAGAGGTACAACCGGGTTTAGCAGAACTATTGAACCACCAAAATAGCTATGCAGATGTAGTACAAAACTCTACTGTAGAGAACCTGTTCTTTGTTACTCGAGGCAAAAGCCCAGTCAACCCTTCTGAACTTTTGAGTACAGATCAATTTAAAGCATTTTTAGATCAGGCATCAGCCTCTTTTGATCATATCTTGATTGATACTCCACCAGTCCTTGCCGTGACAGATGGTATTATTATTGCACAATACGCGGGCGTGAATTTATTGGTTGCACGTCATGGGAAAACCCAAATTAAAGAACTTGAAATTACTGTCAATCGTTTTGAACAAGCGAATGTAAAAGTTAATGGTGTTATTCTAAATGACGTACAAAAAGGCTCTGCTGGTAGTTATGGCTATAATTATGCCTATGCATATACAGCTTCCAAAGATGAGGATTAATATGAGTTTGATTTATATTAAGTAAATTTAATTTTCTGAAAATATCAAAATATTTTTCAGAAATAAGAGTGTTGATTAGGCTGTTTTTACAGAAAGTCACCTTTTTAAAATTTATTATAAATAAGGGTAAGTGAATATTATAGTACTTCAAACAGATTTGAAAATTTTCAATTTAAATCTGTTTGAAGTTTTTTATGTTTGCATGGGTAATAAATATATTGTATCTAGAGCCTGTCATCAATTAGCTTGAGAAAATCTAACCTGTCCTCATTATTTTTTCATGACTAAACGCTATGCATTAAGAGATGATCAGTGGGAGCAGATTAAGGATCTGTTACCTGGACGAGCGAGTACTGTTGGAGTAACTGCCAAAGATAACAGGCTATTTGTTGAAGCAGTATTGTATCGGTATCGTTCAGGTATTCCATGGCGAGACTTACCCGAACGCTTTGGGGATTTTAGAGTTGTGCACACTCGCTTTAGCCGTTGGGCTAAAGCAGGCGTATGGCAGAAAGTTTTTGAAGTGCTATCACATGAAAGTGATAATGAATATGCCATGCTAGACTCAACCATTGTGCGTGCTCATCAACACAGCGCCGGAAAAAAGAACAGGCAATCGGACGCAGTAAAGGTGGTTTAAGTACCAAAATTCATGCCCGTACTGATGCTTTAGGCAACCCAACAGGATTTTATCTCACTGCCGGGCAGACTCATGACTTAAATGGTGCTGATGTGCTGCTGGACTTATCGTTAAGTCAGACTTGGCTCATGGATAAAGCCTATAATTCTAAGGATCGGGTGATTGATCCAATCCATAAGATCAAGGGTCAGATCGTGATGCCATCCAAAAGTAACGCGATTGATCAGCGTGATTATGACCAACATCTTTATAAAGCAAGACATCTGATCGAGAACTTCTTCGCCAAGCTCAAGCAGTATCGAGGTATTGCTACGCGCTATGATAAATTGGCTCAAAACTTCCTGTCAGCAATCTACCTTGCTTCAATCATGATATGGCTTAATTGATGACACGCCCTAAGCCAACCTCAATATTCAGTAATAAAAAATCTATTAATATAGATATCTTTGGCTAATTAAGCTGGATTAATTTCTGACTTATCTTGATCCAATCTAAACAAAGAACTATTACTAAATATAAATAGCATTATCAAATTTTAATGTCAGGTATGGCCTCCTCCAAGAGTATCTATTGTATCTCTACAAAACTCAAATTTAAAATGATTAAATAGTATAACCTAAAGACACTCAAGACTATGAGTCTATATTCTAAGATTAATTAATGCTCTCATTTTTAATAATATTAGATAAAATTTAATATTGAAAGTTCCCTATCTCTTAATAAAACAATCATTTTCGACTCAAGAATAGTTACCTATACCAGTGATAGAACGAATTTATTTTTACTCATATTATTTTACCTCTTTTGTAAATAAAGAGGTATCCGTAATATTTTTTTTCGAAAATCGTGCAGCACCTACTTCTTGGTCAGGAGCATTAACTCCCTCTTGACTCAACATGACTTTAGCCGTTTTAAACATAATTTTAAAATCAAGCCACATATTATGATATTCAACATATTGCACATCTAATTCAAATTTTTCTTCCCAAGATAAATTATTGCGTCCACTTACCTGAGCAAGTCCTGTCATACCAGGTTTTACTTCATGTCGTCTCATTTGTTCTTCAGTATAATGTTGGAGAAACTCTTTCATTTGAGGCCGAGGTCCGACAATACTCATATCTCCTTTTAACACATTAATCAGCTGAGGCATTTCGTCTAAACTAGTAGAACGTAATTTTTTTCCAAATGAAGTGATGCGAAATTTATCAGGTAAAGGATTACCCTCTTTATCAATTGCATTCCTCATAGAGCGAAATTTAATCATTTTAAATAATTTACCATTTTTACCAGGTCGTTCTTGATAAAAGAAAATTGGAGAGCCCAAATTTTTTTGAACCTTATAAGCCACTATAATAAAAATTGGAAATAATATAATCAAAGCCATTAATGCAATAACTATATCAATTAATCGCTTAAATACATCTTCTTTATTTTCAAATAAATCAGCAAAGGAATAAAAATGTACTTGAGGTATTAAAGAATTTCTTAATATTAAATTATCTTTACAAATAAAATACCTAAATTTTTTTTTATTCATTTTATTTGATCGATCTTTTTCTGAAGAAAACTGTATTATTTTACTTCTATACTCCCTCTTATTTTCTGAATATTTTTTTAATAAAATATTATTTTTCTCATCAAACAAAGGCTTATATATTAAAATATTACTTTCTTCATTTTTTTTGATCTTATTTTTATCTTTTTTTAGATCCATTAATAAACACCTCGATATGTCTATTTTTTTTCAATCATATCAAGAGTGTTATTTTTTAAGTAGAGGTATATTTTAGATGAAGGCTATCAACCAAAAAATAATCTTATATTAATATTTTTTTTATTAATTTTTTTATTTAAATATTATCAATGAAAATTTATTTGATATTGCAATAAAATTCTTATAATTCTTTCAACGAAATAAGCCGTTTCGTAAATTATCTCCATTTAATAAGCCCTACTAGATCTTAATAATAAATATAGAAAAGTATTGTTAATCGAATAAAATATTAATTACAAAATACAATATAGCTCACACTAAAAAAAATGTGACAAAATGTAAGATAATTCTAGATATCGTGATAAAGAACACAAAGTTTACAT